>JBKQHJ010000022.1:0-33412 GCA_052148835.1 Bryobacteraceae bacterium
CCAAAGTCTTCTGGGCCAGTCATCGGACGGGCCAGACAGGCGGCACATCAAGTTCTAAGAGAAGTCTTTTACGCACCGAGAGCGAATCATCACCACCAGCAACAGTCCGATGGTCAACAGCAGGAGAGTCGAGGGTTCGGGCACAGGCTCAACTCCATCTATTGTCCAAGTCGATCCCGGAGTGTCGAGCGACAGATAGACATTTACGACATTCACATCTTCCAGGTTTCCACCGCTTCCCAAAACTGCTGTCGGAGTCCCCGTTAGAGGAATGAGCACGTCCTGATAACCGGCGCTTCCTGAGAATGTCGCACTGTAATTATCACCGTTGCAGAAGGGACTACCGGCCGAACTGCACAAACCCGCGGTGAGGGTCCCTCCCGAGTCCGACTGGATCCGGACCAGTATCGAATCGCCGACAAGATCCAGGTTCAATTCATTTGAGAAGCTGCCCCAAACCATTCCCGCGAACTCGTCGATCCCGCTGCCGAACGTTCCAGTGACGGCGCCAGTAGGCGGATTGGAATTCATTGTAGTTACCGAACTGCTCGATCCACCGCTGATCAGGAGAAAATCCTCTCGCTCTCCGCCGAGGGAGCCCGAGCACGTGATGACATTGTCATTGAAGCCGGATGCCCCAGTCAGGCTAACGCTGTCCGGGCAGCTGAAGTTGTCAAATACGATGGTGGCCCCGTGAGCTGACACAGCGGCTGCGAGGAAAATCCCGAATAGAAAACCCAGGCGGATTCTCATGAAACCTCCAGTGCTTGGGATCGCTTCCGGTATTATACAAGAAAAGCCGCTAAACCCAGAGGCTATCTCTCGGAGATTTCTGAGGATTTCGTACCGTGAGTACCAAAGACAGATTGCCCTAAAGGGCAACTGTCAAACCAAGTCCTGTCGGTTCAGATGGTCTGCCGGTTTATCCGGGACGGAAGTTTGTTCCGAGAGAATAGTGCGGGGAAATTGGGCTGTAAGAATACAGCCCTAACATTGGCCGTTTCCTGGTGTCCCAAGAACCTACTGGGAAGGCAGGCGTCTAAGCTGTTCAACTGGCCCTTGGCCGGATGGCCGGGAATAGCGCCCCTTAATCAGAAGATTCTGAGTTCACCACCTTCGTATCTGAATAGCCTTCCGAAGTCCTCACAGCAATGGTCCATTGCGAAGGTAGCTTCGATCAGCTTTGTAGCGCCTATTGGATACAGAGCCGGAAAGCTGTCCGAGGCGGGTTGGGGGTTAAATTTCCCCACTCGGAACCCCACGTACTACGATCCATGCGGCAGTAGGTCGCCAATTCTTGATCCTCCGACGTGGACGTGTTTGAAACTGTTTTTGGTACTTTCCTCCAAAACGGCGCAGCCGCTCCAATCAGAGCTGGAGTTCGCCGGCGAGCCGCATTTCCTCGGGAAAGAAGTTCACGGACACAAACAGGCGGCCGATCTGAGCCACGAAAGCAAGCTTCCGATCTTTCTTTGTGACCTCCGAGCGCGGGAACAAATAGACAGACGTCGCCAGCCCGTCGGTCGCGGGAAGGACCATGGCGCGCGCCGGCTTCAGATCTTTTTGATTGGCCCGCTTCAAGAACGCGACGCCCTTTAATTGGTTCGCCAGGTTCCAGCGGAACGGGGGACGCACGTCATGGACCGCAATCGCGTAGTAGTCGCTCATCCCGGCCGGGACGGCGTTCTGGTCGATTTTCGCCTCGGCCGCGCGCACTGGAAATGCACTTTCCCATCGCACCAATACGTTCCCGAGATTCGCGACCGCGTAGGCATGCTCCAACGCCTCGATCTCCCTCCAATCAGCCAACAAACCTAGCGTGGCCATCCCAATTCCTGAGGGAATCCCGGCTTCCCAATCCCCGCCGTCGCGGCGCTCAAAGGGACTCAGGTTGCGCACTTAGTCGGGGTGGACATTCTTGGCCCATGGGGAATCGGTGAGCAATTGCTTGGCGTCCTCGACACTCCGTTGCGCGACGGTGGAATTGCCGCGGCCGGTAATCTAGAAGTAGATATGAATGAGTCGTCTCTCGGACGGTGCATCGGCTTGATCGGAGGATTAGGCGTCGGCGCGGCCGTGCACTACTATCGCGAGCTTGCCAAGTCGCACGCCGCCGCGGGACGCGTTTTGAATCTCGTCATGGTCCATGCGGACAACCTTCGGGTGCGGGAGACAATTGAAACCGGCGACAAGCACGGGCTGGCGTCCTATTTGGCAGCTCTGATCGGGCGATTGCACGCCGCGGGTGCGGAATTTGCTGTTGTTCCGGCGGTGGCGCCGCACATCGCGATCACCGAGTTGATTGAGCTTTCGCTGCTGCCAATGGTGAACATGATTGCCGAACTGAAGCGCGAGATTGAGACGCGCCATCTCAGCCGCATCGCATTGTTCGGTACTCGTTATGCCATCGATTCGCGACTGTTCGGCCAGCTAGATCAAATCGAAGTAATCACCCCGCGGCGCGAAGAGGTGGATTACATTCACACCACCTATTTTCAGATAGTGGACGCGGGCGCGGGAACGGCGGCGCAGCGGGAAGGACTGACTCGCCTGGCTCACAAGCTGATGGAGCGCGATCGCGTGGAGGCGATTATTCTGGCCGGAACAGACCTGGCCCTGGTGTTCGACGAGAGCAACACGGATTTTCCGCACGTCGATGCCGCGGGCGTGCACCTGAACGCGATCGTGAAAAGGGCGCTGGAATAAACGCGTGCTGCTGGCGCGCAGTTCAGTTACAAACTACGTGCCAAGATATTGATTGGCCCGGCGACTCGGACAGCATTTCCTGGTGCGGCAATCGATTCTGGAACGAATCGCGGAGGCGGCGTGTCCCGAGAAAACCGAAACCGTCATCGAGATCGGTCCCGGGCGTGGAGCGCTCACGTCGCACCTTCTGGCGCGCGCCGGACACGTGATCGCCCTCGAGATCGATCCAGTGCTGGTGCAGTACCTGCGTGCCGAATTTCGCGACGAGCCTCGACTCACCGTGGTGGAGACGGATGTCCTAAAGGCCGACCTGACGCAGTGGGGCGAAGCGACCGTGGCCGGGAATCTGCCCTATTACATCACGTCGCCGATTTTAGAAAAGACGCTGGCGCTCGGCCCGCACCTGAACCGCGCGGTGTTCCTGGTGCAGAAGGAAGTGGCGGAGCGGTTGACAGCGCGGCCTGGATCGCGGGATTACGGTTATTTGACCGTGCAGACTCAAGCTTCGAGCGTACCGGAGCTGCTCTTCACCGTTCCCGCCGGCGCATTTCGCCCGCCGCCCAAAGTGGATTCAGCCGTGGTACGACTGATGCCCCAGTCCGACCCCGCGCTGACTCAACTGAATCGCGAAGCCTTCCTCGACTTTGTAGGGCGCTGCTTCCGCCACAAGCGCAAAACAATTCGCAACAATTTGTTGCCATTTTACGATCGCGCGTTGCTCGCGGCCATTCCCGAAACGGCGCAGCGCGCCGAGCAGCTTTCCATCCCTCAGTTCGCCCGTCTATTCGAGCAACTGGTGGGTTCCCTCGCCCCTCCTGTATCCTGAAATTTGCCCTTGTCTCCAGAAAATTTAAAGCCACGCGTCCGTTTCGCCCCGTCGCCGACAGGCTATCTGCACATTGGAAGCGCCAGGACGTTCATCTTCAACTGGCTATATGCACGCCGGAACCGCGGCACCATGGTTTTGCGTATTGACGACACCGACGTCGATCGCAACACACAGGCGTCGCTCGATTCCATCTTCGACGGCCTGAAGTGGCTGGATCTGGATTGGGACGAACAATACGCGCAGTCCGAGCGCGGCGACCTGCATCGCCGAATGGCCTGGGCGATTTTCGACAAGGGCCTGGCGTATCGCGATTTTGTTCCAGCCGTCGCGGCCGAAGAGAAAGAACAGTCCAACGTCGCGTGGCTGTTCAATCCCGGGATGCGCGAACTATCGCCGGAGGAAAGCCAGCGCCGGGCCGATGCGGGTGAGCCGTTCGTTCTGCGTTTTCGCGTCCCGCGCGATGGTTCGCATACCGTCGAATTTCAGGACGCCGTTTATGGCGAGCAATCGAAACTAGCTGCTGATATTGAAGATTTCGCGCTCTTACGGAGCAACGGCGTGCCGACCTATCATCTGGCGTCCTGCGCCGACGACGTAGATTTGCGCATCAGCAATATTATTCGCGGCCAGGATCATCTAACCAACACGTTCAAGCACGTACTCATTTTCGAAGCGCTCGGCGCCCAGCCGCCGCGGTTCGCGCATCTGCCGCTGCTGATCGCGCCCGATGGTTCGAAGCTTTCCAAGCGCCGGCATGGACCGGTGGTGAGCGTGCTCACCTATCGCGACGCCGGATTCCTGCCGCACGCCTACATCAATTTCCTGTGCTTGCTCGGCTGGTCGCCCAAAGACAATCGCGAGCAGTTGACCCGGCAGGAGCTGATCGACGCGTTTTCGTTTGAGGGCATTCATCGCCACAACGCGGTGGTGAATTTCACTGACGAAGATCCGATCGATCCCAAAGCGATGTGGCTCAATGCCGAGCTGATTCGCACATTGCCGGTGGAAGAACTGGCGGCTAAGATGCTGCCGTTCGCTTGCGCCGCCGGGCTGCGCGCCGATCCGGAGAAGATGCTGCGCATCGCGCCGCTGTTGCAGGAACGCGTGAAGACGCTGCGCGACGTCGTAACGATGGCCGACTTCTTTTTCGTCGACGAATTGGCGCCCTACGATCCATCCGAGCTGATACCGCAAAAGGGCGACAAGGCTATGGCGCTCACCGTGCTACTGCAGGCGCGGGAAATTCTCGCGGAAGCGGGCTTTAGTCACGATGGTCTGGAAGCCGCGCTGCGGGGCGGAGCCGAACGCCTCAAGATCAAAGCCGGACAGATGTTCCAGCCGATTCGGGTCGCCGTGTGCGGACGCAAGAATGCCCCGCCGCTATTTGAAACGCTCGAAGTGCTGGGGCGCGGGACCTGTCTCAAACGCATCGACCAGGCAATCCAGATGCTGCGGTAGACACGGGCCAGTTGTTCAACAATGAAAGAGACCATGCACCCACAAACGAACGAGGCTCCCACCGGCGCGGCGACGCCGGCCGAAACGGGCCCTTCGAATTTCATCCGGGAGATTATCCTGGACGACTTGACGACCAATAAATACGGTGGCCGCGTGCATACGCGCTTTCCGCCGGAGCCCAACGGCTATCTGCATATTGGGCACGCGAAATCGATCAGCATCAACTTCGGACTGGCGCAGGAATTCGGCGGCCAATGCAATTTGCGATTCGACGATACGAATCCTTCCAAGGAAGAGGTCGAGTATGTGGACTCGATCATCGAAGATGTGAAGTGGCTGGGTGGCGACTGGGAAGGCCGGCTGTTCTATGCGTCCGATTATTTCCAGCAGCTCTACGACTGGGCCGTGCAGCTTATCAAAGCCGGTAAGGCGTACGTGTGCGATTTGACTCCCGAGCAAGTTCGCGAGCAGCGCGGTACGTTGACCGAGCCGGGACAAAACAGCCCGTATCGCGGAAGAACGGTGGAGGAAAATCTGGATCTGTTCGCTCGCATGAAGGCAGGCGAATTCCCCGATGGGGCGCGCATCTTGCGCGCGAAAATCGACATGGCCTCGCCGAATCTGAACCTGCGCGACCCCATCATGTATCGCATCCTGCACGCCGAACATCATCGCACCGGCAATCAATGGTGCATTTATCCGATGTACGATTTCGCGCATGGACAATCGGATTCCATCGAGCGAATCACGCATTCCATTTGCACGCTCGAGTTTGAGGATCACCGGCCGCTCTACGATTGGTACGTCGAACAGCTCGGCATCTATCATCCGCGGCAAATTGAGTTCGACCGGCTGAACATTACTTACACGCTGCTGAGCAAGCGCAAGCTGCTGGCTTTAGTTCAGAACAAGTACGTGCGTCGCTGGGACGATCCGCGCATGCCCACCATCTCGGGTCTTCGCCGGCGCGGCTACACACCGGAAGCGATTCGCAATTTTTGCAAGCGCGTCGGTGTTTCGAAAACTAACGGCACCACCGAACTGGGGCTGCTCGAATATTTTCTGCGCGAGGATTTGAACAAGCGCGCGCCGCGCGTAATGGCGGTGTTGCGGCCGCTGCGCCTGGTAATCGACAATTATCCGGAAGGCCAGGTGGAGCACATGGAGGCGGTCAACAATCCGGAAGACGCGGCGATGGGCAGCCGCACAGTTCCTTTTTCGCGCGTGCTCTACATTGAGCATGACGATTTTCGCGAGGACCCGCCCAAGCAGTATTTCCGGCTCGCGCCGGGCCGCGAGGTGCGGCTACGGTATGGCTACTTCGTGACATGTAAGAGTGTGGTGAAGGATGCAGCCGGCCAGGTGATCGAGATTCACTGCACCTACGATCCAGCCACGCGCGGTGGTAACGCGCCCGACGGGCGAAAAGTGAAATCGACCATTCATTGGGTGTCGGCGGAGCACGCCATCGACGCCGAGGTTCGTTTGTACGACACGTTGTTCACGCGCGAGGATCCGAATGAAGTGGAGGAGGGTCAGGATTTCACCGCGAATCTGAATCCGCAGTCGCTCGAAATAGTGAGCGGCGCGAAGCTGGAGCCAAGTTTACGCGCAGCCAAGCCGGGTGCCGGCTATCAATTCGAACGGCTGGGCTATTTCTCGGTCGACCCGGACACTACGCCCGAAAGGCTGGTCTTCAACCGCACCGTGGCGCTGCGCGACACTTGGGCCAAAATTGAGAAGAAATCCAAATGATCATCCTCGGCCTGGGTGGCCTCAATAAGGACGCTGCGTGCGCGGTGCTGAAAGATGGTGAGTTGGTATCGGCGGTTGAGGAACGGAAAGTGGCTCGGCAGGTCACGGCGGGCGCTCTGCCCCAAGCCGCGATCACAAGCGCTCTTGAAGTGGCCGGCCTCACGCCGTCGGATGTGAATTGCGTCGCGCTGGTGCGTCCCTTCGCTCAAGAGATTCATCTGACTCTGCGCTCGCAATTTACTCGTGCCCAGGTGCTGATGGTGGAGCATCACGCGGCCCACGCGGCGTCGGCGTATTATCCGTCGCCGTTCGATGAGGCCACGGTCCTGACGCTGGATCGCGACGGCGACTTTCGTTCTGCGGCGCGCTGGCGGGCCTCGGGAAATCAACTGCACCTGGAAAAGGATTTATATTATCCGGATTCCCTGGGCGACTTATACAGCCGGGTAACGGAATTGTTCGGATTTAACGCCGGATCGGATGAACATAAAGTCCAGTGGCTGTCGACCGCCGATTCCGGTGAACGATTCTTGCCGTTGTTCGAGGAGATCCTCGGTTCCGGCGAATGGCCCTGCATCAATCGGAGCTTCTTCGACTCGGATCGTCTGAGCCAGGGCGGTTTCAGCGACAAATTTTATTCGCGTCTGGATCTGGAAGACGGCACCGCCATCCCGGATGCGCTTAGAGCGCCGTTAGCCGCGGGACTGCAACACGCCATCGAAAACGCGGTGCTGGGTATGGCCGGTTCGGCCGAAAACCTCTGCGTGGCGGGCGGTCTGGCTATGAATGCCCTGCTAGTCAGCGCACTCGAAGAATCGAAGCGTGTGTTCGTCCAACCGGCCGCTGGCAATGCCGGAACGGCGCTGGGCGCTGTGTTTTACGCCTGGAACAACGTCTTCGGCCAGAAGAAAAGGACGTCGCTGAACGATCTCTGCCTGGGGCCAGGCTATTCGGCCGAGCAGATCAAAAAGGTGTTGGAGAATTGCAAACTTCGCTTCCAGTACCTGATGACGACCGAGGAGCTGCTCGATCGCGCCGTGCGCGATTTGAACAGCGAAAAGATCATCGCCTGGATGCAGGGCCGCATGGAGTTTGGCCCGCGCGCGCTCGGCAACCGCAGTATCCTGGCGTCGCCGCTGAATCCCTACTCCACGGAGAATTTGAATATTTACATCAAACATCGCGAACCTTTCCGCAAATTCGCCGCGTCCGTTCCCGAAGAAATGGCGTCGGAGTATTTCGAAGCGGGTCCCAATGCGAGTTATCTGGCCACCGTTGGACGCGTGCGCGCCAGATACCGCAAAACGTTCCAAGCCGCCGTGCTGGACGACGACGCGGTGCGCGTTCACCTGGTAAAACAAGAAGGCAATCCTCTGTTTCACAGGCTGCTGCTGGCCGCTGGGAAGGCCACCGAGCTGCCGGTGCTCTACAACACTAGCTTCAATCTGTTCGGCGACCCGCTGGTGTGCACGCCGCGCGACGCAGTGCGCAGCTTTTATTCTTCTGGTATTGATGCCTTGTACGTCGGGAATTTCGTAGTCGAAAAATAGTATCCTCAGGAGCATGTGGACCCGGCTACCGTTCCTGTGTAGCTTCGCCGCGATAATCCAGACTGCGGCCTGGGCCCAGACTAACGACGCAAGAAGCCTGCTGCTGCGCGTTCGCGCCAATGTTACCGACACGGTATCACGGCTGCCAAAATACATGTGTAGCCTGACCATCGAGCGGGAGCAGTATACGGCCGACCCGGTCCACGCGCTGTCCTGCGACGGAATGGCGGCCCAGCGGACCAAGGGTCAGTGGAAACCGCGTCTCTACGAAACCGATCGCGTGCGCCTGGACGTCGCCGTTGCGGCCGCCAACGAAATTTATTCCTGGGTAGGCGAGGACCGCTTCGACGACCGCGACCTGTTCGATCTGGTCCGTGAAGGCGCTCTTCAAACCGGCGGCTTCTCGGGTTTCCTGGCTGCCATCTTCGGCGGCGACGCAGCCAGCTTTACTTACGACGGCGAGACGGAGCGCGCCGGCCGGATGCTGCCGGAATTCGGGTTTCAAGTTCCCCTCGAACAGAGTAATTATTTGTTTGGAAACCGGCACGGCAAGCACATCCTCACCGGATATGAGGGCGATTTTCTCGCCGATCCAAAGACGGGCGACCTGCTACGCCTGATGATCCGCACCAATGGCAACCTCGCGGAGACCGGCGCCTGCGAGAGCGCCACCACGCTCGACTACAGCCGCGTGCGTCTCAACGATTCGGAGTTCCTTCTACCGCGCGAGGCTCGTCTCGACATCCTGAACACCGACGGCAGCGAGCTCAGCAATCGCACTGTATACGCGAATTGTCACGAATTTCTTGGAGAATCGGCGCTAAAGTTCGACGATTCGCCGCCGGAGGCAGCAGCGAGCAAACCCACGCCGGCGAGAGCTTCTACGGCATCCGAGTTGGCTCTCCCGGCCGGACTGGTATTCACGTTGGTATTTACCGAGGCTATCGATCCGGAAACCGCCGCCGCCGGGGATCGGATTCGGGCCAGGCTCCCTGACGCGATCCGCGACCAGGCATCCAAAGCGGTATTGGTTCCCAAAGGGTCCGAGGTGAAGGCTCGCATCGGGAGAATCGAGCGTTTTTCGGGTCCGCCTTCCACTGTGAGGATGCTCGTGAAGCTGGAAAGCGTGAGCGTGGGCGGAAAGTTGGTTCCTCTAGCGGCGACCAAGACGTCAGCGGACGATCAGGCGGTGGCACGTGATGCAGGGCGGCGCGGACCGCATGAGCTACGCCAGCGCATTCCACTCGGATCGTTCAGCTCGCTGGTCAATTCCAGCCTCGGCCTGTTCGAGTTTCGGAACGTAACCCCAAATTTCGTTATCAAGAGCGGGCTGGAGTCCACCTGGACGACGGCGGAGCCGGAGCATCAGCGACCGAGCAGCCCATAGACATCGATTCCCCAAGCGAGGTGTATAGTGAAGTGTCCTCTGGAAAACCGCCATGCCTGACCTCACACTGGTGATTCCTGTCCTGATCGTCGTGATTTATGTTCTCTCGTCGATCAAAATTCTGGCCGAATACGAGCGTGGCGTGATCTTCCGCCTGGGACGCGTACTGCCGCAACCCAAGGGCCCGGGTGTGATCCTGGTCTTCGCGCCCATCGATCGGATGGTGCGCATCTCTTTGCGGATTGAAGCCATGGAAGTGCCCCCCCAGGACGTCATCACGCGCGACAACGTCACGGTGAAGGTAAATGCTGTAGTCTATTTCCGCGTTTTGGATCCCACCAAGGCCGTCCTGGAGGTCGCTAATTTTCTATACGCCACCTCCCAAGTGGCGCAAACCACGCTGCGCAGCGCTCTCGGCGAGGTCGAGTTGGATGAGTTGCTCAGCCAGCGCGAGAAACTGAATCTGCGCTTGCAAACGGTGCTCGACGCGCACACCGGACCCTGGGGCGTGAAGGTGACCGTGGTGGAGGTCAAGCAGGTGGACCTGCCGGATCAAATGATCCGCGCAATTGGCCGGCAAGCTGAAGCCGAACGCGACCGGCGCGCGAAGATCATCCATGCCGAGGGCGAGTACATGGCGGCCGAGAAACTCGCCATGGCCGCAGAGCTGATCCAGCGCCAGCCGGCTGCTCTCACGCTCCGCTACCTGCAGACGCTGGTGGAGATCGGCGCCGACAAGAACACTACGGTTGTTTTCCCGCTGCCCATCGATATATTCTCATCTTTAGGACGAGCTCTCGAGAACTTGGCCGGGAATAAGGAAGTCATCAAGAAACAGGAAGGCTAGACAATTTGCCCAAGAACGACGAGGGAGAGTTTGAGTTAGTACTCGGAAACAAGCAGCTGATCAGCGTCTTCGTGATTGTTGTGGTCCTGCTTGGAGTTTTCTTCTCCATGGGCTACATCGTGGGCCGCAATTCGTCGGGCGGCGCGGCCGAGACTGCCCGCAACGAGAAGCCGAAGCCGGACCAGAGTACGGATTCCCCTGATGGCGCAAGCCCGGAGACTCCGGCGGACCCAGCGGTCACGCCGCCGACTGCTGAGGCCCCCCTGGCAACATCGAACGATTCGATTCAGTCCACGCCTCCCGAGGTCACCAAGCCGGTGCAATCCGAGGCGTCTGCTCCCGCGCACGCAAAACCAGAGCCGGCCCGCGCCCAGGAAACGAAGCCCAAGCCATCGCCGGCGCCGCCGCCCGCGACCTCGACCCAACATGCCGCCGCCGCGGGAGACCCGGCTAGTGGCGAATATTGGCAGGTAGTAGCCACCGCGCGCCCAGACGCCGAAATCATTGCGGAGGCGCTCGGCAAGAAAGGATTCCACGTCGTGCTAGCGCCCGCGCCTAGAGACGGCATCTTCCGGGTTTTGGTGGGACCGCTTCCCGATGCGCCCACCCAGGCCCAGACGCGCACCGGCTTGGAATCGGCGGGTTTCAAGAATCCGATCATGCGGAAATACTGAGCCTCAAATTCATATTGAGGCCTTTAGTCAAAGGTGAGACCTGCGATCCGCAACTTTACTCTGGCATTGCTCTCGGCAATGCTGCTCATTCTGCTGTATCCCAATTTGATTTTTCCGAGCTTCGGATTGCCATGGCTGGCTCCCATCGCGCTGGCGCCGTTACTCATCGCTTTGGCGCTGGAACCGCGGCCGTTTTGGCGCTTTCTGCTGGGCGAGTTTACTGGAATTGTCTATTGGCTGGCGATCTGTTACTGGATCCAGTTCGTGCTGGAAGTTCATGGTGGCATGGGGTACTGGGGAAGCCGGGGAACATTTGCGCTGTTTTGTGTTTTGAAGGCGCTGCACCTGGCATTGTTTAGTCTGCTGGCCGCGGTACTGCTCGGCACCCGCTATGCTATTCCCGCGATTGCCGCGCTGTGGACCGGCATTGAGCGCACGCACGGGACGTTCGGCTTCGCCTGGTTGACGCTTGGGAACGCGGGAATCGATATGCCATTGCCCTTGCGCGCGGCCCCGTTTGTAGGAGTCTACGGCATTTCATTTCTCTTCGCCCTCATGTCGGCGGTGGTTGCGATTCTGATTCTGCGGCGCGGGCGCAAACATCTTTACTGGCTGGCCATCGTTCCGGCTCTGTTGCTGCTGCCCGATTTGCCGCCGCGCGAAACGCCGGCCGAGACGGCTCTCGTGGTGCAGCCCAACATCGATCCGGAGAAGGATTGGACTTATGAGTCGCTCCAGGCGGAGCGCGAGCACTTGATGAATGAATCCCTGGGAGCCGAGCAGATCGTAATTTGGCCGGAGAGTCCCGCGCCGTTTTACTTTTATCGCGATCCCTTGTTTCGGCAGGGCGCGATGCAGTTGGCCCAGATGGACCACGCATACTTTCTGTTTGGGACGGTTGCGGAGACGAAGGAGGGTGCGCCGCTCAATTCGGCGGTGCTGCTCGCGCCCGATGGCCGGTTGGTGGATCGCTACGACAAGATAAACCTGGTGCCGTTCGGCGAATACGTGCCTCCCGTGTTCGGATGGGTGAAGCGGATCAGCGGCGAGATTAGCGATTTTGTTCCGGGAAATCGCACGGTGGTGTTTCCGATGAGCGGACATCGGTTGGGCGTTTTCATTTGCTATGAGTCGGTGTTTCCCGACGAAGTGCGCCGGTTCGTGAAGGGCGGCGCGAATCTGCTGGTGAATATTTCCAACGATGGATATTTCGGCCACAGCGCGGCCTATCGGCAGCATTTGGAAATCGCCCGCATGCGTGCGGTGGAGAACAGCCGCTGGCTGATCCGCTCGACCAATGACGGAATCACAGCGGCAATCGATCCAGCCGGGCGTATCGATGTGCAGCTGCCGCCTTATCGGGATCTGGCCGCGCCGGTGCATTTTGCTTTTCGCAACGGGACCACCTTTTACGCAAATTTCGGCGACTGGTTCGCTTGGGGCTGCCTGATCGCGGCGGCGATCGCCCTGGCTTGGTCGCAGAAACCGCACTATGAACGAGAATCTAACCGTGCCGGATCACAAGCACGTCGCCGTCCTTGACGATGTACTCTTTGCCTTCCAACCGCAGCAGGCCTTTCTCGCGCACACCGGGGTATCCGCCATGTTCGATCAGCGCTTGCCAGTTCACCACTTCGGCGCGAATGAATTTCTTCTCGAAATCGCTGTGAATGGCGCCGGCGGCCTTTTGGGCCGGGCTAAGCATCGGGATGGTCCAAGCCCGGACCTCCGTCTCGCCGGCCGTCAAGAACGACATCAAGCCAAGCAGCGAATAGGTGGCCGAAATCAGCCGATCGAGCGCTGAATCTTTAAGGCCGTAACTGGCCAGATATTCGCGCGCCTCTTCCGGCGACAGCTCGGCCAACTCCGCTTCGATCTTGCCGCAGATGGCGGTGACCGCCGTATTGGTTCGCCCCGCCAGCGGTCCCTTGCGATATTCTTCTTCGATCTTGTGTAGCCGGCCGGCATCTTCTTCGCCGATGTTCAACACGAACAGCATCGGCTTCTGCGACAGGAACTGGAATCCGCGAATCAGTTTTTCTTCGTCCGCCGTGAGCTCCAGAGTGCGCAGCGCGACGTTTTCTTCCAGCGTCTTCTTGCAGCGTTCGAGCAGCGCGAATTCGCGATCCAAATCCGCGCTCTTGATCTTCTTGCGGTCCTTTTCCAGGCGCTCCATGCGCTTTTCCACCACCACCAGGTCGCTCAGGATCAGCTCGATCTCGACGTCTTCCAGATCGCGAATGGGGTCCACCGAGCCTTTCTCATGCGGCACCGTGTCGCTTTGAAAGAGCCGCAGCACATGCGCCAGGGCGTCGGCCACGCGCATGCTGGCCAGGTAACTCGGGTCGCGCAGAGCTTCCTTGGAGACGGCGGGAAAGTCGAGGTACTCGACCGTGGCGTGCGTGATTTTGGGCGGATCAAAAATTTTTGCCAGCGCGTCCAGCCTGGGGTCGGGCACTTTGGTGATGCCGACGCGCGCCTCCATCAATCCGACGCGCGTAGCTTCGTGCACGCCGGTAAGGATGGTGAACAGCGATGTCTTGCCTACCATGGGCAGGCCGATGATTGCAGTTTTCATTGTTGTTTATATGCGTGGCGCACGCACTCCTGCGTGCCGCACAGACACTCGTGCCTGTGCCAATAAAGTAATTACAACGGTACCTCGACCAGCGTCATGATCTCTTCGAGAGTCCGCTCGCTCAGTTCCGTGCTGCGCTGCGACAGCGACGTGCG
The DNA here is from genome assembly GCA_052148835.1 of Bryobacteraceae bacterium. Classification (GTDB taxonomy): domain Bacteria; phylum Acidobacteriota; class Terriglobia; order Bryobacterales; family Bryobacteraceae; genus Palsa-89. The sequence continues at coordinate 13,940 of JBKQHJ010000022.1, forward strand.
GGCATTGATCGCGACACGATGCGCGAATACCGGAACCACCAGGCGCTTGATATCGTCCGGGATCACGTACTCGCGGCCTTCCACCAACGCGAGCGCCTGCGCCGCGCGATACAGGGCTTGCGATCCGCGCGGGCTCACACCCAAGGCCAACGATTCGTGACAGCGGGTCCTCTCCACGATGGCCAGCATATAATCCACCAGGCTGTCGTCGACGGCCACCTGCGCCGCCTGCTCCTGCAAGCGCAGCAGTTCGGCGGTAGACAGCATGGAAGGCAGGTTCTCGGAACGGATCCCGTCCGGGCCCCGCACAATCTCTCGTTCGGCGTCACGCTCCGGGTATCCGATGCGGATGCGCATCAGAAAGCGATCGAGCTGGCTCTCCGGAAGCGGATACGTTCCATGATGCTCCACCGGATTCTGCGTGGCCACCACCATGAAGGGCTGCTCCAGAGGGTGCGAATGGCCCTCGATAGTGACCTGGACCTCGTTCATCGCTTCCAGCAGCGCCGATTGCGTCTTCGGCGTGGCGCGATTGATTTCATCGGCCAGCAGAAAATTGGTAAAAACCGGGCCTGGTTTGAACTGAAATTCCTGGGTCTGCGCGTTATAAATGGTGACGCCCAGCACGTCGCTCGGCAGCATATCGCTGGTAAACTGCAAGCGGTGAAAGCCGCAGCGGACCGAACGCGCCAACGCCTGCGCCAGCGTGGTTTTACCGACTCCAGGAACGTCTTCGATCAGCAGGTGCCCGCGCGCGAGCAAACAGACCAATGAAAGCCGCACCACTTCCGGCTTGCCACGAATGGTCGAATTGAGCGACACCTCCAATTCGTTGAGCTTGGAAAGCGTCACCGGGGCCGCAACCATTATTGTCATTGTACCGTGCCGACCGGCTAAGACCAGATTCGAAGCGCGCTAGGTCGCCTGGAACCGAGAGAGTAGGTCAGTTCCGGTGGTGTTCGGTATCCTGCGCCGCGCTGAGCAGGCGGTCCGCGCGCAATTGCTCGGCGGCTTCCTCCTGTTCGGCCCAGTCCACGCCTTTGGCGGTGACCGCCAGGCGGCCATTATCCTGGCGTACGACCAACCCGTTCTCCTTCAGATACCAAACGCTGAATTCGAGATGCTCGCGCGGGCACCCCAGGAGATCCTCCAGTTCGTGCAGGTTCAGGGTGGGCTTTTCGGGCTCATTACAGCGTTTGGTGTAGAGCAGGTCCAGGATGCCTTTGCGTTTGGATTTTTCCGCCACCTTGCCGATGGCCGCCTGGCGCTGGTCGAAAATGCGCCAACGAACCTGGCGATAAGCGTGGAGGTTGACGTCGTAAGCCGCGCGTTTCTCAGGCTCGCTCAAGACCCTGTAGGCGTCGGTGAGGGCGCGGAACGCCTTTTCGTCCCCGGTGTCCTTATTGTCGGGGTGGTAGCGCTGCGCGAGCAAGCGATACACGCGGTGAATCATGTCGGGATCGGCGTTCGGACTGATTTGCAGAATCTCGTAATAGTCTGGAACTGCTTCGGTGGGCGCCGCAGCCCCGTTTCCATTTTCAAACATAAGACCGGCTCGAAAAATGCCCTCGAACGGTCTGCAGTCCACCACTCGGGCCCGAATCTTGCCATTTTGCCCGTTGGCGCCGACGGGACCGTCCACGCTTAGGACCGCATTGAGTTCCAACCGGCAGTCGGTCTCGATCCCAAGACCTAAGTCACTGCTGTCCAGCACCTTGGCCCGAACTTCGGCGGCGGCTCCCGGGACATTTTGCAGTATCACCCAAACGGGCTCACCCGAGCGATCAGTTTTCTGGCGAGGTTTCCTGCGGCGTTCAGACACTTCCGACATAAGGCATTCGCCGATTATATATCGGCAAACTAAGGATCGAAGGATAGGCTGCCGCCGAGATTTCGTCGCCGTCCTTTAACGAGACTGACATAGGATCGTCACGCCGGATTATCGCGGTTCTGACGGGCGATTCGCTTTGCGCCGCGCTTGCTGCAAGCGCCAGCCTAACCATATGGCCCGTTCGCCAGCAGGAGCACCGGCGTGGCGGGACGCCAGTCTCCTCTATCGTAAGGACTCCCTGCAGCCAAAGTGCAAGGAGCATGGCTATGGCCGCTAGATTGGCGATTAGGCATAACCAGGCCACCCGCTTTCGTTCAGCACGTTCGTCAATGGTTGGCTTGTTTATTCCCAGCGACTTCGGATCCGCAGTCATTGTTGTCTAAGATAACTGAAATTTGCGTTGGCTTTTATCGTTCAACGCCTCCGCGACGACGCTCGTCAGGCGACCGCCTGAAGGCCGTTTTTCGCAACCAGAGTTAGTAACTTTAAGGACGCGCCTTGTGGATGCTTTTCGCCTCGTTCCCACTGGCTCACCAGGCCGGTGGTCACGTTGAGATACCGGGCGAAGACCGCCTGGCTTGCTCCCTCCTTGAGACGCAGGGCTCGGATTTGCTTGGCCCTCAATGGCCGCACCGGCGTCAGGCAGACCTCGTCGAATTCGCGCATGGTGCGCTTGCTGATGACGCCCGCCGCGCGAAGCCCCTCAGCGGTCTCGTGAATGGACGCCATCAGAGAGCTACGATATTGCTTTTTCATTGCACGTCATCTCCGTCAACGTCTGCGACGCAACCAAACGAGCGATGGCTTTGTGATCGCAAGCCAGCAATTCGATTGCGAGCTTCTTCAGGGCCACGAGTTCATGTTTGTCGATGTTGTCCTTATCGTTCTTCGCAAAACCGTGAATGAATATGGCCCGCGCACCCGCTCGGAATACAATAATCGCCCTTAGCCCTCCAGACTTCCCCATGCCGGAACGTGCTATGCGCTGCTTAATCACGCCACCTCCGAGGTTGGCCGCAATCAATCCTTGCTCGGCGTCCCGTATCGCTTGGCACAGCAGGTCGTCGCTTACGCTGAACTTCTTCGCGAAACGGTTGAACGCCTTGTTCTGAAATACACGCACCCAGTGCCGCCAAACGCACTCCGTCTGTGGATAAGTATAACACTTAGTGCTATAGCCGCTTTAATACCCGCGCCAGGCGATCCAGGCCGCGCCCAGCAGAATCGTCGTCACCGCCAGCGGTGCGCCCACGCGAAAATATTCCCAGAAACCGATGCGCACCTCATCGCGCGCCTGCTGAATCACGATCAGATTCGCCACTGAGCCGACCACGGTCAGATTGCCGGCCAGCGTCGACGCCATCGCCAGAACCAGCCAGGCTCGCTGCGGGTCGGCCAACTGGCCGATGAACGGCTTGAAGACCAGCACGGCCGGCACATTGCTCACTAGGTTCGACAGAACCGCCGTCATGCCGCTCAGCAGAAAGGTATTGTCCAGGTGCAGGCGGCCGGCCAGCGCCGCGAGCTCGGTTTCGAGCGACGTCTTCTCCACCCCCGCGATCACGATGAACAGCCCGGCGAACATCACCAGCAGCGGCCAATCGATCCGGTGATAAACGCGCTCGGGGCGCACGCGCCGCGAGATGAGCAACACCGCGCCCGCCACGATCGCGACTTTGGGTACCGGCCAGCCGACGAAAAACATCGCAATCATCGCCAGCGCAATGGCGAGCGATTTCCACATCAATCCGCGATCCACGCGCACCGCCCGCTTCTCCACGGCGACCTCGGCCGCCGTACCAAATTCGCGGCGATAGCTCAAGAAAACGACCCCTACCGCCAGCACTAATCCTGCCGCCGCTACCGGACCCAGCGCCGCCATGAAATGCCGGTACGGTATGCCCGAGAAACTTCCGATCATCATGTTCTGCGGATTTCCAGTGATGGTGGCGACGCTGCCGATGTTGGCCGCCATCGCGACGGCCAGCAAGTAGGGCACTGGATTGCGCCGCAGAGCGGCCGCGATTTCGATCACCAGTGGCGTCAGCACCAGGCACATCGTATCGTTGACGAAGAAAGCCGAGAAGACGCCCGACACCGCGACGATGGCGATCAACAGCACCAGCGGACTATGGGCCCGTTCCACCACGCGCTCGGCCACCAACGAGAAAAAACCCGATAGCTGCAGGTTCGCCACCACGATCATCATGCCGAACAGCAGGATGATGGTGTCGAAATTGATGGCGTGATAAGCCTCCTCGAGCGAGAGCGCGTTCACGCCCACCATGAAGCTGGCGCCGATGATGGCCGCGCCCGTCCGGTCGATACGAAACCCGGGCAGCCGGCCGATCGCGAGCACCGAATACGTGATCGCAAAGATGAGAATCGCGGGCAAGCTACGCGAGCACCTTACGCGGCACCTTAGGCACCCAGTCGGTTGTACCAGTTGAAAATTACTTCGCCGAAGAAACCGACTCCCAGCGCGGCGGCGCCGAAAAACGAGCCAAACGGCAGCTCGTACGTGGACGCATCTTTGCCGGTGAACCAGGTATAACCGAGTCCGATGATCACGCCGAGCAACGAGCCGACCAGCAAACTCAGCAGCGCCCCCTGGACTCCCAGGAAGGCCCCGATCATGGCGCCCATTTTTACGTCGCCCAATCCCATGCCCTCGCGATGGCGGACCTTCTCATAGAGCCCTCGTACGGCCCATAATGAGCCGGAGCAGATGGCCGCGGCCAGCAGCGAATCGCACACCGAGATCAGCCACTGGTGCTTGGAGGAAAAGAAGATCAGCAGCAGGATTCCTCCGCTCACCGGCACGAAGGCCGCGAAGATGACGCCCAGCCCCGTGCCTCCCAGGGTGAATTCATCGGGCAGAATGCGCTCCTCGAGATCGGAAAACACCAGCGCGACCATGATCGCGCCGAACACCGCGAACTTCGCTGCCCCCAACGTCATTCCGAGGAACCGGAAGGCGCAGAAGAACAGCACGCCGGTGAGCAGTTCCACCACCGGATAGCGCACCGAAATACGATGCCCGCAGCGGCGGCAGCGCCCACCCAGCATGGCGTAACTCACCAGCGGAATGTTATCGAACCAGGCGATCGTCTGGTTGCACTCCGGGCAAAAGGAGCGCGGCTTCACTACCGACAGATCGCGCGGCATGCGGTAGATGCAGACGTTCAGGAAACTGCCGATGAGCAGGCCGAACAAGGCGGCCACGAGTGCTTCGATCAAGCGCGGGTCCTTTCGAAAATGCTACTGAGCCGCGCGCGTGAGCGAGCGGGAATCTCGCCGGGGTCGGTCATATTATCTGCGCGGGCTCATGTTCTTAGCTTTTGCGTACTTCAAGAAATTGTACAGCGCCGCCATGTGTGCAATGGCGAGGCCTTCGGTGCCATCCAGAAATCCGCGCTGCAGCACGTACGATTTGAAGAACGTCCAGACCGGGTTGAGAGCCAGCTGCGTCCAACCCACGTGCGTCTTTTGATCCACCAGTTGCTCGGCCGCGAGCGTGGTGTAGCGGTCCATGGTCTTCAAATGTTCGGACAGCGAACTGCACGTGAAGTGCAGGATGTTCGATTTCAGATGACCGATGTTGCCTTCCACCAGCACCGATTCGTGGACGTAGTTGCCCACCCACTTGGCTTTGCGCCGGTCGAACAGCCGCACCTTGCGATCGGGATACCAGCCCGAGTGCAGAATCCAGCGTCCCAGGTACTGCGCCAGGCGCGGCATGGTGTAGGCGTCGAATTCGGGTCCGTTCTTCTTGATCTGCCAGATCTCGCCCTCCAGCGCCTCGCTCAGCGCTTCGTCGGCGTCCAGCGACAGCACCCAATCGTGCTCACATTGGCTGGAGGCATAATTCTTCTGCCCCGCATACCCGCGCCAGTTGCTATCGATGACGCGCGCGCCGAGCTTGGTGGCCAGTTCCACCGTGCGATCCGTCGATCCCGAGTCCACCACCACCACTTCGTCGCAGCACCGCAGGCTTTCAAGCGCCCGCGAAATATTGAGCTCTTCATTGTAGGTGATGATCGCGGCCGAGATTTTCATTCCGTGGGGGCTGATGCTAGTGTAGCGTGGGATCGGCCAACAACCGCTTGCTCACGCGCGCGGCTCAGATATATCCGGAGTGCCTACCGAGCCGCGACCGTGAAGGAGTCGGTAGCCGATGGCCTTCTTCGGGGGCTTTGATAGTTCCAGATCGCTAAATCCAGCCGTGCAGGCGTAAGTCCCGGAAAATCAGATTTGAGCGTGAAAGCGGCTTCACGCACCAACTCCTCGGCTCGTTCTTCGGAAATCAAGTGGCGCCAATCAAGGCCAAGAGCATCGTTCACAAATCGCCGAACATGCCTATCCGGCTTCACGTAATCTTCGTCGCCCGTAAGCATCAGAAAATACTTGAAGCTCAATCCAGAGGCCTGTCCCCTTATTTCCCTCACTTTTCTTTCTGCTAACTTTAGCTTTCCGCGATCCCTCAAGTCGCCGTATGTGTTGACTCCAGAATCCAAAAGCTCCGTTGCAAAACGGTGGACAGCTTCAGCCTTTAGGATGCCGCCTCTGGAGGATGTTAGCCACTTGCTTTGGAACAGATCCCCATAGGTGTAACCGTTTGATAAGCGGTGACCGATAATTTCGACGAAGTCCCGAACGGTTGGTCCGATATCGCTCGTCGGTCTGGATGACACTTCCTGCACCAACTCGGCTCCTGTGTCTCACGCCATCTGCAGACGACATTTTCGACTCCCGAATAGTATCTGACTCCGATCGAAAAGACGGCATCAATGATACAGAGGGGGAGTGCAGCCCAAAAGGAAGGTGGTCCCTGAGCCTCTTTAGCCAAGTGCATCCCCGATTCGCTGATGTGCCAGATTACTCGGTCGAGCTCGCTGGGAGATGCGTCACCCATATATGTATACATATAATAGTATACGTGAGCGACGAACCGTTAAAGCCGGTTCGATGGGTTGGATCACGCCGGCGACACCTGGCGGGTCGTGTATACAGTGCGTTTCCCAGACGCAGTTTATGTGCTGCATGCCTTTCAGAAGAAATCGAAATCCGGCATCGCGACTCCGAGAAAACACATCGATCTGATCAAGCCGCGGCTGGGCGAAGCTGCGAGTGACTACAAAGCAGGACAGAGCTAACAAATGAAAGCCAAAATGGCAAAGAAAAACTCCGGGAAGCGCGTTGTGGAAGGCACCGCCAACGTCTTCGCCGACCTCGGCCTCCCCAATGCCGAACAGGACTTGCTGAAGGCCCAACTGGCGCTCCAGATCTATCGCATTATCAAAGCGCGGGGATTGACTCAAACTCAAGCCGCCAAAGCGCTAGGCATAAAACAGCCGCACGTGTCTTTGCTAATGCGAAATCGGGCCGGGTCGTTTTCTGTTGGGCGCCTCATCGATTTTCTGGCCGCGCTCGGCCAGGACGTCGAAATCAGCGTTCGCCCCACGCGTAAGGAGCATGGCGAAATGTCGGTCGTGCTGGGCTGACGCTGCGGCCTCCGTGGGCCCAAAATCGTCTAGCGCGGTCTAATCCCAGGTCCATCGGCGAACGATGGATACATTAGGATGCAAGCCACGGCTCAGCCGATCTCGGGCGCCCTGCCGCGCCAGACGCGCACCTCCGCCAGGATCCCGCTTGGTCTGGCTTTGCTGATGGGCATACCCGCCTTCATTCCCCTGGTTTGGACCGCGTTCCGGACCTGGCGAAACGGGCTGGTTCCCACCGCCTTTGTGCAGTACGATCTCCCCTCCTACCTCGCCAATGGACGCCAGTCGTTTGTGGACGGAGTCCACTTGAATTATGGAAACCCGTACGCGAGCTATGGGACGCCCGCCATCTACTTTCAGCCGCACGAATTTTTGCTCGGACTATTGCAGAAGCTCGGCCTCAGTCCAGACTGGGCGCAGATCGCATTTCATCTAGCCGCGGTGGCTTTTGCAATGATCGTGGCCGCGAGACTCTACGAAGAGTGGGTGGGATGGAACACGCCCGCGCGCAAGATCGGGTTCCTCTGCTTCGTCTGGGGCGGCGGTGTGCTAGCGCTGGCCGGCGCTGCGTACGGTCTTCTGGAACACGTGAAAATGCCGCGCTCCTTCCTGCTCTTTGATGCGGGAGATGGTTGGTGGATGTTCAACCTGGGCCGGAACCTGGTCTATCCGCAGGAGGCTTATTATCACGCCCTGTTCCTGCTGGCCATCCTGCTGCTGGTGCGGAAGAAATTCGCCGCGACGATAGCCACCGCGGCCGTGCTTTCGATCAGTCATCCGTTTACCGGAATCAGCCTGGCGCTGATCCTGGTTTTGTACGCGGCGCTCGAGTTGAAGCTGAAAAGCGGCGCCGCCTCCTGGGGCCTCCTGTTTGGGAGCTGCGCGATTACGGCGCTCCATCTCGGCTACTACATGGTCTTCCTGAACCGATTCGCCGATCATCGGGCGCTGGAAGCGCAGTGGAAGCTCGATTGGCCCTACGTCTTTTGGACTTTCACCCCGGCGCTCTATTTAGTAGGAATTTTCGCCTTCGGACCCCTGACGCGCTGGAAGAATCTGGCGCCCGCGCTGGGCGATCCGCGCTCGCGATTGTGCCTGGTTTGGTTCGCGGTAATTTTCGCGCTCACTCATCACGACCTGGTAATGCAGTCGCGGCAGCCTATCCATTTCGCCCATGGCTACGATTGGATCGCGTTGTTCCTTTTGGGAGCGCCGGCGATTGTGGCGGCGCTGGAGAAGCTGCTCGCGATACGCCCGCGCCCGGCTATGATTTTGGCCCTGGGCGCTTTTCTGGCTCTGTTTCTATCCGATAATCTGCTGTGGTTCGGTTCGTTTGCCGACCCCACGGTGCAGTGCCAGGCGATTGTGCTCACTCACGATGAGAAGGACGTGCTGGATTGGCTATCGCATCACGCCAGCGCGCCGACCTACGTGGCGAGCTCGGACCGATGGATCAGCTATCTCACCCCGACCTATACCGATGTCCGTACCTGGCACGGTCACGACTTAAATACCCCGGAAGCCGCGTCGCGAAAGGCAGAATTACACGCGGCTTTTGCGGCCGGAAAGCCGCTCCCGACGTCCAATTCGGTCTACTATATTCCCGATCGCGATCGAAATTGGGCGCCGCCCGCCGGAGCAAGCCGGGTGTACTCGAACGGCTCGTACGAGGTGTGGCTATTCCAGGCGCACTGACGAGAACCGGGAGGGCGAACGATACGGGGCGCTGGGCGACACGGCATCCAACGTAGGGGGTCGAACGCCTCCCGGTTTCGTATGTGACACTCCAGAGGCGGCCGGTGTGTTTCAGAATTTCTTGCGCCAGTGGTACTCCTGGGTGCGTTGCTGGAGTCACACGACTGGCAGAAATGTTTCCTTATTGAAATAAAGGGCTTGGGATACCACGAAAATGCAGGCGGTTTGATACCCCCTCACGCTCGGCTAGAAGCGCTGGGGCCGCTGGCCTAGCAAGATCCCGCCGTCGTTGTGTCGGCTATCGCGATTGGAGAATAGCCGATGCCGCCGGATTGTGTCAATTTGGAGGAAATCGCTGAAGTAGTCCCTGGAACACATTCTTGTTTTGCGGCATTGCCACGTTATCTACACCGGGGGTCCGATAGCCCTCCCGCCTGGGGCTAGTGGCCTATATCGTGTAGATTTCATCGATTGCACCTACGATCTAAAGGTGCCAACGGCACCGGCGAATTCGGCGGGTAAAACCTTGGTTACTAGATTGTTGTCAGCCAGCGACCCAAGAAATGCCACGGTCGAATTGCCAACGAGCTAAGCCAGAAATATCGAGTACGCTCCTTAGGACACCGCCACTCCAATGGTAGTGTCCTGGGGTGCGTTGCTGGTTCTGATAGTATTTCTGGATGCCTGAGCCACGAATCCCCGTATGGCGAAGGCAGCAACCGCAGGTACCAAAACAGAAAAGCGCAGACAGAATCTTCATCGCTAGGTGGCTTCCACTTCTTACGCTGGCCTCTCTCGGCGTGTGGTTTTGTATTTCTTGGCTCTTTCACGTTCCCCATCCACCAGTTGGTACATACATCGGCATCTTGGCTGCCTTGGCGGGCCTCGTGACGCTCTGGCCTCCAGACAACCCATGGGCGAAGGCCGCGTGGGTTTTTGTGTTCGGAGGATTTTTGGTGATGGAAATCACAACTTTGTATCAGCAGAAACACGAGGATGAGCGACAGCGGATTGCTGATCGAATTGCGGAAGATGATAGGTTTGCTGGTCTACTGAGAACGCAGCAGGAGAGTTTCGCGGAAGTATTGCGAAAGAATCAGGAGCAGTTTGCCGCTACCCTGGGAAGAATCGAGGGCGTTAAGCGCTTAGCATCGGAAAGCATAGATGAGCAGACAGGAGGCAAGAGCTTCTGTTTTTTCTTGGGAAATGGAAATCTTTCCAGTCCAGGATCATTTCGGCTAGTTATGTTTGTCACAGGGAAGCACGCCATGCACGATGTGTCTGCGCAAATTCAAACCATCCATCCACCCAACGAAGTAATGCAGCAGTTATTGTCGATGCATGACATAGCAATTGGGGATCGGGACGTGCTCCCTGGGGCTCGCCAATTACAAGAGACAATAACAACTGGACATTATTCCATTCTGATATTCGCCCGAAATGGACTGCTGAGCGAGGATCTGGAAATTAAACTGAAAAACGGAATTCCTTCAACCTCGATGACGGTAACGCGAGGTCAAGAAGTGCTTTACAGGTTGGTTGACGATAAGGTTGCCGTGCCGTACAAGATTAGGTGATTCAGGCCAGCAATTCTTCGATTCTCCAAACGCGATCCGTGATCCCCGCTTCCATCGCTGGCGTCACACGAATCGAGCCGTGCAAGCGGCAGAAGTTGTAGTAGGCCACATGCAGCGCGATTGCGGCTTTGTGGTTTTCCAGCTTTTTGCTGAAAGCGTTCGTGAGTCTGGTAAGCCTTCTGATCTGCATTCGCATCGTAAGGTTCTGACGTTCGACATGTGACGTGCAGATTTTCGCCGGATCAGGATCGCCGCTCTGCGGTACCGGCATCGCTTCCACCATGCGCGCGGGTGAATAGCGGATCTCATCCATTTGCGGCATCGAGTAGAACTTTATAAGTTGCGCGAAATCGCAGCGATCCGAGAGCATTTCATCGACAGCGGTTCTGTAGGCGCGAAGCCCATCCGAGGTTAGCTGAAATCGCACGTTGGGATTCGTTGCGCGGCGCAATTTGAGCATCAGTTCGAAAGCCTTCTCTAGAGTCCTTCGGCCTACCGCAAACGCGAGGATGAGCTTCGTGTTGCGTTCTAGGGCGATCCAGGTCCACACGTCGCCAATCGTTTCGTCCTCGTATTGCTCCGGTCGCTTGTGGCCCTCTTTGAGTTTGCAGTAACCCCAAATTTCATCCGTCTGTACGTCGGTTGCTGGAACGTTGCGCACCAGCCGATCCATTGCGGCTTCGCAGCGCTTCCCAGCTTCTACCAGGAGTCTCAGGATCGCGTCACGGTGCAAGCCAGTGAGCCTCTCGGCGCTTCGTACGCTGGTTCCTTCCAGCAGGAGCTTTATCGCCATGCGGCCAGCATCCGTGAAGAGGTAGTCTTCAATGCGGAAAGGCGCTTCATGCTCTTCGGTGAAAGTGCGCTGGCAGTCCGAAGCCAAACAGCGAAACCTTTGCAATCCGTTCCGGTGACGGCCAAACCGCTTGGATTCTGATCCACACTTCGGGCAAATGGTTCCGCTGATCGTGGCCGTTTGTTCCATGACCCATCTTAAAACATTCCCTTGCAGTTTTCAAGACCAAAATTAAATTTACTTGCCAAACTACAGGCGCCTCCTATATCATTGGTTCATGGCAGACGAAACAAAAAACCAAGCAGCGGTAGAACTGGGAAAGCTCGGGGGGAAGAAGACAGCAGAGCGTGGCCCGGAATATTACGCGGAGATTCAAGCTAAGCGCCAAACAAAGGGCGGCGGTCGACCCAAGAACCCCGTCAGGGCGGCACACGAGGGCACGCTTACAATCGGTACCGAGAAGATAGCTTGTGCGGTCTTGGAAGACGGCACGCGTGTTCTCTCGGAACGTGAGGTCACCAAGAGCCTTGGCGGAAAACGTGGAGGTTCACATTGGCTACGAAAGGGGGCTGGCGCCGAACTCCCTGTTTATCTATCTGCCAGCAATCTAACTCCCTTTATTGACGATGACTTAGCGTCGGCGCTGAAATCACCGCTTTTTTACACTCCGAAGGATGGAGGTCCGACCGCGCATGGCCTCAAAGCTGAGAACTACACCAAGATTTGCGATGTGTGGTTAAAGGCCAGAGCAGCGAAGGCTCTTAGGGCGAGCCAACTGCACATTGCTGAAAAATGCGAGATCCTGATTCGGTCCCTCGCTGGAGTAGCGATAGCGGCACTTGTAGACGAAGCGACTGGCTTCCAAGCGATACGTGACAGAAATGCGCTGCAAGAGATCCTGGACCGTTTCCTTAACAAGGAACTGGCTGCTTGGGCAAAGCGTTTTCCTGATGAGTTCTATCAACAGATATTTCGGCTTCGTGGTTGGCAGTGGAAGGGCATGGATGTTAATCGACCTCAGGTTGTGGCTCACTACACGAAGGATCTGGTTTACGACCGCTTAGCTCCTGGCATACTCGCAGAATTAGAAGCTAGGAATCCGAAGGACGCGCGCGGGCGCCGCAAGGGTAAACATCACCAATGGCTAACTGAGGATGTGGGTCACCCAGCGCTTGCCCAGCATCTATACGCGATTATCGGATTGATGCGTGTATCTACTACTTGGGATCAATTCTATGAGTTTGTGCAGCGTGCTTATCCAAAACGCGGAGAGACCTTGTTCTTGCCATTGACGTAATCAATCACGATCCGACCGGCGATTTCTTTTCTTCCGCTAGCATCTTTGCTAGCGCTACTGCCGCCTTCAGATTTTCCCGCGCACTCTCGATACCGCCTGCCGGTATCGGATCGGTCCCTATCGCAAGGTTCGCTTGCTCAATCAGGTTGAATAAAGCTCGGAGATCCGTTTGGCTTGCCGTCATGTACTTAGCGTGACAGAAAGCCCGGATTTCATCAATCTCAAAATGTCCTTGACAGACGAACTAAGTCTTGATCTAATCGACCTAAGTTGATGAATCTACATGCTGAATAACTATTCAGAAAAGTCAGCAACGCACCACAGGACACTACCGCTCCAATCTTTCATTTGACATCCCCCTCCCAATGTGTGATTATTCATTAGAGTGAATAATCATTCAGTCCTGGGTCGCCAGAAACTCGAGAGGGGAGCCTGACCAATGGCCATGCCGTCCGTCGGAACACTGAAGTCTGTCAAGAGGATGCCAGCGGTCAAAGCGCTTCCCAAGATCGCCGCCAGCGACTTCACGCGTGATCTGGATATATCCCAAGATGAATTACTTGCCCTGCTGGATCTAACGCAACAGTTGAAGTCGAATCCGGGCCGGTTCGCACAGGCTCTGGCGGGCCGCTACATCACTTTGTTATTCGAAAAACCGTCCCTGCGCACCCGCTTCACTTTCGAACTGGCGATCAAGCAGCTCGGCGGCGACTGTGTGGTCCAGATCGGCCCTATCGGCGATCGCGAGCCTTTGAAAGACGTCGCGCGCAACCTGGACCGCTGGACCAACGCCATTGTGGCGCGCACTTTTTCGCAAAACACCATCGACGACCTCGCGCACTGGTCGAGCGTCCCGGTGATCAACGCTCTGAGCGACCGCTTTCATCCCTGCCAGGTGCTGGCCGATGTCTTCACCATGCAGGAACGTTTCGGCGATCTGCGCGGGCTGAAGCTGGCCTTCGTCGGCGATGGAAACAACGTCGCAAATTCATTGATGCTTTCCGCGCTGCGCCTCGGTATGAGCTTCTCGCTCGCGACTCCGGCAGGCTATGAACCCGATGCCGAGATTGTCGCTCAGGCCGAGGCGCTAGCGGCGGTGGAGGGCGGCGAACTCGTCGTTACGAACGATGCCGCGGAAGCGGTCGCCGGCGCGCAGGCGGTCTACACGGACGTGTGGGCCAGCATGGGTCAGGAGCACGAGAAAGAGCAGCGGCTCCGCGACTTCGCTCCCTATCAAGTGAACGCGGCGCTGTTCGAGCAGGCGGCGCCCGAAGCCATCTTCCTGCATTGCTTGCCCGCCAAGCGCGGCGAAGAGGTTCACGATGATGTCATCGAATCGGATCAATCGGCCGTCTTCGATCAAGCTGAGAACCGGCTGCATGTTCAAAAAGCACTGCTGTTGATGCTTCTTGGCTAACTGCCAATAGCCAACAGCCAATAGCGAACTAGCGAAATCATGAAACCCAAAAAGGTAGCCCTCGCCTACTCCGGCGGTCTCGACACGTCCATCATCATTCCCTGGCTCAAGGAGAATTATCAATGCGAAGTGGTCGCCGTATGCGGCGACATCGGCCAGGGCGAAGGTGAGCTCGACGGCCTGCGAGAAAAGGCCCTGAAGACGGGTGCATCCGAAGTCCATGTGGCCGACATGCGCGAGGAGTTCGTCACCGAATACTTGTGGCGCATGGTGCGCGCGGGCGGCGTGTACGAGCACAAGTATTTGCTCGGGACGTCCATTGCACGACCCCTACTCGCGAAACGCCAAGTAGAAGTCGCCCTCGCCACCGGATGCGATGGGTTGGCGCACGGTTGCACGGGGAAGGGAAACGACCAGGTCCGTTTTGAGCTCACCTACAAGGCGCTCGCGCCTCAGCTCGCCGTGATCGCGCCATGGCGGGAATGGAACATCGTTTCGCGTGAGGACGCCATCGAGTACGCGGCTAAGCACCACGTGCCGATCTCGCAGACCACGACGAAGATTTACAGCCGAGACCGCAACATCTGGCACATTTCGCACGAAGGCGGCGCGCTCGAAGATCCGGCTAATGCGGCGCCGGACGACATCTGGATGCTGACCCGCAGTCCCAAGGACGCGCCCGACAAGCCGGTGGAAGTGACCATCGGTTTTGAAAAAGGCACGCCGGTTTCGGTGAATGGGCAGCGCGGGACCGCGGTGAGTCTGCTCGAAACGTTGAATAAGATCGGCAGCGAGGCCGGCATCGGCCGCATCGATCTAGTCGAGAACCGGTTCGTCGGCATGAAATCGCGCGGCTGCTACGAAACGCCCGGCGGCACGCTGATCATGTACGCGCACCGAGAGCTGGAGTCGCTGACGCTCGACCGCAGCACGCTGCATTACAAGCAAAAGCTGGCGCTCGATTGGGCCGAGATGGTCTACAACGGCCTGTGGTTCGTGCCCCTGCGCGAGGCGCTCGACGCATTTTTCGAAAAGACCAGCGAGACCACGACCGGTGAAATCACGTTGCGCCTCTACAAGGGCAACATTGAACCGGTGAGCCGCAAGTCGCCCTATTCGCTCTATTCGCTCAACATCGCGAGCTTCACCATGGGCGCCGAGTACAACCAGAAGGACGCGCTCGGATTCATCAACCTGATTGGGCTTCCGATCATGGTGCGCGCCCAAGCCGCAGCGGCAGCGGCGAAGCAATGAAACTCTGGGGCGGCCGCTTTTCCGGCGGCCCCTCCGAAATTTTCGAGCGCTTCTCCGGTTCGCTGCATTTCGACAAAAAGCTGCTCGACGCCGATTGCCGCGGCTCGCAGGCCTTCGCGCGAGCACTGGAACGTGCTGGCATTCTCACGGCTGATGAACGTGAACAATTAGTCGCCGCGTTCGAACAAATCCGTACCGAAGCGCGCGATCCGAAGTTCCTCGAAGGCGCCACCGACGAAGACGTCCACACGTTTGTCATCCGCAAACTGAAGGAACGCGTCGGCGCGCTGGCCGACAAAATCCACACCGGCCGCAGCCGCAACGAGCAAGTGTCGCTCGACGTGCGCCTCTGGCTGCGCGAGCAGATCGACATCGACCTGGAATTACTGGTCGCTCTCATGACTGCTCTCACCGGGATGGCCAGAAAATATCCGCACGCTATCGTGCCCGGATACACGCATCTGCGCCGCGCGCAAGCCGTGCCTTGGGCGCATTACCTGCTGGCCTATTTCGAAATGTTCGCGCGCGATCAGGAACGTTTGACGCAGGCCCGCGCGCGCGTGGACGTGATGCCGCTCGGATCGGGCGCGTTGGCCGGCAGCGGTTTTCCCTTCGATCGCGAGCAGATCGCGAAAGATCTCGGCTTCGCCGCCATCACGCGCAACAGCATGGACGTTTCGGGCGATCGCGATTTCGCCCTCGATTATCTCCATGCCGCTTCCATCACCATGCTGCACTTGAGCCGTCTGGCCGAGGACTGGATTCTGTATTCGAGCGAGGAGTTCGGCTGGCTGGAACTGGGCGACGGCGTGACCAGTGGATCCAGTTTGATGCCGCAGAAAAAAAACCCCGATTCGCTCGAGTTGATTCGCGGCAAAAGCGGGCGCGTGTTCGGCGATTTTACGGCTCTATTCACCACCATGAAGGGCCTTCCGATGACCTACAATCGCGACATGCAGGAAGACAAAGAGCCGTTGTTCGACGCGGCCGCACAGTTGGCGGCGGCGCTCGAGATGATGGCGGCTGTCGTCGATTCCACACACCTGCACGCCGGCCGGCCGCTCGAAGCCGCTCGTGAGAGTTGGGTGGTGGCCACGGATCTGGCCGAAGCGTTGGCTCGTGCCGGAACGCCGTTTCATCGAGCGCATCAGATTGTAGGCCGTCTCGTATTAGAGAGCATTCAACAAGGCAAGCAGCCTGCCGATTGGACGGCCGACCAGCTTACCGCCTTCGCGCCGGAATTCACCGCCGATATGCTGCCGCTGCTTCAGGAACCCGCCGAAGGCATGAAGACCCGCGAGCTTCCTGGCGGCGCTGGGCCGGCCGCTGTCGCAAAAGCGCTCGATGGAGCCGAGGCGCGACTTCGTAGCTGGCGGCCATGAACAAAGCTTTTCGCCAGGGCCAGATCCTGAAGCTGATTCGCTCCAAACGAATCCCCACGCAAGACGACTTGGCGCGCGAACTGAAAAGCAGCTACGGCATCGAAACCACGCAGGTCACGCTTTCGCGCGACGTCCGAGAACTTGGATTATTGAAGACGCCGGAAGGCTATCGGCAAGTGGAGGCCACGTCCGCGCGCCCCGATTTGGCCGCGGTGGCCGGTGAACTTTTGCAGGACGCACGAGTGGCGCAAAATCTTCTGGTGCTGCGCACGTCCCCCGGAAACGCCAACGCGCTGGCCGTCGCGATCGATAAGGAAGACTGGCCCGATGTGGTGGGAACCATCGCGGGAGACGACACCATCCTAGTGGTTGCGCCGGATTCGAGCGCCGCTCAAAAACTGCAGGCGAAATTGCTCGGCTTCGTTACTTCACCGTAAACAGCACCCACACCGCGACTCCGATGGCGGCGGGCAGCAGAAACTCGGCCCAGTCCTGCCAGAGGCTGGCCCATCTGGCCCACGGGATGGGCTTCCGCTCCACTTGCGGCGCCTCCTCGCGTAGCGAAGTAGACAGCTTCGAGCGAAGATTTGAAGGCAGGCCGCGAATGGCCCGCACAATCTCTTCCTTGCCCTTGCGGTCGGCAATCAGAATGGTGGCCGAATTGATGCCGTTGGTGGATTGCTCGAGCTTCTTGCGCAGCGAAGGCGGAACTTCCGCGACGGACCGGTAGACTTCCGTCTTGTTTCCGACGGAAATGAAAATCGTTGAACTTTTCAGCGTGACGCGGGACATACGCTTCTCCGGCTTTTCCTAACGTCTCACGGGGAGACTTCCTCGGGCAGCTTGGACCGAGCCGCGCCGGGAATCTCGTTCCCCGCATGTTCCAATATAACCTGAATGAACCCCAGCGCGGCTTTGGAAAGCGCTTTATCTTTCCTGTAAATCAAACCCACCTTGCGAATCAGGGGCTCCGGACCCAAGGACACGGCCGACAGTTTCCCGGCGGCAATCTCTTCGTGGCAGTTCGAGGCCGCCAGGAACGAACAGCCCAGGCCGGCCATGACAAAGCGCTTGATCATCTCGGTGGAATCCAGCTCCATGGAAATATGGATCTGATCCTCCACCGGTTCGAGCCACGAATTCAAGCGGATGCGCGTGGTTCCAGACTTGGGCAGCAGAAGCGGCTGGTCCATGAGATCGCGCGGCGTAACGTAGCGCCGGCCGGTTAAAGGGTGTCGCGCTGGTAGCAGCAAGATAATCTCATCGGAGTGAATCCGCGCAACTTGCAGCTTTTTTTCCTGGACCGGCAGTTGCGTGATGCCGAAATCCGCCAGATTCTCCAGCACCGCTTCCACCACGCGCGAGCCGTACGCGCGATCCACCGAAAGTTGGACGTTGGGGAATTTCTTCTTGTACTCGGAAAACACCGAGGGCAGCACGTAGATGCAGGTGGCTTCGTTGGCCGCAATCACCAGTTCGCCGCGCGGCACGCGATCCAGCTCGTTGATGGTGTCCTGGGCGCGGCGGCGCAGATCGAGAATCTGTTCGGCGTATTCGGCGAAGATCTTGCCGGCCGTGGTGAGGGAGATCTTGGTTCCGAGCCGCTCAAACAGCGTGGTATTGAGCTCCTGCTCGAGTTGGCGAACTTGTGCGCTGATGGCCGGCTGGGTGCGATAACACGTCTGCGCCGCCTTGGAGAAGCTCTTCAAGCGGACGATCTCGAGAAACGTATGGAGCTGGTCCAAATCCATAACACGCTCAGCGGGTCACCCAACAATCCCGAGGGGAGTTGAAACAATTGTATCAGGATGGTGCAAACAGGTAAGCGGGAGTTTGTAATGAGGTTTGCTCCGGGCTGGTTCGTGGACTGGTTCACAAGCCACCGTCTAAAGCATTGAAGCGCAAAGGGCGGGTTCGCAAATGTGGCCGCGTTACGGCCGCAGCGCTGCGAGCCGGCAGGATCGTAGGGGCAACCTACTTAGTTGCGGCTAAGGTCTTTCGCGGCTGGTGCGGGTCCTGTTCTCCGCTTAGCATGAGATCAGGAGAAATGCGATGCGACCCCTCTTCGTAGTAGGTGTGCTTGGCACTGTCATGTCCATAAGTCTTGCGGAGGCGCAGAGTTCGCCGGAGTCGAACGCGCGGGCGCATAAGAAGCAGCAGAGGCCCAGCACCGCCATGGATTCGCTCTTTGAGAATGGGCCCGACCGCCCACGGGCGCTGGAGGACGCGGCCCGGGAGTCGGCTGAGCGCAAGGCAAAAGAGAAAAAACCGGACGATTCCACAACCTCGGCGGACGCACCGCCTGCGGCGCCGGCGCCCATCGTTCCCACCGTGCAAGCGGTTCCGCCCGGACCGCCACAGAAAAACCTCACGGGCGAGGAGTTCAAACTCATTCACGTGGGTTCTACTGAGAAGCAGGTGTTTGAAATCCTAGGCCCGCCGTCCTCGAAAGTAGTGGTTCCCGACGACGATCATCTTCGTGAGAGCTTGCAATACTGGGCGAAAGGTGCCCCCATGGGAACGGTTCGGCTGGACAACGGTCGAGTGGTTGAGATCGAGACCAAGGCGAAATAATCGGTTTGGTCTCGCTTCAGTAACTAGTCTCCTGTCCCAGTGGTTCGTGACATAAGTCAGTGCGATTGGGCGGCGGTAGTGCGCTGAGCGTAACGAGCAATGCTGGCCAGGATCTGATCGGCCGTCTTGGTCCAGACGAACGGCGTTGG
>JBKQHJ010000023.1:0-79623 GCA_052148835.1 Bryobacteraceae bacterium
GTAAAGTCCTGCCTTCGAACGCCTCGTATGAGGGCACCTTGAAAGCTTGCGAAAGCAGCCTGAGACGCCTTCGGACGGATCGGCTCGACCTTTACATGTTGCACTGGCCGGGCCAGCATCCGGTGGAAGAAACGATGCGAGCCATGGAGAAGCTGATCGAACGGGGCCTGATCCGCTTTGCGGGAGTCAGCAACTTCGATGTGGAGGACTTGAAACGCGCGGCTGACTCGCTGGAAGACCAGCGCCTGGCGTGCGACCAAGTGCTCTATCATCTCGAAGACCGTGGCATCGAGTTACGGCTGCTTCCGCAATGCAGGCAAGAACAGATTGCGATAGTATCTTATTCTCCATTCGGCCACGGAAAGTTCCCTGGCGTTCACAGTGCCGGCGGCCGTTTGTTGGCGGAGATCGCTGAGCGGCATGGCCGAACTCCGCGTCAGGTGGCGCTGAATTTTCTGACCCGTCATCCCAATGTGTTTGCGATCCCGAAGACCACCCATCCCGACCGCGTAAAGGAAAATGCCGGCGCCGTGGGTTGGAAGCTGAGCGCGCAAGAGATTGAGGCAATCGATTGCGCATTCCCCGCACCCGCCTTTGTTACGGCGCTAGGGACGCTATGAAGCGGCTGATGAAAGCGGGCGCGATTGACGGCTTCGGTCCTCCCTCCGTTTTGAGGCTGCACAAGTTGCCGATTCCGGAACCGGGGCCGGACGAAATATTGATCGCGCTCACTGCGGCAGGCGTGGGTGTGTGGGATGCCGAAGTCCGCGATGGCTCATGGCAGCCCGCCGGCAAGCCGAAGTTTCCTTTCGTCCTAGGCACGGACGGGGCGGGGATGGTCGCGGCCAAGGGTGCGCGGGTGCGGCGCTTCAATGTAGGCGAGCGCGTGTGGGCTTACAGCTATGCAAATCCCAAAGGAGGATTCTACGCCGAATACGTGGCTGTAAAGGCGCGCGATGCCGGGCGGGTTCCGAAGCATCTTGATTTGCTTCAGGCGGGTGCGGCGCCCACCACTGGGCTAACGGCGCTGCAAGGGATCGAGGATCAATTGCGCTTGCGTCCCAGCGACACTTTGCTGGTCTACGGAGCATCCGGCGCGGTGGGCACGCTCGCAGTGCAGTTCGCCAAACGTCGCGGCGCTCGGGTGATCGGGACAGCCACCGGCCGCCAAGCAATGGGTCTGGTTCGCAAACTCGGAGCTGACGAGGTGTTCGATGCGGGCAGCGCCAAAGCGTCAGAGCATCTCGGCGAATTGGCGTCCAAGGGCATCGATGCAGCGCTGGTGCTCGCTTCCGGTGAGTCGCTAGGAAAATGCCTGGCTCTGGTGCGAAAAGGCGGCTGCATTGCTTTCCCCCACGGCGTGGAGCCGGAACCAAAACGTCGGCGCGGTGTCCGCGTGTCGGCATACGATGCCGTGGCTGGGCCACCCGAGTTTGAACATCTGGAACGCGCCGCGGCCGAAATCCGGCTTCGCGTGCCAATTGCCGGAGTCTTTTCGCTGGCGCAGTCGGCGAATGCGCACGCACGCCTGGAACGCGGGCATGTCCTAGGGCGGATCGTGCTGCAAATCCGCCCCACGCAAAGAAAGTAAGTCAATCTAACGAACAAGGAGAAAAGCACATGCGACGAATCATTCAAACCTCCAGCGCCGCGATACCGGCGCTGTTCCTGCTTAGCTTGTTGCCGGCACTATCCGCCTCGATACCCGATAGTGCGAAAGCGGCTATCGCCAAAGAAGTCCGCCATGAACTGGTTACCCTGCCCTACTACGGGGTGTTCGACAACCTGGCTTTTCGAGTCGATGACGATGGTGCCGTCACCCTGCTTGGACAGGTGACGCGCCCCGTTCTCAAAGACGACGCCGAGCGCGTAGTGAAACACGTAGCGGGTGTTACGCGGGTTAAGAACGAAATCGAAGTCCTGCCTTTATCTCCGGATGATGACCGCATCAGAAGGGCGGCGTATTCAGCGATTTATGGCGACCCCGCACTGAGCACCCGCTATGCTTATCAGGCAGTTCCACCGATTCACATTATCGTCAAGAACGGCAACATCACATTAGTAGGGGTAGTTGCCAATCAAATGGACAAGACCATCGCAGGCATACGCGCCAACGCACTCCCCGGGGTGTTCTCGGTGACCAACAATCTAAGAGTCGAAGAATAGATCTAATAACGCAGAATAGCTACAGCGTCGGTCTCTGGGGGCAGCTTCGACTTCTTTACAGTGAAGGCCTGCCCCCGATGCTGTAGGGTCTTGAGGACCGCTAGATTCAACAAATCTGCCTGCGGCCCCGACTCTTCACCAAGCAGAAGATCCGCCACTCGTCCTTCGTCAGCGCGCTGAACGATCTCGTCCATATTGGACAGCGCGAGTTTCGTCCCGAAAACTTCTTTCAATTGATCCAGCGCCTTTTGCAATGGCGGCGGAGGAATTTCGCGAGCGATCTCCATGGCGCGATCATGCAACTCGTTCCGTTCTAACGCATCCGGAGAACCCAGAACAGCTCGTTCTATCAAGCGAGGATAACTGTTCACATGGCGATAGACAGCAACCTCCTCTTCCACACCTGCCAGGATTAGCGGAGCAGTGTGGCCGAGCAAAATATGATGGACGCCTTTGTCGATTTCCTTGAAGAAGTGTTTGAGATATTCCTCGTACCGCTCCCGATCGGTGTTCGTTCCGAATAACACTCCCTTCATCTTCCCAACCGAAGGTCCAACGGCGGACCGATTATCGAGGACATGGTCCGGTTCCCCTTCGTTCATCCAAGTTCGGAGACTTTGTGGCGCTAATCGGCGCAATTGCAGCTCCTGCTGGCTCTGGTAGGGGTACATAAGAAGCCGCGTGTGCTTTTGGCTTAAGGCTAGGACATAAAACTTTTGCTCTCTGCTCACAACTGAAAGCAGCGGCCGAATTTGGAATGTCTGGGACACGGCCATGAAATCCTTGATCGTGTCGCGCAGCCAGAAGTAGCGAAACAGATCCGGCGACCGGTAAAGAATCAGGCCTATGGACCAGTCGTGCTCCTCCTCAATAGCGTTCGCTAATGTCCGTATGGGCTGGACGAGCGTGAACTCCTCTTCGGAGTTGACGCCTGCATCCTTGAGATGCCTTTTGATTCCGCGAATCAGATTTTGGATGCGTGCGTGAATCTGGAGCGGATCCGGGATTGCGATGCCAGCCGTTATGCAAGGGGCTCTTACCTCTGCCAGCGATCTCAGATCGTCAAACGACACCACCTCGAGGGCCTCCCGCGGCGTCATCGCGAGGCCGCCGTAGCTGGTGGAAGCTCATAATCCTCCGGGCGGCTCAACTCCAGCAAAGTCTTGGTTCCATCCCGTGCCTCTACCAGCACAGCCGCTCCGTGAACAGCGGAGGCCAGGCGGACACGAATGGCTGTGACACCGTAGACGCCATGTGTGAGATGCTGGTCCGGCGTCGAACCAAAGATAATCCAAACCGCATCTTCACCATTCTTGAGATCGGGAACGATGCCGTCGAAAGGACGATTTTCGGTTTCCACTTGATAGCCCACATCCGGTCCGAGCACCTCCAGTCGGGCGTGTGCTCCGCGGTTCTTGCGAGTGAAATCGGCCAGAAACGGGATTCGTAGACCTGGCGCGACGGTGATTGTGTCGTACGCCCCCGCGGAGGGGATGGTGGCGGGATTTGTCATTGTTTTACCTCGCCGTATCCTAGGCAGATTCCTTGCCATGCCTCTTCTGAACTCGCTGCAAAAGCTTAGGGCGAATCCGGCGTGCCAGTCGTCTATGCGTCGACGCCTAACTTCAAAGATTCGGCAGTCGCTGAAAGGCACTCATTGCTTTCGCATGAGATTGCATTTGGACTATCGGGTGCATGCAGTAATCATGGAGACCACTTATGAAACTCGACAAGACACTGTTTGCAGTCGCAGCACTTCTGATCGCGCCAGCATTCGCTCCTGCGGCGGCGCACGTAGACTTGGGCATCGCCGTCGGCACGCCACCGCCGCCTCCGCCGGCAGCATATGTAGCAGGTCCGGTCGGTGTAGCCCCGGGACCCGGCTATGTCTGGGTGGACGGATATTGGAATTGGGTGGGCGGACGTTATGTTTGGGTACCCGGAGCTTGGGTATTGCCGCCTCATGGGCATAGAGTCTGGGTAGCGCCGTCCGTTGAATTTCGGTGGCATGGTGGGCGCTGGCGCTGACGCCAAATGCAATGGCATGGCATCCAGGACCCCGCTGACGAAACGCTTGAGCTGGCGGCACGTTACTCCTTGCATCCTCTGCATGTGGCTCGCGGGAGGAAGCGCGTCCGGACCAGGTCCCTTACCGTGTGATCGACCGCGTGGTCGAATCTTACATTCCGCTCGCAGACCGGCTGGAAACGAACATCGAACGACTGGAAGATGAGGTGGTCAATGCTCCTCGGTCGGCCGTGCTGGCGAACATCGGTGAGGCTCGTGCCACGTTACTCGAACTACGACGTGTCCTGAACGCGACGCGTCACATTGTCGTCCAATTACGGCACGTTCCCGGCTCGCTGATTAACCAGGCAATTATCCTGGACAGCATCGCCGCCGACCGTGACCGGTTGGCCAGCGCCCTTGATCTCTATATGTCGAGCATCGCTAACCGCAACGCTGAAGCCACCAAGACCTTGACTCTTCTCGGCACCGCAGCTTTGCCGGGGCTCGTCATCGCCAGCATCTTTGGAATGAACATCGAGTACCCCTCCTGGGTTAAATCGCATTCCATGTTCGCAATCGTCATGATTACTGCGCTGGCCGTTACTCTGTTTTTTCTGTGGTACCTCAGACGAAAAGACTACCTGCCCGGAGGCACAACCTCTGGATCGACGAACAACTGATTACTTCGACAGGCCAGATGTTTCGGCCGACGCAAGAAAGGAACATATGCGCGGACCTACCCTCTTTTTGACTTTCCTCGTCGTCTTCGCCAACGGTCAAAGTCAGCGCCCCGCGCGCACATCGAACGCCCCACCGCCGCATGCGTCAACGAATGGACAGATCCACATCCCGGATCGTCCGTCGGACTCGTTGTTCATCGGCCAGGAGGGCAAACAACGAACGGAGATTCATTTCGATCCGGCCACGGGTGTTGTGACGCTGAAGCTATTGGTGCAGGATGTCAATGGCTACTTCATTCCGGATTTGCGGCGCGACAACTTCGTCGTCTACGAGAACGACGTCAAACAGACCAATGCCACCGTAGAGATCGAACATGCGCCTGTATCGCTGGCGTTGGCGATCGAATTTGGTGGCCGGTATCCAAGTTTGAACAAGATTCTTGCGAACCAGGTTCTCGAGGGCGGACGCCAACTGATCGAAGCGGTCGGCCGGGAGGATCGCATCGCGATTTGGAAATATGCGGACCGTCCGGAACTAATAACCTACTTCTCGCAAGACCACGAAACGCTCAATACTCTGCTCAGTTCCACTGATCCTCCCAGTGTCTCGGAAGCGAACTTGTATGATGCGCTTGTCGCGATATTGGGGCGTATGCCGAAAGTGACTGGGCGTAAGGCCATCGTCCTGCTTTCCTCGGGCGTCGATACATTTAGCAAAACGCCATTTGACGAAGTACTAAAGGTGGCGGCGATCTCGAACACGCCGGTCTACGCCATTAGCTTCGGAGAGATGCTGCAACGGGCCGCCGAGGTTTTCGGAACTGCCGCGCCGTCCGCCCACATCGACTGGAAGCGCGCCAAACATGAGTTAGGAGAGATCGCAAGCGCTTCCGGGGGAAGGCTCTATTCTCCGAGCATTTCAATCGATCTGTCGGTCATCGATGACGACATTATGGAGAATCTCAAGGTGCGCTACGTGATCACCTACAAATCCTCCGCTTCCGGCAATCTGGATTCTCCTCGCAAGGTGCGCGTGGATCTTGTGAATCCAAAGACCGGCGGTCCGATCCAGATTGTGGATGCGAGCGGCAAGACCATTCATGCCCACGTGGTTTTGGAAGACAGCTACGTACCAGCCAAAGCAGCGGGAGCTCAGCCATGAGACAACGCCGATCTTCAGAATCAGACTTCCGTCGACAGGTGGAATTGATCCGTCGCCAGGCAGACGGGCTTTGTGGATGCCAACGGCTACAAGCAACAGGATCGGCAGAATGTTCAGCATGGCACCAGAGCTGCACTCTCCCCAGCCGAAGGAGAAACGTTTCATGACAAATCGAGATTTGAGAACAGTTGCTTGGATGGCCATCGGGGTGGGCTTCATGTTCGCTTCGGGATGCTCGCGGTTCGAACAAGGCAAATCGACCTCCGTAGAAGCTTCGAGCACCGCGCCTTCGAGTTCCGCCACAGCTGACCAGAAGGCAGAGCCGAAGAGCCCGGAGGCCCAGTCGGTTGAACCCCAAGTCCAATCGGAAGTAGAAAGCATGGAAGCGCAAAAGCGTGCTAGCTTGCTGGGGGACGCCCAGGCTGCGCTCGACCAGACGCGCGCTGCGCTCGCGGCGCTGGACAATGGCGACAAGCAGGCTGCGTTATCGGCATTGGAACAAGCCAGCGGGAAGCTAGACTTAGTCGTCTCGCGAGACCCCAAGCTGGCATTTGCTCCTATTGACGTGAGCACATCGATTTTCGATCTGTACACCACCCCAGATACTGTGAAGCGCGTCGCGAAGGAAGCCCGAGACGATCTGTCGAACAGCCAGGTTCAGCAGGCGCGGCTATTGGTGACTCCGTTGGCGAGCGAGGCTGACACGCACGTGGCACAGATTCCGCTGGCCACCTATCCGGCTGCGATCAAAGCAGTGGCTCCCTTAATTGACGCCGGCAAAACGGAAGAAGCCAAAGCGGCACTCGAAGCGGCGCTCAACACAATTGTGATTGAAACCTACGTTATACCCCTTCCGAGGGTTCGCGCCCAGGCAATGCTCCGTCAAGCCGAGCAGCTAACAGCAAAGGCCAAGCGCACCGAGGACGATAACCGAAGAGTGCATAGCCTCCTTGAAGCAACACGTACCCAGATCCAACTCGCCGAAGCGCTTGGATATGGGACCAAAGAAGACTATAAGCCGCTCTACGCTCAGCTGGATGATGTGCAGAAGAAGGCCGAAAGTGGACAGTCCAGTAAAGGGCTCTTTGACAGAATCGAGCAGTCGCTCAAGCGCTTTAAGTTTTCAGTTGATCATGCGTAGCAACGAAGGATAATGGCAGGTTCTCTCGACTTCGAGACAGCCGGACTTTTTGAGCAACCGCCCAAGACTAGATCTCTATGATTTGGTGCCGGATGGCAAACTGAATCAAATCGCTGTACGTGCGGAAATTGAGCTTCCGCATAATGTTGGAGCGGTGCGCGTCCACTGTCTTCACGCTGAGGTCTAGCGAGGTGGCTACTTCTTTGTTGCTCCGCCCGAGGGCCAGCAGCTTCAGAACCTCAAGTTCTCGCGGACTGATGTCGCGCGGAGAGGGTCCTGCCGCGCTGGTCCTCGCCAAATGACCGATGATCAGTTTCGTGACGGCCGGCGAGAGAAACGGTTGACCTCTTTCGACCGATTGAACGGCTCGAACGAGATCGCGCCCGGCGTCTGATTTCAACACCAGAGCGCTGGCGCCGGCAGCCAAGACCTGACTGGCAACCTCTCCCGAATCGTTCATAGTGAGTACCAAGATCTTGATACCGGGGCAGGCATTGAGGATTCTTGGAATCGCTTCCAGCCCGTCCATTTCGGGCATGCTGAGATCCAGCAGCACCAAGTCCGGGCTGAGCTTCTTAGCCTTGTCAGAAGCCTCGCGTCCGGTGGCCGCTTCACCGCAAATCTTCCACTCCGGTCGGGCTTCCAAGAGCGCGCGAATGCCCTGGCGAACCACTTCGTGATCGTCGGCGATCAGAATGGACAAAGGCTTCATACAGAGGAGGAAACGGGGATCGTTGCCTTGACTGTGGTACCGCTAGAGTCCGACGCGATTTCTAACCGGCCATTCAGTTGCTGCACCCGTCCCCGCATGCCTGCAATGCCAACACCAGGAGGGGTGTCGGGGCCAAAGCCATGGCCAGCGTCCATTACTTCCAGAATCAAGCTGGATGAGCAGCGCGTGAGGCGAACGCGCCCGGTACTGCTGCCGGAGTGGCGGTGAACATTCGTCAGACATTCCTGCACGATGCGAAAGACTGCCGTCTCCACGGCTTGCGGCACGCGGCCCAAGTCGGAAGGCACCTCGACCTCCACCTGAATTCCACTTCGCCGGATGAATCCGTCGATGTACCGCGACAGCGCGGACTCCAAGCCCAATTCATCCAGTTCATGCGGGTGCAGCAGATAAGAAACAGTGCGAATCTCTCGAAGACACCGGTCTGCCAGGGCGGCGCTTTCCGCCATCGCCGTTCGCGCACGAGGATTGAGGAGTCCGGCGGATTCGCTCAAGACAGAAAGGTTCATCGAGAGGGCGGCGAGCCATTGCGCCGTGGTATCGTGAAGCTCGCGCGCCAAGCGCCGCCGCTCTTCGTCTTCCAGTCTCAAGAGGCGACCGGAAAGCGCGTGCAATTGGTCGCACGAACGCTGCAGCTCCTGTGCGGCCTGGATGTTTTCGAGAACATCCGCCGCCTCGCGGGCGTACAGATCCAACATATAGAGGTCGCGCTCGGAAGGGCGGTGAGGTTGACTCCAGTGAGTCGACAGCACTCCTAGCAACGCGCCGGTCCGGCTCAGTAGAGGAGTGGACTGAATGGACCGAAACCCTGCCGCAGCCGCGATATCCCGAAGAGGCCTGAAGGATTCGTCCTGGTTCACATCCTCGATGATGACGCGGCTGAGGCTGTTCATCGCCGCACTGCAAGCCGAGGGGGAGTCGCGGCTCACGACACCCAGTTGATCCAGAAGATCTTGCGAAAACCCCTGTTGTGCAGCAATCGTGAGGGTTTGAGCGTGAGGGTCGTAAACCTGCACGTTCCCCATTTGAGACCCCATCATCGCGCAGGTCGCAACCAGGATTTCCCCCAGAGCTGAGCGGACATCCGGGGCAGCCAGAAGCCGGCTTACCACTTCGTGCAATCGGGTCATACCTTTTAGCTCGGCCTCGATCGTCTCTCGCACCCTCCGCGCCTCCTGCTTGCGCATGTGTGCGAGCGAGAGGTGGACTTCCACGCGTGCCAGCAACTCACGCGCGGTAAAGGGCTTCACCAAGTAGTCGTCCGCGCGGGCGGCCAAACCCTGAACACGAGCTTCTTCGCCAGCTCGCGCTGAGAGAAGAATAACTGAGAGAGTACTCGTTGCGGGATTCGCGCGGATAGCATCGAGCATACCCAGACCGTCGAGAACCGGCATCATTACATCACTAAGCACCAAATCGGGTGGTTCCACTGAAATAAGATCCAGGGCCTCCTGGCCATTTGCGGCCGCCATAACGTCGTAGTGCGGGATAAGCAGTCGCTTCAGGTAGTCGCGCATATCCGCGTTATCTTCCACCAGCAACACCCTGGCTCTTTTTTCGTCTCGCTCGCGCGGAACTGACGACTCTCGGTCTGGGGCAACGAGGTCACCGATATCCGGAAGCCATCGAAGAGCTTCCTCGATGTACGCCTCTGCCTGGGTAGCCGTGGATCCAAGTGTGGCGCCAGCACCGATGCGCTCGCGCGGCAGATGCGCCCTTCCCAACGGTATGCGAACCGTGAAGGCGCTTCCGCGTTGCGGCTCACTTTCCACTGAGACCTTCCCGCCGTGCAGCTTCGCCAGTTCCTGTACCAACGCAAGACCAATGCCCGTGCCTTCATACGTGCGACTCTGGGCGCCTTGCACGCGGTGAAACCGCTCGAATAAGTGCGGTATTTCACTCGGAGCGATCCCGGCGCCCGTATCGCGCACCGTCAATTCGGCGGATTGTCCGTCTGATGACGGACTCAGGTTCACCGCTATCTCGCCCTCAAAAGTGAATTTAAAAGCGTTCGAAATGAGATTCAGGACGATCTTCTCCCACATGTCGCGGTCGACGTAAACCGGCTGCGCTAGCGGCGGACACTGGACTGCGAGGCGCAACCCAGATTTCTCGACAACCGATCGGAAACTGGAAGCCAAGTCCTCCGTGAATGCCGCCAAATCCGTCGGTTGATAGCTGGCCTGCACCCGCCCGGCCTCGATCCGCGAGAAATCCAGCAATGTGTTGACGAGTTTTAACAGCCGGAGACTGTTCCGGTGGGCCACGTTCAAGACGGCCCGAATTTCGGGCACTACCTCGCCTTCCCCTTGGGCCAGAAGATCCTCCAGCGACCCCAGCATCAGCGTGAGGGGAGTCCGAAATTCGTGGCTGACATTGGAGAAGAACACCGTTTTCGCGCGATCGATTTCGGCCAGAGCTTCGGCCCGCCGGCGCTCCTTCTCGTAAGCTCTCGCGTCCGAAATGGCGGAGCCGACATGCCCGGCCACCATTTCGAGAAACGTGCGGTACGCCGCGTCCCAAGGACGGCGGGGGCCGAGACCCGCCGCTAGCAGCCCAGCTAGAGTGTCCGGCGTAGCGTAGATCGGCAGGATGATCGCGCTGGACACCGGCTCGGGCCAGGGATTGCCGCGAATCCGCACCCCTCGTGAGACCAAGTCGCCAATTTCCACGGCACGCTTGGTCCGCAGGACGGAAGCCAGCGGCCACGGGGAGAGCGAATCGTCCCCGGAAAGGGATACTGAGTGCGGAAGCAGGTGCTCCTCTTCGGGAATCACCGCCGCGCTCAGGGTTGCTTTGGACCCGGCGGCATCCACCAGATAGATCGCGGCGAAAGAGATATCGCGCGGGTTTTCACTCAGCACAGTTGCCGCGTGTTGGCACGCCGCCTCCACCGTTCGGCCTTCCTGCGCAGGGACGCCGAGCTTGCGAAGCGTCTCCAACCGCCGCGCGCCCACAATCTGTTCGGTGGTCTCAGTACACGGGCAGAAGATTCCTTCCACGGTCTGCGCGTCCGCTGCCAGAATCGGGGCGTAAGTCCACGTGCAATAGACTTCCTCCTTAGGAAGCCTCCGGTTGTAGTACAACTCCGCGTCCTCGGACCAAGTTGCCTTTCCGGTGGCCAGAACGCTTTCCAACATGGGACCGATCAAGTCCCATAGTTCGGGCCAGCACTCGATCCCCGGGCGGCCGAGCACTCGCGGGTGCTTTTCTGCGGTCAAGAACGGAAGATGTGCGTCGTTATAGAGAAGACAGAACCTCTTGCCCCACCAGATCACGATGGGAAACCGGCAGGGGAGGCAAATGCTTACAGCGACGCGCAAATTCTCGGGCCAGTTCGCAGGCGGGCCGAAGTCTGTCGCCGACCAGTCGAGCGCGCGCATACGGACCGCCATTTCGCTGTCGCCTGGAAACAAGCGTTCCAGGTGCGAGTTTGGGAGAGGTTCGAAATGTGTCACGACTCTCCTCCTTCAGGGGGCCGCCGGCGATCTAAAACAGCGGACGCCCTCGATATTGCGTAAAGAATGTGTAGCGATTATATAAGAAAAGCGCGGGAACCCGGACGGCACTACCAAAAGGTTGTTTAGTGTGTCATGTGGGAGGAATCAGCCCTCGGCATCAGTATGAAATCAGAGCGGTCACGAACCCCCGCTAGCAACTTAGGAAAAGTACCAATCCGATTCAGAGAATCAACCTACGAAATCACTCCAATTGAAGCCTGGACGGCCTTCCGATACCGTCGAAGTGTAGTGGCCGTTCGAACAACGCCCGCCCAGTCCGGAAAGGATCTCGGGTCTATGAAAGCGCAAACCATCGACGTTATGGAATCAACCGGAAGAGTTCTTTGCTGCACGATATTCCGTGCCGGCGGCAAGAAATTGCTTGCAAAGGGCCACGTAATCAGCGAAGAAGATGCTCGTATGCTTAAGACTGAAGGCATGAACCAGGTCTGGGTCACCGAGTTGGAAGAAGGTGAAGTTGGCGAGGATGACGCTGTGATGCAGGTCGCGAGCGAAATCGGCTGTGGATCGCTCGAAATCCGTCTGGCCGCTGGTGGAAGGGCAAACTTATTCAGCACTGAGGCCTGTTGCCTCTTGGTGGACGATGAGCTGCTAAAGCAAATCAATTGTACGGCCAGTGTGGCCATCGCCACCTCTATCAATTTTTCTTATGCACGCTCTGGGCAACGCGTGGCAACGGTGAAAAGTACACCGTTTGCAGTTGACCGGCAGGAACTCGAAGCGACGATTTCGATCGTTAAAGAAAGAGGTCCCATATTGCAGGCCCGGCCCATCCGCGCTCCGGCCGTAGCCATTCTGTACACTGACCCGGTCAACGGCGAACGAGCCCGTCAGTTGTTCGAAAACATCATGCGGCAGCGCTTGGATCGCATCGGGGCCAGCGCCAGCTTTGTCCTCTCGTCGGTCGAGGAGGAGGGCGCTGTGGCGCGCTCCCTAGAGCATCTGTTGCGTGCCAGGCCAACCGCCATCTTGATCGCATCCACCACCGCTCCCGCGGGTCCGGACGATGTGATCGGCCGCTCCATGATCAAAGCTGGCTGCCAGATCGAGCGCTTCCTGGCTCCTGTGGAACCTGGCAATCTCTTCTTGCTGGGCTACAAAGACGATGTCCCCATCGTATCCGCGCCCGGCTGCTTCCGCTCCGCGAAACTAAACGTCGTGGACTTGATGCTCCCGCCGATGCTGGCCCGCTATCGTGTCTCTGGTTGGGAAGTCGCCTGCCTCGGGCATGGGGGCTTGCTCGCTTAGAGCTGTGAATGTTCTTAGGCACAAACACCGAACGAACTCAGGAAACGCCGTAGGAAATCAATCCGATTGAAGCTCTTCGGGTTTTCGCTTAGTGTCGAATTGAAATGGTTTTGCAATGCCACAGTAGCTCCGGGTTGAAGGCGCGATGAGCGCGGAGTGGAGAATTCCCCTGATCACCTACAAGAGATCCGATGTCTGATCCTCGACATAGACGCGCCGGGAATAAACGGCTTGGAAATACAGAGCCAGTTGGCGGAAATGCGTTAAGGACCATCGGGGCTTGTTCGAGAATGACAATGATTGACGAACTGCGCAGGGAGCTACGTCTGATTGATAAGACCATTGCAGCGCTCATCAGACTTTCCGGCCTTCGCCAAACGAAGGAGGGTGCTAAACGTCGATACTTGATTAAGAGACGCCGCCTCAGATCGTTAAGAGATCAGCCAGAGTAATGCAAAATCCGGCAGATGGAAGCGCAGGGAGTTTAGTTGGTTGCGTCATCCTCCTCGATTGCACGGTGAGGTTCGCAATAGGCCAACGACTCCCTGCGTACTGAAAATCATAACGCTCTAAGATGATTGGCGAGTTCTTTAACTCCAAAGGACTTTTCGTGTCTCCAGCAACCAAGGCGAGGCGAGCTTGGCTCACCGCTCACGCGTGGATCAAAGCAGCTTGTTGAACACGAAACGATCCGAAGGACCAAGCGGCAATTCAAGTCACTGGCGATCGACAAGGCCGACTGGAAGACTCATCAAAACCGCCGCCCTATAAGAACCCATTGATAAAAACTGTGGACGGTCCTACGCAAGAGAAACTGCGCATTCTAATCCTTGACGACCACCTTGTTGTGCGACAGGCCATCAAACAAATGGTCCTGGACGAGAGATTCGAGCCTCTGGAATTTGGCGAAAGCACGGCTGGATCGGAAGGTCTCGAGCAGGCGCTCGGCCATCCATGGGACCTCGTAATTGTTCGAGAAGGACTCGAGGTGCTGACCGAATTGAAGAGATTGCGTCCAGACCAGCTGATATTCGTCTTGACTCTTCGCAGCATAGAGGGTCAGATTGAGGTGGCAAACAATCCCGGCGACCTGGTATCAGCGGTCCATGCAATCCTCGCAGGTGAAACAAGCGGTCCATCTTTCACCGCCATGGAGGCACCCTCGGACTTGCTGGTGTCACCCAGTCATGAAAGCCTCTCGAACCGCGAACGCGAGGTGCTGCGGCTTCTAGGTTTGGGCAGGACATTGAAGGAGATCGCCGGTGCCCTCGCGCTCAGCGAGAAAACCATCAGCACTTATCGGAGCCGCATCCTCCTCAAGCTCGGATTGAGGACCACCGCGGAGCTAGTCCGCTATGCTGTCATGAACCGCTTGGCCGACTGAAACTCGTTGGAGCCTTGCCTTCAGGCACAAGCCTGTAGAATGACAGCAAGTCGCTAAAAAATGGTGGCTCGTGGACAGTACAAGAGCTTTTACGCTCGTCCTTGCCAAGTAATTACCCTCATTGATCCGGCACACAATTCGCACACACGCCTGGCGGAAACTAATACTTACGTAGTCTTCAAGGTGATGCTACTGATTAAAAAGTATCCGTGGTCTTGAAGGTTCTGGTTCACTATCGGGAAGCGGCTAGCATCCTGACAACCTGCTCGACTTCGCCAGCCGGGCCGCGATACCGGTCGGAGCATAAACGTGAGGCTGCTCTGCGTTAACGTGACTTGAAGGAAGCCGTTTTGGAACGGTCGTGCTATGGATTTTGAATGCCGGTGAAAGTGGTGGCGGCCGGAGAACGAGAGATTTTATGGCCCGGAGATAGGGCAATCTGTCTTAGCGAGAAGATCTTGCGTAATGTCTGAGTCGGTTGGCCGGTGATGCAGGCACACGGTTGGCATTGGCGATGGTGCACGCGTTGGGTTCGTGATGAGAAAGATCGAGTCATTGGTGTTGCACGGCGGGAACTGGCGGAGATCGCAATCGAAGCTCCATGGCGGTGAGCCGTACGATGAGGATCATTGGTCCGCCGCATTGCGGACAAGCCCAAAGGGATGGTGGGGAACAGAGAGCTCTTTCGTCAGACCCGGTTTCGGGCAGAGCCCGGTCTGATTGGGCTAGCAGTAGTAAGCAGAGCGGGAGCGAAGCGCCGCGACGGCGATGTGCCAGAAACCCGAAGTGGCGGATGCGGACGAATCCCGGCGGCAACACGTGCAGCAGGAATCGGCACAGGAATTCATTGACGGGGAGCGTCATCAGACGTTTTTTGTTTTTGTGGGCGGAATCGCGCCAGCGAAACGTAACCATGCCGTCGGCAAGTGCCACAAGTCGATGATTTGAGATCGCCACCCGATGGGTGTACTGGCCGAGATAGCGTAGCGCATGTTGCGCGCCGCCAAAAGGGCGCTTCGAGTAAACGACCCATGGGGAGCGGAACAGCGGACGAAGCTACGCTGCGAAAGCCCTGGGATTCTGAAGCGCGGCGAGTGTTCCGTGGAAGCCGAGTTTATGCTCGGCATGCAGTGTTTTCAGGCCATCAACGAACTTTCCCCGGAACACTTCTTTGAGAACATCGACCGGCAGGAAGAACTTCTGCTGCGAGTCGATCCACCGGGAGTGGTCCGGCGCCAGGCCGCCGGCGGGAACCACACAATGAACGTGCGGATGATGCTGGAGTTTCTGGTTCCAGGTGTGAAGGACACTGAAGAATCCGATCTCCGCACCGAGATGCTTCGGATCACGGGAGACCTCCAATAGCGTATCGGCGCTGGCCCGGAATAGAAGGGCATAGATCTCGCGTTTGTTCTGCAACGCTAGTGGCGAAAGGTGCTGTGGCAACGTGAAGACCACGTGGACGTAGCGGGTAGGGAGCAGTTCTTTCGACCGCGCCTCGAGCCAGCGGTCGCGTGCATTAGCCTGGCATTTTGGGCAATGCCGGTTTCGGCACGAGTTGTAGGAGACGGCCTCGTATGCATTTTGAACACGCATCCGCATGTCCGCCAAGCACAGCTGTACGGCAGCACAGGATCGCGTTCAACACTTTCAGGTGCAGCCAGGAAAACCACTTCGGGCGGCACTGGAAGAAGGTTTCTCCGGCTGTGCGGATCACATCGGCCACCTCAACGGGTGGCCGCGGCATTTACTTCGTACCCGTGCCTGGATCGTGCTTGCTGGCGAGTAGCAGCGAATCCAGCGGACTCGCGGTCGCGCCCAGGTGACGGTTCGACAAGTGCAGGTAGATAGTCGTTTCTTCCAGATCGCGATGCCCCAGTAGAATCTGGATGGTTCGCAGGTCGGCGCCGGCTTCCAGCAGATGGGTGGCAAAGCAGTGGCGTAACGTGTGTGGATGGATATCGTGGCCCAAGCCAGCGCGCAACGCGGCTTCCCTGCAGGCCAGCCAGGCGACCTTGGTGGTGATCGGATGGTCCGCTGTGTGCCAGCGATTGCCGGGGAATAGCCACACCTTGGGCTTTCGTTTCAAATTGCGCCAGTGCTCGCGCAGGGCTTCCAGCAACCTGGGGCTGAGCATGATGTCGCGGTCCTTCCGCCCCTTTCCGCCCTGAACGTGAATGACCATTCGCTTGCTGTCGATGTCACTGACCTTCAGATGTGTCAGCTCAGCCCGGCGAACTCCGGTGGCGTAGAGCGTCATCAGGATCGTGCGATAAAAGGGCGTCGTCGCAGAATCGATCAGCCGTCCGACTTCCTCTGGGCTGAATATCCTGGGCAGCCGGATGACTCTCTTCGGATACGGAGTCTCGTCAACGCTCCAGGTTTTCTTCAGCGTCTTGATGAAGAAAAAACGCAGTGCCCCGACTCGCTGATTGACGCTGTTCGCAGCGAGCTTTCGTTCCCGGAACAGGTAAGCCTGATACTGCCGGATGTGCTCAGGGCCCAAGGCATCGGGTGACTGACGAAAGTACCGGGCGAAGTCCGTGATGGTCATGAGGTACGCCCGCGCGGTACTCTGGGAATAATTTCGACGCTCGAGTTCCTCGAGCATCAATTTGCGTAACTGGGTCCCAGGGATGACCTCCTTGTGACCCGAACATTACTCTCTTCTTCAGCGCTTCGGATGACCGCACGCGAAGCGTCTGCCGCTTCGGCTTCGTTCAAGTCGGAATGTGGGAAGTTTGATCTGAGAGGCCCCTCGGGGTGAATTAGTCTCGTGAAACGCCGCTGTCGTCAGTTTGAGACTTATTGCCGTTCGGCGTGAATTCGAATGGGCCATCCTTCAAGCAATTTTGCCGCCAGGAACGAACGGTACGGATATTGAAGTGCTACGACCGCCAACGTGAATCGCGGAAGGTCAGCGAATTGTGGCGAAGCTTCAGCGAACAGACTGTGTCAGTAACAGCGTCATTTTTCGCCGTCGAAACGGTCGTTTTGTGGCGCTCCTTGTCGGCGGGTGTCGCGACAAATAGTTTGTGAATCACGCAAAGTACCGTTGCATCAAGACTTGTCTTTTTTGTTGTCACGCCGATAGTCGGCGGTTTCTGCGTCGTGAAGCGGGTTGGGTTTTCTTTAGGAGAACGACGAGTTATCCACCTTGACTTGTACGGTGGAATGACGTACATTGTTAGGAGATCGAACTGGAGCTAAGGTATGCCAGGGCAACACACCAACCGGACTGCCCGCCTGGAGGCGCGCATCGCACCTGAAGCGCTTGCGGTCGTCCGGCGCGCCGCGGAAATCCAGGGGCGTTCGGTCAGCGATTTTGTCGTCGCTGCCGCCCAGGAGGCCGCGCAAAAAACGGTGTCCGAAGTAGAGGTCATTCGGCTGTCGCGCGAGGCGCAGGAACAGTTCGTAAAGCTTCTGACGAGGCCGCCCAAACCGAACACGGCCTTGAAGAAGGCCTTCGCGCTTCACCGGAATCTCATCAGGAAATAAGTGAGCGAGACCTTTCGGATTGAACCGCTCAACGATGAGCACGACCGAACCGGATTCATAAGTGGTTCCGCCGCGCTCGACCGATATTTTCAGACGCAAGCCTCGCAGGATGTCCGGCGCCGGATCGCTACCTGTTTTGTCGCTGTCAGCTACGATTCGGGACAAATCGCCGGATACTACACCTTGAGCGCAACCAGCATCGCCTTGGATACTCTTTCCCCGCAGCTCACTAAGAAACTGCCACGCTACCCAGTGGTTCCGGCGGCTTTGCTTGGCCGGCTTGCCGTTGCCCGCACTCAGCAGGGGCTTGGTCTCGGCGGCGTTCTGCTGGCGGACGCCTTGAAGCGCTCCGCGCGGGCGGAGATGGGAGTGTTCGCGATGGTTGTAGATGCCGAGAACGAAGCGGCGCAACGCTTCTACGAGCATCATGGTTTTACGCTTCTGCCCAGCGCGAGCCGGCGCCTGTTCCTCCCGATCGACACCGCACTCCGACGTCTCGCCTCACGCTGAAATATTTCCCTTCGGTGGCGGATCCGAGGCTCTGGCAAGCACAGAGGATTCGGCGAACTCGCAGCGCACTATTGTTCCGGCCGCAGGCCTGCTCGACTTGAATTCCAATTTCGACGGCGTTCGAAGGTCGCGTGTGCATTGACTATGTGTGGACGATTTGGGACTATACGCACACCGATTGGCTTCCAGCGCAGTGGGCGCCAGCTGTGCCTTAAAAGCTCTCGGTCATGCACTTCGTCGGGCAATATCGGACAAGCAGTCCTGGAATTGATGGCAATCTTGGCATTGCGAGCATCGTGGAATGTATAACTGGCAGACAAATCGAACCAGTCGAAGCTTCGAATCCCACCCTCACCGCCAAAATAGAAACTGGGCTTGCAGTAGCCCTGGATCATCGTGCCCATCCGAAACCGGCCGCACCCTAAACCACCGTGCATTGGCAGCTCCGATTTCCGCCTCCCGCTTCCGTTTGACTTCAGTTCCAGGCGATCCGCTACATCACGAAGGTCCCCCGCGAGTCTGCGGACCAGGACGCGCTGCTTTGCCTCCCGGAGAGCGCTGCATCAGCCCGAAAATGAGCGTTGCGATCAGCCTCGCAAACGAAACGCGCGATAAGCAGCTTCGGTGTAGTCCTCGAATAGGTTGCGCGAACGCCGTTTCCGGCCAATGTACGAGTCGGCGACTTTTGAAAAAGACATCTGTTCGGACGTCAAGCCTGCCTTCTGGTCCGCAACGCGACAAGGATGGCGGCGGCTATCCCGAGCAGCGGCAAAGCCGACGGTTCGGGTACAACGCTTCCCCCGCCGCCCGTGCTTCCACTCTGAACGGTCGGCGCCGCGATGTCCACCGAATACCCGGACGAGCCGGAAAGAATGGTATTCGAGCCCGCACCATTCGCCGGAAGATCCAATTCGAGGAACGAGTCAAGCAAGCTGGGGTTCGAGGTCGGGATTTCATTGGTCGTGCCGTCGAAGATGGCGAACGTGAACGTGTCGGGGGTAGTGGGTTCGGAGTTGGACGTAGCCGAGTAGTCGAAACTCAAGGAACTGCCGGGTGTGAATGTGAAGTCAACGTCGTTGTAGAACGAACTGTTCGTCAACGTAACCGAGAACGGACTCGTGCCGACCGAAATGCCGCCGGTTTC
This sequence comes from Bryobacteraceae bacterium, assembly GCA_052148835.1. Classification (GTDB taxonomy): domain Bacteria; phylum Acidobacteriota; class Terriglobia; order Bryobacterales; family Bryobacteraceae; genus Palsa-89. The sequence goes on from JBKQHJ010000023.1 coordinate 19,198, forward strand.
CGACGACGGTGATACGTCGAGCGAACCGCCTCCGAAAGTGAAGTCCGAGAGAGTGACCGTGTTGGTCACCGCCTGGTCCGTCGAAATGAACTGGAAGTCGATAGTAAAGGGCCCCGTGCCACTGGTCTCGAGCGGCGTTGTATCGAGCGTCAAGGTGTCGCCGAATGCCAGGCCAGCCAGAGTTATGAATAGAAGTGCGGGTCGTATCATTTGTTTTCTCCTAATGAAATGAAAGTCCTCGACGGTTATGGCGCGCCCGCGCCAGCCACTACCGCAGTGGTGTAGTTGAAACCTCCCAGTGATGGATCGCGAAAATAAAGCACGACGGAGGCTGTGGCGCCTGGGGCGAGCGAACTCCCGGCCGGTACCGCGGTGGTGAAGTAGCTGCCGGGCGAGGTGCAGCCGGAGGTCCCGCTTGCATTGGTGAGAATTACGGTGCTGGTCAGATTCTTGAGAACCACGTTGATGGGCCCCGTCACGGTGCTGCCGGTCGTGTTCTTAATGGTCAGCGCCTGGACGAACTGATCTTGCGAAGACGTGACATATCGCAGACCGCCGCGCGTTACGTTGAGACCGGACGCGGCAGTTTGGCAAGTGCAATTCTGATCGGTGGTGACGGAAACTGTGGGCGAATTGACGCCGAAGTTGCTCAGTTGCACAGTGCCGCTTCCGCTATTCCGCGTCGCATTGAAGAACGCGTTGCCGAATCCGTCGACGTGGAACGAGTCGCCGTCCCCGGACGTGATGTCGACATTCGCGCTCGTGTAGCCGTGTGTGAAGAGCGCGCCCGACGAATTAAGTACCGACGGATCGAGATAAAGCGTATAGCCAGGGCAGGCATTTACATAAACCGAGGGGACGCCGAGCGTCATTGTCTTCAGCGTGCCAGGCGTGGAAGCCGACCACACTAACGATCCCGCAAAGCCGCCCGGGCTCACGTTCACGCTCGACATATTGAAGCTTGAGACCGGGTTTCCGTGGAGATCCATGATCTGGATGGTGTGCGGATTCGCGTTTTGGTCGTAGTAGCCGAGCAGTGTGGAATCAGGTGAAAAGCGCGTCAGAAATTCGTCGTTGCCGCTAGGGGTCGGAATCGTGGAAATGACGTCCCAGGTCGACGTGTCCCAGACCACCCACTCGGTGCAAGTATGTTGGCCGCCGCCTCCTCCGCAGGCGACCAGCGCCATCGCCTTGGTTCCATCAGGCGACCAGTCCAGACCGACTTGCGTTATGCCCGCACCGTTGTTACATGCGAGAGTTTTGAGGGTATTGTTTTCTGCGTCGATGACCACAACTTCGTTGCCGCAGTTCGCCGGCGAGTTGCTGTCTCCCATCGTATCCGTGACGAGAAGCTTGGTGCCATCCGGACTCCAGACCGCTTCTCCGGCGCCACCGTGATTGCAATAAACGTCGTAAAAGGTCGGCTGGCGGATGACGTGTGGATTCGTGCCATCGGAGTTCACAACCCAAAAGCTCTGCGATTGCGAGCCGCTGCAGTTGGCTCCGTTGGCGCCTTGCGTTCCTGGCGGGGCGATAGTCTCGCCATTTACATACACGATTTTCGAGCCGTCCGCGGATATGGAGGGCAAGAAGTGCCCCTGATTATTGCTAACAGAAGAGTTGTGGAACGTCACCTGCGTCACGCCGGTGCCATCGCCGTTCATCACATAGATTCGCTGGGAGTCATTGGGGTTCATGCGGGACATGAACGCGATTCGCCCGTTATTCTTGGCCTGGCTGAACTCCCAAATGTCGGGGTTCGGATAAGGTGGCCCAGGGACGCCAAAGCCGAAACCCTGCGCCGCGGTGAGTCCGAAGAAGTTGGTTCCCGTGACGTCGACGCCCCAAATCCCGCCCTGTCCGGCTCCAACGTTCTCAACGAAGAGAAACTCGCCGGTGGCCGCGGCCGCGGCAGGGCGGGCGCCGATGGTCGCGAGCATGGCCATGGCGAGCAGGAAACTTGCGTACGCATAATAGCTGATGAATCGTTTCATGAAACATCCCTTCTTCGACCGGGCGTCTAGCTGCTTGCTCCGATTTACGCGATCAAGTGACGCTCGAGCGCGTGTTGTATCGGAGAAATGACAGGCACCGAGGCGGTCTGTACCAGTACTAGTAGCCAGCGTCGCAATGCCTGTAAAATAGAGCAGGACAACGGATGGATGGATCCCCGGCCCATGGACGCAACCGAAGGCGCGGCATCGTTTGACGCGGGTCCGGACGTCGCTCTGGTGGCGCGCATCCAGGCCGGAGAACGCGATGCCGAAACGCAGTTGTTTGAGCGCTACGGCGCGCAGTTGTACTATCTGGCGCTCTCGCGGACCGGTTCTCCGCAGGACGCCGAGGATCTAAGATCGGAAACCCTGCTGCGGGTTTTGTCGGCGATTCGCAATCGCCAGGTGCGGTCGCCCGCGGCGCTGGCGCGCTTCATTCTGCGGACGCTCGATAACGTGGCCTTGGAGGCAGTTCGGCGCGAATCCCATGCCAGACGCCTGGCGGCCGACCCGCGGGCCAATGCCGAGCGGCATTTTTTGGACGACCGGGTCAAGGACGCAGTCGAGTGGACGCTGGCGCGGCTGAAGCCGCGTGACCGCGATTTCTTGCGCATGTATTACTATGACGAGCTTTCTAAGGAAGAGATCGCGCGCAAAATCGGGATTGCCGAGGAACGGGTTCGATTGCTCAAATCGCGCGCGCTAAAAAGTTTTCGCGAGCGCTTTTTGCGCGGCTGGCGCAAAGATTCTGATACAACCGGGGGACGTTGAGTCACTTTGTGAAGGCAGACCACCACATTTCGGAGGAGACGATCGAACGTTACGTCCGGCGCGAACTTGCCGAAGAAGAACGGCGCAGCTTCGAGGAGCATCTGCTGGATTGCCCGGAGTGCTTTGAAGAAGTTCAAATCGTGGAGCGCTTTGTGGCAGGCGTGCGTGATGCAGCGCGCACCGGCCAGCTGCCACAAACCGCGTCGCGCGAGCCGCTGCGATGGCTAGCGCCGGCGTTGGCCGCGACCCTGGCAGCGGTACTCATTGGCAGCAGCGTTTGGGTGATCATGCTGCGGAATTCGCTGCGCGAATCACTCGCAGCGCGGAATACGCTCGCGCAGCGACTGGAGCAGGCTACTCTGGCATCGGCCGCTGGGGTGGAAGCGGCTGCCGGAAACCTCCCCATAGCCGTGCTGCGAACGGAGCGTGGAACGGGCAACGAAGCGATTCTCCAGGTTCCCGCCGCGGCCCGCGAGGTCGCCTTGTGGATGGATGTGGAACCGGACGGCCGCTACCGAACGTTTAGCATCGCGGTGCTAGATGAAGGCGGGCGCACTATCGAAAAGGTAGCTGGCCTGGCGCGCAATGGCGAAGGCGCCTTGGCCGTGACGCTTCCGGCGGCGAAGCTGCCGGCGGGGCGATACAAGATAGAACTGTCGAGCGAATCGCCCGCGCGGCTGCTGGCTAGCTACCGTCTGCGCGTCGCCGGTCAATAAGGAGGACGATGCGGGTCCACTTCCGAGCCGTCGTTTCGCTGGCGGCACTGGCGTGGGGATCCATGTGCGCCGGCAGCGAAACCGCCAAGTCGCTAATTGCTTCGGGCACGGAGCTTTACAACCAGAGCCGCTTTCCGGAGGCACTCGACGACTTGCAGCGCGCCGAGACGGCCGCGCGTGAGCAGAACGACGTCGCGTCGCTGCTCGAAATCAAGGAACTGGAAGGGAACACCTTGCGCAACCTCGGGCGCCTGGACGAAGCACTGCGCGCTTACGATGAGTGGTTCCGATTGAACAAGCAGCTTCCGCATCCTCAGCCGGCGGGCCGCGCGACACGTTTCCTTGCGATCGTTTATCGCGAGATGGGCGATACGGACAAATCCGAGGCCATCGCCCGACAGGCGTTGCGGCTGGCGCGGGCGGAAAGCGATTCCCGGCTCGAAGCGGGTTGCCTGTTGTCGATCGGCGCTTTATATAAGGATCGCGGCCGCTACCGCGAGGCCATCGGCTGGCACCAGCGGGCGTTAGAAATCGCCGAACGCGAAAAGCTGGATCGTTTGCAGGCTGAGATATTGAACAGCTTGGCGGATGCGGAGAATCAACTCGGGCGGCTGATGGAGGCGGAGTCTCATTTCCGGCGTTCGATGGAATTGGCCCGAGCCACGGGGTATTTGGGCCTCGAAGCACAGGTCATGGCACGCACGGGGGCAGTTGATATGGCGCGGGGCGATTACGCCGCGGCCATCGACTTATTCGCGCGGGCCACCGAGCTGAACCACCAGCTGGGCGATCCAATCACCAAGGTTTTTGAAGTGGATGTGAGGTGGGCTCGAGCAGAACGTGCGCTGGGGCGCCGGGAGAACGCGCTGGGGCACTATCGCGACGCGATCGGCGAGGTGGAGAAGCTGGAACAACTAACCGTGCCCACGGAGCTGGCGCGCGCTCTACCGGTGGCCATTAGCCGTGAAGCCTATGAGGGGGCGGTGGATCTGCTGGTGGAGTTGAATCGTCCGGCGGAGGCGCTCGAGCTGGCCGATTCCGGGCGCGCCCGCGCTTTTGTGGATCTCCTGAATGAGTCGCACATCGACCTTCGTTCCGGCTTAACAGACGAAGAGCGCAGCCGCGAGGAGGAATTGAAGAGCCGGGTGGCGGAGAATCGGGACCGGCCGCCAGAACTAGCCCGTGCGTTGAGCGTGCTGGAGGAGTTCTATCTCGATCTGCGTCGATCCAACCCGGCCTACGCGGAGCTCCGACGGCCAGCCAGCGCCAAAACGGACGAGATCCAGCGAGAACTGGCTGGCGATGACACGGCTTTTGTCGAATATCTGATAGGGGATGCTCGTTCGTATGCCTGGGTTGTCACCGACCAAGGGGTTAACGCCCCACCCTTGGCGGCGCGTAAGCGTATCGAGCCGCTGATCGCGTCTTACCGCAACCTCCTCGCGCAGCCGGTGACAAACCTCACGCCGGACTACCGAATGCGTCTGGGCCGCAAGCAGGCGGCCGAGCTGTACAGATTACTAGTCGCGCCGATCGAGCAGTACTTCGGAGGCAAGAAACGGCTGATCATCGTCCCCGATGCCGGTTTGGCCAACCTGCCGATGGAGTCCCTGATCGATTCAAAAGGCCGTTACTTGCTCGAACAGCATACCGTGGTCTACTCGCAGTCGGCTTCTGCCAGCTTAACGCTCGCTGCCATGGCGCGGAAGATGCCCGCACCCCAGCCGAGTGCCATTGTGTTCGGGGACCCGGCTTATGATACGTCGTTCGCTCCTATTCCCTACACCCGCGAGGAGGCTGAAGGCGTCGCGCAACAGTTCCCGCCTCAACAGCGTGAGCTGCATTTAGGAACATCCGCCAGCGAAGCGGCACTAAAGCGGGAGGATCTTGACCGTTTCGGCTATCTGCATTTCGCCGTGCACGGCCTGGTGGACGATGGCAATCCCGCGCGGTCCGGATTGGCGCTGGCACACGAGCCGGGAAGCTCCGAGGATGGAGTCCTGAGAGCCGCGGAGATCGCTCGTCTGAGGATGAACGCCCAACTGGTGGTGCTATCGGGATGCCGCACCGCGGACGGAAAACTGCTTCAGGGCGAGGGTCTGCTTACGATCAGCCGTTCGTTTTATTATGCGGGCGCGCGCGCTGTGGTGGCGACGCTGTGGAATGTCGACGACGTTTCGACGGCCGAGCTGATGAAAACTTTCTACAGCCATATTCGCGCCGGTCTGGCTCCCGAGGACGCGTTGCGCCAAGCCAAGATTGAGATGGAGCGAGGCAATCACAGGCTTTGGAAGAATCCGTGGTTCTGGTCTCCGTTCATCATCTCTCGGTAAATGCAAAAGTCCAGTTACCACGGGTCGGTAGCTGGGCTGCCCGAACGCGCCTCATTCGGGGAAACGCATTCGTTCCATCAAGGCCCCGCTGAGCGCCGGGAAAGCGCGATCCGCATCTCCGGAACAGTTTGGGCTGCCATCGGAACGGCCGCGGCAATAGCTGTATTGGCGGGTATCATCAGCACGGGACCAACGCCTGGTAGGGTGGGACTTAGACCCTCACCCGCCTTCGTGGCATCGCCCGGCAGAACGAGTTTCTTAACTGGCGCTCCGAAACGATAGCCGGTCCGCGGCACGGTCTCGATCAGCTTCTGTTTAGAATCCGCTTCTCCGAGAACTTTTCGCAGATCGGAAATGTTCCTCGCAAGGGTTGGGGGCCACCACCCGGCCTTCCTGAAATCACGTTGTTGACGAGCGATGATGGCGCCGGGGCCTGAGCACCCTCAGGTTTTTCTCCTCTCCAGCGCCTCCAAATATCGATCCGAGTCTCAATCCTTTTGGGGGGACTGTGGCGTACGATAACGGAAGAGGCCGAGATAATAACTCATCACGGTGATCGCTGCCGCCATCGGCAACCGATTCCTTCACGCCGGAGCGCGTCGAGGCGGCGATCTCGTGGGAAATTCGAGGCGGAGGAACAAATATGGCAAAACTGACAGGCAAGGTGGCTGTCGTCACCGGCGCTTCGAAGGGAATCGGAGCCGCCATCGCGCTGCAACTTGCCAAAGACGGCGCGTCGGTGATCGTCAATTACGCGAGCAGCGCGGAAGCGGCGGAGGCGGTGGCTGCGGCGATCAAGGCCGCAGGCGGTGAGGCCAAGGCGGTGCGCGCTGACGTGAGTAAGCCAGCCGATTCCAAACAACTGATTGACGCCGCGGTCGCGGAGTTTGGGCGAATCGATATCCTGGTCAACAATGCGGCCGTCTATGAATTCCTTCCACTGACACAGATCACCGAAGAGCACTTCGATCGCATGTTCGACCTCAATGTCCGGGGCCTCTTGTTCACCACGCAAGCCGCGGCCGCGGCCATGGGTGAGCATGGAGGGTCCATCATCAACATCGGCTCGGTGGCATCTTTGAACGCCCCTGCGCGAGGAGCCGTGTATAGCGCCACCAAGGGCGCGGTGGATGTAATCACGCAGGCCCTTGCAGGCGAACTGGGTCCGAGGAAAATTCTAGTGAACGCGGTGTTGCCGGGCCCGGTGGAAACCGAGGGCAGTAAGGCCATGCCGAACTGGGATCGCTTCAAGGCCCAGCTGATACCTAGGACGCCGCTCGGCCGCGTTGGCCAGCCGCGCGAGATCGCAACGGTGGTTTCGTTCCTGGCGTCGGAAGACGCGGGTTGGATCACCGGGCAGATCATTCCAGTCGCCGGTGGGTTGCGCTGACGCCGATGGCGCAGGATCGCCGACGCCTCACATCTCTCTAAGCGCGACCATGGAGTCCACCTTTGTTGGCCGCCAGGCGGGAACATAGCCGGCCAGAACCGCTCGCATCGATGAGCGGGATACCTTAACGCTGCGATTCGCTGCTGGGCGGGACGATGCCTTGGATGCGCATGTACGTCACCAGGTTCCCGTAGTGTTCCATGGTATGGGCGACGTTGAAATCGAGCATGCTGAGCCGGGTGATTTTGATCCCGCCAAAAGCTGGAATCATTTCGGTTGCCTTGGCGTCCGTCAGGCCGGCATAGACAGCATCGCAATAGGCGAAGGCAGCCTTCAGCGCCGCGACGATGTCGGCTTTAGTCTTGGCGGTCTGCTCGACGTTTTTCTCATCGTGCTTACCAGCCGCCGCGCCGCAGAATTCGTACTGCCCGTCAGCGACGTGCGCGAACAGCTGCCCCATGGTCCGAACGCTGTCGGTGGGCCTGAATGCGAACTTGTCCTCCGGCACTTTGTCCGCCGAACGCAGGATGTCCTGCTTGGCATTCGAATAAAACACCTTGGAGCTCGCCAGTATGGGATTGCCGGCGCCGGTTTGCGCCCATGCTCCGGATGCGGCAAGAAGAAAAACGATTGGCCAACGCACGTGGGTTGTCCTCCTGAATTTGATAAACGTTCAATTTTACCAAGTCCAGATAGGCTGGCGTGCGCGTTCGTACTCTACGCGTGCGAATACGCGGAGGCGTTCTCTTCCATCATGCCGCGGCTCACTTCCCACAAATAGATGAAATTGCCATCGGGATCTTCCAGATCGATGAACGAGCCCGCGCCGGCGTCGTTGATGATCGGTCCAAGAAAGTGCATGCCTCTGCTTTCCAGCCGGTCCACCACTTGCTGAATCGGCTCATCGATCTCCAGCCCGATGAGCGTGCCGCCCTTGGTTCCCGGCGCCGGATATTTGGGCGAAGCAGGGTGCAGCCCGATGATGAGGCCACGGCCTGCGTCCACCGTAGCCCAGTGATCGCCAAAACGATTGGTCAACTTCATGCCCAGGACTTCGGTGTAAAAACGAACTGAAGCGTCCATGTTCGAAACCATTACGGTAATGTTGCCGCCAGAGATTATTGTCAGCCTCCGCCACTAGAATCGCTCAGACTTGCGAAAATAAAAAGGTCCACTTAGGGAGACCACTTTGAGCACGCGCCGCCGCCGGTTCCAGCTTCCGCCGATCTCGCTGGATCGAGCCTCTCCTCAGCCGATGTATTTGCAATTATGCGCGGCGCTGGAGCGCGCAATTCAGGACGGTCATTTGCCGGCGGGGTCGCGTTTGCCATCCACGCGCGTTGCCGCGAAGCTGCTCTCCATCTCGCGCACCACGGTGCTGACAGCCTACGAAATGCTGGCTGCCGAGGATCAGATTGAGCCGGCCATCGGGTCGGGTACCAGAGTTCGGCCGACCCGAATGCTCCCACCAGTACACGCCGCCAACTGGGAAACGCTGATTCGCGATGCGCGGTATCCTGCGCGCGTGGTAACGCTACAGGACCCCGACGGAAACTTATTGCACTTGAATCGTTAGATCACCAAGCCACCATTGCATTTTCAAATAATGCGCTCAGCTCCTCGGGACCTGCCGGGCGCGGCGAAAGCTTGGTCACTCGATGTTGCGGCAAAGTTCCTTCCACTAGCTTCGGAATATCGGATGAGGTGTAGCCGATCTCGCGCAGCCCATTGGGCGTCTTTAAGCGCTGCATAAACCAAGTGATTCGCTCGGATAGAATACGTCCGGCATCTTCCTTATGGCAGCGCGAAACGTCCACTCCCAACGCTTCGGCCGCTTGCATGTGCCGCTCCGGATTCGACGAAGCCGTAAAACGGAAAACCGCCGGCGCGTTTAATATCACCGAAAATCCATGCGGTACCAGCGGATGATCCGAAACATATCCCGGCGCACGATAATTCTTCACGTTGCCCGACACCGGGTAAGACATTCCGTGCGGCAGATGCACGCCTGCGTTTCCGAACCCCATTCCGGCATAGGAAGAGGCGAGCAGCATGTTGGCGCGCGCTTCGTCATCGGACGGATCGTCCACGGCTCGCACGATATACTTCGCCACCATTCGCAGAGCCTGCAAGGACCAAACGTCGCTGATGGGATTCGATCCTTGATAGGCCGGGCGTACCAGCGGCCGTTCCGGGTACGGGCGGCCGGTGTACGGCAAAGCGGTGTAGGATTCGATGGCGTGGCTCAGAATATCCAGGCCGCTTGAAGCGGCAACTTGCGAGGGCATGCTGCGCGTGTTCTCCGGATCCAGCAACCCTAAGGTAGGCTTCAGGCGGCGGCTCGCGATCCCGGTCTTGGCATGCATGCGGATCAGGTCGAAAATGCTGACGCCCGTAGTCTCGCTGCCGGTGCCGGCCGTGGTCGGGATTGCAAAGAGCGGCTTCAATGGGCCGGGGACTGGAATGCCTTTACCGATGGGGGGATTCACGTAATCGAGAAAATCGGACGGTGGATAGGTGACGTAAAGATTCACCGCTTTGGCGGTGTCGATGGTGGATCCGCCGCCGACCGCGACATAAGCATCGTAAGACGCCTGCTTGGCGAAGGCGATGGCGTCCAGAAATGACTCGTCGGTTGGTTCCACGCGCACGCGGTCATAGAGAACAAAGTCGACACCGGCGCTCTCTAGCGATTCCAGGACCGTCTTCACGGGCGCGAGTGGCGCCAGCACGGGATCGGTGATCACCAGGACTTTGTGCGCGCCCAAATCCGCCAGATCCATTCCAACTTCGCGTGTGACGCCGGGTCCGAAGCGGATGCTGGAAGCGGCCATTTCAAAAGCGATTTCGTTTTTCATCCCAAGAGGTGATGGTACCCGAAAGCAACGCCGGGCGGAGGGCTACGCGCCGACCAAGTTTTGAGTGCCAGATAGAATGGCGTTCGCCATCTCCACTAGATCGACGGCGGGCTCATTGCTATCCAGCATGAGGGATGCGAGCGCCGGGCACAGTTCCAGCAACGCAACCAGTTCGCCGGCGGCAAACGCGTCTCGTTCTCTGCGGTACAGCGCCACTACGCCCACCACGCAGCCGCCATTGACCAACGGCAATGCGAGAGCGGACGATAATCCCGCTGTCCCGTCTATCTTGGCAGCCGAGGAGTATCCTGGTTCCACAGCTGGATTGCCGTTCAGGATGGGCTTTCCGACTTCGGCTACCCAACCCGCCAAACCCTCGCCGCGACGGACAGTTAGTGACTCCAACCCGCCGCCGTCTTCGCCGCTTGCGAACTTCACACTCACAAAGTCGTCCTCGCAGGCCCAGAGCGCGATGGCGTCGCACGACATCATGCGCCGGATACGAAGCGAGGCCACCAACAGCGCTTCTTCCCAATGCAAGGAGCAGATTCCCGCTTCCGGTATATCGGGTATCGATGATCGCTGGTTCCTTTGATGGGCGCGAGCTTGCGCCACGGGATGCTTCGGCGCGGGGGCGGCCAGCGGTGCTTCGGCTTCAAAGCCGGCGGCGGGCGCGCTTCCCTTGGTGATCTTGATATCCACCGAGAGTGGCGGCTGGACAGGAGCTCCGGTGGTTCGCGCGCGCGCCTCTAGTTCTTTGTAGCGAGCTTCCAGAGCTTCGACGACCCTGGGGTCAAACGCGGTTCCCGCTTCGGACGCTACTCTGGCCATGGCTTCATCCAGGGGCAGCGCCCGTCTATACTGGCGGTCGGATGCCAGCGCGTCCAGGCAATCCACGACGGACAGAATTCGAGCGCCGATGGGGATTTCTTCGCCCCGCAGCCCGTAGGGATAGCCGCTGCCATCCCATTTTTCGTGGTGCGAGCGAACAATGGGAACCACCGGGTAGGGAAATTCGACGCGCTCCAAAATTTCGGCGCCAACCACGGGATGGATCTTCATTTTTTCAAATTCAGAGCGCGTTAATTTCCCGGGTTTGGAAATAATCGACTCCGGCACCGCCAGTTTTCCGATATCGTGCAGAACGGCAGCGGCCGTCAATGCTTCGAGTTCTTTATCGGATAGGCCCAAATCCTTGCCGATTTCCCTGGCGTAGAGCTGTACGCGTTGCAGGTGATCGTGCGTGGTGTGGTCCTTCGCGTCGATGGCCAGCGCCAGCGCCTCGATGGTCCGAAGATGCAATCCATTCATGGCTTGCATGTGCGATCGTTCCTGCTCCATCTGAACTACGTGGGTTCGGTTGGAACGATGGACCAGATAGACCAGCGGCAGGCAAATAATTGGAAATTCCCACTGAATCCCGGGCGGAACTGTGCTAATAAGCCAAGCCATGGACGCTCCGGCCACATAGTACGGCAATAGCCATCGCTGGCCGGCCCAAATCCGGATAGCCGGCTGACTTTCGGTAAGTCCGATAATCAGCGCGACGGGAAAAGTATTCGCGCAGAAATAAACGAAAGCCAGGAGCGACAAACTAACCGGTTCCAGGAAATGACCGTGGGAATAATCGAAAACCTTGGAAGCCACGAAGACCGAAACGGACACTACGCTGACATTAAAAGCTGTCTGCGGCAACCTCGGCCGGTTAGCCATGCGCCAAGTGCACTGCACCAGCATGGATAGCGATCCTACCAGGAGCGCTTCAGGAAGGCTTAAGTTCACGATGCCGATCAGCACGAACAGGGCGCCGACGGAGACCAAGCCGCGCACCCCGGGCAAGCGAAGCTTCAACAGCGAACCAAGCACCGCGGCAAGGGCGAACGAAGCCAGGCGGACCGGATCGCTGCACTGCCAGTTTGCTATAGCTCCGAGCAGAGTCGCGCTGCCCAAGGCGATCTGCGTGAACAGATAGATTTGGCTCAACGGGCGCTTGGCGAACTGGGGACGAGTGCTGGACATCGATTGTAGTTACTGCTCTCCTTGCGTCTCGGTCCCCCAAGAGACATTGGTTCCCCAGGAAACATTCGTGCCCCACGCCATACTCGTGCCCCACGCCATACTGGAGCCCCAAGAATTTGTTTCGGCCTCCCAAATCTGGGTTGTTCCGCCGAAGCCAGGAACAAGCACAACCGGGCCCCAAACCGTGGGGGCGAACCAGTTGGGTGAACTAAACCAAATCTCGGCCAGATTCGGCGTCAGCAGCGCAGTGCCGAGAAGCGGGTTGTAGAGCACTTGCGGCGACGCGGCGGAGCCAAACACCTGATCGTAATTGGTCAGCGCCGCGGGCACGTCCAGGTATCCCGCGCCGACCGTGAACATGTCGTAATAATCCGTGTAGGTCTGGCCCGTTGTGGGATCCGTGGCCGTGCTCATCACCGGGAAGGTCTTCGATGCGGTCTTCATCAAACGTGCCTTCACGGTATCCGGCGTAAGGCTGGGATCCTTTTCGAGCATCAACGCGACGGCGCCCGAAACTACCGGAGTCGCCATGCTGGTACCGCTCAAAGTGAAGTACAGCGGCGTGCCCGAAACTGGCGCGGTTGTATAAGCCGAAGCCGGAAGAATGTTCCCGGGATAATCGTTCACCAGCGTTGACCCGGGAGCAAGTAACGAATCCACCATATTGCCGGGCGCCACGACGTCGGGCTTGACGACGAGGTCGACGTTGGTTGGGCCGCGTGAGCTGTAGCTGGCGATGCGATCATCGCTGGTGGACATGGTGTTCTCGGTCTTCATGGCACCGACTGTGATCGCGTGCGGAGCCGATCCGGGCGACAGAATGGTCGCATATCCGTAGCGTCCTTCGTTTCCCGCGGCCACCACCACCACGATTCCGCTCTTCCATGCCGCTTCCACGGCCTGGCACAACGGGTCCTGCGCGCAGCCCTCGAAAATCGGCCGGCCCAACGAGAGATTGATCACTCGAACGTTGTACTGGTTCTTGAGTTGAACGGCCTTCTGGATGGCCGCGATCACCACGCTATCGTTGCTGGCCCCGTTCTGGTCCAGAACGCGCAGGTCAATAATGTTGGCGTTCGGCGCGATACCCTTGAACGTGCGAAAAGCACCCGGTTGGTCGGAGGAACTTCCATTCCCAGCGACGATCCCGGCCACGTGGGTTCCGTGACCGAAATCGTCGTTGAGCACTCCTCCAATGAAGCTTTGCCGGTACACAACGCGGCTTTGCGGTGAATGGGCCGCATTCAAATCCGGGTGGTTGTAGATACCGCTGTCGATCACCGCGACTCCGATGCCGCTTCCATCCAGACCGTAGTTCCAGGCAGCCGGCGCGCCAACCGCGGCAGCCGAATAGTCGAGCGAAGCTCCCAACTGCCGGTCCAGCGAGATGTAGGTGACGTTGGGCTGATTCGACACGGCTAATACATCGGACGGATGCATCGTCGCCGACACCGCCGGAATCAAGGAAAAGACGGTGTTCAGGACGCCGCCCACCAGATTCAGCACCCCTCCGACCAGCCCCCCCAGAAGCCCTCCAGAGGGCTGCTGCGGCGGAGTATTGTATTGCACGATCACGGGGATGCTGCTCGACGGATTGGCGAGCAAAGGCTGCAGATCTGGCGAAATCTTGGAATTGTCGGCGAACGCCCGGCCGACGATTAACAGAAAGAACGCGAGAAACGCGGTTCGGGCAGCACGTTTGGAATATTTCAGTGAGCACGCTGGCATGATGGCGAGTAAGAAAGCACGCCGTTCGCCACAACATAAGTAGCTAAGAATGAACTGGTTACATTATCAGCCCGTTTTGTTTTGAGCCAACCTGTCTCATCCATCTGGACAACATGGCTCTCAGCGGCTAATCCTCCTGATTTTCGGTCCTTTTATCAGGACCGGAGCGTGGCACGGGTCATGCCAAGGCGGGGTTCAAGGTACTCGAAACCAGCAGTTCCGATAGTGTTTCAGCGAGTTTTGCAGTGTCTTTAATTTCCAGCCTGGATCGCATCTTCGCAAAGAGCGCGGATTCGTCGGCGGGGGTGCGAAACTCAGCGACGATCTCGTCATAATGGTCAGCCAGCACCCGGGAGTCGGGATCGAGCCGGCGAACCAAGACCAATCCCGTCGGCGGCGCATTGAACACTTCCACCGTCAGGTCGGGCCTGTATCGCGCGAGAATCTCAAGAATCTTCCACACGTCTCCAGTCCACCATTCTGGATGGACGGACAACGCCCGCCGTGTCCGGTCGCTCATATCCCGGACCGCCATGGGATGGTCGAGAGGCACGCAATCATGCAGGACGATCACCGATTGCGCATGACAGGCTTTTTCGGTGTGGATGAAGTCTCGTAGCGCATACTCAACCAGATGCATGCCGTCTATGAAAGCCACATCCATCGGCATGCCCAGGATCGACCGAGGATCGTGGGCCTTGAAGAAGTCGTCGCTTTTCATTTGGAATAGGCAAAGTGCCGGCATGGACTCGGCCGGCAGCTTTTCCAGGCGAATGTGGGGATCCACTGCGATTGCCGCACACCGCGCCAGCATCAAAGTAGCACCTTGCAGCGTGCCGATTTCAAGATAAGAGCGGGGTTTCAGGACAGCGTGAATCCGCTTCAGGACCGTTTGATAGTGGTCACCCGTAAATTCAGGAAGGGGGGCGGGTACATTTTTTACCGATGTCCCGGCTTCTTCCTGGCTCATCTTTTTCTTCGTTCGCGAACCGGAGCCCCTGGCGAGTGAGTCGGATGCTTTCTGGCTGGCTGATCGTTTGCTCATGGACTGCTCTGGTCATTCTTCCAAAGTCTGATCGTTTGGCCGTCTTTACGGGAATCCCTCTCGGCCACGATTTTGGAGATTACGCCATTATAGCGGCTTCAGCTTAGCCGCCACCCGGTGGGTGGACGAAGATCGAGTAAACTAAAAGCGATGGCGACTAACGTTAAAGCGGAAGCGGCGGCGCCGCCCGCGCGCGGATGGTACGGCATTGTTTTGCTCGCGTGGCTGGTTCCCGGGGGCGGTCATTTCCTGTTAAAGCGGCCCGGGCGCGCAGCATTGTTGCTGGCTTCGGTAGCCATCCTGTTCCTGCTGGGACTGATGATGCGCGGCGCCATGTTCCAGCCCCAGACCGGCGATGTGCTCACTACCATCATCTATTGCGGCGGTTTTTTGGGCGATCTGGCGTCGGGTTTGTTCTATCTGCTCACGGTTTGGCTGGGTTACAATCAGCCCGACATGCCCGGGCATGTGCATGACTATGGCACCAAATTCCTGGTGGCCGCCGGCCTGTTGAACGTGCTGGCCATGGTGGACGCGTACGAAATTGCCACCGGTGAGAAGGAATAAATTAGAGCCCAATGCCGAAAATGAATCTATCGCACCTGGAAGCGGCGATTCTATTTGCACTGTTTTCTTCCGTGGTTCTGGGCGTGATCACCAAGCGAACCGACTCCGAACGGTTGCGCTATGGCGTCCGCTGTTTCGCTTATTTTGTGGCCGCTTTGATCGGTTTAGGCTGGCTCATGAAATTGGGACACGGCTGAGCGTACCGCTTGCTTACGGCGCGCGGCTTAGCCCACTACCAGCGCCAGTCTACTTGTCGGGTTCTTTTGGCGGTTTGCAATCGCCTTTGCACACAGTCTGAGAAAGCTGCCGCGCCGGCCCCAGCGTTGCTGGATCCGACACCGTTGGTCTGCGGACACTAAGTGTCTGAACCACGCTGCCGCCGGGCCCCGCCGCGCTCTCAAGGGTCTGCTCTTCCTGTAACTTCATTCCCGAGTCATTGCCGCTGACGACGCCTGGAACATTGCGCGAGTAAACCTCGACGACACTGTCTTTCAGGCCGTCCGGCCTTGTAACGGTCTTTGTTACGGTCTGTCCGTGGAGCTGGAGTTCGCCATCGGCGCCCCTCTCGTATTCGGCGCTATTGTCGGAAACATCCGAACCCTGTACCGTATGCTCGGTGGCCTGACGCACGGCGGCGTAGAAGCCTCCGTTTCCATCGCGCCGGTAGGTGGTGCTGTCCGATTGATAGCCGTTCGGTTTGTTGCTGACGACCGTGCTTTGCCTCTCGACCGTTTCCAGGCCGTTCACCGTGGGGCGTTGAACCACGGTTTCAGAGGTCTGCCCCGAGGCATTCTTTTGTGTATCGGTGACCGATTTCTCGGTGACCTGGGTGTTGCCGTTGAAGTCGGTGGTATAGGTGGTGCTCTGTATAACGGAACCGCCGTCAGGCCTCTTCTGCTCCTCGATCGTCTGCCGCACGGGAGGCAACGGATTGCCCTGCGGATCGTATTTCCGGACGATTCGTTCGGTCACTTTGCCGGATGCATCGTTTCGCAGTACGCGAACTTCCACTTGCTCCATGGGGACGGTGCGTCCATTGATGGACTGCGTCGTCACCGTGGTCTGGGTGCCATTGCCCGATTTGGTCTGCGAGATGGTCGGGCCGTCGGCAACGATGTTCCCATTCACGTCAACTGTTGTTGTTTGCCTGACATCCGACTGTTGGGCGGTGAGGCACACGGAGCCCAGGAGAGTCAAAAGAATGCAGCCCTTCACGATTCCAGGCTAACGTTTTCCGCCTAATTGGACAATGCGGTGAACGCCTTAGGAGATCCACTTGGATGCTGGAAAAGGCCAAACCGCTTGCTCACGCGCGCGGCTCAGAATGGCGAGTACGCGTTTTATAAGTGGTTACCGAGCCGCGACCGTCAGGGAGTCGGTCCCGCAGGGCCTTTTTCAGCAGCCTGCTAACTGGAGAAAACCTCCCCGGAGAGGACTTTCCACCGCCAAGTACCGATAAGAAAAGCAGGCCTAACTGCCGATAAACTCTCAGGGCTTCTGCGTGGACGGCGATCTCATCAACGAAAGAGACTTCATCACGGCTGTTTTACAGGCCTGTGGGGCGCTGGTGGTAGTGTTTGACACCCAGGGCCGTATTGTCTTTTGTAACCACGCATTTGAGCGGGTAATGGAGTATTCGAGCGCCGAGCTGGACGGCAAGTTGTTTTTCGACGTCTTAGTGCGCAGCGAGAGCCGCGAGGAGAGCCGGAAACGCCTGGAGTACGGTGTTTCGGAGCGGGCGGCCTCGGCGTTTGAAAATGAATGGATCACCAAATCGGGGGAGCCGCGCAGGATATCCTTCTCCAACGTTCCCATGCTGAATGAGGCGGGCGACGTCCAGTATTACATCGCCACCGGGATCGACATCACGGACCGCTACCGCGCTGACCAGGAATTGGTGAAGTCGGAGACCCGGTTCCGGTCGATGTGGGAAGCCTCCTGCGAGCCCATGTTTCTGACAGATCCGTCGGGTATGATCGTCAAGGTCAACGCCGCATTCGCGGCCCTGCTCGAAACCGACGCGGCCTCGCTGGAAGGCATGAATGTGACGGGACTGTTTCATCCAGAAGAGCGCGAAGAACTGCGCGCGTATCACCGTGCGCGCTATGCATCGGATGTCAAAGGGCATTTTTTCGAACGCGAGTTGCACTTCATGCAGGGCCGCTCCGGCATTTTCGAAAACTTTGTGACACGCGTGGATATTCCAGGCCAGCCTCCGCAGATGCTGTGCATTTTGCGGGACGTGACCGAGAGTAAGCGCAGCGCCGAGGAACTGGCTCGGGCCAAGGAGGCAGCCGAAGCCGCCAACCGCGAGTTGATAGCGGCCAATCGCAATCTGGAGGAAACGGGACGGCTGGCGCGCGAAATGGCGGACCGTGCCGAAGCCCTCAGCGCCGCCAAAAGCGATTTTCTGGCCAACATGACGCACGAGGTGCGCACTCCGCTCAACGGCATACTCGGTATGACTGGGCTGGCGCTTGAAACCGAGCTCGGGAACGATCAGAAGGAATACCTGGAACTGGTCAAGTCGTCCGCCGAGGCGCTTTTGAGCCTGGTCAACGATGTTCTGGATTTCTCCAAGTACGAAGCCGGCAAATTGGGACTGGATTGCGTCGATTTCTCGCTGCGGGCGCTGGTGCGAGAGGTGTTGCGGCCGCTGGCGCTGCGTGCCTCGGTGAGCGGACTGGCGTTCGAATTCGCGTTTGAGGAGCAGGTGCCCGATCGCGTGATCGGCGATCCGCTGCGGATCAGCCAGATTCTTCGCAACCTGGCGGGCAACGCCATCAAATTCACCAATGAAGGCAAGGTTTCCGTCTCTGTCCGGACCGAATCGATGCAGGGATCGAAGATCACGGTCGTTTTCAGCGTGGCCGATACCGGTATTGGTGTTCCGCCGGAAAAACATCGGTTGATCTTTGAGCCGTTCACGCAAGCCGATGGATCCACAACCCGCAAGTACGGAGGCACGGGCCTGGGGCTCTCGATATCCTCCGGCCTGGTGGAATTGATGGGCGGGCGTATCTGGGTAGAGAGCGAACCGGGGCAGGGCAGCACCTTTTACTTCACCCTCCCGTTGGATCTAGCCACAACGCCGGAAGCCAACCAAACAGAACCGGCGCCCGCTGTCTCGGAAGATCGCGCTAAGCGAGAAGATCGCGCCAAACGAAAACTGCGAATCCTGGTGGCCGAGGATAACAGCGTCAACCAGCGGCTCGCCACCAGGCTGCTCGAGCGGGAAGGGCATTCGGTAACGATCGCCGGCTCGGGGCGGGAGGCGCTGGAGGAGTTTGAACGGCGCCAGCGGGAAGACACCCAATTCGACCTAATCCTGATGGACGTGCAGATGCCCGATCTGGACGGTCTGCAGGCTACCATGCGTATTCGGGAGGCCGAGCGCGGCTCAGGCCTGCGCGTTCCGATCGTCGCCATGACGGCGCAAGCCGCCGAATCGGATCGCGTGCGGTGTCTCGAATCCGGAATGGACGCTTATGTCACCAAGCCGGTAAACGTGCCGGCTCTCATGAAAATGATCCAATCTGTAGTGCCTGGAGGGAATTACATGAATAGCGAGTTAACCGAGGATTCTTCCGTGGAGGCGCAGCTCCATCAACTGGACGAATCGCTCGCGCTCTCCCGCGTGGGCGGTGACGTCGAGTTGCTCAAAGAAGTGGTCGAGTTATTCCTCGACGATTATCCATCCACCTTTGAAAAAATCAAGGCTGCGGTCGCTAGCCGCGATGCCACCGCTCTGGAGCATCACGCTCATAGCCTGAAAGGCTCCGTGTCGACGTTCGGAGCCAACCGCGCGTTTGAAGCCGCGTTTACACTCGAAAAACAAGGCCGCAGTGGCGATCTGACGGGCGCTCAGGACGGCCTCGCTCAGTTGGAGAAAGCCCTCGAGGCGCTGCATCCCGAGTTGGCCTTGCTACGGACCAGATAGCTCGCCAATTCGCGAGCGGAAGCATGGAGCGCGTCTGCTATAGTGGTGGTCTGCTCTCCTATGGCTTCCACCACCGTAACGGAAATCGTCTGTGCGCATAGCCCCGATTCCGACGACGCTTACATGTTTTATGGTCTGGCGACCAAGAAGGTCCGTTCGCGGCTAGTTTCGTTCCGGCATGTTCTCGAAGACATCGAGACGTTGAATCGTAAGGCGCTGGAAGGCGCTTACGAGCTGACTGCCATTTCCTATCACGCCTATCCCTACATCGCCGACAAGTACGTGCTGATGGCGAGCGGATCGAGCATCGGCGACGGTTACGGCCCCATTCTGGCCAGCGTGAAGCCGATGGCGCCCGAGGAAATCAAGGGAAAGAAAATCGCGATTCCGGGAAAAATGACGAGCGCGTACTTGACGCTCAAACTGTTCGAGCCCGATTTCGAAGAAGTAGTGGTGCCGTTCGACAAGATTCTGGACGCAGTGGCCGAACACACCGTCGACGCGGGGCTGGTGATTCACGAGGGCCAGTTAACCTACGGCAAAAGCGGCTTCCACAATGTCATCGATCTAGGCCGCTGGTGGAAGACCACGTACGATTTACCTTTGCCGCTGGGCGGGAACGTGCTGCTGCGATCGCTGCCCAGCGATGTGAAGAGCGAGTGCAGCCGCATGATGCGCGAGAGCATTCAGTACGCCTTGGATCATGGCGAAGAATCGCTCAACTATGCGCTGCAATTCGCGCGCGATCTGGAACCGCGCCTGGCGGAGAAATTTGTCGGAATGTACGTGAATCATTTCACCGTGGATTGCGGCGATCTGGTGCCGAAGGCGGCACAAAAGCTGCTCGATATGGGCTATGAGGCCGGGCTGATCAGTAAGAAGGTCACCGTGGAGTTTGTTCGTTAAGAGGCTTGCTCATGCGCTCGCGCCATTGGCCATTGGTGTTCCTGGCACTCCTGGCGAGTTCACTGCCAGCTCAAGAGCCCCCAGCCCCGGCGCAGGGCCAACCTGCCGCTCCAGCCGCTGACGATGCCAAGGCGCGCGCCAAAGCCGTTCGCGAATACGGTAAAGGCGGCGGCTCGGAAATCATCCCGAAGCTGGCAACGTATCTCTCCGATCCCGATTTGGACGTGCGGCGCGAGGCCGTGAAGGCCATCGTCGATATCGGCACCCAGAGCAGTCTGGATCCATTAGTCAAGGCAGCCTCCGACAACGATCCGGAGATTCAGATTCGCGCCACCGACGGGCTGGTGAATTTTTACGTGCCCGGCTACGTAAAGACCGGGCTAACCGCGTCGCTGCGGCGCGTCGGGTCGTCCATCAAGGCCAAGCTCACCGACACGAACGATCTGGTGATCGATGCGTATATCCAGCCCCGCCCGGAAGTAATCGCCGCGTTGGGACACGTGGCCAGCGGCGGAGCTAGCTTGGATGCGCGGGCGAACGCGGCGCGAGCGGTGGGCATTCTACGAGGCCGACAGGCGCTGCCGGATCTGGAACAGGCGGTGCGCTCTAACGACACCGACGTAATCTATGAGGCGCTAGTGGCGATCGAAAAGATTCGCGATCCTAGCGCCGGTCCTGAAATTGCTTTTCGGCTGCACGATCTCAAGGAAAAGGTGCAGGTGACGGCGATTGAGGCCACCGGCCTGTTGATGAACCGGGCCGCGATTAACGATCTGCGCGACGTCCTGGACCGCTCGCGCAACATGAAGGTGAAGCGCGCCGCGTTAACCGCCATGGCGCAGATGCCCGACCCGCAGTTGCACGGCATCTATCTGACGTATCTGGATCACAAAGACGATGGTCTTCGGGAAGCGGCAGCGGAGGGGCTGGCACGCCTGAAAAATCCCGCCGATGTCCCCGCGTTGGAGCGCGCTTTCAACAACGAAAACAAGACTGAGCCTCGGCTTTCCGTGGCGTTCGCGCTGGTGAATCTGGGCAAGGTCGGCATGGGCGAATTCGATCCGCTGCGGTACCTGGTGAACGATCTGAATTCCACTGCTTACCGTGGTGTCTCTCGCGCGTATCTTATTGAATTGGCGCGCGATCCCGAGGTCCGGCAAGCGCTTTATCCGGCGCTGAACGAGCCCGGTGTCACCAAGGACGAGAAGACCGGCTTGGCCCAAGTCCTCGCCGCCAGTGGAGGCCCAGATGCCGTGGCTCCTTTGCAGGCGCTCGCGCAGGATCCAGATACCGAGGTTTCGCAAGAGGGGCTGCGGGCGGTCAAAAATCTGCGCGCGCGGCTGCCGTAGCCTTTACAAACACGGCCGCAAATTATTTGGTCCGCAACATGCGGGAAAATGGAGCTGTGAGAAAACTTGCACTCTCGCTCCTGCTCCTGCTCACCACAATAACCGTTGTTTCTTCAGCTCAAGACAAGAAACCTGAACCAGATGCCGCGCCGGCTGCCGAAGTCAAACCGCCGGTGGTGTCCCTCGGTGAACTCAGCGTTTCGCTGGAAGGCTTGGTCAATCGAGTCCGTCCGGCTGTGGTGCAGATTTTTTCTACTGGCTACGTGACGGCCGACGAGTCGGAATCCGGCAATACGTCGGCGTTGCTTTCCACCCAGCGGAGCACCGGTTCCGGCATCATTCTTTCCGACGACGGCTTCATTGTTACCAACGCGCACGTGGTGGAGGGAGCGCGGCGTATCCAAGTGCGCCTTTCGGTGGCCCGGACGCGCGCCGGCCGTGCGCCGACGTTCGAGCCGGAGGTTAAGCTGTTAGAGGCAAAGCTGATCGGTATGGATCGCGAGATGGACGTGGCTGTCGTCAAGATCGAGCGCGCCGGTCTTCCGCACTTGCAGTTCGGTAATTCGGACGGTGTTCGCCAGGGCGAATTGGTGATGGCGTTTGGGAATCCGAGAGGACTGGAGGGATCCGTCAGCATGGGCATCGTCAGTTCGACGACGCGTGAGCTTCATCCGGACGACTTTCTGGCTTACATCCAGACCGACGCGCCCATCAACCCCGGCAACAGCGGCGGTCCGCTGGTGGATGCGCAAGGCCGGGTAGTGGGGATCAACACGTTCATCCTGTCGCAGTCGGGCGGCAGCGAGGGATTGGGCTTCGCGATTCCCAGCAATATGGTCAGCACTGTGTACGCGCAGCTTCGCCAAGAGGGGCATGTGCATCGCGGCAGGATCGGGATTTACGTCCAGACCATTACACCGGCGCTGGCCGAAGGGCTGAACCTGGCGCGCGACTGGGGCGTTCTGGTGGGCGATGTAACTCCGGAGGGTCCGGCGGACAGCGCGGGCGTCAAGGCCGGCGACGTGGTGACGACGGTGAACGGCCGGACCATGCGCAACGCACGGCAGCTTGAATCGTACATCTATCGCTCTCCGATGAAGGCGAAAGTCACGCTTCAGGTGCTGCGCGGGCAAGATGAGCTGACGATTGACGTGCCTGTGATCGACAGCGTCGACGATCCGCAGCGCTTCGCCGACATGGTGAATCCCGAGGATAATCTGGTGGCGAAGCTCGGCATTCTGGCTATTGGGATCGACAAGGCTCTGGCTGCCATGTTGCCGGGGCTCCGAAACGACTACGGTGTCGTGGTGGCGGCGGGATCCAGCCCTACGGATTTCACCAGCGGTTCCGGACTTCAGCCCGGAGACGTCATATATTCGGTGAATAAAGCTCCCGTGGCGACGGTGGAAGCCCTGAGGAAAAAGGTCGACGAATTCAAATCGGGCGATGAAGTGGCGATGCAGATTGAACGCTCTGGGAAGCTGATGTACGTGGCCGTCGTTCTAGAATGAAGATGTTCTGGAATGAAACGAATCGTCGCGATCGCGTTGCTGCTTGGACTGTCTGGCGTGATATTTGCCCAGACCCGCCAACGCTTGCAGCCGGCCGCGGCTTCTCCTGTTGCGCCCGCGCCGACGGCCTATACGGTTGAGAATTTGACGGTGGAAGGCAATCAGAACTACACCGCGGCGCAGATCCTCACCGCGGCGGGCCTGAGCCAGGGCCAAAAGGCGGGCAAGTCCGAATTCGAAGCGGCGCGCGACAAGTTGGACGCAACCGGAGCGTTCGATAACGTCAGCTACCGTTACGCGCCCTCCAAGGACGGCGAAGGATACGACGTCATGATCGAGGTTTCCGAGGTCGCGCAGGTTTACCCCATCCGGTTTGAGGATCTGCCCGCCACCGATGCCGAGCTTCGGGCTTGGCTCAAACAGAAGGACCCGCTGTTTGGAGCAAAGATCCCGGCCACCAAGGAATGGGTGGATCGCTACGTCGCGTGGATCTCCGAATTTTTGGCCGCGAAGAATTACCATCAGCCCCTGGCAGGTAAGCTGAGTTCGGACGGCGGCGAGGATCTGGCGTTGCTGTTCCGGCCGGCCAAAGGCTACCCGGCGATCGCGCACGTGGTGTTTACCGGCACCGGCGACATCCCCGCGGGATTATTGCAGACGGCCATGTACGCGGTCGCGATCGGCGTTCCCTACACCGAGCTGCGAGTCCGGCAACTGCTGGACAACACCATTCGACCCATCTATGAGGCGCACGGATTGGTGCGCGTGGCGTTTCCTAAGATTGAGGCCGCGCCGGCCAAGGACGTGGATGGCGTCACGCTGACCGTGGAAGTGACGCCGGGGCCGCCCTATAAGCTAGACCGTGTCAGTTTTGTGGGCGCCGATTATTCGCGCTCGGAATGGAACAATCTCTCGAAGCTGAAGATCGACCAGACCGTGAATTTCGACGAGGTGAAAGCCGCTCAGGAGCGGGTGCGGGCCGACCTGCGGCGGCAGGGGCATCTGGACGCCACCTCGCAGGTAGCTCGCGACGTGAACGATACCGACCACACGGTAGGAGTCGAGTTTCAGATCGACCCCGGGCCGCTTTACAAGCTCGGCAAGCTGGATTTTGTGGGCCTGGACCTGGTGACCGAGCCTGAGATCCGCAAGATGTGGGGCCTCGCGCCGGGCCGTCCGTTCAACGTCGAGTATCCGGATCATTTTCTAGCCCGCGTAAAGGATGGCGGCATCTTCGACGGCTTGAAGTCCACGCGCGCGGAGACAAAGATCAACGCGGCCAATCACACCGTGGACGTGACGCTGTATTTTAACAAGTAATTTCCTTTTTGGCTCTTGGCACATATTGACACAATGTGTCACACGCGGTATTTCTAAGCTATGGCAACTCGCGCGACGGTCAACATTTCTCTGACTCCGGAGCTGAACGCATTCCTTCAGGGCCGCGTAAAATCCGGGCGCTACCAAACCACGAGTGAGGTGGTGCGAGAGGCCCTGCGTCTGCTGCAATATCAAGAGCGGGAGCGCGAGGAAAGCCTAAAGCAATTGAAGACGAAGCTTCATCGAGGCGCTGCCCAAGCCACCCGCGGAGATTTGCTCGATGGCAATGAGGTGTTCCAGGAGCTGCGCGAAATGATTGAAGAACGGCGGCGCGCGAAGAGGAAAGTTAATCGCGCGTGAAGCGTCGCTTCCGCCTTACGAGGGAAGCGAGCGCCGATCTACGCGAGATTCTGTTGGACATTGCGACTGATAGTCCCAATGCCGCGGAACGCCTTCGAACAGGATTCTCCAGGGTATTTCAGCGCCTGGCCCGTGCGCCGGGAATCGGACACTATCATGAGGAACTACTCGATCGGCGCTACCGCTTCTGGAATTTCTACTCTTATGTCGTTTGCTACGTTTGGCAGGAAAAGCCCATTCAGATCATCGCGGTGGTTCATGGCGCGCGCGATCTGGCTGCGTTCCTTGGAACTCGGGCCGGTTCGGACTAGCTGGAACCGCCCTTTGTGGAGCGACTTCGCTGGTATTCTATAGGAAAGTGGCTTCGCCCTTGAATTTTCATCTGGAGCAGTACGACGGTCCTTTGGACCTGTTGCTCGATTTGATCCGCAAGCAGCAGATCAACATCTACGACATCCCCATTGCCTCCATTACGCAGCAATATCTCGAATACATGCAGCGCGCGCTCCAGCTGGATATTGAGCTGAGCTCCGAGTTCGTCTACATGGCCGCGACGCTGATCCACATCAAGTCGCGCCTGCTGCTTCCCAAAGATCCGGAACTGGAGAAGATCTCGCCCGAGGACGATCCGCGCCAGGAACTGGTGGACCGGCTGCTCGAACACGAACGCTTCAAGAACGCCGCAGAAATGCTGCAGCAGAAGCGGATGGTGGAAGACGTTTCCTGGTCGAACCCGCAGATGGCGCAGTTTCTCGCCGAAAGCGAAGAGCCGGAGCTGGCTGTTTCGCTGTTCGACCTGGTGAAGACGCTGCAAACCGTGATCGAGCGCGCCAAGAACCGGCCCATCTACGAAGTCGGCAAGGAAGACGTTAGCATCCCCGATATGATTCGCTATTTGGAGCGCGTTTTCGGCGAGCTTCGCACCGGCGAATCGATTCCCGCTGCCGAGCTCTTCGACAGGCAGGGCAGCCGCCGCGCCATGATCTGCCTGTTTCTTGCCATGCTCGAGTTGGTGCGCCGTCATGCGCTGATGTTGACCCAGCCGGACGCCTTCGGCGAAATTGGATTGAAGAAGCAGCGCGCGTTTGAGGAAGCTCTCGGCCAATCGCTGGTTGCGATCGAAGAAGAATACAGCTAAGGCCGAATACAGTTAAGGGAAAATGGAACCTACAGAAGTGCAATTGGACCCCGAGACCGATCTGCTCCCGGGGGTCATGACACAAAACATCGAACTGCCGGACGCGCAGTTGCGAGCCGTGGTGGAGGCGGTGATCTACGTGACGGATGAACCGCTGTCCGCCGATCAGATTGCGACCGCTTTGCAGCAGCCCGCCGCGAGGATCGGACAGGTGCTCGCCGAACTGTCCGCCGAGTACAACAAGCCCGAACACGGGCTCACGATTCGCGAAGTGGCCGGTGGATACAAAATGTCCACCAAGCCCGAGCATCACGAGGCGATCCGGGCCTTCGTAAAGAATCTCAAACCTCCGTTGAAGCTATCGCTGGCCGCGCTCGAGACGCTGGCGTTGATCGCTTACAAGCAGCCGATCACGGCGCCTGAAGTGATGGAGGTGCGTGGAGTGCAAGGCGCGGGCGTGATCAAGACGCTCATCGATCGCAAGCTGATTGCCACCGCGGGCCGCAAGACCGTTCTCGGCAAGCCGATTCTGTACAAGACCACGAAAGAGTTCCTGGTGCAGTTCGGGTTGAAGGATCTGAGCGAACTGCCGACGCTGAAGGAGTTCGAAGAGCTGGGCCGCCTTTCGATGGGCGAAGACGCCGAGACTCCTGACCAGCCCGTCGCCGAATTGGCCGCCGAGCAAGCTGAGCAGGCCGAGCAAGCCGAGCCCTCTGTGACTGACTAGATGGAAGAACGGCTGCAAAAGTTGCTTGCCCACGCCGGTATCGCAAGCCGCCGTCACGCCGAGCAATTGATTATCGAAGGCCGTGTCACCGTGAACGGCGCGGTGATCACGGAGCTCGGGACCAAGGCCGATCCCGAGCACGACCACATCAAAGTAGACGGCAAGCGAGTGGGCGCGCCGGAGCGCCTGGTGTATTTGGCCATGAACAAACCCAAGGACTGCATGTCGACGGTATTCGATCCGGAAGGCCGGCCAACGGTGATGGATCTTCTGCGCGGCGTCAAAGCGCGCGTCTATCCGGTGGGCCGGTTGGACTACGCGAGCGAGGGACTGTTGCTGCTCACCAACGACGGCGAGTTCGCCAAGCGCATTACGTCGGCCGCGAGCCACGTTACCAAGACTTACCTGGCAAAGACCAACGGGCCGCTCTCACCCGACCAGGAAACGAAATTCCGCGAAGGTGTTCCCCTGGCCGGCAAGAAGACCGCTCCGGCCGGGCTGAAGTTGATCCAGCGCGCGCAAAACCCCTGGTACGAAGTACGATTAATCGAGGGGCGGCAGAATCAGATTCGTCTCATGTTCAAACATTTCGGTCGGCTGGTGGAGAAGCTCAAGCGCGTGCGGATTGGTTTTCTGGAGCTGGGTTCCTTGCAACCGGGTAAGTTCCGGCACTTGACGGCCGCCGAGGTTGCGCGTTTCCGAAAACTCCTGGCCATGGAGGAAGCCTAGCCCATGGCGCCCATTCCCGAGCTTTTGCGCAAAAGCCGCGTGATCGCGGTGGTCGGGCTTTCGAACAAGCGTGCGCGGCCGTCCTATGGAGTGGCCGAGTACATGCAGCAGCAAGGCTATCGGATCATCCCCGTGAATCCGAATGAATCGCAGGTGCTGGGCGAGAAATCGTACGCGCGCCTGGAAGACATTCCCGAGCACGTCGATATCGTCGATATCTTCCGGCGCTCGGAGCTGGTGGCGCCGGTGGTGGAATCGGCCATCCGCATTGGAGCCAACGCAGTATGGATGCAGGAAGGCGTAGTGGATCAGGTGGCCGGGCGCAAGGCCAAAGCGGCGGGACTTGCGGTGGTGATCGACCGCTGCATTCTCAAGGAACACCAGCGCTACTTGCGGTAGATTCCGCTCCCTCACGGTCGCGGTTCAGTAAGTGGCTACTTCTTCACGTGCATGTGCGCGGCGTCCTGATTATTCTCGATGCACTCGTACTCTTCGACGCGAGTGTTCGGCGGACGGCGCAGCAGCGCTCCGGTGACCCAGGGCTTCGTCAACACTTTTGGATCGGTGACCGTGGCCGCGTAGGTGATCGTATCGTCGCTATTGAGGGTGAAGCGTTCCTGCACGTGCAAATTTTCACTGTGAAAACTGCCCGTACCGCTGAGCCAAGTCTTATCGTTGAAGCCGGTGACGTCTATAACTAGCGTGTCGCCGTCCCAGCGCGCCACCGAATCGCCCATCCAGGTGGGGACCAGATCGTTGGGATGTTCCAGCTTGTCGTTGATCGGAATAATGCGAAATGCATGGAACGATTCGTAGGCGATGACGACCTCGTTCGGCTTTTCGACGATCTCAAATGGCATGGGCATCGATGTGATGCGGGGAACGCCCGGCAGCAGACAGGCTAGCGTCGGATCATCGGCCGGGGTGTAGGTTTTGGTTTTCGCTTCCGCCCACGTTTGGTAAGGCACCGGTTCGCGCTTGGGAGGCGGATTCACCGGAGGCGGCATCTTGCGCGCCGACTCTCCCTCGCCATACAGACTGACACCACCACCTTGCCAGACGCCCGAAAGATCGGGCTTGCCGTTAGCCAGGCGCGGGATCGGCTTGGAATCCTGGCCAAATCCCAGACAGGCCGACAAAGCGGCGATGAACACCAATCGCGTGTGCATAGTCACGATCAGCTCCTATTGCACGGCTGGAGTCTTCCCGCCGGTGGGAGGCGTGAAGCCTGCTGCTGGTCCGGCGAACTTTTTGCCGCCGTTCGGAAACATGATCTCACGGCCGGCCACGCGGCTGGTGCTGTCCTTGGCGCGATACGCGGTGATGGTGACCAGATCGCCGACCTTCAAATCGTCGCGCGTGAAGCCGGTCCGCTTCAGAGTGTTCGGAGGATAACCCTCCACCGCGTAATTGACGACGTTGCCACTGGCATCCTTCACATCGATATAGAAGTAGATGTGCGGATTGGTCCACTCCACCTTGGTAATGGTGCCGGTCAGGGTGATCTCTTTGCTCTCGTACTCCGCCGCGAACGAGTGGTGCGCGAGCACGGGAACGGCCGTGACGATCAAACCGGCGGACATCGCCAGTAATAGCGGGAGTTTGGGCATCTTCATGGAAACCTCCACCTTCAGATTTCCGTACCAGTATTGCATAGTTCATCAACATCGATGATGGGTCGGCTAGCGTCCGTTTGAATCGGCGTTGTCGCGATACGAGCGGATGCCGAAGAACACCGCAAAAACGACAGCACAATGGTGGTGTAGCCGAGGACTTCGGCCTTGTCGAAGCCTATCTTGTCCGAAAGCGGCAGCGCGGCCACCATCATCAGCGAGGAAAGACCGCGGGTATCGAACACCCGGCTGCAATGGGTCTTGACGGTGTTCTCGCTCACATACAGCTTCTCGGCGATCTCGCGGCTGCTCATGCCTTGGGCGATCAGTTCCAGGATTTCCAGCTCGCGGCAGCCGATCGCCACCAGATTAGCGCGCGCTTACTGCCAATACTCCCAGCGATGCGTGGCCACCACGTACCCGCACAAACACGCATTCGTCACGGCGTGCGCCAGAATGCAATCGGCCAGGCTGCGGGTGCGAATCATCCACCAGTTGTAGGCGATGCCCGCGATCAGTCCGACGTCCCAATAAGGACCGTGCTCGGAGGCGAACAACACCGCCGTGAACCAGAACGCACCGGCCTGGTAAGCTCCTAACGGCACCTTCTCGAAGTGCGCCGAGATCATCCAGCGCATCAGCCAGGCGCGCCAAAACAGCTCTTCCAGGATCGGCACGAAGACCACGGCCTGCAGAATGCGCGGCCACAACACCCCAGGCGATTGGAGAACAGTCCCGGGAATCGTGACAGTCAGTTGCCCCAGAATCGAGTTCTGAAAAAGCCAATGCTGGCGATAAGCGGGAAACAACACGTCGGGCCCCACCCAAATGATAAACACCGCGACGCCGAGGATGACGGTTTCGAGCGGGCGCGATGGCCGAAGCTGGATCACATGGCGCGAAAACCCGATCAGAACGCCTGCCAGAAGCAGGTCGCGGACGATGAATTCGACGTTCGTGGGAAGCGGGACGTACTTCTGAAGCGCCAGAAAGCCGATGAAGACCGCGAACGGCAGGACGTACGGTACGGCGGCCCAGGTTTGGTTACGTTCGGTCGTCAACGCGGGTCCATGGCGCTCTGGATCGATATCTCGTCCGATGATACAACAATGCCGAGCCGCGCCCGCGATCGTCAGCGCAGCGCAGCCGTCAAGGTTCCCGTCTGGCGCAGCAAGTCCAGGCGGGCGTTTTCCACGGCGTGCTGCGTATCGTAGAACGCGATCCACTTCTCTTGCTCGGTGAGCCTGGCATTGTCCACTTGCTGCTGGGTGGCGCGGCCTTCGCCGAGCTGCGCGAGCAGGACCGATACTTGATCGCGCGTGTAATCCAGATCCAGCCGGGCCACTTCCTGCGCCGCCGCCGCTTTCTCCAATTCCTGGTAACTCTTCTGGGTGTCGAGTTGGATCCGGTTGCGCACCTGGTTCATTTGCGTGCGCAACTCCAGAATGTCCGTCCGCGCCTGCGAAGCCAATCCTTTCGCGGCCGATCCTGTGAGCAGCGGAATTGCGATGGAGACACCGAATTCGCCATTATTGCGCTGAAAGCGCGTAAAGTAGTTTTCGTAATTGGTCTTGGCGAACAGAGCGTATTGCGCCACCAGATCGATCACCGGCAGGCGCGCCGCTTCGTCCTCTTTGACTTCGAAACCCTTGGCCTGGAGCTGCGACTCCAGCTTGCGAATGTCCTTGTTGTTTTGCAAGGCTAGTTCCATGGCGGCCTGTTCGCTCGCCGGGACTTCGAATGCCGCGCGCTCTTCATCCGCAGGCTGGACGCGGTCCGCGGCGGGATAGCCGAGAACGACTGCGAGCGATGCTTCGGCATAATCGAGATCATCGTTCAACCCCAAGAGCCGCTGGCGGGCACGCGCCGCATCTACCGCCACGCGTTTGTTCTCGATGGGGAGCTGCCGGCCTTCTTCCACTTGCACGCCGATCGCGGCGGTCACTCGCTGCAGACTTTCCACCTCGAGTTGGAGAGATTGTTTGCTGCGGTCCAGTTGTTGCGCATCGAGGAACAACGTCGCAGTCTGATAAGCGATCTGATCGCTCTTGGACTGCGTATCGATCTCCGCGCCCCGCGCCGTCTCCCGCACGCGAGCCAGCTCATAGGTTTTCGGCCGATTAAAAAGCGCCATGTCCGTGCGCGTCTGAATAATCGAGGGCGCGGCGCCTTCAATACTGCTGGGGTAACCCCACACCTTCGCGAGTCCGCTTCCGGCGTAGAGCTTTGGAACGAACGGATCCTTTGCGACCCGAATGGCCGTCTCGGCTTTTTGCTGATCCAGGCGCGACAGCACCAGGTCGGGATTCTCTCTTAGCGCAAGGTCGACGGCCTGGCGCAGCGTGAGGGGATGCACCTCCGCAAGTGCAGCAGCGCCCGTAACACAAAGAAGCAGTATAGGTTTCAGCACTCTCTTAGCGTAGCCGAGCACGGAATTTGTCGGGGATATGCAACAGTTAGCGACTCACACGAGTCAAACAGGCGGAGGTAAATGAGGATGCTCGCAATCATATCGCGAAGGATGTCCGTTGCCGGAATTGTGCTCGCATGCGCGCTGACGGGTGCGGGATGGACGCTACAGGCCCAGGAGTTGGATCGTGCCAGGGACCTGGTTGCGCGCGTGCAGGACGATCTGCGAAGGGCCGAAGATTTCACGCGCAACAACGAAAAAGAACGGGTGCGCTATGAAAACGTGCAGCATCATCTTTCGGAGTTCGATCGCGACCTTCGCCACGACCATTTCGATAAAGGCAAGCTCAATGATGCTATCGATAACTTGAAGGACGTGGTGAAGAACAATACGCTCGAAGGGCATGATCGGGATGCGCTGGCTTCCGATCTGAGCGATTTGCGGACCTTGAAGGACCTTCGCTAGCCGCGCCGCGTAATATCGTAATCCTATCAATCCGCATGTTGCAGTACCCGATGTAAGCTGGTGCTCTCGCCATCGCTGCTTTTTAATTCGCGAAAGACCATCGTCGACACGACGGTCATTCCGCCCAGGATCAAGAGCCCGTAGTGAATGCCGTGGATCATTTCCCGTGCGTTGGAATGAAAACGATCGGGAATAAAGATCGCGGTCAGCAGTGACGCCGTGGCCACCCCGAAACTCATCGACATCTGCTGAAAAGTGCTGGCAATGGAGCTGGCGCCGCTGGTCTGCTCGGCTGGGACGTCGGCGTAAACCAGAGTGTTCATCGATGTGTATTGCAGCGAGCTGAAGAAACCGTAGCAGAATGCGAGCATCACGATCAGCCAAATCGGTGTCCCCACGCCGATGGTGGCGAAAAGCCAGATCAGCCCACCGAGAATTACGGTATTGGATATCAGCACCACGCGGTAACCCAGGCGAGCGATGATGCGCGGCATTGTCATCTTGAGGCTCATGGCCGCGATGGCTTGCGGCATGATAAGCAGTCCCGATTGAATGGGAGTGAATCCCATACCAACCTGATAAAGCAGCGGAAGCAGGAACGGGATCCCGCCGAGTCCGATACGAGTGAAGAAGCTGCCGCTGACCGCCGAGCGAAAAGTGCGAATGCGAAACAGAATCAAATCCAGCAGCGGGAACTTCGTCTTCTCGGCATGAAGTCCATAGCCCGCCAGCAGCGCGATCGATATCGCCAGGAGCCCCAGGATTTCGCCCCAGCTGAGGGAATGTTCGCCGAAAACTTCCAGCACGTAGGAGAGCAGCGCGATGCCGGAGCCAAACAGGATTAAGCCGACAAGATCGAGCGGGTTCGATTTCTCACGGTAATCGGGCAGATGCAGATACACCAGGATCAAGCCGGCCAGGCCAATGGGGAGATTCAAGAAGAAGATGACTCGCCAGTGAAAATATCCGACGATGAGGCCGCCGGCGATGGGTCCCAACATGGGACCCACCAGACCGGGGATGGCAACGAAGCTCATGGCGCGGATCAGTTCGGACTTGGCGAAGGTTCGCACAATCGTCAGCCGCCCCACCGGGACCATCATGGCGCCTCCGCAGCCTTGCAAGATGCGATCGGCCACCAGCACGTGGATGTTATTCGAGAGGCCGCAGAACAGCGATCCCAACGTGAACAGGCCAATCGCGGATGCAAAAACACGGCGCGTTCCGAATCGATCCGCCATCCAGCCGCTGATCGGAATGAAGACCGCCAGGCTCAGGGTGTAGCTGGAGAGCACCGCCTTCATGCTGAGCGGCGCTACCTTGAGCGCAGCGGCGATGGTGGGCACGGCTGTGTTTAAAATCGTGGTGTCGAGCGACTCCATGAAGAACGCTACGGCCACCAGCCACGGCAACACTCGTTTCGTCGCGGCACTCGGGTCCATGAGGTCACCCTAGCACGCGTGAGCTATCTGAGGAATGAGAAACCAGCGTAGAAGACGTTATTATCCACGCCTGGATTGACCGCGCTGGTGAAGCGAGTAGCCGGCGAAGAACTGAAAATCGTGGCGCGGCTCGGACGGCTGTGCGTCCGCGGAACAAAATCCATCCCAGGCCCCTGCAAGAGGATAAAAGAAGCAGCGCGAACCGCTGTATGAGCCGCCGAGACTAATGCAACGAAAGCTTACGCATCACGTCTAAGACAGAAGCTGAAGATGTATCGGCACTCTCTGTTTATCGCTCTGCCCGCCACGTTGCTGCTCTACTCCGCTCCCGTCGCGGCCCAACCTTCCACAGTCAACGTGCAAGTGAGCAATCAGATCGATCCCTCCGTGGGGGTGAACGGACGACTGCGGGTTGCGATGTCGACTAATTTGCAACTGGTCAACTACAGCGCTCAGTTCTTCGATCAAACGCCCCAAGCCCTGCCGGTTCTGAACGCGCTTCAGCCGCGGCACACCCGCGTACAAGTGGTCCCAGGCAGCAACCCTCTAATCAGTGCAGGCATCTGGGATTTCTCGCAGCTAGACGCATTCCTGCCGCCCATCCAAAGTTCTGGCGATCACAGTCCGGAGCTTCAGATTGCCGGCGCGCCCTCCTTTATGAACGACGCGAACGGCGATCTGCTCCCGAGCAATTATGGCGCGTTCGCAGCCCTGAGCGCGAATTTGGTCCAATATTACAACACAGGCGGTTTCGACGTTGGCGGGACGCATTTTCAGAGCCCCAGCCCTTACCCCATCACCTGGTGGGGCATTTTCAACGAGCCGAATGGCAATGGCTTGACGCCGCAGGATTACGTCAATCTCTACAACACGGTGGTGCCGGCCATGGCGCAGGCGGACCCATCCATCAAATTCGCGGCGGTGGAACTTTCCGATTGGGCGCCTGACGCCGAGAGCTTCTTGCCGGCGTTCGTTTCCGGGGTGACTGCTCCCGTCGACGCGCTCGCCACGCACCTTTATTCCACCTGCAACCAGCAAACGCTCGACGACACCATCTTTCCGACGGTGCTCAAGATGGCAACCGAGGTCAGCTATATCGTCTCGGAGCTTGCCACCAATCCCAATCTCGCCTTTGTTCCGGTTTGGGTCACGGAGAACAACGTCAACGCCGACTACGCTGTCGGCAATGGCCTGAGCGCTTGTAACGGCACGCCATTCGTCCTCGATCCGCGAGGTACCAGTGCGTTCTTCGCCGCCTGGCGTTCACTAGTGTTTGAACTACTCGGCCAAGCCGGCGCGCAAGCCCTCTATCACTGGGATTTTTCCTCCAACGCGCAGTTTGGTGAGACCGATTCTTCCGCTAATCCCTACCTCAGCTATTGGGTTGACTACTATCTTTCGCATTGGTTACCTTCGCCGCCTGGCCAGGAAATCCTTCAGGTCTCCGCATCGGGTTGTTGCCTTTGGATCACTCACACTGGCGGACTGAACGGACTCGATACGCACACCATGGCGCTAAGGAATCCAGACGGGTCGGTGGTGATCCTGATGTCCAACCACGCGGTCCAGAAAATATTTACGGACAACAACGGCACTGGAGTTTTACGCACCTTCGCGCTCGATCTCTCGGCTCTGGGAACGTTCACGTCCGCTACGCTGGTCACCCTCGACGCGGCAACCCCGCCGGGAGGTCCCGAGCTTCAATCGCTGATGCCCTCGGCGCAGATGCAGGTGACCATTCCCGGGTACGGCGTCGCCTTGTTGCGTCTTTCGAATGCGTCACCCAGTCTCACAGCCGCGGGCGTGGTGAATGGCGCGACGTTTCAATCCGGTCCCGTGGCGCCGGGCGAGATCGTGTCGCTGTTTGGCTCGGCAATTGGTCCTCCTACGCCCGCGCCGCTCACGCTGACGAATCCCCGCCTGGTCGCCAATTCGCTCGAAGGCCTGCAAGTCTTTTTTGACGGAGTGCCAGCGCCTTTACTTTACGGGTCCGCGGGACAAGTGAACGCGGTGGTTCCTTATTCGGTGGCCGGAAAAAATGCGACGGTGGTTCAATTAGAGTATTTGGGCGTGATGTCCAACCCCGTCACGATGCAGGTTGCAGCCACGGCACCGGGCGTCTTCAGTATCACTGGGTCCGGCCAAGGTCAGGGCGCCATTTTGAATGCCCACGATGGAACCGTCAACTCCGCTTTCAATCCCGCGGCGCGAGGCGATTGGGTGAGCATCTTCGCTACTGGCGGGGGCCTGACTGCACCCGCTAGCGTCGATGGATTCGTGGCCTCCGCGCCATTACCCGCACCGATTGCCGGGGTCTCGGTCAGCATGGGTGGTCTTACTTGTCAGATCGATTTCGTGGGAGCGGCTCCTGGGTTGGTCTCCGGCGTTCTGCAAATTAACGCGCAGGTGCCCGCCGGTCTCGCGCCGGGTTCCGCGGTGCCTGTTCAAATTCAAATTGGATCCGTGATCTCATCGGCGGCGGTCACCGTGGCGATTCGATAACTGCTTGCGCCGACGCCCCGCTCAGCGCTCGAAAGTGGCGCCGCGACCGATTCGAGGGGCTGACGCTCAGCCGCCACGCCGTGAATCCATTCCATCCACGCCGCGCCCACCATCAGCGCCGCGCCCGCAATATAGCCCCAGAACAGCATAAGTCGTGATCCCGTTTCCGTAAGAGCGCCGAACAACGCCGGCGCGCCAACCCCGCCCAGTAGTGTTCCGCAGGCATAGAACACGGCGATCGCCAGCCCGCGAATTTCGAGCGGAAATATTTCACTGACAGTCAGGTATGCGGAACTTGCAGCCGAGGACGCGATAAAGAAAACGATGCTCCACGCCACGGCCTGCATGTACAGCGTGAGCCAATCCTTCACGAACAGCCACGCGGCGATTCCGAGCAGCAGGCCGGAGGCGGAATAGGTAATGGAGATCATGATTTTGCGGCCCAGCGTGTCGAACAATTTGCCGATGAGGAGCGGTCCGAGGAAATTCCCCACTGCCAGCGGCAGAAGCCAGTAGCCAATCGATTCCGCCGGCACGTTATAGTAACGAAGCAACACCAGGCCGTAGGTGAACGAAATCGCGTTGTAAAAGAAGGCTTGAGACACCATCAGCGAGAACCCGAGCAACGAACGTTCGCGATAGCGGCGCGTCATCGCGTCCCAGATTTCACGCCAGGGCGTGTGGTCCTGTACATGAAGACGAATGGTGCCTTGGTGTGAAAGCAGGTCGCGGCCCCCGGCAACTTCCCGCTCGATCTCGCTCACCACACGATCCGCCTCGCCTTTGTGGGCATGGATCAAAAGCCAGCGTGGACTTTCCGGTACATAGCGTCGCATCATCAAAACGCCCAGCCCGAGCACGGCGCCGATGCCGAACACGAAGCGCCAGCTCAGGGTGGGTGGCACGGACTTCAGATGCAACAGAAGCACCGAACCGAGCGATCCGAGAAACGCGCCCACCCAGAACGTGGAGTTGATCAGCAAATCGACGTGTCCTCGCACGCGCGCGGGGATCAATTCGTCGACCGCTGAGTTAATGGCCGCATACTCACCGCCGATGCCGGCCCCGGTGAGACTGCGAAACAGACAGAAGCTCCAAAAATTCCAGGAAAACGCCGTGGCCGCTGTGGCTGCCAGGTACAGGCCCAGGGTGATGAAGAAGAGGCGCTTGCGCCCAAGCCGGTCTGTCGCATAACCGAACACCAATGCGCCCGCAACAGCGCCTGCCAGGTACACGGTCGCGCTGAGTCCGATTTCGGAATCGGTAAGGTGTAGCGTGCGGGGATCCTTCAGGATCCCGACCAAGGCGCCACCGAGCGTGGTCTCCAAGCCGTCGAGCAGCCACGTGATGGATAGAGCGATGACGATCCGCCAGTGCCATCCGCTCCAGGGCAGGCGATCCAGGCGGGCGGGCACGTCGCTCTCAACGATGTCCTGCTCTTGTTGGACGGGCACACTTTTTAGAGGCTCCTCGCTTTAGCAAGTTTCAGCCCTTCGCCAAGAGCCAGCGCCCGATTGCCGAGTCCTGCTCGATCCACTCTCGGAGCTGCGAATCGGGCGCGACCTGCCAAGGTGAATCGCCTTCCAGCTGGGTCGCTTTCGTCATCGGGACAATGCGCAGCAGAACGCCGGTGCCATCCGAATTCCGTCGCACTTGCATCGCGAAGCCCCGCCCCAGCCGCACCAGCAGAACGCCGTCACGTTCGGATACCTCGTTGGTCATGTCTTGCTTGAAGGGAGCCTCGGCAGCGTAGTTCACAGGCATGGTTCATAGACAGTTTTCACGCTACTTCGGATACCGCTGATTCCGAAAGTAACCGTGACAAGCCACGTTGTGATTATCGTTATCGCAGTGCGACCGCGGGAGCTGGCTGCGCCTGATCGTCTGTGACCGTTGTGACCGATGTTTCAATCGAGCGACTCACGGCATCCAGAGCTTCGCGCAACATGCCTTCCGGCATATTGAGAGGCGGCAGGAAACGGATGCAATTGCTGAAAAGGCCGGCTCGAATCAACAGAACGCCATTTGAGACCGCGCGGCGAACGATGGCGAGCGTGTCGGCAGCCGGGAGAGGCGTCTTCGATTCGCGATCTGAAACCAGTTCCACCAGCATCATTGGACCGAGGCCGCGCACGTCGCCGACCACCGGCCATCGGGCCTTCCAGCCTTCGAGCACCTCACGCATGACATTGCCCAAGTGGTTGGCATGCGCCAAAAATTCCGGCTGTCGAATCATCTTCAGCGCTTCGATTGCGGCCACGCACGCCACCGGACTTCCCCCGTAGGTGCTGCCGACGCCTCCCAGATGCGCCGAGTCCATGATTTCGGCCCGGCCCGTTACGGCTCCGATCGGCATACCGGCGCCCAGAGATTTGGCGGACGCGATCAGGTCGGGGACGATCCCATAGTGCTCCACGGCGTACATTCGCCCGGTGCGGCCCGAACCGCACTGCACTTCGTCGGCGATCATCACGATGCCG
Organism: Bryobacteraceae bacterium; assembly: GCA_052148835.1. Lineage (GTDB taxonomy): Bacteria > Acidobacteriota > Terriglobia > Bryobacterales > Bryobacteraceae > Palsa-89. Next base: position 57,511 of record JBKQHJ010000023.1, read on the forward strand.
TGCCGCTCGCTCAACTCTCGAATGCGTTGCAAAAGGCGAGGAGGTACTGGAAGGAAGCCTGCTTCGCCCTGGACCGGTTCAATGACGATGGCGGCAACCGCCGACGGATCTACCTGCGCGGTGAAGGCGTGTTCTAACTGCTGGATGCCAAAATCGACGTATTGGTCCGCGGTCATGCCCGCAGGCGTGCGGTACGTGTTGGGGATCGGCAAGCGGACAATTTCCGGAGCAAAAGGACCAAAGCCGCTCTTGAACAGGCCGTACTTGCTGGTCAGGCTCAAGGTGAGCAGAGTGCGGCCATGATAGCCGCCTTCGAAACAAATGACGGTGGAGCGCCCGGTGTATTTGCGCGCCAGCTTCACCGCGTTTTCGATGGCCTCCGCTCCACTGTTGGCCAATAGCGTCTTCTTTGGAAACGCGCCCGGCGTCACTTCGTTCAACAATTCCGCCAGGGCGATGTAAGGCTCGTAGGTGGAAACGAGCGCGCAGGGGTGAATGAATTTCTCCGCCTGTCGCTGGATGGCCTCCACCACGGGCGCCGGAGAATGTCCCACCGCGAGCATTCCGATGCCGCCGGCGAGATCGATCAGGGTGTTTCCATCCACGTCGAATACCAGCGCGCCGTCCGCGCGTTCCACCACCACATCAGTGGCGCGTGCCAAGCCTGAGGGAACTGCCGCGGCGCGCCGCGCGAGAATTTGTTTCGCTCGTGGACCAGGAATCTCGGTGTTCAATCGAATATAAGACATGGCATGTTTCTGGGTTGCGCCGCGTACGTTCTTGCTCGAATCGAGCACCAGCAGAACACTGTAGTTGTCGCAAACCGGATCGTTCAGGTAGTTGGCAAGCAGACCGCGCGGCTCGAAGCCGGCGCCCATCTGCATCGAAAGGGTGGAATCTCGAATGCGCCCCGAAAGAACGCCAGCATAGTATTCCTCGGCCGTCATTTCCTGTTTGACAGCGCTGTAGCCGGGGATCATCCCAGCCGTAACCTGGCCTTGGAGCCCCAGCCGCCACACCACTTCTTGACGAGCCGCGTAGAGAGCGGTGGCGACACCGCGTCCTCTATATTCGGGATGCACACTGATATCGGCGCCGTAGAGCCACGCGCCGCCCGGCTGGTGCGAGGTGAGCCATCCGCCTTGGATAATTTCGGCGAAGGTGTGATTCACATGATCGAAGTCGAAATCGAGGCGCAGCGTGGTGGTTGCGCCGATCACACGGTCGCCGTCGAGCGCCACCAGTTGGCCGTCGTCGAACAGCTCCATGTGCTTCACGTAGTGCCGGCTCTTGAAGCGCTCGTCTTCGGCAAGCGTCGGAAAGGACGTGCGCTGCAGCTCTTCGAGTTGCAAGGCAAATTCGGGACGGGCGTGCGTGATCACCAAGCCGTCAGGAAGTTTTCGGTAATACCAGCGCACGGAGCCTCCCCAGACAGGAAAAGAAACATTGCAGGAAACATGCAGAGTAGCATAAATCCCGCATCCCGCGGCGCTACAGCTCGATGCGCGTCCCCAGCACTTTGAGGAACTGCCCGAGCCAGGCCGGATGCGCGGGCCAGGCGGGAGCAGTCACCAGCTTTCCGCAGGTGTGCGCCTGATCCATTGCCAGGTCGACGAACGTGCCGCCCGCGCGCGTCACATCGGGCCCGACGGCGGGATAACAACTGCAAGTCTTGCCCTTCAGCACATCGGCGGCGGCCAGCAACTGCGCCGCATGGCAGATGGCGGCGATCGGTTTGTCGGATGTGGCGAAGTGGCGCACGATTTCAAGCACGCGCGCGTTCAGCCGGATATACTCCGGCGCGCGCCCGCCCGGCACCACCAACCCGTCGTAGTTATCCGGCCGGACGTCATCGAAGGTCGCGTTCAAAGTGAAATTGTGGCCACGCTTTTCGCTGTAGGTTTGGTCGCCTTCGAAATCGTGAATCGCGGTCCGCACCGAATCACCGGCTTTCTTATTGGGACAAACCGCGTGGACGACGTGCCCCACCATGATCAGCGCCTGGTACGGCACCATGACTTCGTAGTCTTCCACGTAATCGCCGACCAGCATGAGTAACTTCTTTGCAGGCATTCAACCTCCCGAACTCATGGTCGCACGGGCGCCAAAATACATTCTGACCGCGGTCTCCAGTGGCGGAAATGGCTCCACTCCGCAACGTTCCATCTTGGCATTGGAAAGAACGGAGTATTTGGGGCGGCGCGCGACAGTGCGGAACTCGCGCTCGTTGGTGGGCTTGAGTTCGGGATGCAGACCCGCGATTCGAAAAATCATCGCGGCATAGCCGAACCACGAGATAGCCTCGCCGCCGCCGACATGGAACACGCCCGTGAGTCCGCGATCCACCAGATCGACCGAACGCGCGGCCAGCAGCGGCGAATACGTGGGCGTTGCTACGTGATCGTCCACTACGCGGATGGGCTGCCCATTGGCCGCCAGCCGTAGCATCACCTCGACAAAATTGCCGCGCGCCGTCTTCAATCCGCCCGGGCCGAAAACGCCGCAAGTGCGAATGATCAGGGGCTCCAAGTACGCTTGCGCATACAACTCGCCGGCCAGTTTCGAGACGGCATATGCTCCTAGTGGATGCGTGGCGTCTTCCTCGGTATAAGCGCGGCCAGCCGTGCCGTCGAACACATAGTCGGTCGAAAAATGCACCAACCTCGCGTCGTGCTGCCGGCAGGCCAGCGCGAGATTGCGAACGGCCAATCCGTTAGCAAGCATTGCCGGCACCGGTTCCTTTTCGGCGATGTCCACCTGATTGTAGGCAGCCGCGTTGATTACGAGGGAGGGATCTTCCCGCGCAAAGGCTGCCTCCACCTGCGCGCTGTCGCTGATGTCCACTTGGGAACGATCGAAGCCGGCTACGTCGTAGCCACGCTGCTTGAGTACAGCGACTAGTTCAATGCCAAGCTGTCCGCGGCATCCAAACACCAGCGCTTTTCTGGTTTCCATCTGGTTTTAGTCGATACCGGGGCCGCTACATCTGCCAGCGCCACAAATTCGCGCCCATGGTGTATCCGGCGCCTACCGCCGCAAACAGCACCAGATCGCCTTTCTTGAGCTTGCCACACCGCAAAGCGTCGCGCGTGGCCAACGGAATGGTCGCGCCCGTCGTATTTCCATACTGATCGATATTAATCACTACTCGATCGCAAGGGATTCCGAGGCGCTCCGCCGCGGCCGCAATAATCCGCCGATTCGCCTGATGCGGGATCATCACGGCTACATCGTTGGGCGTCAGATGATTCCGTTCCAGCACCTCGCGCGAGCATTCCTCCATCTTGCGGACCGCGTACTTGAAAACCTGCTGGCCGTCCTGCTTGACGTAGTGGAGGCGCTTAGCAACGGACTCGGCGCTCGCAGGGATGCGGCTGCCACCGGCGGGCTGCTTCAAATAGTCGCCGCCCGAGCCGTCGATCTGGTTGACGAAATCGATGAACCCGGTCTCGCCCGCTTCAGTGGGCTCAACCAGCATTGCTCCAGCGCCGTCGCCGAACAAAATGCAGGTGGACCGGTCGGTGTAATCGATAATGCGCGACATCGTATCGGAGCCGATCACGAGCACTTTCTTGTGGGAGCCCGCGGTCACCAGATGGGCGGCCGTGGTAAGCCCGTAAATGAAGCCTGAGCATGCGGCCACCAGATCGAATCCCCAAGCGCGCTTTATCCCCAGCCGGTCTTGCACCAGGCACGCCGTGGACGGGAAAAGCATGTCGGGCGTCACGGTGCATACGAGGATTGCATCGACCTCACTGGCGTCGATTCCGCGCTGCTCCAAGGCGATTCGGGCTGCCTCCACAGCCATGTCGGAAGTTGCCATTTCCGGCGGCGCGATGTGCCGCTGCAAGATGCCGACGCGCTGGACAATCCATTCGTTGTTGGTGTCCACCATCTGCTCTAAATCTTGATTCGTCAACAGACCCGGCGGCGTGTAGCAGCCGAGCGCGGTTATTTTTGCGTTATACAATGCTGTTCCCGGTCGTGGTTTGCGAGTGCAATCAGTTACAGAATACACCACCGCAACCGTTTGAACCTTGAGCGACGCCTACTTTTCCGGCCGGAATCGCAGAGCCATCGGACCCGCCGGACCTTTGTAGCGCAATTCCAGATCTTTCGCTTTCACTTTTCCGGCGATCTGGAAAAACAACAAGCCCGTGACCGGCTCTGTGATTTGCTTTTCAGGCAGTGTCTTTGCTTTCAGCTCGGCTAGAAGGGGATTTTCTTTTTGGTCGCGCGATTCCTGCATTTTGGTGTCTGGGGGTGGGGCTTGGGTAGCGCCGCCGCCCCCCCCGATTCCGAATCCGCCGAATCCGATGGACGGCCGATGGTCGCCGAGGCCTCTGCGTACTCCGTTCTGTGTCACGGCCAGGCTGTCCGATCCCGCGAGCTGCCCTGGCGCGAATGGCTCCGAACGCTGCCCGTCCTTGGCGGAGATCAGCAGGAAATCGTCCAGGCTGAGTTGAACCGGCTTGTCAGTCACAGGCCGCGCTGTCAGGCGGACGGCGATGATATCCTCGCCCAAGTCGGCGCCCAATTCCTGCTTGATCTGTTCTCTGCCTAGCGGCGAGACTACCGAGATATCGAGAAGCTCGTTGGATGTCTCTTCGATGGGCAGCTTCTTGTCGGCGGCGTTGAGTGTCGACAAAAAAAGGCCAAAGCAAACTATCGTGACGCGGTTCAATAGCGGGCGGTAGACCATAACAGCCTCATCCGCATTATACGGCGGCCAGGCGTTGCCCAGCGCTACTCGGATCGCAACGCCTCGAGCGGTGGGATCCAGCCTTGGCATCCGCGTTGCCACCTGAAAGAACCAGACACAGGTTGGAGGAAAAAGAATGTTGAACTTCCGAGTGTCGACGCCCGCCCCTTACGGTTGGTTTCGCCTCACCCACCGTGGCGGTCTGGGCCACCGGGGGTTCGATTTTCCAGAGGAATCATGAAAGCAATAGTACAAATCACGATATTCTTATGGCTGTTCGCCAGCGCCCTTCACGCCGCTGGACCGATCTTCTCTACCATCCTGGCAGGCAGCGGCCAGGAATACGCCACTTCGGTTGCATCCGACGCGCAAGGCAACGTTTACGTCGCTGGCCTCACCTATTCACCCGATTTTCCCGTTACAACCGGGGCGTTCCAGACCAAATTTGGAGGCACATGCGACGCGTTTATCGCCAAGGTCGGGCCGGGTGGCAACGTGATCTGGTCCACCTACCTGGGCGGCATTCTGGACGATTGGGGCACCGGTGTGGCGCTGGATAACGCAGGTAACGTGCTGGTCACCGGATGGACGCGATCCGCGAATTTTCCACTCCTTAACCCGATTCAAAGCACGCTGGATAACGGCGCATCGGACGATTTCGATGCCTTCGTGGCGAAGCTCACGCCCGACGGCTCCAAACTCCTGTATTCCACTTTTCTGGGCGGCGCGGCTGACGATGGGGTAGCCGGCATCGCGGTCGACTCTGCCGGGAACGCCTACGTCGCCGTGAGTTCGAACTCCGTCACTGGGTTCCCCGGCATCCAAAACGCGCCCGATCAAGGCGGCATCGTCGTTACCAAACTGGCTCCGCAAGGCACGTTAGCTTACTCGTACTTCCACCCCTACGGAATCCCCGGCGGAATCGCGCTGGATGCCGCGGGCGCGATCTACGTTACTGGATCGAACTCGCCGCTGAATCCCTCTAGCGCCACCGAGACCTTTGGCCCTCTCGGCAGCGGATATGCCATCGCCTTCAAGATCTCGCCGGATGGATCGAAGAAGATCTATGAGACAGCATTGGGCGGCAGCGTCCTGGCGGGAGGAGCAGCAATCGCAGTGGACAGCGCGGGCGAGGCCTACGTTGCGGGGAGCACGTCGTCGGTCGATTTCCCGTTGGTACATCCATTGCAGAGTTCGCTGGGTGCGCGTCCGCTCTGGAAGAGTAGCGATAGCGGAACCACCTGGACGCCTCTGGACAATCTGCCCTTCGCGCTTCCGCAGATGTTGGTGACGGACCCAAGTGCGTCCAACACCCTGTACGAAGCCACCGGGGATTTGGGCATCTTCAAAAGCTTGGACGGCGGCATCACCTGGACGCAGGCCAATACGGGCGTCAGTAACACAAACATACAGGCGCTGGCCATCGATCCAGTCCATCCCCAAACCTTATACGCGGCGGTGAACACGACATCAGCGAGTGCGGTCTATAAAACCGTGAATGGCGCAAACACCTGGACCCTGATCGATTCTCCAACGTTGACAATCTCTCAGCTCGCGGTGGACGCACAGAATCCCAACATCGTCTGGGAGATCGGCACCGCGCTTCGAAAGAGCACCGACGCGGGCGCCACCTGGAATGCCGTGGCGTTTCCCGGAAGCGTCCAATCCATGGTGCTCGACCCACGCGTGAGCGGCCATCTCTTCGCGGCCTCGGCCTTCGTTTTCTGCGGTCCATTTTGCAGTAGCGGCCAAAACGCGTACCTTTATCGCAGCGTGGACGGCGGGGCGAATTGGATACAGATCCCTTCTTCCGTGGCGCCAAACCCACCCTTAATCGTGGACGGGTCCACCAACCCTTCGACGGTGTACGACGGCCTGAGCTTTCGCAGCGTGGATGGCGGCGTGACGTGGTCGCCCATCAATCTCCCGCCGGGGTTGGGCGCCGGCGTCGGCAATTACACAATGGCGGTGGATCCCAGTGGCACGCTGTATGTTGCGGTCCTCGGCCAAAGCAATTACGTTTCACACGATCACGGCCAAACGTGGACCGCCCTTAGCTCCTTCATTCCGCCATTCGCTTATGAAGCGCTGGGGCCATCCATCGCAAGTATCATTCCAGTGGGTTCAGGCACTATCTACGCCGCTACAGACCAGACGTCGAGCGGTGGCATCGGCATCAACATAAGCCAGGGAGCGACCAGTGGCTTCGTGACCAAGCTCAGCGCGGATGGTTCGAGCATCGTATACTCCACCTACCTGCGCGGCCACACGTCCATGGAGTCATCCGTGTTCTATGAGGCTGAGCCCAATGTCTTCCAGACGCAAAATTGGATCGGCGCCATCGCGCTCGACGGGGCGGGGAACGCGACGGTGGCCGGGGGAACCCGCGCTATCGATTTCCCGATAACGATGCCCGCCCAAGCCTCCAGTGCCGGACTGGCGGATGCTTTTGCAGCGACCATCTCAGCCGATGGCAGCAAGCTGAATTACGCGACGTATTTCGGCGGCTCGGGTGACGATGGAGCGCTGGGCGCAACGGTGGATGCCCAGGGCGACGTGATTTTCGCGGGTCAAACCTGGTCGAGCGATTTCCCCAATGCGGGCGGACTGCAGTTGCCGTTCTCGTACGGCAATGCCTTTGTCGTGAAGGTAGCGCCGCCGGGGCCGCCCGCCATCAGTTCCGTATTCAACGGCGCCAGTTTCCTGCCTGGCATTGAAGCCGGATCGTGGGCCATGATCCAGGGCACTAATCTCTCGAACACCTACCCCGGCCGAACCTGGACTGCCAGTGAAATCGTGAATGGCAACCTGCCCACGTCGTTGGACGGGGTCAGCGTCTCGATCGACGGGAAACCGGCTTTCGTGTACTACATCAGCCCGACTCAGATCAACGTGCAAGCGCCTTCCGATAGTGCCGTCGGCGCGGTGAACGTGGTGGTCACGAACAATGGTGCGGTGAGTGCGGCTGGAACGGCGCAACTGCAATCGTTCGCGCCGGCATTCTTTATGTATTCGGGCACGAACTACGCAATCGCGTCGCTAGTGCCGGATTATGCGCTGCTGGGAAACCCCTCCGTAATTGCGGGAACCGTGGCAGCGAAGCCGGGCGACACCGTGACGCTGTGGGGCACGGGCTTCGGTGCGACGAATCCTCCGGTCCTGGCGGGTACCACCGTGGCCGGCGCGCCGGCGGTAGTGACGGCGCCCACAGTGACAGTCGGTGGAGTGGCGGCGCAGGTCATCAGCACAGTCCTGGCGGACGGAAGCGCCGGGTTGTACCAGGTGACCATTCAACTACCCGCCACGGTACCCACCGGCGCAGTCGCGGTGCAGGCATCCGTCGGCGGTGTGCAAACCCAAGCCGGCGTGCTCCTTTTTGTGGCCACGCCATGAGAACGCTGTAGGCTTTCCGGAAACTGCCGATTACGTCGATATGACGTGTGAAAACTGTGGCGCTCCGATGCATTTGTCTCCCGAACAGGGTTTGATGCTCTGCGATTATTGCGGCGGCCAAGCCACGCCGGCGACGGATGAAGACGGTGTGCTGGTGCTGGAACCTACGTCGCACCGCTGCCCGGCGTGCGACACGCGCCTGGCGAACGGGTCCAAATTGGCAAATGCTTCGATCGAAGGCCATGAGCTGCTGTACTGCACCCAATGTCACGGGATGCTGTTCAACATGGAGAAGATTCTGCCGCTGCTCCTGGTTCTGCGCGAGCATCGCTACTGGTCCAGAAGCTCCCAGTCGCCGCGCCAGTCCGACGACGGAAGAGCCTTTCGCTGTCCGCTGTGCAAGCTGGAGATGGACAAGCATCCTTATGGTGGTGGGGGCAACATCGACGTCGACTCCTGCGAATCGTGCGACGTGCTCTGGCTCGATCGCGGCGAACTGAGCAGGATCGCATCGGCGCCCGACCGCGATCCCCCGGATTATGAAAATAAAACTCCCGACCAAGCTGCCGCCTATAATGGCAAGGATTGACCGAGGAACAGGTCATACATGACGTGCTGGTGGTCGGCGGTGGAAACGCCGCTCTTTGCGCCGCGCTGAGCGCGAACGAGTGGGGGGCCCGCGTGCTGCTGGTGGAAGCCGCTCCACCGGAATTTCGGGGCGGCAATAGCCGGCATACGCGGAACATGCGATGTATGTCCGATTCCTATCGCGAAGAGGAATACTGGACGGACCTTCTTCGCGTCACCTGCGGCCGGACAGACGAGCATCTGGCCCGGATTGCAATCCGGTCATCAGCAGAATCTAGTCTCTGGATGAAAGCCCACGGCGCACGCTTCCAGCCAGCATTGGGTGGGACTTTGCAACTCGGCCGCACCAACGCGTTCTTTCTGGGCGGTGGTAAAGCCCTCATGAACGCCTACTATGAAGCGGCGGGCCGGCGGGGAATCCGGATTTTATACAACGCCGAGGTGGTGGGGCTAAATATGCACGCGGGCGCTTTCGAAAGCGCGACCGCGCTCGTGAACCGAACTCCGATGGAGCTGCGTGCGAAGGCTGTGGTTTTTGCCGCCGGCGGCTTCGAAGCGAACCTCGAGTGGCTCAAGGAAGCGTGGGGCGATGCCGCGGAGAATTTCCTGATCCGTGGAACGCCCTTCAACAAGGGGCGCGTACTGAAGCTGCTGCTCGACGGCGGCGCGGAACCCGTGGGCGATCCGAGACAGTGCCATGCGGTGGCGATCGATGCGCGGGCGCCGAAGTTCGACGGCGGAATTGTCACGCGGCTCGACTGCCTGCCGCTGGGGATCGTAGTCAATCGCGATGGCGCGCGGTTTTACGATGAGGGCGAAGACCTGTGGCCCAAGCGCTATGCCATCTGGGGTCGACTGGTTGCGGAGCAGCCGGGACAAATCGCCTGGTCGATTATCGATTCTAAAGTCGCCGGACGATTTATGCCCTCCGTCTTTCCTCCCATAAGGGCGGAATCGATCCGCGAACTGGCGCTGGCGCTCGAGCTGCCCTGCGAGACTGTTGAAACCACCGTCAGGCGCTTCAACGAAGCGGTCCAGCCGGGCCGATTCGATCACACGGTACTAGACAATTGCGGGACCGCTGGCCTAACGCCGCCGAAGTCGCATTGGGCGCAAGCCATCGACACGCCGCCGTTCCTCGCTTATCCGTTGCGGCCGGGGATAACGTTCACTTATTTAGGCGTCAAGGTAAATGACCGGGCGAATATTGTGATGCTGGATGGAACGCTGGGACAAAATATCTTCGCGGCGGGCGAACTGATGGCCGGCAATATTCTCGGCCAAGGCTATCTGGCGGGCTTTGGGATGACGATCGGAACGGTGTTCGGCCGCATCGCGGGAAGGCAGGCCGCGCTTGCCGCCAACTAATCCACTGACTGAAGGCGATCGTCAGATGACGATCTGCAATTCCTGTCGATATTGCGAGGGTTTCTGCGCTGTATTTCCTGCCATGGAACGGCGGCTGCATTTCTCCGAAGCCGATCTGAACTACCTAGCGAACCTCTGTCATAACTGCGGGGAGTGCTTCTACGCGTGCCAGTACGCGCCTCCGCACGAATTCGCGGTGAATGTTCCGAAAGTGCTGGCCGAAATTCGGGTGAAGTCGTATCGGAAGTATTCCTGGCCAGGCATGATTCGCGGAGCGCGCGTGATAACCGGGCTTGCCATCGCGCTCGCGGTATTTGCTCTCGTCTTCACTCCGCGCACTTCCGGTGGCGACTTTTACGCGGCAATTCCGCACGACGTGATGGTGGGCTTCTTCGGCTTGATGGGCGTGCTGGTGATCATTGTTTGGGGAATCGGGCTGGCCCGTTTCTGGAATGAAGACCCGTCCACGACCTCGCTGCGCCTACCCGCGCTCCGCCTTCCCGCGTTGTTCGAAGCGCTTCAAGACGTTTTGAAGCTTTCCAATCTGTCGAGCCATGGAGCCGGCTGCACCTATCCCAATGAACGCCACTCCCAGGCGCGCCGCGTCTATCATCACTTCACTTTCTACGGGTTTTTGTTATGCTTCGCCTCGACGTCAGTCGCCGCCGTCTATGACAATTTCTTCGGCTGGAAGGCGCCTTATGCCTATTTGAGCGTGCCGGTCGTGCTCGGCGCCTTGGGCGGCATCGGGCTCATTCTTGGGCCAATTGGACTGCTTTTGCTGAAAACGCGCCGGGACGGCAGGATTGTCGATCCACGCCAAGACAGCATGGATCTTTCATTCATCGGTCTGCTTCTTGCGACCGCCATAACCGGTCTGGCGTTGCTGCTGCTGCGCGCAACGGCGGCCATGAGTCCACTGCTCGCCATCCATCTGGCGGTTGTGTCAGCTCTGTTTGTAACGCTTGCCTTCGGCAAGTTCGTACACGGGATTTATCGGTCCGCAGCTCTCCTTAGGAACGCTCTTGAGAAACGCAACGGCGATCAGAGCGAGAATCGCGGCGAAGGATAGCCACAGCGCTGGCATGGCGCGGCTGCCAGTGATGCCGATGAGCGCCGTCGAGATGGCGGGCGTGAAACCACCGAAAATCGCGGTTGCCAGGCTGAAGGCCAATGAGTAGCCGGTGGTCCGCACACTCACGGGCATAATTTCGGTGAGAAATGGCACCATCGCGCCGCTACAACTCGCAAAAATGAGTGAGAACCACAGTTCGACGAACAGAAGCTTCGCGGCCGAGGGCGCGGCTACCAGCCAGATATATAGCGGCGTCGCGGAGAATAGCGCTAGAATTGCCGTGACCGCTAGTTGAGGCCGCCGCCCCACTTTGTCGGAGAGCGCACCCATCACCGGCACCAGCACGAAGTTGGACGCTCCAATGCACAACGTCACCAGCAGGTTCTGGCGGTTGGCAAGATGCAACACGCTGCTCCCGAACGTAGGCGTGTACGCCGTGATCATGTAGAAACTCACGGTGGTAAGGGCCGACAGCAGCATGCCAAGCAGCACTAACCGCGCGTGAGCGAGCAGCGTCTTCCAGATCTCGCCGATGGAGGGATGACTTTTGCGTGCGAGAAACACCGGCGTTTCCAGCAACGAGCTGCGCACCCAGAAAAGGAAGGGAATCAGCAGACATCCAATAAGCATCGGGGCACGCCATCCCCAGCGCGGCGCGACGATGAGGCCCAGCAACGCGGCGAAGATAACGGCCATCTGCTGGCTAGCCGATTGCCAACTGGTATAAAAACCCTTGTGGCCGGGAGTCGCGATTTCGGACAAGTAGACCGAAGCGGCGCCAACCTCTACACCCGCCGAAAATCCCTGCACCAAACGTCCGGCGAGCACGATGAGTGGCGCTGCGACACCAATGCTTGCGTAGCTCGGAGTGCCGGCTACCGACAGCGTGCCTGCGGCCATGAGCGAGAGCGTGAGGATCAAGCCGCGGCGGCGTCCGCGCCGGTCGACATAGTTACCCAGAACGATCGCGCCCAGTGGTCGCATCAGGAATCCCGCGCCAAACGTGGTGAGCGCGAGCAGGAGCGACGCCAAGGGATTGGCGCTCGGGAAAAAGGTGCGGCCGATATCCGCGGCATAATAGCCGAAAACCATAAAGTCGTACATCTCGAGAAAGTTTCCGATCGAGACGCGCACGACGGAACCGGCAACCGAACTGGTTTGTCGCCCGGGCAAGTGCAGTCATCGTAGCAGAGGCTTCTTGGGTCTGTGCACGGGACTCGGGTGAGAACTATAATGGCGACTGTCGAAAGGACCCATGACACGAGTGATCTTTTTGTTTCTCGCAGGTGCCGCCACCGTGCTGGCGCAAGCCAATCCGGATTGGCACACGGAGTTTCCAGCATTCAAAGTGGCCGGCAACCTCTACTATGTCGGCACCGCCGATTTAGCGGTCTACCTGATCAACACCCCGAAGGGCAATATCCTGATCAACTCCGATTTCCCGGAGGACCTGCCGCTCATCAAGAAGAGCATCGAGAAACTGGGCTTCAAATACAGCGACACGAAGATCGTCCTGATCAGCCACGCACATGGCGATCATGACGCCGCAACGGGCCTGATCAAGAAGGAAACGGGTGCGAAGTTGATGGTGATGGACGCCGATGTTCCGGCGGAGGAGAGCACCGCGCCCGGCCGTCCGGGGGCGCATGTGGATCGAGTACTGCACGACGGCGCAACCGTTGAGCTGGGCGGTTTCAAGTTGGTGGCGCATCTCACGCCGGGCCACACCAAAGGCTGCACCACGTGGACCATGCAGGAGCGCGACAACGGGCGCGCGTTGAACGTAGTGATCATAGGCAGCCCGAACGTGAATCCCGGATATATTCTGGTTGGCAACAAAGATTATCCTGGGATTGCGGAGGATTACGTCAAAACATTCGCCGTATTGAAGAGCCTGCCTTGCGATATTTTTCTGGGCGCGCACGGAGGCTACTTCGGCATGAAGGCGAAGTACCAGAAAATGCAGGCCGGCGATGCGAATGCATTCATCGATCCGGACGGGTATAAGGCTTTTGTGGCGGAACGCGACGACATGTTCCGCAAAGAGTGGAAGCGGCAAAAGCAAAATCCGGGCTCGGCAGCGCCATAATCTTCGTGACGGGCGAGGACCAGCCATTCTAGGCGGCTCGATCCAAATGCCGGCGGGCCCCGCGCGGCGGAGGTACTGGAACGGAAGTATCAATTCAACTTGGCAGGTACTGAGACAACTTGTCCTACTGTTAACGACAATAAGTCCTCAAAACCGCATTTCCCCTTAACCTAGCCTTGCGGACTGACTGTGTTCACTTGGGTTTAACGGCTGGCCCTTAGTGGCCTGTCAAATGCTTGAGTCGCTGCATATGCGGTACTCAATAGTTCTTGCCCTTCTTGTTTTTAGTTGCATCGCAGCTCATGGTGCCCCACTGAAGCTGGATCCAGACCTCAGAGGCCTCAATTCCACTCAAATCGTTGACGTCATCGTCCAGTTTCGAAGTGCTCCAACTGAAACGCAACATCGCTTGGTATTGTCTCGCGGTGGACAGCTCAAGCAGAGCCTCGATATTATCCGGGCTGCTCATTATTCTGTTCCCGCGAACCAGCTGCAAGCGCTTTCCGATGAGGCTGATGTGGAGTTCATTGCGCCCGATCGAGCTGTGAGAGCAAATGGGACCTCCGCTTACGGCGGCAGTCCCGACTACGGCTGGGAAGCAGTGGGCGCGAATCTAGCGACCAGTGTGTTCGGCCTGGATGGCACCGGTATCGGCATCGCCCTGATTGATAGCGGCGCGAACAACGATCAGGACATTAAAAATGCCCAGGGCCAAACCCGTGTCGTGTACGCGATCAGTCTGATTCCAAATTCCGACCCGAACGACCACTACGGCCACGCGACTCACGTTTCCGGCATTTTGGCGGGGAATGGCTCTAGGTCGTTGACCAATAACTCGACCTACGAAGTGAGAGGAATTGCGCCCAACGCCAATCTGATCAGCATAAAAGTGCTCAATGACTCAGGCGTGGGAACGGACTCGACAGTAATCGCCGGAATTCAGCTGGCGATGCAGCTCAAGAGTAAATACAACATCAGGGTGATCAACCTCTCGCTAGGCCGGCCGGTGGCCAGTTCTTATCTGAAGGACCCGTTGTGCCAAGCCGTCCAGCAAGCCTGGCAGGCCGGTATCGTCGTCGTTGTCGCGGCGGGAAATAACGGTCGCGACAATTCCCTGGGCACCGACGGCTACGGTACCATCACCGCCCCAGGAAACAGTCCCTATGTCATTACCGTGGGAGCGATGAACACCGTGGACACGCTAACCACGGCTGACGATAAGATCGCCAGTTACTCGTCCAAAGGGCCAACCGCCATCGATCACATTGTCAAGCCGGATCTGATGGCTCCAGGGAATAAAATCATCTCCTTGAATGAGGGCGGTTCGTGGTTTAACAAAAATTATCCGGGCAACGACGTGGCTACGGGCGTCTACACCACCCAGGGCACGAATGGTACCGACTACTTTGTCCTCAGCGGCACCAGCATGGCGGCTCCCATGGTGAGCGGCGCCGCGGCACTGATGATCCAGCAGAATCCGATGCTGACACCGGACCAAATAAAAGCCCGGTTGATGGTATCGGCAACCAAGTTTGCGCCAGGGCAGAGCACCGCCACCGACCCCGTTACCGGCGTCACGTACACCGACCAATACGACATCTTCACCATCGGCGCAGGGTATTTGAATATTCCCGCCGCACTCGCGAATTCGGAATTGTTAACCGGCACCGCCCTTTCGCCCACTGCGATTTACAGTGCTACCAGCGTCACACTGACGCCGACGGCCATGTCCGGCAGCTGGGGTACCAACGCGATCTGGGGTACCAACGCGATCTGGGGTACCAATGCGATCTGGGGTACCAATGCCATATGGGGCACTTCCGGTCAAGATGCCAGCGAGTCAACAACAATCGCGCTTATGGGCGACAAATGACGCGCGGCGTTTACTGTCGTGCCGAGCAAGGCCCTAACTCAGGCAAACGCCTTAGGTTAGCTGCTACCCACCGACAGTAAAACGGCCCAATGGGTTATACATTTGCCTCGATTTTGCCGATAGTTCCCAAGTGGGGTTATCCACCAAAGCCAGGGTGTGCATAGGCGGAGTCATCTGCGCCGGGTTCAGCCTCTTGCTCGGTGCCACGCTCCACTGGACATCGTCAGATTATATTCGCTTTCTCGCCTATTTTCTTCTAACGGCGCTGGCATCGGGCATGAAGGTGAGACTCCCGGGCGTCACCGGCACGATGTCAGTGGGCCTTGTAGTTGTACTGTGTAGTGTTGTCCAGTGCTCGTTCGGTGAAGTTATTTATATTGGAGCGGTTTCCGCCTTAGTCCAGTGCCTCTGGAAGGCGAAAGAGCGGCCCGACCTCGTTCACCTTTCATTCAATACGAGTTTGGTGATCGCCGCCGCCGCCGTGGCATATGCGGCGTACCATGCGTCATTGACTCGCTTTAGCCTAGTAGTCTCGATCATTGCGGCGAGCTGTGCTTACTTCCTTGTCAACACCATCTCGGTTTCGGGCGTGATTGCGGCGACGGAGCATAAATCCGTCATCTCGACCTGGAAAAGCTCCTATTTCTGGTCGTTTCCTTATTATCTGCTTGGCGCCTCGATAGCCGCTTCCATGAGCTATGTGACTAAGTTCAATTGGGAAATCGCTCTAGCCGCGCTGCCGATGATTTTCATCATTTATCGCTCGTACTCGCTGCACCTACGGCAACTGGAAGAGGAGAAACGGACGGCGGAGACAATGGCCGCGCTCCATTTGCGCACCATCGAGACCCTAGCACTCGCAATCGAAGCAAAAGATCAGACCACCGCCGATCACCTGAAGCGGGTTCAGATCTATTCCAGAGAGCTTTCCCAAGATCTGGGTTTGTCGCAAGACGATAAGCTGGCGTTGCAGGCTGCCTCGATTCTCCACGATATCGGCAAAATCGCGGTTCCAGATTACATCATTTCGAAACCCGGCCGGTTGACTCCCGAAGAGTTCGAGAGAATGAAGATTCACCCGATCGTCGGCGCCGAGATCATCGAGCGCATCGAATTCCCCTATCCGGTAGCGCCCATCGTACGAGCCCACCATGAAAAATGGGATGGATCGGGATATCCGCTCGGTTTACAAGGCGATCAGATTCCCATTGGTGCCCGGATTCTTTCCGTGGTGGATTGTTTCGACGCACTGGCTTCGGACCGCCAGTACCGCAAGGCCCTTCCCCTGGCAGAAGCAATGGCGGTAGTGTCCCACGAAACTGGAAAGAGTTTCGATCCCCAAATCGTGGAGTTACTCGGCCGGCGCTATATGGAACTTGAGGAGCTAGCCCAGGTTCAACCTTCACGCCCGCATTCGAAACTGTCCACGCATGCAAAAGTCGAGCGCGGCACCGCACCGGACGCGGGCTTTGAGGCTGCCGCTGGTGGAAATGGGAGCGATGTGCTCAGCCTCCAGAATGCCTTGACCGTTGATGCAAAGAAGTGGAAGACACTAAATGCATTTGTTGAACGCAATGGCAGGGTTGGGATGTCCCTTAGTTTGGTGGAAACGATGGGCGTCATGTGTTCGCGTGTAAGCGCGCTCATCCCCAATGATGCTGTTGCCGTGTACCTGCTGGAGGGCAATACACTTGTGCCTAGATACGTGCACGGCGAAAATCTCAAACTATTGACATCCCTTCGCGTCGGTCTGGGCGAAGGGGTGGTCGGCTGGGTGGCCGAAAACCACAAGCCCATCCTGAATGGCAACCCTGCGGTGGAACCCGGATTTTGTATCGGCCCGAACCGCTCGAGCGCGCTCAATTCAGTGCTCGCCGTTCCGCTGCACACCACTTCGGCAAACATCGGCGTGCTGGCGCTCTACCGGGCAGAGAAGGATTCCTTCTCTCATGAAGCTATGGAGGATTTGTTGAAGGTGAGCGACCGCATCTCACTTGGAATCGAGAGTTTTTGGGACCAAGAAGGCACCAAGACCCCTGGGAACGTGGATGCGGTCACAGGCTTGCCAAATGCCAGGGCGCTGTTCTCGAACCTGGAGGCCGAAATTTCGAAGCGGAGGGGCACTGCCTCGACTCTGACGATCCTATTCTGCGGTCTGGAAGGAATGGGCGACGTTCACGAATCCTTTGGACGAGTTGCTGCTGAGAACGCTCTTGAGTTCGTTGCCCGCGGTTTTCGCCGGAGCTGCCTGGAAGTCGATCACCTCGCCCGGCGGGCCGGAGAAGATTTTGTGTTTGTGCTTCCGGATTCGTCTCTGGACGCGATCGATGCTCGGATCAGCACTTTGAAGCATTTGGTCCGAGCTGCGGGTCTGGAGCTCTGGGCCGCCGACCTTTTATCGCTCAGCGTGGGTGTAGTCACCTTTCCCTGGAATGGTGATACACCTGGGATGCTGGTCGCGGAGGCGGAACGAAAAATGTTGGCCGCAAGACGATTAAAGATGCAAGGCACCGCTGGTTCAACGGCTGAGAACGCCTTCCGCATGACCGACTCTACAGGTGAAGACGGCCGGTCACCTGACGGGATTAAATCCCTCTTTCCTTGTACTGAATCCAGGAAAGCGCTCGGGTAGAACCGGAATACGCGGTAAAAGCTGTCCAGGGCACAAAACTCCGTAAGCCGCGATGCCTAGCCTTTAGGAAATCGGCGCCCACGCCGATCCGCGGCAGCCAGTCGGGATACTGTGCGACGAAACTGCTAGCCAGCCGTGCAACTCCTCATGCTGGTCCTGTACGATAAAGGAACTGGTTCAGCATGTCGATCACCAGCGATTCGCGTACCAGGCGAACGGCGCGCTCGGAATACTCGCGCGTTTCCCGGGCGAACAGGCGGAATTGGACGCGGTTGAGAAATGGAGCGCCAAGGGTGGCCGTGCCACTGCCAGGGCCTGACGGCGTGTAGGTTCAATGATTCGGCCCATCACTTTTCCTCCGTCACTTTCCTCCCATTATGGCGAGCCAGTGTAACACGCGTTTGCTGCCTTAAGGCATGCCGATTTCCCGGATGGGAGTGTCGAAGTCCATGCTGCCCCAGGTATGAATCCCTGAGCCACTCGCGATGACCCCAAAATTCTTCGACGAAGCGGCCGTGCGTGCGCGGTTGCGCCTGCCCGATCTAATCGAGGCCATGGAACGCGCCCTGGTGGAATTCTCAGCCGGGCGGGTG
This sequence comes from Bryobacteraceae bacterium, assembly GCA_052148835.1. Taxonomy (GTDB): domain Bacteria; phylum Acidobacteriota; class Terriglobia; order Bryobacterales; family Bryobacteraceae; genus Palsa-89. Next base: position 75,824 of record JBKQHJ010000023.1, read on the forward strand.
CGGCAGCCGGTGCGCTCGGTGCTGGAGTTTGGCCCGGAGCCGTCGTTTTTTGGCCCGGGGCCTTCATTTTTCGGGATGATGCCTTCGTACGTGCCTGCGCTTCCGGCGCTCGGCGCGAAATTGGTGACCGTCTGTCCCGGGAATAGTGCGCGGGGCCTCGATACGCACCAGGCGATCATCGTGATGCTCCACCCGGCGACGGGCGTTGCTGAGGCCATTCTCGACGGACGCTACATCACCGAAGTTCGGACCGCCGCGGTTTCAGCTGTCTCGGCGCGGTGTCTGGCGCGCAGTGACGCGCGGGTGCTGGGGATTCTCGGCTCGGGCGTTCAGGCTCGCAGCCATCTCGACGCTCTTAAGCTGGTGCGGGGTTTTCGCGAAGTTCGTGCGTGGAGTCCGAATGCGGAGCGTCTCCGTCAATTCGCCGCCGAAACTGGGGCGCGCGCCATGGAAAATGCCGAAGCAGTGGTGCGCGGTGCGGACGTGGTCGCGGTGGTGACAGCCTCGCCGACGCCTGTAATCAGGAGCGAGTGGGTGGATGAGGGAACGCACGTCATTGGGGTGGGAGCCTGCCGGCCATGGCAACGAGAGCTCGATCCGGCGCTGGTCGCGCGCGCCCGGCTAGTGGTCGACTCGCGGGCCGCGGCGCTTCAGGAAGCGGGCGACGTGGTGATGGGGATCGCCGAGGGGCTTTGGACGGCGGAGCACATCGCGGCGGAGCTCGGTGAGCTGCCGGTTAGGCGGAACGACCGTGAGATTACCGTCTTCAAATCGCTGGGGCTGGCGGTTGAGGATCTTTTCGCGGCGCACTTGGTTTTGACCGCCCCGGAGGACGCGTGAAGCCAACATCTGCCGCAGATAAAACACAGATAAACGCGGATCAAACCCAAAATGGCTATCGGTGTTCATCGGGCTTTTCATTTGCCAGTGGGTGGCTCGCCTCACCCGAGGACCGCAAGTCCCCCGATGAAGCAGGATCGCCAGCCCTGCGAGTCGCAGAATTGCTGAAGCTGCCGGGCAGCGTCAAAGAGCTCGTTCATCTAGGCAGCTTGGCCAGCCATTGGTGCAATTCGACCAGTCCAGAGGACGGATGCGGAGGGACGTTACGCACGGCATAGTTGAAGGCACCTTCCAGGCAGGCAATGGTTTCGAGCGTGTCGAGTTCCTTGACCTCTCTCCGCCGGACCGCTTCCAGGGCCGGACCGGCTTCCTTCCAGGTCTCGACCCAGCGGCGCATCGCCTCGCGTTCGTCCCTAAGTCGATTATCGGCCACCCGGATGCTTGTGGACAAACGGCCACGCCTTTGGTAACCTAATTGGAGCGTTCAAACCGCGAAACATTTTAACGTCTCAGTGGGAGGCAGGGGTCTTTAACGAGTGTCTCTGCCGTCTGCACCAATGAGGGAGTATGCCGAAGCAAGGTAAGAAGTTTAAAGCTGCGTCTGATCAAGTCGAGTCCCGCCCCTACAGCCTGAACGAAGCCGTTCCGCTAGTCCAGAAGATCAAGTTCGCAAAATTCGACGAGACGGTGGAGCTGCACATGCGCCTGGGCGTCGATCCCAAGCACGCCGACCAGATGGTGCGCGGCACCGTGGTGCTGCCGAACGGTCTGGGTAAATCGAAGAAGGTGCTGGTGATCGCCTCGGGCGACAAGCAGCGTGAAGCCACCGAAGCTGGAGCCGATTACGTGGGCGGCGAAGACATGGTCGCCAAGATCCAAGGCGAAGGCTGGACGGATTTTGACGCCGTTATCGCCACGCCGGACATGATGCGGTCGGTGGGGCGCCTCGGCAAGGTGCTGGGCCCGCGCGGCCTGATGCCCAATCCCAAGACCGGCACCGTGACCAACGATATCGCGACCGCGGTGAGGGAAGTGAAAGCCGGCAAAGTGGAATTTCGCGTCGATAAAACCGGCGTCATCCATGTGCCGTGCGGCAAGGTAAGTTTTGATACCGCCAAGCTTACTGAAAACGCAGACAGCCTGATCCAGGCGGTGATCAAGGCCAAGCCGGCGGCGGCCAAGGGCAAGTACGTCAAGAGCGTGACCATCTGTTCCACCATGGGCCCGGGCGTCCATCTGGACGTCACGTCATTCAACGCCAAACAGATCTGAGAGGTACCCATCATGAAGAAGAAATCGGACAAAGAAAAAGATCTCGAAGCGCTGAAGAAGGACTTCGAAGCCGCGCAGAACATTTTCGTCACCGGCTTTGAAAAGCTCACGGTGCAGCAGGATTTTGAGCTACGCAAAACTATTCGCGGCGCCGGCGGCAACTACAAGGTCGTGAAAAACAACCTGGCCGAGAAGGCATCGCAAGGCACGCCGGCCGAAGACATCATGAGCAAGCTGGTGGGCATGACGTCGATGGCTTACACGAGCAAAGATCCGGTGGCTTTGGCCAAGGCGCTGACGGGCTACGCCAAGGCCAATCCGACGTTCACGTTCAAGGCGGGTTTGGTGGAGGGCCGAGCGGTCGACGTCAAGTCGATTCAAGAGCTGGCCTTGCTGCCCTCGCGCGAAGAGATTTTGGCGAAAGTTCTTTTCCTGATTCAGGCATCGGCGCAACGGTTGGTTACCTCGATTAACGGCGTGGGGCGCAACCTTGCGGTGGTGGTCGATCAGGCGGTGAAGGAAAACAAGTTTTCACAATAAGCAGATTTGCATAAGGGAGTAAAAAGAGAAGATCATGGCGGACATCAACGCAATTGCGGAACAGATTCAGGGGCTGACGCTGCTTGAGGCATCGCAGCTCGTAAAATTGCTCGAAGAAAAGCTGGGCGTCTCGGCTGCGGCGGCTACCGTGGCGGCGGCTCCGGCGGGCGGCGGTGGAGCGGCGGCTGCGCCGGCGGCGGAAGAAAAGACTGAATTCAACGTGATCCTGACGGCGGCTGGCGCGAACAAGATCAACGTCATCAAAGCGGTTCGCGAAGTCACCAACCTGGGCCTCAAAGAAGCCAAGGACCTGGTGGACGGTGCGCCCAAGCCGATCAAAGAGGGCGTCAATAAGGAAGAAGCCGAGACCATCCGGAAGAAGTTCACCGACGCCGGGGCGACGGTCGAAGTCAAGTAACGGCCCTAAATCGTTTAGCGCTGCAAGTTATTGGGATTGTTGGTGTACGTTGGCCGAGCACCCGAGGCCAGCGGCTCGCCGCCATTCCCACACACGGGGCCGATTTGACGAAGGTTAGATTGGTCTGGTAAAGTTAGATTGTTACTGGCCGGAGACCGACCCGGATTCTTGCTCTTGTGAACCAAACATCCTTTGGTTTTGGTGTGCCTGCTCGTGGGGTGGGCACATGGCTTTGCCATGCTCATTTTTGCCCCGCTCGACGTGTATGGCTACGGTCTTCCGCTGCCGGTTGTCTAGTGTCCCGCTGTTTTCGACTTTCCCTTAACCTCGCTGGCTCACGATCCGGGCCGAGGCGTCCTTGAGCCGAGGCGGGAAGGCGCGGCGGTTTTTTGTTCTTCGATGTTGGTTCTTTCGATGCTGTTCTTAAGAATGATTCGTAAGACCATCGGCGCTTAGGAGTAAAAAATGGAAAATCTGGCTAACGTTGCAACGCGCGAGCGAATGGATTTCTCACGCATCAAAACTTCCATCCCGATTCCCAATCTGATTGAAGTTCAGAAGAAATCATACGAGCGGTTCTTGCAGATGGACCTGCTTCCCGGCGAGCGGGAAGATACCGGCCTGCAGAGCGTGTTCAACTCCGTATTTCCGATCTCCGACTTCCGCGGGCTGAGCCAGCTCGAGTTCGTCGATTATGCGATCGGCAACTGGGAGTGCAAGTGCGGCAACC
>JBKQHJ010000024.1:0-19101 GCA_052148835.1 Bryobacteraceae bacterium
TCTGCAATCGCATCTTGGTTTGGGCTGGATCGCCCGTAAACGCGGCGACGACGAGGCCGCGCTCGAGCACTTTAGAACGGCTTCCGAGTTCAACCCGCTCGATCTTCAACCGCGCATCGCGCTGGCCAGACTTCTCGAACTCATGCACCGATACCTGGAGGCGGAAGCAGTCTATCAACGCGTGATCGCGCAAGCGCCGGACCACCCCCAGGCGCTCAAGGCTCTTGGCGCCATGGCCCTGAAAAGGTACGATTGGGCTGGCGCATTAGAGCATCTGCGCGCCGCGGCGAAGTCCGATCCAAAGAACATCCAAGTTCGCATTGATCTTGGCCGCGCATTTTGTGGCCTCTCTCGATGGGACGACGCCGAGCGAAACTACAAAAGCATTCTGGAAGACTCGCCAGGTAATGTCGAGGCCATGATCGGATTGGCCGACACCGCAAAAGGGCGAGGCGATACACAGTCCGCGCGTGCCTGGTTCGAGGAAGCAGCGGCTGCGGCACCGCTGGATTTCCGTCTGAAGCAGGAGATCCGGCGACTGAAGGCGGCACAAGACGGCTACGATTGGAAAGCGGAACTAGAAGACGCCGTAGCGGTCGCTCGTTCCGCCAGCGCATCCGTCCGCTCCCAAATGGAGGCGGTGGAAATTCTCATCAAGTACGGGTTAACCGAGGTCGCCCGTCCCGCCCTCCTGAGGCTGGAAGCGAGCCTCCCCGATGCCCGTAGGTTTCTTATGGCCGTTCGCCAGATCGAGCGATCCGGCCTCGCCCAACCCCTTACCGCGTCAGGCGACGTTGATCCGGCTGAAAATCAACTGGAATCTCTGCGGGGATTTATCGAAATACCGGTCCCGAAAACCGATACTCTCCTGATCGTATTCGGCGGAACAAATAATCGCGTTTCGATCACTTTTTCACTCCTGCACAAAATTCTACGAAAAACGGGAGTGAGCATCGTATACTGCCGGGACCTTCAACAGGAATGGTACACGCAGGGCGTGGTGGGACTGGGCGACGATTTCCAATCGACAGTTGATGGCTTTCGCGCACTCGCCAAACAACACGGCGCAAAACGTATTTTGATCGTGGGCAGCTGCGTCGGATGTTACGCGGCGCTTCGCTTTGGTTTGTCTCTGAATGCGCAGGCCGTGCTAGGCCTGGGCCCTAAGATTGGGACGGTGGATGATATTTTGCAGCCCCACGAGAGAACACGGCTGACCGGCATTCGGGAGCGCCTGCCACCCGGCTACAAGACCATTCATGTTCTTTATCATGAAACGGCCGCGCTGCCCAAGGTGGACCTGGTCTTCGGCGAACACTTCACCGTCGACGCCTGTGGCTTGAGTTCGCTGGCGGATGTTCCTGGCATCACGATCACCGGTATTCCGGATTCTGACGATCCGGTGAAGGACCTGCTGGTGCGCGGTCTGCTTGAGCCGCTGCTCCGAGAGTTCGTTGCCAAAGGAACGGTGTCGCCGGAGCTCCACGCGCAGATCTCCACTTCCGCCACCCCGCAATACAGCCACGCCGAGTGAACCGTGCAAAATCCAGACGCAGCGACAATCGGCGAGGCCCTGAGTTGGCAGGCCGCGCACCGGCCCGATAAACGGGTCTTCCTGTTCCTTGAACATGGCGAGCGCGAGACCCAGTCGTTTACCTTCGGCCAGCTAAATTGTCGAGCGCAAGCCATCGCTCAGGTCTTGCAACAAAATGGGCTCGGCGGCCAGCGCGTCATCCTGGCTTATCCCTCCTGCCTCGAATTCGTGGCAGCGCTTTTTGGCTGTTTCCATGCCGGCGCGATTGCCGTTCCGGCCCCCGCGGCTGGCTACCGCAATTCCGCGCTGCGTATCCATACCATAGTGGAGGATGCCCAGGCCGCGGCGGTATTGTCGCTGCGGTCGATTATCTGCAAACAAACCGAAAGACCGGGCGCTATCGCACCGCTGCAGATTCCCGGCGTGCTTTCCATCGCCACCGACGAGATCGCAGACACAGGTATTTGCCAGCCTGAGCGCGTCAAACCTGAGGATCTGGCACTGCTGCAATATACCTCCGGTTCCACCGGCACCCCGCGAGGGGTTATGCTCACGCACTCCAATCTGATGCATAATCAGCGCGTTCTGACCCAAGCGTTCCAGAGCGGCGCGGAAGACATCGGGGTCAGTTGGCTGCCCCTGTATCACGACATGGGGCTCATGGGCAGTATCCTCCATCCCATTTATGCCGGGTCTTTCTTCGCTCTCATGCCGCCGCTTTCCTTCATGCAAAGGCCCATCCGGTGGTTGAAAGCAATCCACCGCTACCGCGCAAGTTTGACCGGCGCGCCCTGCTTCGCCTACGATCTGTGCGCTCGCCAGTACGTTCCTGAACGGGATTCGGACCTCGACCTTTCCAGTTGGCGAGTGGCGGTTTGTGGCGGCGAAACGATTCGGCCTCGGATGTTGGAAAAATTCATCGCGACATTTGGTCCAGCCGGTTTCGATCCGAAGGCGCTCATGCCCGCCTATGGTCTCGCCGAGACGACGCTTCTTGCGACGTCTTCGCCTCCCGGAACAGGCCTAATAACCCCTAGTCCCGCGGCCGTGCGCCGCGACGAATCACCCCGGCAGTTCGCTTGTTGCGGGCGTCCTTGGGAAGAGCATCGGGTTGCGGTTGTCGATCCGGTCTCATGCCGCCGCCTGCCTCCTGGCGATTCGGGCGAGATTTGGCTTCAGGGCCCCAGCGTTGCGGCTGGCTACTGGAATCGCCCGGAGGAAACAAGAGCGACCTTTCAGGCCACGCTGGCCGCCGAGGCCGAATCGGGATCTTGGCTGCGCACCGGCGATCTGGGATTTCTGAGCCCGGACGGTCTTGTGGTGACTGGGCGGCGCAAAGAAACCATCGTGATCCGAGGCGTCAACTACGATCCCCTCGATATTGAAGCGGAGGCTTGCGACAGCCATCCCTCGCTCTCGGCAGTCGGGGCCGGGGCGTTTTCCATCGACCATGAGAACGGCGAAGCCGTCGCGCTAGCGTTGGAAATCGAGCGTGCCGCTTTGGGGAACGTCGACGTGAATTTTTTAGTGGGTGAGATCGTTTCGGCCGTGAATCGCCGCTTCGGACTGACGATGTACGATCTGGTGCTCTTGCGGCCCGGAGCGCTCCCTCGAACCACCAGCGGGAAGATACAGCGGCATCTCTGCAAGCAACTTTATTTGGCCGGCGATTTGCGCGGGCTTCCATCCATCGACCATCCCGCACTCGGCCGTTGGCGATCCCGCGCGCACGAGTCCGTCTGATGCCGGAATCGTCTTTCGACCCGGTGCGTGAATTAAGCCCGGCGAATCGCCATCAGATCTATGCGGAATTGCGCGACCAGGCGCCGATCTACTGGAGTTCCGCCTACTCGGCCTGGATTTTGACGCGTTACGCCGATGTCAGCGCAATTCTCCGCCATCCGGACGCGCTCGCCCTGGACGGCATCTCGTTCCTGGAATCGTTCAGCCAGCGCGGGAACCTGGACTTATCCAGTCTTATTCGCTTCTGGTCCTCGGTTTCCTTGTTCACACGTGGGCCACATCATGACGCCGTCCGCCGGATGCTGGCCCACGCTCTCGGCGGAATTCGGCGCATGAATCTGCCGGAGCTACTGGAACGGCGCGCGGATCTGCTACTGGACGGCGGAGAGCGGGACGGCTCTATCGATCTGGTCGCCGGTTATGGCAAAGCGTTGGCGCTTTTCGTCATCGGCTCATTCCTCGGTGTGCCCGAGGAGGATCTCCCGGAGCTGAGCCGCTTGGCCGCCGATCTCATCATCATGTTTGAACGAACCGTTCCGTCCGTAAATACGCTCATCAAGTTGAACAAGTCCGCTGCGGCGTCGCTCGAGTACTTCGAGCGATTGATCGACTGGAGACGGCGCGAGCGGCGGGATGACGGCATATCGCTCATGGTGGAACTGGCTGACAAACAGCTGCGGTGCAGCGACCAAGAGTTGGCGGGATATTGCACCTTCTTTTTCATTGCGGCGGAGGAATCGACGGCGGCCGCGATTTCGGAATCCGCTCTCATCCTACTGCGACGCCCCGAGCTGCGCGCCCACCTTGCCGGCGACCCTTCCCGGGTTCCATTGGCGGCGCGCGAATTGCTAAGATTGGTATCCCCGGTTCAGTATGTGGGGAGGCAAATGCGTGTCGATTTTCGAGTGGCAGACCGGTCTATCCGCGCGGGCCAGCCGATCATTCTCATGTTAGGCGCAGCCAATCGCGATCCGGCGGATTTTCCTAATCCGGACGAGCCCAGACTCGATCGCTCGGGACCGGAGACGCTGGTATTCGCCGCCGGCCCTTATCGCTGCATCGGCGCTCAGCTTGCGACTTTTGAAGTCGAAACTGCCGTCAGGAAGCTCCTTCAGAGGCCTCGCATTCAGCTTTCCCCGCAGGTGCCGGCCTGGACCGACCGCACCAACATTGCGCCATTAATACGGTTGCAAGCCGATTTCAGAAACCTGTGAGCACCGAGCAACGAGTATCGGAATGGGTTCGAGCGCACTTGTCCAAGCGTCTGGGCGTGGCGCCGGAATCCATCGACTTCGAGAAAGGGCTTGGCACATACGGGCTCGATTCGGTGGACGGGGTTTTGATGGCGGGCGAACTCGAAGAGGCTTTCGGTGTCGAGATCGACCCGGCGCGGTTCCTGCAGTGCGAATCGTTCGAGCAGACCGTTGCAATGCTGGTCGCCGATATCGATGGACCGAAAAAACAGCCGGCAAGCGGATGATTCTGATCTATCAAATGGCCAAGGTCGCCTCTCGCAGTTGGGAAGTGGCGGCGAAGTCTCCGCTAGCAACCGAAAACGAACCTCCCGTTCATTGCCATTATGTAGTGCCCCGCAATCGAGAACGAATTCAGGCCATACTCGATTTGCCAGCCGACCGACAAACGATTTACAACATGTTGCTTCCCAGGAATATTCTGCGCGCCGGCGCCTCCGGCTGGAAACAAATAGACTCGGCCCGGCGGAGACAACAAAATACCAAGATAGTCTCTGGAATGCGGGATCCGGTAGCGCGTTCCATTTCCATCATCACTTTTATGGCGGATTTTTTCGGACATGTCTCCCGGCCGCTCAGCCCCCGCGTCGCGGTCTCTCTTGAATATGTTGTCGAGTCGTTGCAGGAAAACTGGAGATGGGTGCTGGAACGCAGAGAACCGGACCAGACCTTCGAGTGGCTGTTATGGTATCTAACCGATGCATTCCGGAGTTGGTTCCCCGACGAGCTGGGCGCCGCTTTCGGAATCGACGTCCTGGAAGGAACGTTTCAGAGACAAGACGCGATGCAGCGAATCAGCACGCCGGAGACCGACATCTTTATCTATCGCGTCGAGGATATGCTGCCAGAAGCGCATGGCTATTCTCGCCTGCTGGAGCAAGCGAGCGCTTTTCTGGAAACTAAGCTGACTTCATTTCCAGCCGTCAACACCAATTCCACCCGCCGCTCGCGCGAGCTCTCCGCGGAAGTGCGCCGCCAATTCTGGTTGCCCGCCGATATGCTGGACGCGATTTACAGCGAACCTATCGTGCAACACTTTTACGATGGCGATGAGATCCTGGCCTTTAAGAAATGCTGGAGCGCTTCGAAGCTGAAGGAAGCTTAGATCCGTTAGGCCAATCACATTTCCCGGCGGTTCTCGAGCGACTTTCCCATCGTCACCTCATCGGCGAACTCCAGGTCGCTGCCCACCGGGATGCCCATCGCGATGCGCGTCACCTTCACTCCCAGCGGTTTCATGAGGCGCGAAAGGTACACAGCCGTCGCTTCGCCTTCGACAGTTGGATTGGTGGCGACGATCAGTTCCTTCACCTCACCGGAATGCATGCGCTCGATCAAACTCGCGATGCGCAACTGTTCCGGGCCGATGCCGCGCAACGGTGAAATGGAGCCATGCAACACGTGATATAGGCCGTTAAACTGGCGCGTGGTCTCGATGGGCAGAACGTTATGCGGCTCCTCCACCACGCAAATCACCGAACGATCGCGATGCGGATCGCGGCAGAAATTGCACAGCTCCCCATCGCTGATGTTATTGCAGACCGCGCAGATGCCGAGCTTGTCTTTTACATCGACTAAAGCTTGCGCCAGCCGTTCGGCGTTCTCGCGCTCGTTGCGCAGCACGTGAAATGCGAGCCGCTGCGCCGATTTCTGCCCGATTCCAGGCAGGCGTTTAAACTCCTGAATCAGACGCGCGAGGGGTTCGGCAAAATCGGGCATCGAGGCGGCGAGTTTCCTAGAAGCGTCTAGAACATTCCGGGCGGAAGGCCGAGACCGCCCAGCAAGCCGCTCATCTTTTCCTGCGATGCTTCATCCACTTTCTTGGATGCCTCGTTGAACGCCGCCATCACCATGTCCTGGAGCATCTCGACGTCGCCGGCCACCTCGGCGTCGATCTTCACCGCGGTTACGTTCTTCTTGCCGTCCATGTGCACGGTCACCATGCCGCCGCCGGCCGAGGCATCCACGCGAATCAGCGCGATCTCCTCCTGCATCTTCTTCTGCATCTGCTCGGCCTTCTGCATCATGGCCTGCATGTTTCCGGGAAGTTTCATAGCCTTATCCTTTTAGATTACGCACCGTGCGAACCTGCGCGTCGGGGAACACCTCTTGAAACCGACGGACGACAGGATCGGCGAGCGCGCGTTCGGAGACGTCATCAATCTTCTTTTCGACAGGTGTGGCCTGCGCTTGGGGCGTTCCAAACGTGATTTCAAACCGCATCGGCCGCCCAGCAACCTTCTGCACGATCTTCAGAATATCTTTTTCGTTCATCAAGAGCCGGTAGTCTTCGTGCGTTACAAATAACAACTTGCCATTGGATTCCTGAACTTCGGAGTGCTCCACGGCATCAGCGGTGGTTGGCATGCCGAGTTCGGTTGCGGCGGCGTAGAGACGATCCTTCCAGGGACCGGTGGACGAGTTCGCCGGGGCCGGCTCGCTCTTCGCGATTGGCGGTTGGCTCTTAGCTATTGGCGGCGAACTAGACGGTTTTCGGTTGGGCGCTGGCGTTGAACCACCACCACCCAGATCGGCGATCGCCTCCTCAATTGAGACGAGCTTGCCCGCCTGAATCAATCGCAAAAGCCCAATCTCCAGGTGCAGACGGGGTTGCAGAGAGAATTGCAAGTCTTTGAAGAGATCTAGCGTCAATTGCAAGTAACGCGTGAGGTCGTCTTCCGAAAACCCTTTCGCTATCTCGGCTAACCGCTCCTGCTCGTGCGCCGACGCGGCGATCAGTTTCGTATTCGCGCCCGCCACCTTCGCGACTAGAAGATTCCGGAAGTAGCGCGCTAGCTCGCGGCAGAAATGTTGCAGGCTACGCCCGTTGCGCTCCAGCTCCAGCACTAAATCCAGCATGCGCCGCGAGTCCTCCGCCGTGAGCGCGGCGGTTACTTCGCCCAGCGAGTCGAGCGAAAACATTCCGAGCATGCCGCGCACTTCGACGGCGTCCAGCTTCGAGCCGCAACAAGCGATGGCCTGATCGAGCGCCGACAAGGAATCGCGCACGCTGCCCTCGCCCGCTTGCGCCAGCACACTAAGCACTTCGGGCGTCGTCTCGATCCCTTCCTTGGCGCAAATTTCCTCCATGCGCTTCACCACTTCGGCGAAATCGACGGAGCGGAAGCTGAACTGCTGGCAGCGCGAGGCGATGGTGGTCGGGATCTTGTGAACCTCGGTGGTGCACAAGATGAACACGGCCCATTCGGGCGGCTCCTCCAACGTCTTCAATAGAGCATTGAACGCTTCGCTGGTGATCTGATGCGCTTCATCGACGATGAAAACCTTGTAGCGGTCGCGCGCCGGCCGATAGCGCACGTTTTCGCGCAACTCGCGCATTTCGTTGATGCCGCGATTGGAGGCCGCGTCGATCTCGATGACATCGGGCGAATTGCCGGCCGCAATCTCGAGACAACTGGCGCAGACACCGCACGGCTCGGCCGTTGGCCCGTTAATGCAGTTCAAGCAGCGCGCCAAAATGCGGGCCACCGTGGTCTTGCCCGTCCCGCGCTGGCCCGAAAAGATGTAGCCGTGAGCGATGCGCCGTTGCGCGATGGCATTTTCGAGCGTGGTGCGGACGTGCTCCTGGCCGATCAGCTCCGCAAACGCTTGCGGCCTGTATTTCCTGGCGATGACCTGGTACATGAGGAATTAAGCGGAGTATGCCAGACCCCGGGTGATCCGCGGCACACGGATTAAACTATTACCGTTGCTTCCTTCCGGACCTGGCGGGGTTCACAGCCATCCATTGCACGAAGCCCGGAGCCTGACAACTTCCAATGCTAGCATGCAGGAGGTCGACGGTTATGGAACTCGTCTCGTGACCCCCCGTGGCTTGTGCAGAATTACTCGCTCGTCTTCGCTTTCGAAATAGGCTAGCTCTCCTGGCAAACAGGAAACGATAGTGCCCGTTCCCATCCCGTTCAGCTCGCCTAGCGCCTCCTCCAACTTCATCGCTCTGCCATCAATATAGTTTCCAAATACCCAGCAATCATCTGGCGCACCCATGCCTCTGAGTTTTGGCGCCAGAAACCGTGTGAATTGCTGCGATGGGACTATTTGTTCGATGTATTTGTCGATGAGAAAACCCGGTTTGGGGTGATTGAGCTCTCGTTTAAAGACATCTCGCTTCTTGGGATTCGCTAAGGCGGCCATGAATCTCTCCTGCCGGTGAGGAGGGATGAAGGCTTCGACGAAAGCCTTCTCGTGTGGATTCATGCGACGATTCCTTTATTCGCGACGTACGGAGCCGACAAAACCGTAGAATACGATATAGAGATAGCACACCACTGGCAGAACGAACGCAATGTGCAGTCCGATATGGTCGGCCAAAGCGCCTTGTGCCAGGGGAATTATGGCTCCGCCGACGATGGCCGCGATCAAAATTCCGGACCCCTTGCCCGTCAGCTTGCCTAAGCCCGCAATTCCGAGGGTAAAGATGCTCGGGAACAGAATGGAGTTGAACAGTCCGACGGCAAGAATGCTCCACATAGCGACGCTTCCGGTGGTGAAAATGGAAGTGCTGACCAGCAGCCCGGCGGCGATCGCAGCGACACCCACTGCTGGACCCGTGGGGATGGAGCGCAGCAGCGCCGCACCCAGGAAGCGTCCCACCATGGCGCCGCCCCAGTAAAGCGACACGTATCGCGAGGCGGCCTGCGCGGTGAATCCACCGATGTCCGGCTGCATGAAATAGCTCACCAGAAAGCTGCCGATCGCCACTTCCGCGCCGACGTAGACGAAGATGCCAACGGCGCCGAACACCAGATTCCTGTGCCGCCAGACGCTGTCGCCGGTGGACGCGGCGTGATGGCTGGGGTCCTCGATCTGGGTGATGGTTGGAAATGGAAAACGCGCGATCGCAATCGCCAGTAGAGCGAGAAGCACGGCGATTCCCAGGTAGGGCAGTTTCACGCTAGCGGCTTCACTGCGTGCGCCCGAGAGAATCAGAAAGCCGCCGATCCAAGGCCCAATGGTAGTTCCGAGCGAGTTGAGCGCCTGCACCAGATTCAGACGGCTGGACGATTTGTCGGGTGGGCCCAGAGCCGCCACGTATGGATTCGCCGACACCTGCAGCAGCGTGATTCCGGAAGCCAGCACATAAAGTCCGGCTAGAAACAAGCCGTACGATGAGGTGGTCGCCGCCGGAACGAACAGTAAGGCCCCGACGCTCATCACCGCGAGCCCGAGCACGATCGCCTTGTGATATCCAATGGCCGAAAGGATCTTCGCCGCAGGCAGGGAGAGCAGGAAGTAAGCCGAAAAGAAGGTGAACTGGATCAGCATCGTTTGGGCATAATTGAGCTGAAAAATGGCCTTGAGATGCGGCGCCAGAATGTCGTTCAGAACGGTGACGAACCCCCACATAAAGAACACCGTGGAGGCGGCCGCCAGGGCGGCGGTGTAGCCTGCGCCGGCATCGGGCGCCTGGCGCCCGGGTGGGAGAGTGGATGAACTCGTCACGAATGTAAGACGCTCAAGCAGCCTAAATTTTAGTAGATTTAACGCGCTGGCAGAGGCGATCTCGCGGAAGGATCTCCCGAAGAACAGGGAAGATCGGCGCCAAGTAAACGGCAGGCTGTTAACGGGCCAGCGCACTCGTGATCGGGGCCGTCGCTCGACGCGAGCGCCCGTATGCGGACATTCATGGATTCGCGACGTTCGCGTCCTTGCCCCGGATTTGTTTGCTGCCCTAAGGATTACGTGATCATTCGAGCCGGCGGCACGGTGGCTGTTGGACTGCAATGCTTGACCGAAGAAAGCATGTCCCATCATCTCGACTCACCCATTGCTCGGCAAGACATCCGTCTCGACATCACGGACCTCTATGTGTTTCGCGGCGAAACAGGCACGGTATTCGTGATCGATTTGTGCCACTCCATTTTTGGCACCATTCCGGTGCCTGGCTACCATCCGGAAGGCATGTACGAATTCAAGGTCGATCTCGATGCCGACGCCGTCGAAGATCTGACTTACCGAATCACCTTCGACGATCGGGACGCGCAGGGGAAGCAGCGCTACGTTGTCCGCTGTATCAAGGGTGCGGATGCCGTGAAGCCGGATGCTCCCGGCGTCATCGTCGCACGGGGAACCACCGGCGAGACGGTTACCACGCCAACCGGGCTGCCCGTCTGGGCAGACAAAGCCGGTGACCCGTTTTGGATCGAGCCCGACGTGCTGCACGCGGTGGGTCATGCGTTTCAGGACGGGACGCGCGTGAACCTGTCGGGATGGGATCGATCCCCGTCCACCGACTTCGCGACTTATGGGGCTACCGTCGCCAAATCGATTGCGGGCGTGGTGGCCGCAAACGGAACCGCGCAGGACCCGTGCGCCTACGGGGAGAAGTTCGCACAGCGGATCTTCCCTAACATGCTCCCTTACGAAGTCGGCACGCCGGCCGTGTTCGGACTCGCGGAATGGAACGGCCGCTCGCTGACCGACAACGCGCCGGATGTCATGTTCTCGATTGCGGCGAATGCTCCCGTGAGCCTTGGAATCGGCAAGGAGTCGGTCACCTCGAAGCCATCGACGACCTTTCCCTACGTTCCCCCCGCGAGTTGAGGGTCGAAAGATTTGATTGATCAAGCGAAAGCACTTATGTCCCGCTTCTCGATCATGGGCTTTCTTGCGTTCGGTGTAGGCCTGTCGACGTTTACACACACATCACTGGCTCAAATCGTGGTTGGTGTTGGGCCTTCGCCTTGTTCTTGCTCCCGGTGGCCGGCCGCGACGCTTGAGTGCCGTCATTCCGGTTGGCGGGCGGCGCCGGGGTTTGGCCTCGTCCGGCTGCGAGTCGCTCAAAGGTGACGCTGGCCTGCTCGAGATTCTCCCGCTCGGTGCGAAGCTCGGCGAGCATCTTGTTGATGTCCATTACCTCGCAGGATACGTGCAGAAAGGACACGCGACGAGTATGGCGCAAGATCCACAATTACCCTTAAAACCCAAAATGACTCTCGCTGCAAAAATATGTTCGGATGTCCACCGAGCATCTCAGCAATACTCGATCGACAACCAGACCGACACGATCCGCCGATACGCGCGAGAGTACAACCTGGAGATCGTCCGAACCTATACCGATTCCGGAAAGAACGGCCTCACGATTCATCTAGCCGTGCTTTACGACGGCTTATTTCTGACGTAGAAGGTGGTTCTCCTGGCTACGCCGCGATCCTTGTCCACGACGTGAGCCGATGGGTAAGATTTCAGGGGGCGCGTGCCCACCGCGATGTTGCTCTGGAGTTGCTCGAACGGCACCGGAAAGAGTACGGCCGCTAGACGCGGTGGGCCTACCGTTCGGCACGATTGTACCTTGATACCCTTAGACGCACAGCCCGTGCGATCACGTGGTCTGCCGACGGGAAGGAGGATCGAATCGAAATGCCCAAATATTTGTTCCATGCTTCTTATTCCACGGGAGGCCTTCATGGCCTCGATGGAGATTCAGCATCTGGCCGGAGGGCCGACGTTCAAGCAGCCGTCAAGGCGGTTGGTGGAAAGGTGGAGGCATTCTACTACGCGTTCGGCCCGGATGATGTAGTTATAATTTTGGATCTTCCCGATAACGTAACGGCAGCCGCCATAAGCTTGGGGACTTCCGCAACGGGCTTAGTCCGGGTCCGAACGCCCCCCCTCCTGACAGTCGAGGAGGTTGACAAGGCACTCCAGGTGAAAATGCACTATCGCGCACCTGGGGAATAGGGTTGGACGCCCCGAGCGGGTGGCGTCACGCGCGCGTAAATCTCCCGTTGATTGGTTGCGGTACTGTCTGAAGTAACATCACGTTGCTTCCTCAACTTGGTGTTTAGGGATCGTGGCGGGCTGCAACCCGTCATGGTCCCGTTTCGCTCTGTGTTCGATTCCATTTACTAATCGAACATTAGAACCACCGACAGAATACATCTCACGGTCTAAGGTGTCGATGCCTCTTTCGAAGCTATTTCGTATCGACTCGTACCACGAGCCGTGAGGTGCACCATCTTGACATGGGTGTTAGAATTCCGCCGGACGTTCGGGCCGCAATGGCCGAGATAGCACGCGAGACAGGAGCGCTAGGTGGTAAGACTTCAGCAAAAAATATGACCGCAGCCAAGAAGCGTAATCGCGCCGCGCGATAAGCGCTAAGAGCGTCTTTGCATTGTTGAGCGGGTACCCCACCGGGTCCGCCTATCGCGCGCTGGTTCTGCGTGCCTCTCAAGAAAATCGCGAAAAGCTTGGTTGTATTTCGCGCTTGGGGGATCACAGCAATACTCTGCTGCAAGCGAGAAGCTGAGGTACTCGTCCCGCTTAATTGCTTCAACGTCGCGGCGCTCGATCGCTCCGCATGTTATATACTTCTTCCGCGAGAGTACGGCAGGTCCTTATGACGAAAGCGGCCATGATCGCTGCATTCTTGGGAACCGTCCTTCCCATCGCCGCGCAAGATTTCGACGGGCGCCAAGTTGCGGCGGCGTTGGCTCAAAGTAACGTCCCGCCCGCCCCTCGCCTGGCCGATGGCCATCCCGACCTGGGCAACGGGAAGGGCTCCTGGATTCCTCCGGGCATTGGGGACATGTCTGGGAATGGCGGCGGCTTCGCGGGAACCGCCCAGCCTGAACACAAAATCGAGGTCCCTTTCCTTCCGTGGACCAAGGCGTTTTATGACAAGGTCAACGCCACCTTTACCAAGGACGATCCCGAGGGCGCTTGTCTGCCGCCCGGCATCCCGCGCATGTATGCGACCTCGTTTCCGTTTCAGATCTATCAGCTTCCAGACCGCATCCTGTTCGTGTTCGAAGGGGGCGCGCACATGTGGCGCGTCGTCTATATGGATGGACGCAAACACACTCCGTCAGATAAACTGAATCCGACTTATTTGGGCGAGGGCATCGGCCGATGGGACGGCGACTCGCTGGTGGTGGATGTGACGGGATTCAACGACCGGAGCTGGCTGGACGCCGCCGGCCATTCGCACACCGAACAACTGCACGTGACCGAACGCTTCACGCGTGTCAACGAACTGATCCTGCATTACCAGGCCAGTATCGAAGATTCCGGCGCCTACTCCAAGCCTTGGACCGTGAGCTGGAACATCCGGTTCTATCCGGGCATGGAACCTTGGGAATATATCTGCCAGGAGAACAACACGGATTTGAAGCACCTTGTAGGCAAGTAGCTCAACATGCCGAGGCTTGCCAGGGCGTTCTTACGGAATTATGGAATAAATCTCTTTACGGAGGAAATCCGGCGAGGCGTTGAGCAATACGTTCGGCGCTGGAAGCGGTGGGTGTCTAGTGGGCTTGGAGAATTGCGGGGTGCGATTGTTTCTCATAAACGAAACTTGCGTATTCGAGCGAGCCCCAATACAGCCAATGCTCCCATCAGCGCAGTGAACCCTGTGGATGGCTCCGGGACCGGAGTTGCATACCCAGTAATGTCGTCGGTGCGGGCGGCCGCCAAAAGGTCTCCAGAGAGGACGAGGTCGGGGCTGGGGGTCGTAAAAGGGTTTGCGAACGATAATTGCAACTCAACGTTCGTCACTGATAGGGCGTCAACATAAGTCGGGGTGATCGAAAGGGGGAAAACGTCAGGTCCGTAAATGTGCGACTGACGATCGAATCACCGGTGAACGAT
Source organism: Bryobacteraceae bacterium (assembly GCA_052148835.1). Taxonomy (GTDB): domain Bacteria; phylum Acidobacteriota; class Terriglobia; order Bryobacterales; family Bryobacteraceae; genus Palsa-89. Next base: position 14,143 of record JBKQHJ010000024.1, read on the forward strand.
ATGTCGACTAACGTTGATTCCGTGAGATTTGTCGTGTCAATATCAAAATCGCCGGAGATGGTGCCGCCTCCCAATGTGGTAAGTGAAAATATAGTCTGTAAATATCGTATCTGCGCGTAGCTGGGCCCCTCCAAAAAGGATGATGCTCAAGGCGAGTGTGGGTTTCAGGTTGGGCGTCTTCACTTACGTGGGCCTTTCATCCGGGATTTCCATCTTGGCCTCCCGATCTCCAGGAGTATACAGCAATCGCCTCGATTGCGAGCGACTTTCGTGGCAGCGCGTCGTCGGAGAAAGTATCGGGCGTACCAGTGTCCATGAGAAGGGCGGTCTCTCCGGTCCTGGTCGGAGCCAACCGGTAACCTCGGTGCGTTTCGACCCAATTCTCGGACACTCCCAGCATCCCTCCTTTTTTTCTTCTCCACTCTTTCGCCCCGACAAGTCGCCGGCTCTTTAGCCGGCCGGTAAAGGCAGCGCCCAGATGCGCCGCCACAGATTCCGCGGATTGTAGGCCGGCACGCTCAACTGCAAGCGCACTTCGTTGGCCCGGAACCGATGACATGACAGCCGTGTCATCCTGACCGCCTGCTTGCCTTCTTTGATCCACTGCTCCGCCGTCCCACGCTTGTTGTAGAACCGCACCACCGCCCGGCTGGGCAGGCTCAGGTTCGTGACGATGAAGCCCACTCGCGGAAACAGCTCGCCCTGGTGATGCTCCACTTTGGCCACCACCCGCCGGGCCCTCTTTCAACTCGCGGCCTGGTAGAGAAAACTCTTGTACTCGACCAAGGGCTTGATACTGGGCCTTCCCACCGGACGCGGCAACAGTTCGGCGATATCCCGCTCCAGGTTCTCGTTGGCCGGAATGCGGATAACATAGTTCGCGCCCCGCTCTTCCAGCGCCTCGTAGATCTCCGGCTTGGCAAAGGCCGCGTCGGCCAGCATATTTCTTTTCCTGCTGCTGCTGGCGCTGGATCTCCGGCAGGAGAACTTCTTCCCAGTCGTCGGCGCTGTGGACGTTGCCGGGCCGGAGTTTCGCAGCCAAGCAATCGCCCTCGCGATCAGCTCCCGGTTGATCGTCTTCAAACCCGCCAGGTTCTTTGGTTCAGCGGGCAGTTCGGTCTCGAACGACTGCAACCGCGAAGTAAGGGCCGCCCCACAGTCCCAAGTCTTTTTCGATCCGATCAACCGGAAGGTCGGAGAGGGCTAGTCGGGCGTTTGTCCCCCCGTGGGTCGGTCAAGTGCTGTGCGGTGAGTTGGATCAGTCCCAGATGCTCGTCCAGTTCGCGGACCAGAATCAAACCCCCATCGGTAGTCATTCGCGACCCTTGGAAATCCACTTTCAGAAATCCGTTGAAACATAACTGAAACGACCTGTTTTGCTTTTCACCCACTGGGTGTATATCCTCCGTACCTGATTCCTTGCGTCGGAACCCGCATGGATAAAGGCGTCCGAAAGAACCAGAAGGCTAGCTCCGGCGCATTCAAAACGGGAATCTGGAATTATTCGTGCTACTCGTAAAAACTCGGAGCTTTCCTGAGCTTGGCATTGGCGTTGAAGTCATGCTGAATCCAGAGTTGAGCGCCGGTCCTCTTCAGAAATGCTTCCACCGCCGCGCGGGACGCGACCGTTTGATCGGCGTTGAACTCGGTGGTGGGAATCAGGTTCAGCCTTCGCTCTTCAGGATAGTGATATAGATCGCCGCTCAACATGACGGGGCCCGTTTTCGCCAGCTTTAAGAACAACACTTGATGCCCCGGCGAGTGCCCTGGCGCGGCCATGATAACTACCGTCCCGTCGCCAAATACATCGTACTCGCTCTTCGTGAGGATCACAGTTTTGCTGTTCTTCAGCGCGCTGTAGTTCTCTGGCTCCGTGCGAGCAGAAGGAGGATCGGAAAACATGATGTCTCGTTCGGCTTGCGTTACCAGCCACGTCGCGCCAGCAAACAGATTGGCGTTTCCAACGTGATCCCAGTGGAAGTGCGAGAGCGCGAGATAAGTGATATCGGCTGGCGTATAGCCCACTTCGGCCAACTGCGCGCCCAAAGGCTTCATCGCGGTTGCATATCGAATGGTGCCACGCCCGCCGCCCGGCTTAAATGCATTATCGGGAACAGCTCCGGCATCCCACATCAACGTACCTTTCGGATGGACCACCAGGAAGCACGCCACCGACATATAGGTTGTGGCGAGGTCTTCCTTCTTCAGCCGATATGGAGACGTATCCGGAATATTCAAGCTGCCACCATCGAACACGTACAGCCGCGGCGATTTTGGAGCCTTCGCTTTGGTTTGCGACATTGCTGGCGACGCAAGGAGGAGCACAGCCAGCGCTGAGACTAAAGATTTGCGAAGTAATCGGCTATTCGACAAGTTGGTCTCCCCCCGCCCTCGTGCTAGTTCTTGGACACGCCGAATCCCGTAACGTTGACCTCCGTGTTGTGGGCGAAGCGAAGGCCATAGATGCCATCGGTGGACTTGAGCTGTCCCTCCGTGACCAAGTCAGTCTTCTTGTAACCCGCAACGACGGTTCCGTTGATCGAGCAGTCAACGCGGTCGCCCTTGACTGAAAGCGCGATCTCCTGGGTCACCGGTTGTCCTACGCCGGCAGCTTGGTGCACGGCGGCGTTCGCTTCTCCTTGGAAGCCGTTCATCTGGAATGGGCCGGGACCGAAGCCGCGCACGATGAATCTTCCGTTGCCGTACGCGGCGCAGTAAAGATAACTCTGACTGGCAGATCCCATTTCGTTACCGCCAATGAAAATGCCGTACGGATGTGGGTGGCTGTTCAGGTTCATGTATTTTGGCTCTGTAAAGGTCGCCTTCACCGTGTAGTCGCCTGTCGCCTTGTTGGCTGAACTCCAATAGGCCACAGCAGGGCCCGTGGTTACGTGAAATGTGTCGCCATCTTTCGTGAGTTTCGCGTCGTTCAAGCTTCGGCCCGCGCGCTCTTCGCTGGCGTCGATTTTGCCAGTCCACTGCGGGACGGAAATGCCGCCACCCGCAACGACACGAGATGCGTCACCCTGCGCATTCAGTGCCGGTGCTACGAGCGCACACAATGAGACCGCGATCGCAGAAACGTAACGCAGATGCATAACTTACTTTTCCTTTCATCGGGTAGATGCACAACACCTGTTTATCTTACGCCCTTGGGCACAGCGTTGGTCGTCCGGGCCTGCGCTGTAATCAGTTGGTTCCATCGCGTCCCTGCGGTCTGCCATGGCGCATACCAGAGGGGCGGAGTGCCAAATAACGGAACTAACGGAACCAATCGACTCCTACAACAACTTATTAGAGCGGAACTTCCCTACGGAACCACGCCGGAACCGGGCGGGACCAATCTCTGCTAGGGCCGGACGCGAGTTCCATTCGGTCCCACCTTGGTTCCGTCGTTGGTTCCGATGCAAGTTATTGATATCAGAGAGTAGTTCCGCTGGTTCCGCTACAACACGCTATAACGTCAGAGGGCGTCATCGCAGAGCCGAAGAATTAGCGTATCGTTGTGGTTGAGTTGCCAAGCAGCGCTCACCAGATCGTGGCCAGCGTGTCGCCCTTCAGTTTGCCGGTCACGGTTGACGTTCTGGCCCGCGTGAGCCTTAGGGGTGATAGGACTTTTAGAGTAGCCTCAACCCCAAGAAACATCAAGCCTGGGAAGTACATCGGGGCTTGTCAAGATGTATTCATGCCGGTCAAGCTTCGCGCCATCGAGGCACCGCGTCGCTGCTTGACGGACGACGCCAATTTTCTGGAATCCTAGTTTCTCCACGATGCGACGGCTGGCATCGTTGCCCTCGAAATACCCGATGCTGATTGCCTTCGCCCCAAGGTGGCCGAACGCATAACGAATCGCGGCGTTGGCTGCCTCCGTCGCCATTCCCTGTCCGGTGTATTTGCGCGCCGCCCAATAGCCGGTCTCATAAACGTCCGCTTCATCGGTGAGATCCAATGCGGTTCGGACGACGAACTCCCCGTTAACCCTATGGAAGCCGGCCAATGCGATACCTGCTTGACTCTGGAAATCCATCGTTCGGCGAATGGAGTGTTCCAGCGCCTGCCGCGTTCGTTGGTTGTCGAACGCCCAAGCCATCCAAAGCTGCAGATCACCCCACGCATCTTCCTTGGCGGCTTGGATAGCATCCAAATCGCCAAGAGTAGGCGGGCGCAAGATTAGACGTGGCGTCACGATGGGCATTAAATGGCGCATGGTGAAGGAAACGCCAATGGTACCTGTTTGGTGCAGTAATGGCCAGCGCGCGGGTACACTCTAGCAGTGTCGAGAAAGTCACGATGTGTCGGCAAGCGTTTACCAAGGAACCGCAAAACGGCGTTACCGGAACTGTCAATGCAATTTTTTTACTAGACGATAAGGTGGGTCGAATGCACGGTTCCGCCGGCCTTATTTCAAGCTGAAACACAGGAGAGCACACGGTCAGCGTCGGCAAGCTTCAGAGCTGGCTCGATGGCGGAGGGAAGAGTCCGAATGAGCAAGTGCTGAAAAGCCGCTTGCGCGAAATGTTGTGACATCAGGGGCGGCACGTCCTGTACACCTCAGCACGCAGTGATTCCGAGCACGAACAGCGCTCCGGTTGAGCCCCCGTCCCCGGGAGTTCGTCCATCGCATTGACCGCTCGGACGATGCGAATGCCGCGCTTGTGCAAGTACTAGCAGCTCTCAAATTGTCATCGTCATGCGTTACGTGAGTGGCTCCTAGCCCTGAAGCGGGCTAACCTTGCTGGTCTACCCCATCGGCCGTACTCTTGCGTAATGCGACCCCTTCGGTATTCCATCAACGCCACATTGGACGGGTGCTGCGATCATCGTGCAATGTTCGCGGACGAAGACTTGCATCGTCACGCGGCCGAGAACCTCGACCAGGCCGATGCCCTCCTCTTTGGCCGGGTGACTTACGAAATGATGGAGGCAGCGTTTCGGCCGCCGGCGCGGACCGGAGCGAGG
>JBKQHJ010000025.1:0-62514 GCA_052148835.1 Bryobacteraceae bacterium
CCAGAGCCCACCTCCGCTTCACCAGCCGAGGGCTATTTTGAAGGAGAAGAGGCTGTTTGAGTAGCGAAAATCATTAAATGGCAGGTGTGTCAATCGCGGATTGTCTCAGTGGAGGGGTTCACCCCACTTCACTGAGGCGAATCTGCGACAACTGGAGCTGGGCCGTGAACAAATCGCGATCGGCGTCCAAAGCGTCCAGTTGCGTATCCACGCCACCCCGGTAACGCAAATAAGCGAGCCGCAGCCGATCTTCCAGCGCGTAGACCAGCTCTTCCTGCCGCACGCGGCTCTCGCGTACCCGCTGATGAGCGATCAGGCTGTTCGACACTTCCGTGAACGCAGTCTGGATTGTTTTTTCGTACTGCACCAGGTAATGTTCGCGTTGCGCTTCAGCCAGCTTGACGCCCGACTTCAAACGTCCGGCGGTGAAGATGGGTTGCGCCAGCTGCGGCGCCAAATTCCAGGCGCTGGCGGGACCGCTGATCAGATTTGCAAGCTGCGTGCTTTGTCCGCCTAAGAATCCGCTCAGGGTAAGTTGCGGGAAGTACTGCGCGCGCGCGACGCCGATCTGGGCGTTGGCGGCGATCAAGTCCTGCTCCGCTGCTCGAATGTCCGGACGGCGTTCCAGCAGCGCCGATGTGAGCCCGGCGGGAACTTCGGGCGGGAGTTCCTGCGCGGTGAGACTCTGTCCTCGCGGGACTGTACCGGGAGGCTCGCCGAGCAACAGATGAATTTGATTTTCAGTCTGTTCGATCTCCTGCTGGATCACTGGAATGGTTTCGGCCGCGGTGTCGACAAGTTGTTCGGCCTGTCGCAGATCGAGCAGCGTGCCTACGCCGCCCCGCTGGCGCGACTTGGTCAGGTCGAGCGATTCCTGTCGAGTTTCGAGCGTGCGGTTGGAGATCTGAAGCTCATAATCGAGCTCTCGCAGTGTCAGATACGACGTGGCAACATCGCTGACCAAGGTTGTGATCACGGCCTGGCGATTTTCTTCCGCGCTCAGGAGATTGGCGCGCGCGGCTTCGGTGGCTCGCCTCAATTTTCCCCACAGATCAACTTCAAAGGAGAGCAACCCCAGCGATACTTCTCCGAAATTTCGATTCTGCGAAGGCAGGAACGCAGCCGGCAACGGTGTCTGGCCGTCGCGGGAGAGCCGGTTGATCTCAACGCCCCCGCTCGCGGCGAACTGTGGGAACTGATTCGACCGGGTGATCCCCAAATTCGCGCGCGCCGCCTCCACCCGCGTCACCGCGTCGCGCAGGTCGTAATTCTGTACCAACGCCCTGCGGATCAGCGCTTGCAACTGCTCGTCGCGAAACAGCTCGAACCACTTCAAATCGGCGATCGAAAAGGCGTCTTGCGTGTTCAGCGGCTCAGGCGCGCGAAACTGCGCGGGTGTCGCAAGCTTGGGACGCTGGTAATTGGGGCCTACCGTGCATCCGCAGAGCGCCCCAAGCAAGATCGCGGAGATGGCGGTTTTCCAATGCATGGAATCAATCACCCTGCGCTGGGGAGGGCGGCGGCGCGATGGCGAGATCCCGCGGAACGGCGGCGCCGGAGAGTTTCTCGACAATATAAAACGCGGAGGGGATGATGAAGATGCCGATCAAGCTGGCAGCCAGCATCCCGCCGATGACCGTGGTGCCCATGATCTGGCGCGACACCGCGCCGGCGCCGGTGGCGATCCACAACGGCACGCAGCCCAAAATGAAAGCGAACGACGTCATCAGAATCGGCCGCAGACGAAGGCGCGCCCCTTCCAGCGCCGCGTCCATCAATGGTTTCCCTTTTTCGAGTTCGTCCTTGGCAAATTCCACGATCAGGATGGCGTTTTTCGCGGCCAGGCCGATCAGCATCACCAGGCCGATCTGCGAGTACACATCGCTTTCGATCTGGACCATATAAGGCGGAAGAAAGTGGCCAAGCAGCGCGCGGCGCAGCCACAGCACGCCCAGGGCTCCAAACACCGCCACCGGCGTGCTCAGCAGGACGCTGAACGGCAGACTCCAGCTTTCATATAGCGCGGCGAGAATCAGGAAGACGAACAGCAGCGAGAATCCGAAAATCACCGACGAAGACACGCCTTCCTGCGCCTTTTTTTCCTGGAACGACATGCCCGAGTAGTCGTAGCCCATCTCGGGCGGCATGGTTTGGGCGAAAACCTCTTCGAGCGCTTTCATCCCCTGGTTGGTGCTATAGCCGTCCGCCGCCGCGCCGTTCAATTGGGCGGACCGGTATTCGTTAAAGCGCATCGTGAATTCAGGGCCGGTGCCCGATCTGAATCTGGTCAATGCAGAGAGCGGTACCATTTCGCCGGCTGCATTGCGCACATAGAACTGGCCGACGTTCTCCGATCGGGTGCGGTACTCGTTCTCGGCTTCGACGTAGACCTGCCACTGGCGGCCGAACCGATTAAAATAATTCACGAACAGCCCGCCCATGAAGGCCTGGATGGTCCGGTAAACGTCGTTGATCTGGACCTGCTGCTTGATCACTTTGTCGCGATCCACGTCGACGAATTGCTGCGGCACGGCGGGCAAGAAAGTGGTGGTGAGGGTTCCGATTTCCGGGCGCTTGCGCGCCGCGGCCATAAACTTATTGAGGTTATCGGACAAAAACTGGACGTCCTTGCCGGCCCGGTCTTCCAGGACGAAAGTGAAGCCGCCCGACGTCCCGACGCCGGGAATGGCTGGCGGGGAGAAGCTGAACGCTACTCCTTCCGGAAGCGCGCTGAGCTCCCGGTTCAGCCGGGCTTTGATAGCTTGAAACTGCTGGGCTCGAGTTTTCCGATCGTCCCAATCGTTCATGCTCACAAAGATGAATGCGTTGTAGCTGGTGCGGACCAGGCTGAGGAGGCTGAAGCCCAAAATGCTGGTAGTGTACCGGACGCCGGGAATCTTGGCTACAATATCTTCCACCTTCGCCGTCACTTGCTCGGTGCGCTGCAGCGAGGCGGCATTGGGAAGCTGGATGTTCAGGTAAAAATAGCCCTGGTCCTCGTCGGGAACGAAGCTGGTGGGCAATTTGTCGCTGATGAAATAGCTGGCCACGCCGCAACCAGCCAGCAAAATCAGTGCCACCACGCTCTTCCGGATCAGCACGCCCGACAACCGGACGTAGCCCTCCGTGGCGTGCCCGAACATCCGGTTGAACCAGGCGAAAAATCTCGCCAGCAAACCCTTGCTTTCCACTTTCGGTTTCAAGATCAGAGCCGCTAGCGCCGGGCTCAACGACAAGGCATTGAACGCGGACAAAATCACGGAGATGGCGATCGTAACCGCGAATTGTTGATACAGCTTGCCAGTGATCCCGGGGATGAAGGCCGTCGGTACGAAAACAGCGGAGAGCACCAGCGCGATACCGATGACGGGCCCCGAAATTTCCTCCATCGCTTTCAACGCGGCTTGCTTCGGAGCGAGGCCATCTTCGATGTGACGCTCCACCGATTCCACTACCACGATCGCGTCGTCCACTACCAGGCCGATCGCCAGCACCAGGCCGAACAAAGACAGCGTGTTGATGCTGAAGCCGAACAACGGGAAGACCAGGAACGTGCCCACCAGCGATACCGGAACCGCGAGCAGGGGAATCAGCGTCGCGCGCCAGCCCTGTAGAAACAGGTAAACGACCGCGATAACCAAAACCAGCGCGATCACCAGCGTCTCGACGATTTCTTTCATGCCCGCGCTCACCGCCCGCGTCGTGTCGACCGGAACCACATAGTCTATGTCGTCCGGAAACCGCGTCTTCGACTCCGTCATCATCTTTCTTACCGCGGCCGCGGTTGCGACGGCGTTCGATCCGGGCAGCTGGTAGACTGCGATCACCGCGCTGGGCTTCCCGTTCAGGTGCCCCTCCACGCTGTAATCCTGGGCCCCTAATTCCACGCGCGCAACGTCGCGCACGCGCACAATACCGGTCTCGGGAGTCTCACGAACGACGATCTGTTCGAACTCCTCCGGCGAAGTCAGCCGGCCCTGGGCGCGGACGGAGTATGTAAATTCCTGCCCCTTCGGAGCGGGTTCGCTGCCCACCTGTCCCGCCGGATTCACGGTGTTTTGCGTCTGGAGGGCGCTGACGATCTCCGGGACCGTAATCTGCAACTTTGCCAATTGGTCGGGCTTGACCCACAGGCGCATCGCGTATTGACCGGCGCCAAAGATTTGCACGGTGCCGACGCCCTTTACGCGAGTAAGCGGGTCGTTCAAATTGATGTACGCGTAGTTGGCCAAAAACCGCGCGTCGTAGGTGCCCTTGGGCGAGTAGAGGGCCACCAGCATCAACGGCGCGAGCGTCGATTTTTGCACAGTTACGCCATAGTTGTTCACGTCGACCGGCAGCTGCGGCGCCGCCTGAGTTTCGCGGCTCTGCGCCAGGATCAAATCCGTGTTGGGATCCGTATTCACATCGAAATCGACGATCATTCGCATCTGGCCATTGGCGGTGGCATTGAGCGAATACATGTAGTTCATGTTGTCGACGCCGCTCATTTGCTGTTCGATAGGCGTCGCCACCGATTGCTCGATGGTCTGAGCGTCCGCGCCCACATAGATGGCCGAGAGCTGAACCTCAGGCGGTGCGATGGCGGGAAATTGTGCGACAGGCAGAGTCAAGATTACGATCGCGCCTACGATCACAGTCAGGATGGCGATTACGATCGCCACGATGGGCCGGTTGATGAAAAACTTGGACATCGGATTTACTTCGCTGCCGATTGGTTAGAAGCCGCGTACGGCTTGGGATTCACTTGCATGCCCTGGCGAACTTTTTGTAAGCCCTCGGCCACCACGCGCTCTCCGGGCTTCAATCCGTCGCTAATGAGCCATTGCGTGCCAGAACGATCGCCCACCTTCACGAATCGAATGTCCACTTTGTTGTTGGCATCCACAACGGCAACTTGATAACTTCCCTGAAGCTCGTTCACGGCGCGCTGAGGAATCAGAAGGGCGCCCGGCTGCACTCTGAGAGCCGTGCGAACCTTCCCGTACTGGCCGGGACGCAGGGTATTTCCGGGATTCGGAAAAAGTCCCGCCACCCGGATAGCGCCAGTCCTGACGTCGACCTGGCGATCCGCGAAGTAGAAAGTCCCGTTTTGTGGATAGACTGTGCCATCCGCCAAAATGAGCTCCAGCTTCAACCCCTTTCTCTCAGCGTCCACGGTGGACGGTGTCGAATAGCGCCTGTGAAAATCGAGATATTCCTGCTCGGCGACCGTGAAATAGACCCGGATTGGATCCACCGTCGACACGGTAGTGATGGTCGGGCTGGCCGGACTGACCAGCGAGCCCACCTGTTGCTGCGCGATGCCAGGAATGCCGTCGATGGGCGATGTGAGGCGCGTAAATCCCAGGTTGATCTGTGCCGTTTCGGCGTTGGCCTTGGCCGATTGAACCGCGGCGTTTGCGGCGATGATCTGAGCGCGCGCGGTGGCCACTTGCGCCTGAGCGGACTGCACCTGCGCCTTTGCTGCTAGATTATTCTGAGTCGCGTTGTCGAGGTCCTGTTGCGTAATGGCCTGCTGTTGCGCCAGCGGAGTGTAGCGATCCACATCCAGTTGAGTGCGGCGCTGATTGGCTTCCGCTACGGCCACCTGGGCCTCGGCCTGCGCCAATTCAGCTCGCGCCTGCGCCAATTGTCCTTCCGACTGAGCTAGCTGCCCTTGCGACTGATCCAAAGCCGCTTGGAATGGGCGTGGATCGATTTGAAAGAGCAGTTGGCCTTTCTTTACGAACGTACCCTCCTGATAGGCCTGTTCCATAAGATAGCCTGTTACCTGAGCCTTGATGTCGGCGTTGACGAACCCATCTAACGTGCCGATCCATTCGCTATAAATAAGAACGTCGCGCTGCTCGACCTCGGCAACTTCCACCACCAGCGGCGCGGAAGCTGTTGCTCCACTGCTTTGGTTGGAGCAACTGGTGGTGGTGAACAATGCCGCCGTCAGGCAGACCAGCACCGAGTTGAGAATACAGGGTTTCATGCTGGGCAATTCAGCCGAGCTTCTTCTGCAACGATTCCCAGTCTGCGCATCCGATGCATCAGTGTGGTGCGCGGCAATCCGAGGCGAACCGCCGCCCCGCGACGGCCTCCCACAACCCAATCTACTTGCCGGAGGACTTCCAAAATATGTTCACGCTCAGCCTCCACCAAGGTGCGATGGGGGACCGGAGTTTGCGATGGCCCGGCGGGCTTGAGGTCGGCCCTTAGATCCCCGAGAGGCGCGCACAGCACTGGCCCGGGCGAGAGGATCACGGCGCGCTCAATGAAGTTCTGAAGTTCGCGTATGTTCCCGGGCCAGCTGTGGCGTTTGAGAATCTCCATCACCTGGTCCGGGATAATGTGGACGTCCTTGTTCATACGCTCGGCGAACTTTTCTACAAAGTGCCGCGCCAGAAGCGGAATATCTTCTAAACGATCTCGTAGGGCCGGCAGGCCGATGGGGAACACGTTGAGCCGGTAGAACAGGTCCGCGCGGAAACTGCGTTCCTGAACCATTGCTCCCAGATCCCGATTCGTCGCTGCCACAATTCGAACGTCCACCCGAATGGTGTGCATGCTGCCGAGTCTCTCAAACTCCTGTTCCTGAAGCACCCGCAACAACTTGGGCTGGAGCGCCAGCGGCATGTCGCCGATCTCATCCAGAAACAAAGTTCCCCGATGGGCCATTTCAAAGCGGCCGATGGCCGAGTTCAGCGCACCGGTGTAGGCGCCGCGCTCATGGCCGAACAGCTCGCTTTCCAGGAGCTCGCCCGGAATCGCAGCGCAGTTGAGCGTTACGAAAAGCTGGTGCTTGCGCGGGCTCTGGTCATGGACTGCGCGGGCAATGAGTTCCTTGCCCGTTCCCGTCTCGCCCTGGATCAACACAGCCGAGTCAGTTGGAGCCACCATGCCGACGTCATCCAACACGCGCCGCATGCCCTGGCCGGCGCCGATCAATTCGTGCCTGGGTTGTAATTCCTCCCGGCGGATATTGAACATCGTGCTCACCAAAGCTGCCATGATTCGATTTGCCTCCTTGTTTGGCCTCGTTACAATACACTTTGGCGCAACGCGGCCAGAGAATCATCACGACATTGGAGGTTTTTCGACTACCACTCTCGGGGCGAACCAGATACCTCGATCGTGTTATTGGAGAATTACACTGGCGGGCTTGCAAAAAGGGCCGAATCGCTCCGGCCCCTCTGCTTCTCGTTAACTAACGCGAACTAACTTCTTTCGGCGTCACATGGATCAGGGCGCCGGGATTGGCGTCTTCCAGCATCCATAGCGAGCCATCGGGGCCTTCTTCGACATCGCGGATGCGATGGCCCACATCCCAGCGCTCGGCGGATTTGGCGCCGCCATGGCCGTCAAAGATGATGCGGTTGAGCGACCTGGTACCCAGCCCGCTGACGAACCCGTTTCCAACCCACTGCGGGAAGGTCTTGGTGCCGTGGTAGAACATCAGATTGCCCGGGGCAATCACCGGCACCCAATAGAGCACCGGCTTCGCAAGGTCGGGCCGCGTGTCGGGCTTCGGAATCGGCACGCCGTCATAATTATTGCCAAAGGAAACCAGCGGCCAGCCATAATTCTTGCCCGCCTCGATGAGGTTCAGCTCGTCGCCGCCACGCGGGCCATGCTCCACTTCCCACAGTTCGCCGGTAGGCGAAAACGCCAGGCCGTAGGGCGTGCGGACACCGCTGGCCCAGGTTTCCGCCGGCGTCAGGTTGGGGCTGGTGAACGTATAGGTGCTCACCACCGGCGCGGTCTTGGCGGTTTCGGTGTTGCGCGGCGGATCGATCAGCGGAATGGTGGAAGCGCCGGTTTTTCCGTAATTGGGATTATCGGGCGAGGGTTTGCCGTCCAGAGTCAAGTGCAGGATCTTGCCTTCGGGCTGGTTCGGATCCTGGGCCGGCGTGAAGCGCTGGCGGTCGCCGACTGTGAGGAATAGCGACTTGCCGTCGGGAGCGAACGCGATCTGCGCGCCTTCCTGGCCGCCCTTGCCCTTCGGCAACTGGCGCCACAGCACTTCCAGGTTTTCCAGTCTGGCCACAGGGCCAGTGGTGCCCGGTCCCCCATTGCCGGCGGTGTTCAGCTTGGCGCGGGCCAGCACCAATCCGCCGCCGTAGTCGCCAGGTTCGGAATAAGTAAGATAAATACGCTGGTCCGTGGCGTAAGTCGGCGACAGGTAGACGCCAAACATTCCACTCTGCCCCTGCCAATACACGGCGGGCGTATTGTTCACTTGGGATTTCTGTCCATCCTGCGTCACCAGCCAAATGGGGCCGATCTTTTCGGTGACCAGCATGCGGCCATCGGGCAGGAAGGCGATCCGCCAGGGCAGCTCAAATGTGTTCACCGTGGTCATGGTGAAGGGCAGGCTAGCTTCGGGTTTCTGTTCGCCTATGTTGACCTGGGCCCAAGCCGCCACCGACGCCGTTGTGAAGAGCAACGCCGCTTTCGCTAATTTCATTTTCGTTTCTCCCTGCTTCTCAAGCGCCCGACCTGAAGCGATCCAGCGCACTCGCTATTCCATCGTATATTAGCATCGGCGCGCAGCCGCTGCGATTGACTTTCACGGCTTGACATGGCTTCGGCTACCTGACACGATCACGAGATGCAGGGCATGTTTGTTCCACTGTTCGTCACAGTGGCCGTGGCCAGTCTGGCGACCGCTCAGACCAGCGCACCGCGCCGGACTGTCTGGGACGGTGTGTACACGGAGGCTCAATCCGCTCGTGGCATAACGGCCTTCGGCCAAAGCTGCTCGGGTTGTCATACGCTCGGGGCGGAAGGCAAATCGCCGCTGGTTGGAGAACCATTTTGGAAGAGTTTCGCGCAAAAGAACGTCGGCGATTTGCTCGAGTTCGTCAGCGCCAACATGCCGAACGGCGCCCCCGGCTCCCTTAGCGAGTCCACGTACCGGGATATCGTCGCGCTCATGCTGAAATCGAACGGCTTTCCCGCGGGAACCACCGAGCTTCGGCGCGATAGCATCGCCGGCGTACAGATTGTGCGGAAGGACGGAAGTACAGAGCTCCCGGCGGAAGCATTTGTTCGCGTGGTGGGCTGTCTGGCGCGTAACGGAGCGGACTGGGTGGTGACGAAAGCGACAACCCCCGAGCGGGCGGAACGCGTTGCTCAGAGCACAGACGACTCCACGAGGCCCCTCGGCAGCCGAACAATCCCGCTCAAGTTCGTCGTGACGCACCTGGATCCGCTAACCGGTTCGCGCGTCGCAGTAAGCGGGCTCCTGATCGGTGCCGGCGGCGCGGATGGCATCAACGTCACTGCCGTGAGCCGCGTCGCGCCAAAGTGTCCGTAACCGAGCCGCGACTAACCGAGCCGCGACTAACCGAGCCGCGACCGTGAGGGAGCGTTAGCCCTTACAGATCCACCCGGCCCGTACTCGCTCCGAGTTTGTCGATCTCCGCGCCGCTCACGTGCGCCATCGCCAGCAGCAAATTCGCGGTTGGCGTATCCTGCGCAACGATGTGCCGGTTGCCTTTCATCCGCCCGCAAGCGCCTCCCACGATCACAGCAGGCGGATTGTTGCGATCGTGCTGATTGCCGTTGCTCATGCCGCTGCCCCAGTACAGAACGGCGTGATCGAGCAAGTTTCCGTCGCCCTCTTTGGTGGCCTTCAGCTTGTCGCAGAAATCGGCGAACTTCTGGATCTGGTACGTCGCAATCTTGGCGTACTTGGCGAGCTTCTCGGGATCGTTGCCATGATGCGAGATGGTGTGATGTTGCTCGGGAATTCCGATGTGCCCGTAGGCGCGGTCGCTGGCTTCATGACCCGTCATGAATGTAAAGACGCGGCTGATATCGCCCTGATACGCCAGGTGCATCAGATTGTACGTGATGGTCATGTGATCGTCGAATGCTTCCGGCAAGCCCACCGGCGCTTCGGGATTGCCGGTGATGGTGCCGAGCCGAATCTCCATACGCTGGAGCTGGTTCTCCACGTCGCGGATGTTGCCGAGATACTCGTCGAGGATGGCGCGATCGGGCGCTCCCAGCGACCGTTTCAGTTTCGCGGTTTCCTCGGTCACCGAGTCGAGCAGGCTCTGCTTTTCCTTCAGGCGGGCAAAGCGCCGCTCGGTGGAATCCGTCTCGCCGAACATGCGCTCGAAGGTGACGCGCGGGTTGATCCCCACCGGCAGCGGGCTCTCATCGTCACGCCACGACAGAGTATTGAAGAACGTGCAAGCGAAACCGTCGCAGGCCCCGACGGCGGTGCCCATGTCCTCGGTGCCGACTTCGATGGACCGCAGCGGCGTATCGCCTGCCACCTGATCCGCTATGAACTGATCGACGGTCTTTTTCGATTCAATCTTTCCGAAAGAGTCGCCCCTCCCGTCGCGGTGCACGGCAGGCCCTACGCCGTTCAGGAACGCGGAGCTGGCGCCCAGGTGGACCGACTCGCCCCACGGCGCCTTCATCTTGCTGACCGTGACCAGCTGATTCCGGAACCCTTCCAGCGGCTGCATTACCGGCTTGAAGACAAAGTCACTCCCCGCCGCATCGGGATGCCAGGTAGTGGGAAACACGCCACAAGGGAAGTAGACCGAACCGAAGCGGAACGGCGATTTCGGCGCAGCGGAGAGCGCCGGTATCATGGCGTCCAGGAACGGCAGTGCTATTGTGGCGCCCATGGCTCCGCGCACGAAAGTGCGGCGCGAAAGATGCTTCTTCGTGATGATCATGGCTGCTCCTTATTCTTATTGGTTGATTGTGCCACTTTATTGTTTGATCGTGCCCCGGTATTGTTTGATCGTGCCACTTTGACGGGGTCCGCCAGCTGGCTGATGTTTTCAGCCGGTTCTAGTTTGGTGCGCATCTGGAACGGCGCGCTTTCTACGATGCCCATGACGATGGAGGAAAGCCGGTAATCGCTCTGCGCGGCTTTCTTCACGATCCTGCGAACCACCGGCATATCGGCCGGCTCCAGCCCGCGGCCCAGCGCGTACGTCAGCATCTTTTCGGTGACCACGGTCACAAACGCGTCGGGACGGCTCAGAATGGTCTCGCGCAGCGCCACCGGACCGTTGACCTGCTGTCCGTCCGCGAGCGTGCCCGCGACGTCCAACGGCGCGCCATCCGCTCCCTTATCGCGCCATACTCCCACCGAATCGAAGTTCTCGAGCGCAAACCCGGGCGGATCGATCACGCGATGGCAGCCCGCACAGGGCTGGTTCTTGCGGTGCAATTCCAATTGCGCGCGCACCGTCTTGGGAGTCTTCGACTCCTTGTTGCTTTCGTCGAGCGTAGGGACATTCGGCGGCGCGGGAGGAGGCGGCGTATTCAAGAAAGTGGTCAGGACATACTTCCCGCGGTAAACCGGCGAGGTTCTGGTTGCGACGGACGTCATCGCGAGGATGCTTCCTTGTCCCAGCAGGCCGCGCCGATTGGGATCGGTGAGTTTCACGCGCCGGAACTGCGGGCCGTAAACGCCCTGGATGCCGTAATGCCGCGCCAGGCGCTCGTCGACGAAGGTGTAGTCCGCGTTCAGAAGCTCCAGGGCGCTGCGGTTTTCACGCAAAATGTAGCCGAAGAACATCTCGGTCTCGGTGCGGAATCCTTTGCGGATATTGTCGTCGAAATCGGGGAACATCAGGATATCCGGAACGACCTTCGCCTCCAGATTGCGGAGCTGCAACCACTGCCCGGTGAAATTGTCGACCAGAGCGTCGGAGCGGTCATCGGCGAGCATGCGGTGCACCTCAGCGCTAAGCACCTCCGGTTCCCGGAGCCGCCCGGCTGCGGCCGCGTCGAGCAGCTTCTCATCGGGAATGCTGCTCCACAAGAAGAAGGACAAGCGCGAGGCCAGCTCGAGGTCGCTGACCGGATGCGCGACGTCGGCCCGGGCGCCAGGCGGGTCGCTCTCGATTCGATACAAAAAGTAGGGGCTGGAAAGAACGCGCGCGACGCCGGAGCGAATCCCATCGTCGAAACTGCCGCCACTCCGCCGCGCCCGCTGGTAGAACGACAGCGGCGCTTCGACGTCGCCGGGCGTCACAGGACGGCGATACGCGCGGCGCGCGAGATTTGTTAGGATCTTCGCCGCGCAATTCGTCTCGGTCGCGGCCACGGGATGGCAGACAAAGAGCCGCTGCCGGCTGGGCCCTTCGCTCAGGCCGTGCACATTGTACGGGCCGTCGATGGACACGGTCCTCAGCCTCGGCAGGCCTGCCACCATGTGGACTTCCTGGCTATCGCGCCTGGACGGCTCCCAGACGTCCTGCAACTGGGCCGGCCGCTCTCTCCACGTAAAGCCGACGTCATGAGGACCGGCGGTAACCCGAACGCGTCCCGTCATCCTTTTGTCGATAATCGGTTGCGCCGCGGCCAAATCCTTGGCCTGCATCTCGTCATCGGCGGGACCGCCAATCGGAGCCGAATACACTTCGGCGCCATCTATAGTGATGACGAAGGTGTAGGGTGTGTCATTTCCTTCCACGCCGGCGTAGCCTTCCTGAACGCCTCGCACCAGCCGGCCCGACAGTTTATACTCGGCATCAGCCGGAAAAACGTGACGGACAACGGTGCCACCGGCTGTTCCGAGCGGCAGGCCGGCGATGTATCCGTTCTGGCTGAATTCGCGGCTGATGGAATGCTCCGTGGTCCCGGGCTTTACCTGTGGATCCCCCACCGCCATGGCGCTCACGCGCTCGGCGGCGTTCACGTATCCCTCCAGTAGCAACGGCGACGTTTTGAGTGCCGTTGCTATGTTGTCGAACCCGAATTCCGCGCCGTCGGTCGGCAGCAGGTCGCTCACGTCAATGTCGACCGCCAGCAGGTCGCGGACCGCGTTGGCATATTCGGCTCGATTCAGACGATGCACGACGTAGCGGCCCGGGGTGCTATGGCCTTCCCAGGCGCGGTCCAGGGACGCAGCGAGCCAGCTCGTAAAGGCCGCGTACTCGCCCTCAGGTGGCCGGGGAACGCCCGGAGGCGGCATCGCCCGCACGCTCAGCTTCCGCAGCACTCGCTCCCAAGTGTCGGCATGCGCCAGCAGGTCGTCGAAGGCCGCCGGTTCCAGATTAACGGGGGCCTCCGCGGGATTCGCCGCGCGTTTGCTGTGACACGCGATGCAATATTGATTCACGAACGCGCTGTTTTTGGCATCGGCCGTTGCCCCTACCTTGGCTGTTGGTGCGCTAGCGGTCTGCGCCATCAGCGAAGCGGTTACTCCGACACTGACCAAAGCCGTTGTGATTAGGATCTTACTCATTGCGCGCTGGGGACTGCCGCTGCGGCGGTGGTCTTCTTCTCCTTGTCGTCGCTCTTCTTGTCATCCTTCTTGTCGCTGGCCGGCAGCGGCGGCGGCTGAGGCGCCGGATCATTCGGACCAAGGTGCATCAGCTCGCGCAGCGCGGCGATGACCTCCTCTTTCGAATTGCGCTTCGGTTTATACACGTCCAAATCCCCCATGTCGGCGGGGTCCGGTTTCTTGGGCTTTTCGGCCAGAAGCAAGGGTGTTAGATTGTCTTTGTTCACCGCGTCCAGCTTCCCGCCGGCCGAGGCCAGGGCGCGAATCATCCCCACATGCGACTCTTGCACGGCCAAGTGTAGCGGCGTCGAGCCATCGGGAGCCTTGGTGTTCGGATTGGCCCCCGCCGCCAGGAGCAGGTTGAGCGCTTCCAGTGGATCGCGGCTGCCGGGCTCGCGGAACTCCGGCGGACCAATGCGGGTGAATCCGGGTCCTCCCGCAATGGGTGCGCCTTGGCCACCTTTTATGGCGGCCATTATGGGCGTCTTGCCGACGTTCGGGTTCGGGCGGCCAGGAGCGGTGGGTTTGCCGTCCTTGGGCTTGATCTCGCTCGGGCTCCACTCGATTTGCGCGCCATGGGCCAGCATCAGCTTCAGCACCTCGATATCGGCCGCGCTCGCGGCGCGGTAAAACGGCGAGCTATTGATCGACGCGCCGCAGCACAGTGTAGTGGAATGCAATGCGCCGATGAACGGCTTGTTCACGTCCGCGCCCAGGTCCAGCAGCGCCTTCACCAGCCCCAAAGAAGTCAGATTATTCGGATGGGTGGGTTGCATGCGCGAGCCGTCGTGCGCGCGCATGTCGGTAGTGCCGTCGTGCATGTCAACAGCCCAGAACAGGGACCCATCGTTGGGATCGGCGCCCAGGTCCAGCAGCTCTTTGGCCAGATCGAACCGGTCGTTTACGATAGCGACGATGGTCGCCGACGCGCCGTCGGCGTTGGTGAGCTTCGGATCGGCGCCGCCTTTGATCAGCGCCCTGGCCACTTCCTCGTGTCCGTTCCGAACGGCGAACATCAATGCCGTAAAGCCGCCTGAGGGATGGTCCGCATTCTTGCGCTCTGTGATGGTGGAGACGTGCGCCTTGAGGTTGGGATCCGCGCCTGCCGCCAGCAACGCCTTCACCACCTCCACATGACCTTCGGCGGATGCCCACATAAGCGCGGTCTCTTCCTGAAACGGATCCGCGGCGTTGACCAACGAGCCTCGCGAAAGCAGTAACTGAACGGCGTCCACGCGGCCCGTGCGCGATGCAGCCATCAGCGGCGTCTCACCCTCCGGGTGCCAACGCGTCGGGTTCGCTCCCGCATCGAGCAACGTCTTCATGACCTCGATGTCGCCGTTGCGGCTGGCTTGCAGAAGAGGGGTCACGCCGTAACGGTTCGGTGCGTCCACCCAGGCTCCCGCCGCAAGTAGCGTCTTCGTCATTTCTGCATCGGAATGGAACGCTGCCCACAAGAGCGCCGAAGAGCCGTCATTGGCGGGACCATTCACATCCGCGTGCTCCTTGATCAGCTTACGGACCGCGGCCAGATCATCGCCCTTGGCGGCGTCAGCCACGGCGGCCGTGTTGGAAGCTGCATGCAACGAAGCCTCGGGTCCAACCAACACCAACCCAAGCATAAGAGGCAGACAGCGCCAAACATTCCGCATAGGTTTTGTACTCCCCCTTTTCGCCGATTGCATCGCTACTCCTGCGGCTGCACCCAATAAAGATATATCGTCGATATGAGGAGCGCAAGGCCCGGTGCTCGCGCAAACTGACTGACGCCGCGATTGCTCCGCTTATGGCCGCTGGATCAGCTCAATGCGGTTGCCGGCCGGATCGATCGCGAAGCCCAGTATGACACCGCCGTTTCGGAATGGTCGCGGATCGCCCGTCATCGTTCCGCCGGCGGCCTTGACGGCGGTGACGGCCGAAGTCATGTCCTTCACCAAAAAAATCACGTGCGTCGTCGGGTCCTTCACGTCGTCGGAATCGCGATGAAAAAGGATCATCTGCGGATTCTTGTTGGCCTTGGCAGCTTCCACCGTGGCGCCGAAGTTCACGAAGACTTCCGTGCCTCCCGGATTTTCAATCCGATTGACCTCCTGCATGCCGAACGCCTCGCGGTAAAATTTCGCCAGAGCGATGGTGTCTTTGGCCTCAATGCGCACCGAGTCGAGGGACACCTGAGCATGCGCGGCGCCCATGAGCAGCACGGCGAATACCGCTATCGCAATTTTATGAAGTCTGTTCATCAACGCCTCCGTTGGCAGTCTCATTCATCATAAGACTGCGCCGACCGCGCCGCACTTTTTTCAGTCGGCCCCCAGATGGCTACGAGAGTGGATCGGCTTGTCTGTAGGCCACCTTTGCCAGGGCGGGTGTGTTATCGCCACTCCTTGCCAAGTGTTGGCGAAGTCGTTTCCGCTCGTCGACGCGATCTCTGTCGGTGTCGATGAGATGCAACGCAACAGCGCGGGGGGGAAACTACGGTTCATCAGGCAGCGGTCCAAACTCCAGCGGTGGCCTGCGATGCCTGGTTGCAGCTTCGAATGCCGAGGCGATGCGGAATAGCATTGCTTCGTCAAAGGGACGTGCTATAAAATCGACGCCCACCGGCAAGTTGGCCTTTATGGGGCCGACTAAGCGCGTGCCGCCGCTGCCGTCGTTCACACGGTCCCAGATCTGCGTCGTAAAGCCCGCAGGCACGGTGATAGCGGGGAAACCTTGCTGACCGATCAGTGACCAGCCAATCGGAGAGCGGCCGTTCACGTTGGGTTCGCGTGGCGACGTGAGCTTTCGTGGCGGGACAGTGGACATAGGGGAAACGAGTGCGTCGAGACGTTGTTCCTCCATGCACTGCAGGAAAACGGTTTGAAGGGCATACCGGGACTGAAGGCGTCCCGAGGTGTCCAACACCTTGGCGCTTTCAGCGGTTTGCCTCGCCCGTCTTCTATCCGGAAAATTGGGATCCTCGTAGAACCTCGCCTTCGCGATGAGGTCTGCGTTGGTTTTGATGTTGGCGTCTCCACGTTCTTGCAGGTACTTGTTCAGCATGTATTTGTCTTCGCCGGGAACACCTAGCCCGTTCAAGCTGCGCAGCGAAACAGCTTGCGGAACTCGCGCCGCATCGGCGTGCAAATCGAGAAGCGTGGCGATGTGGTCGGATTGGGGCTGGCCGGCGGCATCGATCGGGAACAGCTCCTGATACTGGCGCGTAAACGCGCTGTTCATAAGTTCCGGTGCATAACGTGAGATGCAGCCCTGGAACAATGCGCCCTTCGGACCTGGATCCACGATCGTCGCGCCTAGTTTGCGAAGGTCGTCGATGGCGTGCTCGATGATGTCGATACTTTCCTCGTCGGCCTTGGAGAACAACTCCCTAGCCATGTATTCACGAATCACGCCGATCCGGACTCCGTCTAGTCGCTGTTCCGCGGCGAAGCTGACATAGGGCTGCGGCGGCCGGCGTCCGATGCTAAACACGGTCGTCTCGTCCTTCGGGTCGTAGCCTGCGATTACGTCCAATATCTTTGCCGCATCTTGCACGTTGCGGCAAATCGGACCTGTCCGCATGTTCAGCCCCGCTCCCATCATTCCTTTCCGGCTGACCAGGTCCAGCGTCGGTGCGAGCCCAACCAGGCTGTTCACGGATGCCGGCCATCGGATCGACACAACCGTTTCTTCACCAATGGCGCAGGTCACCAGGTTTGCCGCTACCGATGTCGCCGAGCCCGCGCTCGACATGCCGGGTTCGCGTTCCGTGTCGTAGGGATTACAGAACGTCCCGCCAAAGGAACTACGCGCGCCGTCCGTTGCATATTCGGCTAGGTTTGCCTTGGCCAGAATGATCGCTCCGGCATCCCGCAGCCGCTTCACGAAGGTGGCATCCCGCGGAGGGCGGTCGTTCGCGTACTGCGCGTCGGCGCCAGACGTGGTGCGCAAGTCAAATGTGTCGTACTGGTCTTTGATCGCCAGGACGACTCCATGCAGCGGGCCAACCAGCCTTCCGGTTTCCTTGAATTGCCGATCCTCCGCGGCAGCCACTTCCAGCGCGTCGGGCATATTCGGATCGTCATCACGCGTGTCTGTCATGCTGCGCGCCTTACGCTCATCGAAGCCCCATGTCCTTCGCGTCGCCGGCCGCAAGTTCAGAGTCGAGAGCGCGTTGATCTGCCTGGCGTGTGGAATCGTGGCAATCGGTCCGAGAATTCCCATTGGCTCGCTCACACAGGTGTTGTTGTAAACTTTGATTCGCTTCAGGTAAAGTTCGACCAGAGCCACACCTGTGATCTGCTTGGCCATCATCGCTTGCTGGATATCGCTAACACTGGCGTCCTGTAAATGAAATCTCGCTGCAGCCGCCGGTTGCCCGCCAACGCCGGGGCTCACAAGCAGCAGAGCAGTCAGGATCGCGACAATTCTCAGGCTGAAGTCTGGACCGAAATTTTGAAACACTGGCTCTGCTCCTTGTGAAGAAGTTTCCCAGTATAACCGTTCTGAGCATGTCGGTTTGCGACCACATCGCGATTCCGGCTTCGTCTTGAAGGCGGAGAAATTCGACGAGAAGACCGTCATCCATGACTACGGATTCGGCGGAGCAGGCATGTCGCTGGCGTGGGGTTGCGGTGTAATGGCGGCAGGCTTGGCGTTAGAGCATAACGACCGTAAGGCCGCCGTGCTGGGATGCGGGTCGCCTGGCTTGACTGCGGCGCGGCAACTGCAACGCCGCGGCTTCGAGGTGACAATATTATGCTGCGACCGTGCCCCCCGACACCACCTCGAACATGTCCTGGGCTGGTTTCACGCCCGCCACTGCGCTGATCAGCAACGAGCGGCGCACGCCGGCTTGGGACGCCCAATTCCGGCAAGCGGCCGAGATTTCCTTCCGGCCATGCAACTACTCGCGGGCGCTCCCGGCTGGGGTGTTTATTGGATCGATAGTTACAACGCCACCGACGACCCCAATGGGCCGCGCCCCCAAGCAGGCTAGGCAACACCTGGCAGCAGCGAAGACGACCTGGTGCCCGAGTATATGCAGCCTGAGCGCGATCGCGAAGTGCTGGGGCCGGGCCAACATCCGTTCCCAAGCAAGTACGCCGTTCGAACTTCGTCGTTGGCCATCCATCTATTTGGACAAGCTCATGGCCGATTTCGCACTTTTCGGCGGGAAGATCGTGATCCGAAAGTTCGACACGCCGCGTGACCTGATGTCGCTGCCGGAATCGATCATCGTTAACTGCACTGGCCTTGGGTCGAAAGCGTTGTTCAATGACGATGAACTCATCCCGATCAAGGGCCAACTCACGGTCTGCATCCCGCGGCCGGAAGTGAAGTATCGTGCTTTTGGCGGATTACCGGAGAGCACGGTCGCCGCCAGCATCAACCCGCGCAGCGATGGAATCGTGATTGGCAATATGATGGAACGCGGCAACTGGTCGCTCGATCCCAATCCGGAAGTGCGCCAGCAGAACGTGGACGCCGCGATCCGGTTTTTCGCGGCCATGCGCGCACCGTCGATTCAGCCTACCGCCACGTAAGTTACAGGTGAAAGCGGCCCACCAGAACCGCTTTCGCGAGAATATGCCCGTCCATGGCTTTGAGCACATCGGCCCTGGTCGCATCCGGAGCCAGACTCAATTTCGTGTCGAGCGCGAACAGTTCGAAAGTGTAGTGATGGTAAGGCCCCGGGGCGTCCGCTCCCGGCCCCATATAACCGGGAGTTCTTCGAACGCTTTTGGCCTGAATTGTTCCATCGGGCAGCGTCGGATCAGAAGCTAAATTGGCTGGAAGTTCGCGGGCCGTTCCCGGAATATTGAACACCAGCCAGTGCAGGACGTCTTCGATCTTCTTGTTGAGCGCTTCATCGGGATCGTGAAAGATGAGCGCGAACGAAACCGTGCCCGCCGGAACATTCGACCACTCCAGCTTCGGAGAAACAAAATTCTTTACCGCGTAGGTGAACTTGTCGGGAATGACTCCGCCATCCTGAAAATCGGGCGTCGTCAGTGTGAATCCGGGCTTGGGCGGACCGCCCTTGGTCTGAGCGTCTAAGCGGCCAAGACAGGCCGCCAGCAATAGCGCGAGCGCAAGTCTCATTTATGTCGTCCGATGTGCGAACCAACTCACCGCGCCGCTCCCGGCAGAGGCTGGATGGTCGTGTTGATCAAATATCCTGTGAAGTCGCTTTTTTCTCCCGGCTTGTGTCCGGGCGACGGAAGCAACCGGGCGCTCATGGGTGTCTTGTCTTTATAGGCCACCGTTGCGACGTCCGTCAGGATGTGTGCGATCTGCTCGTCGGTGATATTGCCGGGCAATGGAATCGTCTCCAGTCCATTTGCGCCCACCGCGGAGTAGGCCAGCAACGAGGCAAGATTGTAAGTCCCTTCGCCCCAGCGCTGCGACATGATCGGATCTTCCATCACCGGAAGCATCGGCCCGGAGGTGCCCGCGTGTTTCACCGGGGTGGCCAGGATCGCGCGCGTGATCAGGCCAGCTGCGGTCAGCGTTTCGCTCGAGCCGAACGCGCCGCCAGTAAACGACTCAATGGCCGCTCCGATCGAACGCTCCCGCTGCGGCGCGGGAGTCAGGTCGATCCCCTGATACTTCCAGCCTGTGCTTTTTTCGACCGACATCGCTACGGACTCGAGTTCTTTTCCGTACCGCGTGAACGCCACCGTGAGTTGCTGTTCCGCTTCGTGCGGGTCTTTGTATTTGCCGAACACTTCCTGCACTACGTTGGCGCCCTCCATGGCCAGCGTGAACACGTGCCCCTTGCCCGTGTGGTAGGAGCTTGGATAATACGGCCCGTAGGGCGGGATCATGGCCAGCGCGCTGAAATCCCGGTTCGCGTCTCCGTGGGGAGTGTGTTCAGCGATCGCCTTGATGGCCTTCGCGGCCTGAAGAATCGCGCGCCAGTGAATGCCCTGTTCATCGGCGATCACGATGTTCCCGCTCACTCCGGTTTGCGAAATCAGGTCGATCAGGATGTCGACATTGGCCGTGTCGTCGCTGTCATGCAGCATGGCGGGACCGACGCACAAAGTGGACTTGCCCTGGTCGGCGGCATCACTCAGCTTGTGCAACAGCGCGAGCGCGTCCTCCCGCTTCAGGCCTTTTGTGTAGAGCGGAAACGGCTGCGTGGTGACGCGTCCGCCCGCAACTTCGTAACCTGCTTTGGTCAAGGCCTCTTTGGCGGCGGCCAGGAACTTTTGCGCGTCCTCGATGGCAGCGGTTGGATTATTCCGCTCCACCTCGACGAACGTAGTGATGGCGCGGATCCGGGGACGGCTGTCGGCCGCGTGCGCGAGCACGGCCAAGGAAAAGGCCAGGAGAAGTTTTCGCATAGGGTCGATCATAGCACGCATCGGCATATCAGTTGTACGAATCAACTTTCTCGATTCAATTGTTTCAATGAAAGCAGACGTGTAGATCGGCGGAGCTCGATTCGTTGATATAGCAAACATGCCACACGCAGGCCAACTTAGGCTATCATGCCTGCATGTCGAATCCCTTCCCTAAAATGGTTGGACTTTCCCTTCTGCTCGCCGTCTTTGGCATGGCCGCGGACGAACCGGCGAAGAAACGCATCATTACGCCGAAAGATACTCCCGCGGGCAGGCCGTTCAGCGCCGGCCTCCTGGTGGGCGATACGCTCTACGTTTCCGGACAAGGCGGCTTCGATGCGAAGTTGAAAAGGATTCCCGACAATTTCGAGGACGAAGTGCGCGCCTGTTTAGCCAACGTGGGCGCTGTTCTCCAGGCTGGCGGCATGGACTTCTCCGACGTGGTTTCGGTGCAGGTCTATCTGACGGACATGAGTCAGTTCCAGCGCATGAACGCGGTCTATATGGACGTGTTCAAAGAGCCGCGGCCCACTCGCACGACGGTCGAGGTCTCGAAACTAGCCGCCGCGGGCGCGCATATCGAAATCACCGTGATCGCCCGCAAGTAAGCGGCTCATTGCGCCCACGGCACTTTCTCGATGGAGGCGCGCGTGATTTGCGCGAGCGTCGGCGTGCCGCATCCGCGCATGGTGATGAGCAACTCCGTGCGCAGGATGTCGATCACTCGCTCCACACCTTCCTGTCCGAACGCCGTCAAGCCGTATAAATACGCACGCCCGATGCCGACGGCGCTCGCGCCCATTGCAAGCGCTTTGTACGCGTCCGCGCCGCGGCGGACTCCGCCGTCGATCAGGATCTTCATCTGTGGTCCCGCGCCGTCGATCACCTCGGGTAGGCTGTCGATGGTGGCGCGAAGATCTTCGGTGGCGCGGCCTCCGTGGTTTGACACTTCGATCGCATCCACGCCGTGCTCCTTACAAAGCCGGGCGTCCTCGCGTGTCTCGATGCCTTTGAGCACTAGCTTCATCTTGGTCAGTTTCTTGAGACGATCCACGTCCTGCCACGTCGGCCGCTGCGGGTTGCGGCCGTATCCTTCGATTCCCTCGGTCATCGGCTCGCTTCCGGGACGCAGAGTGATGCGTCCGGCGTTGCTGGTGGGGTGACAGCCGAGGCAATTTCTGGTGTCTGTCCTCGCGAAACGTAACTGGGTCTCCGCATTTCGCCCGCCGAAGCCATCCACGGTCATCACCAGCACGGGACAGCCGGCGGCCTCCACTCGCTTGATCGTTTTTTCCGTGTCTTCCCAGCGAAGCGGCATGTCGAATTGATACCAAGGAGCGGCTCCGCGCGCCTTGGCGACGTCCTCGTACGCCACCGATGTCCCGGTCGACAGAATCTGCATCGTGTTTTTCGCGCGCGCCGCGCGGGCCGAGCCGAGTTCGGCCTGAGGATGAAACATCTTCTGGTAGCTCGCCGGACAGAGAAAGATGGGCGAGTCATAAACCGTTCCGAACAGCTCGGTGCGAATGTCGGTGTGGGAGATGTCCACGAGCCGGCGCGGGCGAAGCTCGATACGCTCGAACGCCGCTATGTTGGCCTTGGTGGTGCGGTCGTCGTCCACTCCGGTGGTCAAGTAACCCCAATGAGCGGGCGAAAGCTTGTGCTGCGCGATCTCTTCAAAGTCCTTCACGTTGAGTGCGTCCTGGGCGCTCGCGATCACCGCGGCACTCTGCTCGGGAGAAATCTGCTGCGCCCACGCGATCGCCGGGCTAGCGGCGAGAAACGTTAAGAACTTCCGCCGGTTGGGGGCCATCATGCGCGCCCCTCTCCGACCGCGACCGACGTTTTTGTAATCTGAGCCAGCGTCGGCGTGCCGCACTGGCGCATGGTCATCAGCAGTTCGGTGTGCAGTATATCCAGCACGCGCTCGACGCCTTCCGCTCCGAAAGCAGTGAGACCCCAGACGTAGGGCCGGCCGATTCCGATCGCGCTGGCGCCCAGGGCGAGCGCCTTGTAAACATCGGTGCCACGCCGGAAGCCGCTATCGACCATGATCTTCATCCCGGCTCCTGCGCCATCCACGACTTCCGGCAGGCTTTGGATGGTGGGCCGCAAATCTTCGATCGCGCGTCCTCCGTGATTCGACACCACGATACCGTCCACGCCATGCTCGCGGCAGAGCTTGGCGTCTTCGCGCGTCTCAATGCCCTTCAGCACGAGTTTCATCTTGGTCATCTTCTTCAGGCGATCCACATGCTCCCAGGTGGGCCGCGCAAGGTCGCGACCGATTCCGTCTTCCATCGGCCGCATGCCTGGAGGCACTCCGAGGCGCCCGCTGCCCGCGTCCTCGTGGCAATCGAGGCAGTTGCGCGTATCCAGCCGGGCAAACCGCTTCGCCGTCAGACCATTGTTTCCCGTCATATCGACTGTCATCACGAGCACGGAACAACCGACCGCCTCGACCCTTCGGATCATTTTCTCGGTGCCTTCCCACGTGGCGGGCATGTAGAGCTGATACCAGGGCGGGCGGCCAAGAGCTTTCGCGACTTCCTCCACCGGGGTCGAGGTCTGTGTGGATAACGCCTGGATAGCGTTCTTGGCGCGGGCGCCGCGGGCTGACGCTGCCTCGCCCTCCGGATGGAACATCTTTTGGCCGCTGAGCGGACACAGAAACACGGGCGAGTCGAAAGCGTAGCCGAACAACTCGCCGCGTGTGTCGGCTTTAGAAATATCCACCAGACGTCGCGGCCGAAGCTCAATCCGGCTGAACGCGCCGACGTTAGCGCGATAAGTCGCGTCGTCATCGGTGGCGCCTTTGACATAACCCCAGTGCGCCGGCGGAAGCTTGGATTCCGCGATCTCTTCAAAATCCTTGACCGCGAGTACGTCCTTCGCCCTCGCGAGGATCGCCGATTCCTGCGCTGGTGAGAGTTTTTGGGCCCAGGCGATGGCGGGGCTGCTTGCAAGGAAGCGTAGGAACGAGCGACGGCTTCGGGAAGCAGTACATATCATAGCGAGCTACTGTAGCATGTTTGCTATATCTAACGACAGCACGGGGGCTGGACTGCGACCCACTGAGCTCGTCGATTCTTCGCGGTTTCCTTAAATAATGCATACGATTATTCGCCTTCTTCGGTGTATACTGTGTATCTAATCCACCGACCTGGGAGGTTCTGATATTTCAATGGATGCTGTCATGATGAATCGGAGGAACTTCGTCGCCCTTGCTTCCACGGCCGTCGCGGCTCAGGCCAGCGCCTTGATGGCAGCGGCCCAAACCAGCGCGCCGAAGAAAGGGCGCATCAAACAATCGGTCTTTAAAACGGTTTTCGATCCCAAGATGCCATTCGAGGACATGTGCCGTCATTGCGCCGAAATCGGAATCCGGGGCATGGACATGATCGCGGTGGAAGACTGGCCGACCCTCAAGAAATACGGCCTGGTTCCCGTGATGGGGCCAACCGGAGCAGGTTCCTTCCGGGATGGGATCATCCGCCCTGAGCTGCACAGCGAGCTCGAAAAATCCATCGGCGAGGCCATCGATGTCTGCGCCGAGCACGGATGCCCCAACATCACTGCCGTGGGCGGTCAGCGGCGCGGAATGTCCTATGAGGAAGGCGCCGACAACGCCGTTGCCATGCTCAATCGCGTCAAGGCTCACGCCGAAGACAAGGGCGTCAACCTCTGCCTAGAAGTGATGAACTCCAAATACAAGGACCCGGCGTTCGGCCGCGAGGACCAGATCTGCGATCACATTGCCTGGGCCATGGGCGTGTTGAAGCGCGTGAACTCACGCCGCGTGAAGCTGCTGTTCTCGATGTATCACATCCAGATCATGGATGGCGATCTGTGCGCCAATATCCGCGAAAATTTTCAGTGGATCGGTCACTTCGATACCGGGGGAGTTCCTGGCCGCCATGAAATCGACGAGACGCAGGAAATTAATTACCGCTTCGTCGCCAAGACCATTGCCGACCTCGGATATACAGGCTACGTTTGCCACGAATACCGGCCGAGCCCCGGTTCGGATCCGGTGAAGACTTTGGCCAAAGTGTTCGACATCATGGACGTCTAAGCGCTACTCGACTGCGAAAACCCACACCGCGCCGCCTTGCGGCACTTCCGGAAACTCGCCGGGGAAAGCGCGATTGAGACCGCCCTGCATTCCGGCCGCATCCCCGCCGTAGCCTGAGTACACGGCGACATACTGCTTGCCGTCCACCAGGAAGGTGGTCGGTGGCGCGATGATTCCTGAGTTGGTGGGAAATTCCCAGAGCAACTTGCCAGTGGAAGCGTCGAAGGCGTGGATCTTGCGATCGCTGGTTCCTCCGTTGAAAACCACGCCGCCGGCCGTGGCCAGCATTCCGCCCCAATTCGAAGACCGCGGGTAGGTGTGCGTCCAGGCACGCTTTCCGGTATCTACGTTCCAGGCCTGGACTTCGCCGATGTGATCGGCGCCGGGAGCCACCAGAAACTCCCAGCGCGCGCCTTCGAACGCCTTGCCGGGCACATATGTCACCTCCGTACCGATGCCCGTGCCGCAAGTGTTCTCGTTGGCTGGAACGTAGATCAGGCGGGTCTGCGGGCTGAACGAAATCGGAATCCAGTTCTTGCCGCCCCACCATCCCGGGCAGAAGTAAGCTTTCTTGCCGGTCGCGGGCTTATGTTCGGAATCGACATCGGGATGCCCGGTCTTCGGATCGATGCTTTTGAACACGTTTTGCTTCACGAAGGGCTTGGCTTCGTGGAAACGAATCGCGCCTTCGGTGGTGCGTTCGAGAAACCACAGATAACCGTCGCGCGCGACATCGATCAGCCCCTTGATGGTCTGCCCGTTGCGCTGATAGTCCACCAGGATGGGCGGCGAAACCTCGTCCCAATCCCACGAGTCGTTGGGGTTGTATTGGAAGTACCCTTTGATCTTGCCGGTAGCGACGTCAATCACCAGCGTCGAGCAACTGTAAAGATCGTCGCCTGTACGTTGATCTCCGATATAAGGCCCTGGATTTCCAGTTCCCCAGTAGGCAAGATTGGTCTGCGGGTCGTAATTGCCTGTAACCCAAACCGGCGTGCCGCCGTGGCTCCATTGGTCTCCCTTGGGCCACGTCTCGCTTCCCGGCTCGCCAGGCGCTGGAATGGTGAAGGTCCTCCATATCTCCTTACCGGTGTCTGCCGAGAACGCCGCGATGAAGCCTCGAATTCCGGATTCTCCTCCAGAGGCACCCACCATCACCTTGCCGTCGGCGATCAGGGGAGCAAGTGTCACGTAATAGCCGGCCTTGTAATCGGCGATCGTTGTGCGCCAGACCTCCTTGCCCGTTTTGGCATTCAGGGCCACCAGCACGGACTCAGGCAGGGCGTAATACACTTTGTCTTCGTAAAGCGCCACGCCGCGGTTGGTGTCGTTGAAGATAATGCTGTTACTGCCGGCCGGGCGCGATTGCTTGTACCGCCACAGCAGATTGCCGCTCTTAACGTCGATCGCGATCACCTGATTGGCCGGCGAGGTGACGAACATCACGCCGTTGTTCACCAAGGGCGCCGATTCATGCGGTTTTCCATCATTGGTCGAGAACACCCAAACGGGGCGAAGACGCGACACGTTGGCAGGCGTGATCTGATCGAGTGGGCTGTAGCCCCAACCATCGTACGTGCGACGGTTCATTAGCCAGTTTCCGTCCTCCGGATTTTTGAGGCGCTCCGCCGTGACGGCTCGATAATTCCTTAGCGTTGCGGGCAGCGGCGCCTGGGCGAACCCCAGCGTCGGTAACCCCAAGGTCAGGCCGAGCCAAGCAACAAACGTGGTCCGCGTACTTCTCATTAAGTTGTTGCCATCCTTTCCAACTGACTGGATTCCGTATGCTAGCATGGCATGTCAGATATATCAATTATTGCCAAGGGAAATATCAAAAGATTGACACTGCCTAGCATCCTGCTTATAATTGCCAGAACGTCACGTTAGGTCGCTACACCAGGAGGCGTCTATGTTGTACTCGCAGAAACCGGCTTCGAACATTGTTCTGAATTTGATCCTCATGGCGCTGCTCGTCAACCCGCTTGGCTCCATTTTATTGCGAGCCCAAAACACCGAGGGCACGGTGCTGGGAACCGTAAAGGATCCGTCCGGAGCAGTCGTCGCCGGGGCCACGGTTCACTTGAGAAATCAAGGCACGGGGGCCGAGCGCTCCGCCGTCACGGATATGAATGGCGACTACCGCTTTACGAACTCCGAAGTGGGGTCTTATGTTTTGTCGATCGAAGCGAGCGGCTTCCAAAAGGAGCAGTTCTCCCAATTCGATCTGCTGGCTCGCGAAACCAGGCGCCTGGATGTCACGTTAAAAGTGGGAACACAGGCGGAGTCGGTGAGCGTTCAAGCATCGGAAGTCCCCGATATCCAGACTGACACCACCGTCATCGCTGAGACGAAAACGGGGCGAGAACTGGTCGACCTGCCGGTGGCCATCGGCACGCGCGCCCAAGGATCCACCAGCCCCATTTCGACCTTGACGACGCAGCCCGGTGTGCAGACCGATGCGAACGGAAATATATCCGTGGCAGGAGGAAATCCCTCGCAACTCTCGCTCTCCATCGACGGCATCAGTACGATGGGCGCGAAGGCTTCCGAGCAGCTTTCCCCAGGCATCGACCCGGGCATCTTCGAAATGTTTCCGTCCTTCTATGCCATCGAGGAAATTCGTATCAGCGAGCAGATCGGGCCCGCCGAGTACGGTGGAGTAGCGGATATCACGACGGTTACCAAGAGCGGCACCAATTCCTACCACGGCGGACTGTTCGAGAATTTTCAAAATAGCGATCTAAACGCCGCTAACACCTTTACACATACTACGCCCACGATCAAGATGAACAATTTCGGTGTCTACATGGGCGGCCCGCTTTCAATCCCCGGGCTGTATGACGGCCACAACAAAACGTTCTTCTTTGGCAGTTACGAGGCGCTGCGCCGGCCGGATCAGACTATTGAGATTCAGAGCGTGCCTTCGGTGGCAATGCGTTCGGGCGACCTGACTTCGCTCGGGGGGCCGATCGTTCCCGCCAGCCAGATTTCACCGCTTTCTGAGAAAATGTTGCAGTACCTGTTTCCTCTGCCCAACTACGGCCCGCCCGGGGCAACCTCGAACAACTTGGCAGCTGTTTTCCAAACGCCGACCAACGTATCCCAGGCCGATATGCGTATTGACCAGCAAATCACCGACAAGCAATCGGTGAACTTCCACGTCACGTATAAGAATCGCCGGGTGGAAGCTCCTTCGAACGGATCGGCCTCTCTGGGTTCGTTCTCGCTGCCGGAAATCGACTACGCATACATCGGCGCCTACACCTATGTGATTTCGCCCACGGTCGTTAACGAACTCAAGGGCGGTTTTACCGGAAATCACTACTCCAACGGATTCGGAACCACCGCCGCTCAGATGGCCAGCGAGCTCGGCCTTGGGCCCGGCTTCTCGATTCCGTCGGGCGATGCGGTGCCGTTGGTCAGTATCCTCGGCTACCAGCCAACGGAGCAGTTCTTCGGCACCTATTCAGCGGACGGCAATAACAAAAACCGCCAGCTACTGGACACCCTGACCTGGAACAAGGGCCGGCATACGTTCAAGTTTGGGGCGGACTATCGTTATTTGTCCGCGCTCTACCAAAACGCCTACGCGCAATCGCGACTGGGCGAATACACCTTTAACGGGTCCGTCACCAGCGCACTTCTAACGAACGGCGCGACGCCGGCATACGAGCCGTTTGAAGGTTTCTTGCTCGGCGATCCGGACATCACTAGCCTCGCTTCGATCAGGCAACCCAACAACGAATTCTATTCCTGGTCCGACGCCTTCTTTGCTCAGGACGATTGGAAAGTCAACTCGCACCTAACGATCAACTATGGCCTGCGTTGGGAATACCACCCGATGTTTAAGGACCACCTGAATAACATCGAGGCTGTCGACCCTAACTACTCTTCCACCGTCAACGGCCAGGTGGAGCACGGCGCGGTGATAGTCCCCAATCAGGAAGCGCTTCAGAACGTCGTCAATCCTGATTTTGTAGCTTCTATTTACCCGGTACCCGTCCTTACGGCTGCTCAAGTTGGATATCCTGAAGCCCTGCGTTATTCCCAGAAAACCGACTTTTCCCCTCGCATCGGGATCGCGTGGAAGCCTTTCGACAGCAATAGGACCGTTGTCCGAGGAGGCTATGGCCGGTTCATTCAGGCCCAATTGGCCGCGTTGGCCGACGATGGCGGTGTCGGAGCATCGGTGGATGACGGATTCTTTTTTAACTCGATCACGAACGGCAAATTACAATATACCTTCCCCTATCCGTTCCCGACGCCACTCGCCGTGCCCAATTCTCAAGTAATCGGTTTCCTGCTCTTCCCCCACTGGAAAGATCCGACCATTCACGAGTGGGATTTAACGCTGGAGCAGGATCTGGGTAAAGGCATTGGGCTACGCCTTTCCTACGACGGCAATCACAGTTCGGACGTCGGTGCACTCGCGTCCGTCGATCGCGTGCAGCCGAACACTCTGGGATATGGGGCAGTCGCCAGTCAATCTCCGTATAACGGCGAGTTTCCGGATGTATGGGCGCGCGTCGACACTGAAACTACGAATTACAACGCGCTTACCGTTGCCGTCCAAAAACGGTTTTCAGGCGGTTTGCAGTTCCAGGCAAGTTATATCTATGCTCGAAATCTCTCGGACGCCGGAGGCTACGATCCGACGGGCGCCGGGTCCGAAATGGGCGGGTTCCTCACCAACATTAACGATCCGATGTACGACTACGGCAACACGGCCTACACACATCGTCACCGCTTCCTGGCAACCTTCTTGTACGAACTGCCCTACGGTAAAGGAAGGCGTTTTGGATCGAATTCCAACAAGGTTGCGGACAGCATCCTGGGCGGGTGGCAAGTTTCCGGCGTGATCATCGCCCAGAGCGGTGCTTATATGACGATCCTGGCTCCTGGCGACCCTTCTGGCACCGGGTTTAACATTCTGAATGGAGACGGGCGCGCCGATACCGTCCCCGGAGTTTCGCCCTACGCGGGCCAATCTTTGAACCAGTGGATCAATCCTGCGGCGTTTGCGGTTCCGGCTGACAACATTGGCCGTTTCGGAGATTCGCAAGTCGGATCGGTGCTCGGACCGAAAGAAACCGTGGTTTCGCTGTCGTTGTTCAAGCACATTCCGATTACGGAGCGGATTCGGGTGGAGATCGGAGGAGCTGCGGCGAACCTCTTTAATCATCCCAACTATGCCAACCCGTCGCTGCTGGATCTGGCGAGCGTCGGATCCGGTTTCGGGCAGATCAGCAACCTGCTGAATGTCGAAGGCGCTGGCCCTCGATCCTTGCAACTTACCGGACGCATCACGTTCTAGCGCAAGAAAGGAATCGGACCTGTCATGATCATGAGGGAGAGTTAACAGACATGAGAGATTCGGTTCTGAGGTCGATAGTCCTCACACTCTCCGTGCTGCCGTGGATGTTCCTGGCCGCCGACGGGCAGCAGGGAGCCAAGAACGGAGAATGGCGGACCTATGGAGGCGATCTAGGAAACACGCACTACTCGCCGCTCGATCAGATCAACGCCGCCAATTTCAATAAGCTCCAGATCGCCTGGCGATTCAA
Source organism: Bryobacteraceae bacterium (assembly GCA_052148835.1). Lineage (GTDB taxonomy): Bacteria > Acidobacteriota > Terriglobia > Bryobacterales > Bryobacteraceae > Palsa-89. The sequence goes on from JBKQHJ010000025.1 coordinate 30,229, forward strand.
GACTGAGAACCTCGGGCCTCGGCCGGAGTACAACCTCGAAGGAACCCCGTTGATGGCCAACGGAGTGGTGTATGCCACTGTGGGAACGCGCAGGGACGTGGTTGCGCTGGATGCGGCGACCGGGGAATTGCTGTGGGTACACGGCGAACATGAGGGCGCGCGTTCCGCCGCGTCGCCACGGCAACTTTCAGGACGCGGTCTGGCCTATTGGACCGACGGCCACGAAGAACGAATTCTGTACGTCACGATCGGCTACCGCCTGGTGGAACTGGACGCCAAGACCGGTGATCTGATTCCGGGTTTCGGGAACGGCGGGATCGTGGATCTGAAACTCAATGACGACCAGGAAATGGATTTGGTCACCGGGGAAGTCGGGCTGCATGCCGCTCCGGTTGTGGCGGACGATGTCGTCATCGTGGGCGCGGCGCACAAACCGGGCGCATCTCCCAAGACCATGCGCAACGTGCGAGGATACGTTCGCGGCTTCGATGTGCGGACCGGCAAGCGGCTCTGGATTTTTCACACCATTCCGCGGCCGGACGAATTCGGATACGACACTTGGGAAAAAGACTCGGCATCCTACACCGGAAATACCGGCGTATGGGGCCAGATCAGCGTGGATGAGGAATCGGGCACGGCTTACCTCCCCGTGGAATTGCCGACCGGCGATTTCTACGGCGGCCACCGGCCGGGCAACAATCTGTTCGGCGAGACCATTCTCGCGGTGGATCTGAAGACCGGCAAGCGCAAGTGGCATTACCAGTTGGTGCATCACGGCATCTGGGACATGGACATTCCCTGCGCGCCGATGCTCGTGAATATCACCATCAATGGCCAACCCGTCAAAGCGCTCGCGCAACCAACGAAGCAGGCGTTTCTGTACGTCTTCGATCGCGTCACCGGCAAACCGATTTGGCCGATCGTGGAGCGGCCCGTTGAGCAGACCACCGTGCCTGGAGAAAAGACCAGCCCGACGCAACCATTCCCCACCAAACCGCCCGCCTACGACGCACAAGGATTCACGCAGGACGACATCGTCGACTTTACTCCCGAACTAAGAGCCAAAGCGGAGAAGATCCTTTCCACTTATCATCTGGGACCTGTCTTTACTCCGGCCGTAGTGAGCACGCCGGGAGGCCCGTACGGCACTTTGGCGATGGGGACCGCGGGCGGAGGGACCAATTGGCCGGGCGGCTCTTACGATCCTGAGACCCACATCATTTATCTTCCGTCCCAGCGGGAGATCTGGAACGTCGCCCTGGTTCCTGGGGATCCGAAGCGAACCGACATGGCCTACATGGCCGGGAGCGTCTCCCATAATCGCGATACAACCGAATTCGGCATCGACTTCACGGTCGAAGGGCTTCCGGTGGAGAAGCCGCCTTACGGAAGCATCACCGCGATCGATCTCGATAAAGGCGAGATCCTATGGCAGATTGCGCATGGCGAGACGCCGGACAGCATTCGCAGCAATCCCGCGCTCAAAGGTTTGAATATTCCCCGAACCGGCCGCCCAGGTCTCTTTGGAATTTTGGTGACCAAAACGATATTAGTTGCCGGTGAGCATAGCGTGGCGCATCAAACGGACGCGATGCTGCGCGCTTACGATAAAGCAACTGGCAAGGATATCGGCGCGGTTCCCATGCCCGCGGGGCAGACCGGCACTCCCATGACCTACCTGCTGAACGGCTCGCAATACATCGTGGTCGCGGTCGGCCGTGTTGGCTTCCCCGCCGAATTAGTAGCCTTCAAACTTCCGGCGGAATGAAAATGCGTAGCATTCGACTTAGCGCCCTTTTGGCCGCGGCCGGCGCGCTGCTGCTGGCTCAGCACGGTTACACCCCGGCGGATGCCGAGGAAGGCGAACAGCTCTTCATCGAAAACTGTGCCATCTGCCATGGTCCGGAGGGCGATGCAGTGCCGGGAGTGGAACTGGCGCGCGGCAAGTTTCGCCACGCCGAGTCCGACGAAGAGCTGGGCCAAGTGATACAGAACGGGATTTCCGGCACGGCGATGCCTCCCGGAAATTTCCACGAGCACCAGATCACTGCATTGATCGCGTATCTGCGATCCATGTCGAGTTCGCCATCCGACTCGGCAGTCGCTTTAGGCGACGCCGCGCGTGGCAAAGCCATTCTCGAGGGCAAAGGCGAATGTCTGAATTGCCATCGGGTCAACGGAAAAGGATCATACATGGGTCCCGAACTGAGCGACATCGGCGCAATTCGCCGCGCTGCCCAATTGCAGCGCTCGCTGATTGATCCAGACGCCGAAATCCTTCCGCAGAACCGGTTCTATCGTGTCGTCACTCGCGATGGAAAGGTCGTCACGGGCAAGCTCCTCAACATCGATACGTTCACCGTGCAAATGATGGACTCCAATCAACAGCTTCGCTCGTTTCTCAAGTCCGACCTCAAGGAATTCGGTTTCGTCGACAAATCGCCGATGCCGTCTTATCAAGGAAAGTTGAGCTCCGAAGAGTTGTCCGACGTCCTGGCATATCTGGTCAGTCTGAAAGGAATTGAGAGACGATGAGTGGCCGCAACGCGCTCCCGCTGTTTTTGCTCGCCGGCTCTTTGTTCGGGCAAGTGAGCTTCGATCGTATCGTGGCCGCCGATCAAGAGCCACAGAATTGGCTCACTTACTCGGGGACCGTTCTCGGCCAGCGCTACAGCCGGCTGAACGAGATCACAAAAGACAACGTGAAGAACCTGGAGATCCAGTGGATTTATCAGGCCTCTTCGCTTGAAAAGTTCGAAGCCACGCCGCTCGTGGTGAACGGCGTCTTGTACACCGTCCAGGCGCCCAACGACATCATCGCTCTGGACGCGGCCACCGGCAGAACCTTTTGGCATTATTCCTACAACCCTTCGCCGAAGGCGCGTCCTTGCTGCGGCCACATCAATCGCGGATTGGCGATTCTCGGCAACACGCTATTTATGGGAACCGTGGACGCGCACCTGGTCGCCGTAGACGCCAAGAACGGCCATCTGCTGTGGGACACAACCGTGGCTAACGCGGAATCCGGATATGCGTTGACGCATGCTCCGTTGGTGGTGAAGGACAAGGTGATCGTCGGGACAGCCGGAGGCGAGTTCGGCATCCGAGGTTTCATTGCAGCTTATGACGTCCACACCGGGAAGGAAATCTGGCGCTTTTACACAGTGGCTGGACCCGGTGATCCAGGTCGCGAGACGTGGGGAGGCGACTCCTGGAAGACAGGAGGCGCTCCGATTTGGGTGACCGGCTCCTATGATCCGGCGCTCAACCTCACGTATTGGGGAACAGGCAACCCTGGTCCAGACTGGAACGGAGACCCGCGACCTGGTGACAATCTCTACAGCGATTCTGTGGTCGCCCTGGACGCGGATACTGGAAAACTGAAGTGGTATTACCAATTTTCACCGCACGACGAGTTCGATCACGATTCCGTGCAGGTCCCAGTGTTGGCTGATTTGGAATGGCCCGACAGCTCCGGACAAAAGCAAATGCGAAAAGTGATGCTGTGGGCCAACCGCAACGGCGTATTCTATGTCCTGGACCGTGCGACAGGCCAGTTCCTGTTAGGCAAGCCTTTCGGCGACGTGAACTGGGTGAGTGGGTTCGACGAAAAGGGCAGGCCGATCCGCGCTCCCGGCAAAGTTCCGACGGTGGAAGGAACGATGATCTACCCCGGCAGCGAAGGCGCCACCAACTGGTATTCGCCCTCCTATAGCCCCCGCACTGGACTTTTTTATGTCTCCACCTGGGCGGACTACGGCTCCATCTTCTTCCGCGTTCCCGTCAAGTACACAGAGGGCCGCGTCTACGCTGGTGGATGGCCCAAGTCGCATGTCCCCGACGGGCGAGCCGCGGAGAGCCAACGCAAGGACGACGAGGGCCACGGTTCTGTTCGGGCCATCGATCCGATCACTGGAGCACGGGCCTGGGAGTTCAAGATGAACGACGTCACCGACGCGGGCGTCCTGACTACGGCCTCAGATCTGCTCTTCAGCGGCGGCCGGGAGGGCTATTTCTTCGCGCTGGATGCACGCAACGGCGAGTTACTTTGGAAAGCGACGCTGGGCGGCGTGGTCGCGTCGGGGCCCATGAGTTACTCGGTTAGCGGGAGGCAGTACATCGCCGTGGCCGCAGGGAACTCGCTGTTCGCGTTTGCGCTGAAAAATTAGACATGCGACGCGTTTTGATCTTGACCAAATGCGGAGAACCTTACATAATTCGTGTAATTTTATGAAAACCTCAAAATCTCACAAAAAGGCCGCGCTTCTTTCGCTGGGTGCGTTTTCATGCCTGGCGAGTTTGTGGGCTCAAACGCCCCCGCGGATCATGCGACTCGCGCCGGATGGGCCCGACGGCAAGGGACTCTCGGAGCCGCTGGCAAAAGTTTCCACATATAGCGGTGAGAAAGCGTATACCTATCGCTATTACCAGTCGCCAAACAGCAAGGAATCCGCCGGCATCTGGGCCAGCAAGAGCGCTCATGACGGGATGCATCGGGCTACGAACACGGAAGTCTTTTACCTGAGTGCGGGGCGCGTCACTCTACAGGACAAATCGGGGCGGGAGGAGACGTTCCAGGCCGGCGACGCGGTTTTGCTCCCGCGTGGCGCCGAGTTTTCCTGGAAGCGCAGCGAAGACGTGAAAGAGTACTTCGCCGTGTTCGACTTCGATCCCCCGGCAGGCAAGACGGCGGCCAATCCAGATGCCGAACCGACCTTCGTGAAGCTGGATCCGAACAAAGCGCTCACCATCCCAAGCCTCGGCGGGCATGGCTATAGCTACTATTCCAGTGCCAGCGGCGCATCGGTCGGGGTTTGGGAAACGGATGGCGTCGAGTCGAAAAAGTTCGGCATGGCGACGCACACCGAACTGATGGTGATTATCGGCGGAGCTGTCACTCTGAGCTCGCCGGACGGCAAATCCCAGACGTTCAAGGCTGGCGATGTTGCACTTGTACCGCGCGGAGCGCAATCCAAATGGAGCAGCGGAAAAATCCGAAAGTTCTATGTGACCTTCGATTACGAACCCAGTGCTCACGAATCCGCTCGGAAGTAGCCGCGGAAGTCGAGGCCTTCTGCCTTCTCGAAAATGTTTCAGTGATTAGGAGGGATCGTGGACTGTCGTTTTCGAAATTTTCTGATCCTGCTGGCCTGCGTTGCCAGTGTAGCCCTTGCAGCGCCTCCCGGAGCAACGCCCTCGACAACCGCTGCAGCGTCCCTGCGCACTGCGGACGGGAAGCCGGACCTGGAAGGATATTGGAGCAATGGCTCGGTGACGCCGCTCGAGCGGCCCAAGGAATTGGGCAACAAGGCGTTTTTTACGCCGGAAGAGGCGGCCCAATACGCCAAAGAGCAACTGTCGAAGCCTGAGCCTCCGGGCCCCGACACCGACACGCATTACAACTTGGCGCAGTACGGCTTAGACAAGAGCCAGATGAAAATGGCGGCCAATCATCGGACGTCGCTCATCACGGATCCACCCGATGGTCAGATCCCCCCCATGACGCCGGAAGCGGTGAAGCGAAATGCCGACCGGGCGGCCGCGAGGAAGGGCCATGAGTTCGACGGCCCCGAAAATCGCGGTTTGGCCGAACAGTGCATCCTGTGGGGCAACGAAGGGCCGCCGATGATGCCGGTGGGTTACAACAGCAACTTGCAAATCGTGCAGGGGCCTGGATACGTGGCCATTCTGCAGGAAATGATCCACGACGTGCGCATGATTCCCACCGAGAACAGCTCCCACTTGCCGTCCACGATACGCCAATGGTTCGGCGATTCGCGAGGGCATTGGGAGGGAGACACGCTGGTGGTGGACACAACCAACTTCACCGATCGGACCCCATTCCACGGCTCCAGCGAGAAGCTGCATGTGGTGGAGCGTTTCCGCCGGGTGGACGCCGATACAATTCTGTATCGATTTACCGTGGACGATCCCTCCACCTGGGCTCGTCCCTGGAGCGCCGAAATTCCCATGACGAAGATCAAAGGTCCCATCTTCGAATACGCCTGCCATGAAGGCAATTACGGGATCGTGAACAGTTTGAGCGGCGCGCGCGCCGAAGAGCGTAAGCAGCAGCAGGTGGCAAAATAAAGATGAAACTTCCCGTATCTTGTTTGCTTGTGTTGGCTGCCGCGCCGGCCTGGGCGCATCATTCTTTTGCGGCCGAGTTTGACGTCACCAAGCCGGTGAAACTGGAAGGCAGGGTGACGAAGATGGAGTGGATCAACCCGCACTCCTGAATCCATATCGACGTTAAGAATCCGGACGGCACGGTCACCGACTGGATGATCGAAGGCGGCAGTCCGAACGCGCTGCTACGGCGCGGATTCAACAAGCACTCACTCGAGCCTGGAACGGAGATCATCGTGGAAGGCTATCAGGCCAAGGACGGGACGTCTCGCGCCAACGGGCGCGACCTGACGTTCCCCGATGGTAGGAAGTTGTTCATCGGTTCAAATCCTGACGAGAAGACGCCCGACAAGTAGTCTACCGCTCCGCGTTTGAACTCGGACATCCGATCGACCGGGTGCGGCATTAACCGGCGACGCCGGCCGGAATTTCATTGAATTGAAATGCCCCCGAAGAAATCATCTGCTATTTTCACACCCGTGGTGAGGTTCACACCTTCGCCCAGGACGGCAGCAACTCCGGGGTCTAGTCCTGCTATTCATCTCGTGGCAGACACATTCGGGCCGGATCTTGATATGCTGAATATTATGTATTAGCCGGATGCAGGACCAGGTCTGTCCCGGAGTGCGGACCGGGCGTTTTGCGGACTCTGATTTTCTGGAATGCTGATGCAATATCTGCCCCGTGATCCATTTAAATTATGCCTACTCAAAGTTTGAGTTCTAAATCCGTTCGTGTCCAAAAGCCATCTAAGAATCAGGGCTTGGGGGCTGAAGCGTATGCGACTGTCCGAGATCGGATCATTCGGGGGGAGTTGGCCATCGGTCAAGTCATCTCGCGGCGTAAACTAGCTGCTGAGTTGGGTATGAGTTTTCTGCCGATCACCGAGGCACTAATACGTCTGGAGAACGAGGGCCTTCTGGAAAGCCGTCCCCGTGCCGGTACTCGAGTGAAAGTTCCGACCCGCCAGGATGTTGAGGGTCACTATGTCATTCGCGAAGCCTTGGAAAGCCAGGCCGCCATGTTGTTTGCGGAGCGGGCCGAGCGCGACGAACGAGCCGAGCTATTGAAGTTGGCCAGAAGAGTGGACGTGCTTGGGGTTCAGGTAAACGGGGATCGCGTCGTTTATGCGGGCCTGCATGAGAAGTTGCATCGGCTCATTGCGGAGTTCGCACGGTGCCCCGCGCTGTGCGATGCAATTAACACCATGTACGCAGCCGCGGCGACCTGGCTCTGCGCGACTCGTCCCTTACCTCAAACCGGTTCGCAAACCGAACATCAAGACTTGATGAAAGTGCTCGTGAGCGGAGACCCCGCGGCTGCTGGGCAAGCAATGCGTAAACACATTCGTCTAACTACGGAATGTGCTCTTCGCCGCCTGGAGGTGTTCTTCCGGGTTCAGAAGGAGTACGGTCGAGAGTATCCTCGCACCGGAAAGAAAGCGATCTCTCTTGACCTGCTGGTGTCGGACTCGGACGTGCCACAAGCTTCGAAATCTGCTGGACAGCCCTCGCTTGTTCCCACGCCGCTTTAGGCTAGCTTCGGCTTCCCGCCTTTTCAGTACACCACTCTAAACATTGAGACCGACTGTGATATTCTTAGGGGCACTATGTGGCGGCTCGCTGATCGCGATTGTCCACATCTCGCAGATCTTGAATACTTGATCCTGTCCGCCACGGCTTTGGCTTCCGAAGCTTATGGGGTTGCCATTCACCGTAAACTCCGGGAAATGGTTGACGACCAGCGAAGGGTGCCGCCGCTTGCTAACGTCTACCTCACTCTCTCGCGACTTGAGATGAAAGGGCTATGTCGTTCTTACCTTTGCGATGAGCAACCTATCCGAGGTCGAAGGCCGAAACGATTCTACGAGATCACTGCCGAGGGCAACGCGGCGCTTAAGCATTCCATGAGAGTGATCCTCAAGTTGTTCAAGGATGGGCCGTGGAACTAGCGCGTACTTCGGACCGGTGGTCCGGTTTTTCCGGTCGGTTCCACGGTTGTCCCGTGTGCGGGCCCGGAGCTTCTGGCCGTATAGCCGCCAGGTGCGACTAAGAATTGCCAGCGAGCTCCCCTCGAACGCCTTGCCCGGTGTGCAAGTGACTTCCGTCCCGATGCCCGATCACTGGATCGGTCGGCGTTGTGACGAACATCATTCCGTCGTTAACTCGCGGCGCCGAGGCTTCAGGTCGTCACTCGAGAATACCCGGACCGGCCGGAGTCGCCCCACATTGGCCGGTGTGATCTGGTCCAACGGACTGTGGCATCAACCATCGTAAGTACGCCAGTTCATTAGCCAGTTGCCGTTTTGTGGATTACTGAGACTTTCCGCCGTTACGAGTTCTCCAACACGGCCCGGACCGGACGACTGAGCTTGAGCGATACCGGTCCAAGTAATTGTAATGAAAGACCGAAAGCGCTAAACGTGGCAGGAAGAGACCTCATGAATTGGATGCACATCCCTTTCCTTGTGGAAATGAGGATGAGGGTATCCTAGCACAAATCTTTAAGCTACAGACATATCAAAGTTGCCATTCAGAAATGTCAATTTTCATTGACAGGCCCGGTGCTCGCCAGTATAATCATTTTTCCTTGCTGGCTTAAAGGCGTGCTTCTCCGTAGCTAAATGAGAGTTGCCGTCGCCGGAAAGCACTCATGTGGGACCAGAGTGCTTCGCGGTGCCAACGTTGTCTCAGCGTTGATAGACCTGTGAGTCAGTGTACCAGGAGGGATTAAGATGTTGTATTCACCTCGATCGATTTGTGCAACCTTCTTAGCGGCGCCTGTTAGCGTCCTCTCCAAGACTGTGGTTGCGGCGTTCCTTATCGCCATGGCGTCCTGCCTTTTCCTGCGAGCCCAAAACACCGAGGCAACCGTGCTCGGAACGGTGAAAGACGCCTCCGGCTCGGTGGTCGCGGGTGCCACTGTGCAACTTAACAACCAAGGGACCAGTGCGCAGCGTTCCACCACCACCGATTCCAATGGAGACTACCGTTTTACCGGAGTCGCGATCGGCACGTATGTTCTGTTGATTGGGGCGCCAGGTTTTCAGCAGGAGCAGTTTTCGCAGTTCGATCTTCTGGCGCGCGAAACCAGACGGTTCGATGTCGCTCTCAAGGTGGCTAGCCAGGCGCAATCGGTGGATGTCCAGGCAACCGATGTTCCCGACGTACAGACCGATACGTCGAACATCGCCGAAACCAAGACGGGCCGCGAATTAATCGATTTGCCCGTGGCCATCGCCACTCGCGCCGCCGGGTCAACTAGTCCGATCTCAACGCTGACCACTCAGCCCGGCGTGCAGACCGATCAGAACGGCAATATCTCCGTGGCAGGCAGCAATCCAGCGCAACTGGCCGTGACGATCGACGGCATCAGCGTCCTCGGTGGCACCGCCGACTTAGCGGGTCCTATCGCCGAACTGTTCCCTTCGTTCAACGCCATTGAAGAAATTCGCGTCAGCGAAGTGGTCAATCCGGCCGAGTACGGCGGTGTCGCCGACATTACCACCATCACCAAGAGCGGTACCAACAACTATCACGGCGGTGTGTTCGAGAACCTCCAGAACAGTGAAGTGAACGCAAGCAACACCTTCACCAACACCACGCCTACGCTCAAGATGAACAATTTTGGCATTTACATGGGCGGTCCCATCGTCATTCCCAAACTGTACGATGGGCACAACCGGACGTTCTTCTTCGGCAGTTATGAAGCGCTGCGCCGGCCGAACCAGACCATCCAGATCGAAAGCGTCCCCTCGGTCGCCATGCGATCGGGCGATCTTACCTCCCTGGGCGGTCCGGTGCTGAGTCCCAACCAGATTTCGCCCCTGTCGCAAAAGATGCTGCAATATCTTTTCCCGCTCCCGAACTACGGCCCCGCGGGTGCGACCTCGAACAATTTTGCCGCGTATTTCCCCACTCCGATTTATTCGAATCAGGCTGACCTGAGATTCGACCAGCAACTCACACCCAAACAATCCGTCAATTTCCACATGACCTATAAGAACCGCCGTGTGGATGTTCCATCGAACGGGACAGCCTCACTGGGTTCCTTCTCGGAGCCCGAAATTGATTACGCGTTGATCGGCGGCTACACCTACGTGATTTCACCCGCCGTAGTAAACGAGTTGAAAGGCGGCATCGCCGGAAATCACACCTCTACTAGCTACGGCCTCACCGCGGCTCAGATTGCAAGCGACCTCGGTATTGGAGCCGGCTTCTCGATTCCGCCCGGCGATGCGATTCCGGGCGTTATTATTACCGGCTATCAGCCCACAGAGCAATTCTTTGGGACGTACTCGTCGGAAACCAAGAGCCGGGGGATTCAGCTCCTCGATACCTTGACCTGGACAAAGAGTAAGCACACATTGAAGTTCGGCGGGGACTATCGTTATCTGAATGCGTACTACTCGAATTCCTACGCACAATCGCGTCTTGGCTACTACGTTTTCAATGGCTCCCTCTTGAGTTCGCTTCAGACGAACGGAGCGACCACGGCGTATGAACCGTTTCAATCGTTCCTGCTCGGAATTCCGGATCTGTCGGGTATTGCTACCATCGTTCAACCCAACAACGAATTCTACGCGCCGGCCTACGCCGTCTTTGCTCAGGACGACTGGAAAGTCTCCTCTCGCGTGACGATCAATTACGGCTTGCGTTGGGAGTACCATCCGATGATGCAGGATCATCTCCTCAACATCACCAATTTCGATCCGGATTACAAGTCGATCGTCAACGGTCAGCAAGTAGCCGGGGCCGTTATCATTCCGAGTCAGGCCGCATTCAGCATCGTCAATCCTTCTTTTGTCCAATCCGTCGCTCCGACTCCCATTCTGACGGCTGCTCAAGACGGACTTCCTCAAGCCATGCGCTTTTCGCAAAAGACCGATTTTGCACCGCGTTTCGGCATCGCGTGGAAGCCGTTCAACAACAATCGCACCGTGGTTCGCGGCGGATACGGCCGGTTTATTGAGGCGCTGTCGGGCGGGCTCGCCGACGATGGCGGCACGGTGGCGTCGAGCGACTTCGCATTTTTCCCGAACTCCGTCGTGAACGGAAAGCCGCAATATACGTTCCCCTACCCATTCCCGGCCACCATCGCTGTACCTGGATCCCAGGAATTCGCGCTGGGTTTCCCCAGGCACTTTCAGGATCCTACCGTTCAGGAGTGGGATGTCACGATAGAGCAGGACCTGGGCAAAGGAATTGGACTTCGAGTTTCCTACGACGGGAATCACAGCTCGGACCTCGGTTTGGTTGAGAACCTCGACCAGGTTCCCCCCAACACCGTAGGGTTCGCGGCCGCCAGCGCGTTCGCGCCTTTCCCGTTGTGGGAAGAGGTCCTCTTCCGGAATTCAAACGGAGTTCTGAACTACAACGCGTTTACCGCGTCCGTGCATAAGCGCTTCTCGGCGGGTCTTCAGTTCCAGATGAGCTACACTTTGGCGAAGAATCTTTCGGACGCTACCGGCTACAATCCTGTGGGGGCATCGAGTGAGCAGGGCGGAACGTTGTCCAACCCGGTCGATCCAATGTTGGACTATGGCAATGTCGCCTTCACCGCTCGCCAGCGCTTCCTCGCGACGTTCCTCTACGAATTGCCGATTGGAAGGGGCAGGCGTTTTGCGGCGAATTCGAATAAGTTCGTGGATGGGATCATCGGCGGGTGGGAGATTTCAGCTGTGATTGTCGCGCAAACCGGACCTTTTATGACGATCACCGCTCCGGGCGACCCGTCCGGTACGGGGTTCAACGTATTGCAGGGCGATGGACGCGCGGACACGGTGCCAGGAGTTCCGCTTTATGCGGGTCAGTCCTTGAACCAGTGGATCAATCCGGCCGCGTTCGCCACTCCGCCCAACAATATCGGCCGTTTTGGAGATTCATCCGTGGGATCGGTCGTGGGGCCTGGAGAACAGGTGGTTTCTCTATCTGTCCTCAAACGCGTCGCTTTGACGGAGCGCGTTCGGATGCAGATTGGCGCGGCAGCGGCCAACGCTTTCAATCATCCAAACTACGCGATGCCGGGCATCCTGGATCTTGGCTACGTCGGTTCCGGCTTCGGACAAATCAGCAATCTGCAAACAGCCGAGGGCGCCGGACCACGATCCCTTCAGCTCACGGGACGCATCACATTCTAGCGGGTCTTGCTTTACTAGAGTGAGTCCGGCAGCTCGGCTGGACTTGTTCTGGACAAGATATTTATGAGAAGAAGAAAACCGCTTTCACCATGTCTGGCTCTAGGCGTTTGCGCGCTGTCGTGCGCCGCCCCGGCCACCGCCCAATCTGGAGCCCAGAACGGAGAATGGCGAACGTACGGCGACGATCTGGGGAACACCCACTACGCGCCTCTCGACCAGATCAACGCGTTGTAGCGGCGTTCGCAAACGGCAGGAAATCCTTCCTCAAGAGTCTGGTATCTCGCTTCGGCGACGCTCGGTTTAATGCTCTTGACCGGTGAGTTTTGAAGATTTTGCCTCAATCACGGGTTAATTCCGAGGTGGTGAATATGGTACAGTCAGACTTTGATCTTCCTAGTTTAAATCAATTATGCATGCTCCACGCGTGAGTTCAAAATCGGTTCGTTCGCGTAAGTCCTCCAAGAATCATGGTCTGGCCGCGGAGGCCTATACGACCGTTCGCGAACGGATTATCCGTGGGGAACTCGCGATCGGCCAGGTGATCTCACGCCGCAAGCTGGCGGCCGAATTGGGCATGAGCTTTCTGCCCGTCACCGAGGCATTGATACGTCTGGAGAACGAAGGCCTTCTGGAAAGCAGGCCTCGCGCCGGTACCCGAGTGAAAGTTCCGACCCGTCAGGATGTGGAGGGTCACTATGTAGTACGTGAGGCTTTGGAAGCCCAGGCCGCGATGCTGTTTGCCGAACGCGCCGAACGCGGCGAGCGATCGGAACTGGTGAAGCTTGCCAAGCGGGTGGACGCGCTCGCCGGACAACCCAATGGCGATCGCTTTGTCCTCACAGCCCTACACGAGAAATTGCATAAGCTCATTGCGGAGTTCGCGCGCTGCCCTGCTCTATCCGACGCAATCAACATGATGCACGCTGCTGCGGCGCCGTGGCTCTGCGCGACGCGGCCGTTACCGGCCCACTCGGCCACTGAGCATCAAGATCTGATCAAGGTGCTCGTTAACGACAGCCCCGCAGCCGCTGTAGAAGCGATGCGCGTGCATATTCGAGAGAGTATGGAATGGGCTCTACGCCGCCTTGAAGTGTTCTTTCGTGTTCAAAAGGAATATCCAAGAGAATATCCGCGCACTGGAAAAAAGCCCTTGTCGCTGGATTTGCTGGTATCCGAATGGGGCACCCCACTTGAGCCTTCATTGTTATCTGACCAATCTGCCTCAATCTAGGTGATTGCGCAGAATCGGCGGTACAACCATCCCACCAACGTCAAACCTTAAGCTGGCTTAGTTGGCCCTGCACCGATAAGTCACATTTTAGGCGCACATGCCCGCTGGGTAGCGACTGCGCAGCTGCTTGTATTGCTGTTGAGTCTATGGTGGCCGAGGTGGGGGTCGAACCCACACGAAGAGTGAACTTCGCCAGATTTTGAGTCTGGTGCGTCTGCCAGTTCCGCCACTCGGCCACGACTGGCTCGAATGCTAGTTTAACATCCGCCGCGCGCGCAAAGTGCGTGCCCCACAAAGACCGTGCTTAGATAGATCGATGTCCTTCCTCGACCTGCTGCTTGGCAAACCGCTCGCCGATTGGGAAGAGGGTGGCGAGCGCATCAGCCCCATCACCGGTATCCCCATCTTCGGACTCGACGCGCTGAGTTCCGCCGCCTATGGTCCGGAGGCGGCGCTCACCATCTTGATCCCGCTCGCCGCGATGGGCGTTGCGTACATCGTGCCGGTCAGCGCAGCCATCATCATCCTGCTGACGATCGTCTTCTTCTCCTATCGCCAAACCATTGATGCCTACCCCGGAGGCGGCGGATCGTACACCGTCGCGCGCGAGAACATAGGCGCAGGCGCAGGTTTGCTGGCAGCATCCGCGCTGCTGATCGACTACGTGCTTACGGCGGCGGTTGGAATCTCGGCCGGCGTTGGCGCGCTGGTGTCGGCCGTTCCATCTCTACTGCCCCACACGGTGGCCCTGTGTCTCGGGATTCTCATACTGCTTACGATCGTGAACCTGCGCGGCGTCAAGGAGGCCGGCGCGGTCTTCATGATTCCGACCTACCTGTTCTTGGGCACTCTGCTGATCACGATTCTGATCGGCGTTGTCCGCGCGCTCGCCTCAGGCGGACATCCCGCGCCGGTGGTTGCTCCTCCCCCCATCCCCGCGGCTACCGAGATGGTCGGCGCATGGCTGCTGCTAAAAGCGTTCGCCAGCGGCTGCACGGCGCTCACCGGCGTGGAGGCGGTCAGCAACGGCGTTCGTGCATTTCGCGATCCTACTGCCGAAAATGCGAAAAAGACGCTCACCGTAATCATTGGATTATTAATTATTTTGCTGGCAGGCATCGCATGGTTGGTCAAGGCCTACAATATCGCCGCCACCGATCCAGGCGCCCCCGGCTATCAGAGCGTGCTTTCGATGCTGGTGGCCGCTGTCACGGGACGAGGTGTGTTTTACTACGTGACCATTGCTTCGATTTTGATGGTACTGGCGCTTTCGGCCAACACCGCGTTTGCGGATCTGCCGCGCCTGTGCCGCATCATCGCGCTGGACAGCTATCTGCCGAGGTCGCTTGCCAATCGCGGACGCCGTTTGGTGTTTTCGGAAGGCATCCTGGCTTTGGCCGTTCTTACCGGCGCGCTGCTGATCATTTTTGGCGGCGTCACCGATCGCTTGATTCCGCTCTATGCCGTGGGCGCGTTCCTCGCCTTCACCTTCTCGCAATTGGGGATGGTCTTTCATTGGAAACGGGTCGGCGGCGCTCACGCCGGCCGCTACATGTTCATTAACGGACTCGGCGGGTTCGTCACGGGCATCACGGTCCTGGTGGTGCTGGTCGCGAAATTCGTGGCCGGCGCCTGGATCACCATGTTCTTGATCCCCGGGCTCTTGCTATTGATGTACGCGGTCCATCGGCATTATGGGAGGGTTAGCGAGGAAGTTGCCGATTCCACGCCGCTCGATCTGACGCACTTTCACCCCGCTCAGGTCGTTGTTCCGATTGAGCGCTGGAGCGCGGTGTCGAAAAAGGCCCTCACTTTCGCCCTGTCCATTTCACCCGACGTCATCGGTGTGCATGTCAATTGCGAATGGACCGAACAGTTAAAGAAGGAGTGGCTGCAGTTCGTGGAAAAACCCGCTCAAGAGATTGGACTGGCCGCGCCGCGGCTGGTGATTATAGACAATCCCTATCGCTATGTCACCAGCCCGATCGTAGACTACGTCTTGGGCCTGCAGAAGAAGGATCCGGACCGCCAGCTCGCCGTGCTAATTCCGGAATTGGTGGAGCGCCATTGGTATTACTACTTTCTTCACAACCAGCGCGCGGCCGTGCTCAAGACGCTGCTGTATGTCCGTGGCAGCCAGCGCATCGCGGTGGTCAACGTGCCCTGGTATATCGAGTAGGTGTAAACCGTGGCAGAATGGATCTACCCGCCCGCGTCCCGCCAGGAGCCCGTGTGTCTATCCTTCGAACATCATTACTGACTATGGTCTGTCTTGCCGATCTTCTTGGCGCCGCCAAGATCGATCATCCAATCTATTTCGAACAGCGATCCAGCGGATTGTTTGAGACCCGATCTGCCGGGCAGCTCATCACGATTCGCGCGGATCAATTAGAACTGGACGGCGTGACGCTGCGCTTCGTTCCTCCGTCGAAGGGTGCGCGCCTGGAAGGGGTTGGGACGCCTGCGCCCAGCACTTACATCACGCGCGGCCAGACCCGCAGCTTCCGACAATACCCGAAAGCCCGAATCCGCCATCTGTATCCGGGAATCGACGCTGCGTTTTATGGTCACCCCGGACATCTGGAATACGATTTGGATCTTGCACCCGGAGCTTCGCCAGATCGTATCCGGATCGATGTGGGCGGCGCGCGCAACATGCGGCTCGACCAGCAGGGCAACCTGATTGTGGAAACACGGTCGGGCGAATTCCGGCAACTTGTTCCCCGCGTCTTTCAGAATGGTCACGAAGTGTCCGCACGCTACGTGCAGCTCTCCGCCGACGTGTTTGGCTTCCGCCTCGGCAAGCATGATCCAGCGTCGCCCCTCACCATCGACCCGGTGATCGTCTACACCAAGTATTTCGGCGGCAGCGCCTCGGATTCCGGCGGCCCGGTGGCCACCGACTCGCAGGGAAACGTCTATGTTACCGGCACCACCAACTCCCTCGATTTTCCATCCACCAATGGAACTAAGTCTCGTCTCCAGCCGCCTCTATTCGCGTACTCCAATGCCGGCCAAACGGTGACCGGGCTTCCGGTAGGGACCGAAACCTCCGTTACCGCGATTGCCGGAACCTCCGACGGCGGCGTACTTTATGTGGCCACGCCCGATGGCATTTTCATCAGCGCCAATCACGGCGCCAGCTTCGTTCAGGCAGTGCCCTTAATGCCTGCGGGAATAGTGCAGGCGATTTCCGTGGATCAGATCGATCCCTCCCGCGCGTTCATCGCCACCTCGGCCGGCCTGTTTGTCATGAACAGCGCCGGCCAGCTTGCGGGCGAGAATGACCTGGGATTGGCAGTGGGAGGCGCCGGCCATGTCGACGCTGCGTCGGTTGAGATCAGCCCGACGAATCACGCCGTGATATACGCGACCACAGCCTATCCGAACTACCTTTATTCCAGCACCGACGCCGGGGCCACTTGGCAGCAGTTGTATCCGTCATACCCAGGTGAACCGCCGGTTACCCAGTACGGCATCAATCCCATCACCTTTACTTTGGCGCCCAACGGCACCGACCTCTACGTCATCGACGGAAATGGCATCTTTTTCAAGAGCACGGACGGCGGCATGACCTGGCAGCAACTGTCGGGACAATATCTTCTTCAGGCAAAATCAATCACCTTCGATCCGAAGAATGCTTCCAATATTTATGTTGTCGACAACGCTGGGTTAGAACTGAGCACGAACGGCGGCCAGAATTTCACCACCATCTCGCCTGCGCTTGCGCCCGGCCAGTATGTCCAAGCCTTCGCGATCGACGGGACCGGCGCTCTCTACCTCGCCACTTACACGCGGATCGAAGTCAGCGTGGATCACGGAACAACCTGGAAAACGCTGTCTCAGCAGTCCACCGCGCAAGCCATGGTTGGTCTGGGCGGGCAAGTCCTCGTGGGTGTGCAGTCTACCGGTATCCCGTTCGTCGCGAAATGGAGTCCGGATGGTTCCCAGCTGCTTTACTCCACGTTCTTCGGAGGCACTGGTGGCCCTTATTATGCCGATTCGATCACGGCCATTAGCGTCGACGCGCAGGGAGAGGCGATTATCGCGGGCAACGCCATCTCGCCCGATTTTCCGGTTACCGAAACAATTTCTCCAGTTACACCTGGCACCGGTAGTGGCTTTATCGCGAAATTGAGTGCTGATGGTTCCCAGGCCATTTATTCGAGCATTATCGGCGCGTCTCAAAACATCGTCGTCAACGCCCTGGCCATCGATGCATCCGGCGATCCGTACATTACCGGAAACACCTCGGCGCCCGATTATCCCACCACCGCGAATTCGTTTCAGCCTAAGCTGCCTGCTGACATGTGCCAGCGCTCGTACGGGTTCTACGGAAACGGCAATCAGGGGACTTACGCGTTCGTGAGCAAACTGAGCCCGAATGGGAGCAGTCTGGTATATTCGACCTTTCTCACTGGCGCATGTGGGAGTGTGGGGCAGGGCATCGCCCTCGATGCAGCGGGCGAGGCGGTGGTCGTGGGTTCCACCAACTCACCCGATTTTCCCGTTTCGGCAAACGCGTATCAATCCACCTTTCCGGGCGGGCTCGCAGCCGGCGTCAATTATCCCGATCCAATCGATTTCGGGTTCGTCACCAAATTGAGCGCTGCAGGCGACAAAATGATCGCCAGTTCGTTCATCGGCGGCGGCTTTAGGACCCAGGCCAACGCGCTGGCGCTGGATTCGTCTGGCGATGCATACATCACTGGCTCCACGTCGGGCATTACGCCCGGCGCGACACCTGGCGCCTACCAAACGCAACTGAACCAGACTTGCATGATTTTCAACATCGGGCCCGCACCGCCGTCCGTCCCAACGAACGCTTTTCTCTTGAAGCTGGATCCGGCGTTTACCAGCGCGCAATACTTGACCTACCTGGGCGCGGGGTGTGACACCTCTGGAAACAATATCGTTCTGGCGCCCTCGGGGGACGCTTGGATAGCCGGGTATCCCACCTTCCAAGGCTTCCCGCTGGCCGCACCATTTGAGTTACCCGGGACTGGATCGTACTTTGTGAGTGAATTCAATGCCGACGCATCGCAGTTGCTTTTCTCGAGCTTCAGTGATGGCCAGAATCTGGCCCAGGATCCGACTGGCGCGATCTATGTCGCGGGTAGCGGCGACCCGATTTCCAGTGCCAAAAGCTCAAACTATGCGTCGCTCGTCAAAATCAATCCCACCAGTACGCCGCCGGTTGTCATCAACTCCATCGGCGTCAGCTCGGCTAACCAAACGGTGAGCAACCCCATAAACCCTTATCCAAACGCGGTTGCACCAGGCGAGTTGATCGCTATCGCGGGCCAGCATCTGGGACCGAGCGCCACGGTGATGGCGCAGCTCGACCAGACCGGCCGGCTTCCGTTCCTGGTGGATGGAACCAGCGTCGCGTTTAACGGATACCTGGCGCCGATCATTTCTGTGCAAGACAGCCTGATCGTTTGCTTTGCGCCGTTTGAAATTGCCGGGCCAACAGATGTCACCGTCACGGTGGATGGCCAGAAGTCGACTGCGGTTCGCGTCGCCGTGCTTAGCACTGCGCCATACATCTTGTCGATCTTCAATCCAGACGGCACAGTCAATTCCGCGAACAATCCCGCGCCGCAAGGCTCGGTGGTGACTATCTATGTTACGGGCTTGGGCCTCACGTCGCCCCTGAGCCAGGACGGGAGCGTGAGCGCGCCGCCGCTTCCCATGCCGGTAACGCCGGTGGGCGTGACATTCAACTCCAATTCCAACTCCACCTCCAACTCCGTGCAGCCTCAGTTCGTAGGCGCGGCAGATGGACTGGTGGCGGGCATTACACAGGTAAACGTGCAGATCCCCGCGGGGAACTATTCGTCGAATCCGACCATGGTCAATGTGAACATCTCGGAGGCCCAAATTTACATCGGACAGTAACATACTCATTCGATAACGTCCGCCGTCGCGCTGGTATGCTGGATCGTATGCAACTGGGCATGATCGGTTTGGGACGAATGGGCGCCAACATGGTGCGCCGGCTCATCAAGGGCGGGCATGAATGCGTTGTTTTCGACAGGAGTCCGGAGAGCGTCGCGCAGCTTGGCAAGGACGGCGCCGCTGGATCGAGTTCGCTCGACGATTTCCTGAGCAAGCTGAAACCGCCGCGCGCGGTTTGGCTGATGGTGCCGGCCGCCGTGGTGGATCAGACGCTGGAACAGCTTGCCTCGCGCATGCAAAAAGGCGACGTCATCATCGATGGCGGCAACTCGTATTACATCGACGACATTCGCCGCGCCAAGGAGTTGCAGCCGCGCGGCATACACTACGCCGATGTCGGCACCAGCGGCGGCGTCTGGGGGCTGGAACGCGGTTACTGCCTGATGATCGGCGGCGAACCGGACATTGTGAAACATCTGGATCCGATCTTCAAGACCCTGGCGCCGGGGCGCGGCAATATCGAGCGCACTCCTGGCCGCGAAAAGGTCGGCGGCACGGCCGAAGACGGCTACTTGCATTGCGGACCGGTGGGCGGCGGCCACTTCGTGAAGATGGTTCACAACGGAATCGAATACGGCATCATGGCCGCATACGCCGAGGGCTTGAATATCTTGCATCACGCCAACGTCGGCTTGAAGACGCGCGAGTCGGACGCCGAGACCACTCCGCTGCGCAATCCGGAGCACTACCAGTACGACTTCAATCTGGCCGACGTCACCGAAGTCTGGCGGCGCGGCAGTGTGGTCGCGTCCTGGCTGCTCGATCTGACCGCGATTTCGCTGCTCGATTCTCCGAAGCTCGAGAAATTTTCCGGCCATGTTTCCGATTCCGGCGAAGGGCGCTGGACCATTTCCGCCGCCATCGATGAAGGCACTCCGGTACCGGTTCTGAGCTCCGCGCTGTACGATCGGTTCACTTCGCGCGGCGAGGCCGATTTCGCGAACAAGCTGCTTTCGGCCATGCGATTCCAGTTTGGCGGCCACATCGAACGGACGTCGGGCGGGTAGAGCGAACGCCCGCTATTTGTCCGCAAATTCGCCGCCGAATTTGACGGTCGAGTCTACGCTATAAACTTTGACGCCGGCCGCCACCGGGCGCATCATCTGCAGCACGATCGCGTCGCCCTGGGTCTTGATGCCGAAGTGCGTGCTATCGTCGCGGTGCACCGGAAACTGGCGGGTGGCGTAGGGCGGGATCAGAACGTCGAACGCCCTGGAACAAACCAGCGTCAGTTCCGCCGGATGGGCCGCGTTCGGATTCGAATAGAGATTGCCCTGCGAGTAGCACAGCGAGGCTTGAGCGGGTCTTTCGGATGCATTCACCACCGAAATGATGTCGCCTGGCGCTTCGATGTCGCCGGAAAACCAGGGATTACGCGTGGGGTAGGAAAGCTGGCGCGGCGTGCTGCGCAACTGATTGTCGATTGTGCATTCGCTTAAGCCGGACACGGCGATTACGGGCGAGAGCTTAGGGGAGGGAATTCGTTCCCGAACTTTCAACCAGCCGACACCGGATTCGTCGGTTATTTCCAGGCGCGGCGAAATGCGTTCGCCAGGTTTTAGATGGAGGACCATTTCATCCAACCCAGCCAAACCAACCAAGCCGCCGCCGGCGCGATGGGCCTCGATTTCGACGGTAACAACCCGATCGCCGAGATTGGTTAGTGTGACAGTGGACCAGCAAGCAGCGCCGTAATCGAGCGAAGGAAGGATGCTGGTAACGAGGCGGGCCTCGTTTGCGGACTGGGCGACTGCTCCTTGCAGGAGCAGCGCGCCGAGGATTGGCAAGAGCCGGCACATCAGTTCTCTATTCGGCTGTTTCGGGCAAAACCTAGAGCCTTCCGGATCGCCGCCTGGGCCTGCCGCATAGCCTCCTCGTCCGGATGCGCCAGCCGAGGCCAGAAAAAGCCACGCAGGCCGTCCTTTTTGCGGCGCGGGACGACGTGAACGTGCAAATGCGGCACGCTCTGGCTGACACGATTGTTGATGGCCACAAACGATCCTTCGGCCTCCATGGCCCGCTCCACCGCCCGAGACAGCAACTGCACGTTGCTGAAGAACGGCCCGATCATTTCAGGCGGCAAATCGGCCAGCGTTTCATAGTGCGCCTTCGGGATCAGCAGCGTGTGTCCGATGAATAATGGCCGATGGTCGAGGAACGCGATCGACAGATCGTCCTCGAATACGACGTAGCTGGCTTGCTGCGCGATCTCACAGAATCGGCAATCGCTCGGGGGCATCAGTTTTCGATGGGTCCTTCGCCGCTGCTGAGAGCAGCGATAATCTGCTCGCGGCGATCGACTGCGGCTCTGAGCGCCGATTGCATGGAGTAAAAGTACACCAAAATCCCGACTATGCCGCCAAAGAACAACACGCCGAAAAATGCCCATTCGGTATCGAAGGCGTAGCGGGCCAAATAAGCCAGGGCCACCGGCACCAGGGTTAGAGGAAACGCCAGCATCAACAGCGCCTGCGCGCGGCTTTGCGCGGCCGTCTTCATGGCCTTGATCGGATTCACGGCGCGTGGATTGTAGAGCGAGCTCATGTTCCCGACTGCCAGGATAAACAGCGTAATGACAAAGGTGACGGCGAACGCTTCCAGGATTTGTAGCCCGCTGAGTGGCAGCCTCAGCAGAGTGCATACCAGCGCGATAGCGACGATCTCCATCAGGACCAGGAACGACGCAGCCAGATTCTTGGCGGCGAGAACACTGGACATCTTGACGGGCACCAGAAAATAGACCTGCGCGGCGCTGCGATCGAACCCGAAGCAGTTCCAAAACAGCGCGTCACTCAGCATCAACAAGGCGTAGACGCTGACGATGGTCAGATAGTTGTCGCTCAAGAAACTGCGCTCGGCGCCCGCATGCCCGAAGGCGATGGGCGTCCAGATCAGCAATCCGAACGAGAATCCCATTAAGAAGACCAGCCGGAAGCGAGGCGCGCGGCTCAGGAATCGCAACTCTTTTTCGATGAGCGCGGCCAGAGGGTCGCGTAACAGCGCATTCGGCAACTGATACCACCACTCCAGCCGGCTGACACGGCGTTTGAACGATGTTCCGCGCGCGGAGGCCTCGGCGGCATCGAACAGCAGGCTGCGCTCAAACTGGATGCGTCCGAAGGCATAGGCAGCCAGCGTCCAAGCCAGCAGGACGCTCAAGCTCTTCCAGGAGAATTCGCCGAGCATGAGGCGCGCCGTGGCGGTCCACGGAAAAAGGGCCGACGGTTCGGCGCCGAAGAACTGCCGCATCCTGACTGGGGAGCCTCGGAAGACGAGTAGCTGCGGAAGGGCCGCCGAGAGCACCACCAAAAATATTACGATCTCCCGCACTCGCTTATGGGCGAGCAGCCGAACGAGAAGATCCCGAACACCGGTAGAGCAAAATAAGTTGAAGAAGACGAATAGTACAAGCGAGAACGGCGCCCAAAAGGGCACCCTAGGATTCACGAACAGGCCGACCGCGGCCCCCGTCAGGATCAGCAGCATCTCGACGCCGGTGGTCACACGAAGGATCACTTCAATCGCAAAGAGGGCCGGCTTCGGGATGGGATAGACCAGAAGCTTGCGCAGATCAAGCGACGCTCCCATGGACGATAGGAGCACGGGAATTACCTGCCAATAGAGAAAGCACACCAGAAGGGCGGGGGGGAGGATTTTGTGGAACGAGTCCAGCTCGTCGGGCTTGGAAAGCAGGATGCCGGCGAAAACGGCCAGGAATGCGAAAGCGCCATACCAGAAGGCGGTCAAAAGGCTGGTGAAGAGCAGTCCGCTGAGGCTAGTGCGCGGAAGGTGATTGCGGGTGCTGCGCCATTGCGCCCAAACGATCGCGCCGGTTTGGTTCCACATTACTCTTTAGTCTGCTCTTCCGCCGGAGCGCTTGGCAATGTGCGGGCAAAGGTACCTGTGAGGTGCTGAAAGGGCCATTGGCAACCGACTCCCTTACGGTCGCGGCTCGGTAAGCGGCCGTAAACACGCTGTTCCAGGGTGGGGGGCGTAGAAGGCCGGGTTGTTACGGATGAGCTCGCGTGCGTGGCGCTCGATTTGTTCCTTTGAAAAAACGAAGCCAGCTTCTTTTAATAAAGCCTCGGCGGGCTCCCAGGGAAGTCCTTTGTGGTGATGGCGCAGGAAGAGTTCGGCCGCTTCGGTGAACTGGCGGCGTTCGAGGTGGCGGCGTTCGTCTTGGATTTGGCGGAGTTGATCGACGGCTTTTTGGAACTGGCGGGAGAGGCGCGAGCCGTGTAGGCCGAGAGTGGCCAACATCGGGATTAGGGTTTGGGGGGTGGGGTTTTGGGAGAACAGCTCGGCTTCGAGGAATGGGATGCGATTGAGGCGCCAAGCTGTGTTGGCGATTTCGTGGACCAGTTGAGTCTCGGTGGCGGGGGCGTACTCATCGAGAAATTGCTGGATGTGGCGCTGGTAAGCTTCGGGGTCCTCGGTGGGCAAGACAGCGGTTTGGGCAGTGAGACCGTGGCGCAACGCGTTGAGGGACGAACGTTGCTTGCCGGGTTCGGTGCGAGGGCCGGTGGAGTGGAGGGAGTTGGCGCGGTTGGTGGAGCGCCGGTGAAGCCACCGTTCGACGGGATCCGTTGTTGTAGGTGTTGCTTGAGCTTGGGCTGTTGCCATTGTGGACCTCGGTCACCGGGATAGCATGGCCGGGGATGCATCCGACCGGCGGGTGGACAGAGTTTGTTGAAGCGGAAATAGAAAGCGCGGGCGGAAGTTGGTGATTGTTGCGAGCGTCGATCTGTGATTGGCCGAATTGCGATCTTGGAATGGTGGATCGGTTAGGACAAAGGGCAAGCAGCTCGCGCTGAATTTTTTGTAGCGGCTCGGATTCAGAGAAAGCGATCGAGACTAGGAGCCCTGCTCGACTGCGATATATAATGTCTGCGTGCCGGCCACGCCGCCTAAACTAAATGTCAGCGGCGTCAGAAGATTGTCGGGAACCTGGGGCACCACCACATCGAATTGATACAGGCCCACGAAGCTGGGCGCAAGGCCGTCGTAGGTGATTTGCGCCGCCGTCTGGCCGAATAAAACCTGAAGCGGTTGTGCAAGCTGATTCTTCTGGGTAGCGATTTGACCTGCTGGAATGGCCGGCGTGACCGAGCCAAACCCGATTCCGTATAACGTGATCGTGTCACCTGGTTGTGCCGGCCGCGATGCTACGCCCGAGATGGCGCCCGAGGGAAGTACGTATGTTGCGCCGTCGGGAAGCAGCGCTGCGACGTACTGCTTGCCGCCGATCTGGAGAGAGGCTGGTGCGAGCAACCCCGGTTGGACGGTATTTACCGTGATGTTGATGGCGTTGCTGGTCGCGGTTCCATTCATGACTGTGAGCGGCAGGGGGCCTCCCGTAGGAAGGGTCGAGGGTAATTGCGCGTTGACTTGGCCGGACGAAATATATTCGACGAACGCCTCCTGTCCTCCGATGAGGATCTGGACAGCATCGAGAGACGTGGGTGCGTTGTTGCCGTTGAAATCCGATCCGGCCCATTCGCGCGTATTCGGCGCCAGATTCGAGCCGTAGATTTCGACCCAGGATCCGGGCGCTACGCTAGAAAGGCCGCCAAACCCCGAGGCGCTCTCCACTGCAGTGATGGCGGGTGCCGGCGGAGGCGTTGTGACCGCGCCGCCGCTCCAGGTCCAAGTTTCGCCCAGAACGGTACTAGCCGAATTCCTGCCGCCGAACAACACTGCTTGCGCGTGTCCGGCGTCAAACGCCATACCAAATCGGTTACGAGGCGAGGGACTGATTGCGGGCATCGCTTGGCTCCAGTTGGTGCCGTCCCACAGCCAAGTGTCGTTGAAAAGGCCGGTGTTCTCCGTGTAATCGGTTGAGATCCCACCGCCGAAAAGAACTATTTGATCGTGCACTGAATCGTAAACCATTTCGTGGTAACACCGGGCAGCGGGGCTATCCTGCGGCATCACTTGTGTCCAATTCGTGCCATCCCAGAGCCAGGTGTCGCCGAAATTGGACAAACCGTTGTTTCCACCGAACAACACTACTCGACCATGCGTCGCGTCGTAGTCCATCGCGTCACCATGCCTTGCGGGCGGGACATTCTGCGGGTGCGCCAAATTCCATGTCGAGCCATCCCACAGCCACGTGTCGTTAAATGAGACGCCATTCGCATCCTGGCCGCCGAACAGCACCACTTGGCCGTGCTGGGAATCGTACGCCATGGCCGCGTCCGTGCGCGCGGATGGGCCGATTTGCTGGGCTTCAGTCCAGTCGGATCCATCCCACAGCCACGTGTCGTTGAACTTGGTGTACGTTGGAGCCAAGCCCTGCCCTCCAAACACCACCACTTGGCCGTGGCCAGAATCGTAAGCAATGTTGGAATTTGATCGGGCAGGAGGCGACTGGACCGGATTTAGGAGCGTCCAGTTGGCGCCATCCCAAGTCCATGTTTCGTTGTCTCCTCCGCTGAACAACACCACCTGGCTGTGCTTGGAATCATAAGCCAGGCGCGGCGTTCCTCGCGGGGAAGGAGAGGTTTGGGGATTCTGTTGGGTCCAGTTGGCAGTCTGCGCGCCGAGCTGCGCCGCGAATATTACCCACCAGATCCACCTCTTCGATTTTATAGACAATTACAAGTACTCCTAATTCCATTCCTCTTCGATGAAACCGCGAACGATCTGAAAGGAGCGAAGTTGCAGACCGACCGACTGCGCGCTCGCAATCGACAAGAAGGCACCTAAGTCGGCGCTATGTCCATTTGCTCGCCTTGTCGCGCCCTGCGCTGTTCATCGTAGCGCAATCAAGTGAGAATGGAGGCCAGTGTGTATCAAAATTTTTGAGGGTCCTGCTGGACTTGTACCGGTCCGGCCGCGTCCGGAAATGCGGAACTGGCAATTCTTGACGTATACGCCGGGCGTAGGCAGCCTGTAGGCAGAACCCTTACAGCCAATCCAGCGTCTCGGCCGGATGATCGGCGCCCACCACGCGTA
Organism: Bryobacteraceae bacterium; assembly: GCA_052148835.1. Classification (GTDB taxonomy): domain Bacteria; phylum Acidobacteriota; class Terriglobia; order Bryobacterales; family Bryobacteraceae; genus Palsa-89. The sequence continues at coordinate 56,646 of JBKQHJ010000025.1, forward strand.
CGAAGACGTCTTCCAGTGTCTCGGTGCCGGTTCGCAGCTCGGCCATGGTGCCGGACCTCACCAGCTTGCCGTCGTGGATAATGGCGACGCGGTCGCACAAGCGCTCCACCACTTCCAGCACGTGCGAGGTCAGAAACATGGTAGCGCCGCGCCGCACTTGATCGAGCAGGATCTCCTTCATCAGGCGCGCGCCCACTGCGTCGACGCCTTCAAACGGCTCGTCCAGCAAGAACAGCTCCGGCCGGTGGATCAATGCAGCGGCCATCGCCACGCGTTTCCGCATGCCCTTGGAATAGTCGCCGATCAGCTTGCCCGGTTCGCCGTCCAGTTCAAACAGAGCCAGCAGCTCGCGGGATCGCTCGCGAGCCACGCCTCGCGCGAGGCCATACATTCTGCCCACGAATTCGGTGAACTCGAGGCCGGTGAGATGGTCGAAGAGCAGGGTTTCGTCGGGAACCAGCCCGATTTTACCTTTTACCTCCAGGGCGTGCTCGGGCATCGGCAGACCCAACAGCTCGATAGTGCCGGAGGTGGGTGGCGCTAAACCCATCAGCATGCGGATGGTAGTGGTTTTGCCGGCTCCGTTAGGCCCCAGGAAGCCGAAGAAGCAGCCGCGGGGCACTTCCAGGTCGAGGCCGTCGACAGCGGCCTTGTTTCCATAGACCTTACGGAGGTTGTGGACCGCGATAGCGGCGTCGGAGCCCATCTGTTCCATGGTACAGGCTCAGGCCCAAACTGACACTGAAGCTTTTCAGGCAAAGTGACGATATTCCAAGGGTGACAGCTTCCGCCATTACGCCAACGGCCGGTACGCCCACGGTTCGAGACCGCGCGATGCTCGCGCTCGGGCAACTTCCTCCTTTCTCGCCCATCTTGAATCGCCTGATTGCGAGCTTGGCGAGTGAAGACGTCTCCTTCGCAAAGCTCGCCGAACTTATTGAAAAGGACACCGTCCTGGCGGGCAACATTTTGAAATTGGTCAATTCGGCGCTGTATGGTCTGGCGGGAACCGTCAACTCCATCCGGCATGCCGTTTCCTTGCTCGGAATCGCCAAGCTGCGCAATGCCGCTCTCAGCATGTCGGTGACGCGGATGTGGGCCCAGGTGAAGACGCCGCCGGGATGGTCCACGGCAAACTTCAACCAGCACTCGGTGGGGGTGGGAATTCTGTCGGATCTGCTCGCTCAACGGCTGAATGTGGCGTACGCCGAGGGTGCGTTTGCCGCCGGGCTATTTCACGATCTTGGATTGATGCTGGTAGCCATCGGGCTGCACGACGAGTACAAACAGCTGTCATTGCTGTGCCAGAAGAGCAAGAAATGGGAGCCGGAATACGAGATCCAGGTGCTGGGCATGACGCACGCCGAACTTTCCGCCGAAGCCTTGGCGCAATGGAACCTGCCCCAGGAAATCCAAACCGCGGTTCGCTATCACGGGTCGCCGGAACAGGATCCCACGTCGGTGGAACCCGGCCAGCTAGCATTGAGCCATGTTTTGAACGCCGCCGACCGTTACGTGAAGGGCACGGGAGTATTTGTCAGCCTTTTCGAAAGCCCCTGCGAAGAACCTCAAGTGGTACTTGAACAGCTTGGGCTGGGCGAACGGTTGCCGGTGATATTGAACGAGTTCAACAACGAGTTCACGGCCATCCAGTCGTACTTTTAGAACCGGCTCCCTAACGGTCGCGGCTCGGTAGGTAAAACTCGCCGGCGCCAATAATCTCCGCTGGTCCGGTCAGATAAACCGAATCATCCCATCGCAGTTGCAATGACTCGCCAGCCGGCGTCTGGATGGTAACCGGACTCGAGACCACCTTCCGCAAAATCGCGGCCACGCCCGCGCCCGTCGATCCCGTGCCTGAACTGAGCGTGACGCCCGCGCCGCGCTCGTAGAAGCGAGTCTCGATGGTATGCGCGTCCAGCGCTCGTACGAAAGACACGTTGGTGCGTTTCGGGAACCGTGGATGGCCCTCGATCTCGGCGCCCAGCGCCTCCCAATTCTCGGGAAACTTCTCGACGAACACAACGCACTGCGGGTTGCCGACGTCCAGGATGGTCACTTCTTGAGCACCGGTCTTGAGCGGAATGTGGCAGCGAATCTCGCGCTCGTCGAACACGGGCGAGCCCATGTTCATTTCGAACCAGAAGCGCCGGCCGTCGCGGCGCAGCAAGCGCAGATGTTTTGGTCCAGCCCCGGTCTGGATGGTCACTTGATCCACCGCCTGGCCCATGTCGACCAGCAGCGCGGCCACGCAGCGTGTGCCGTTGCCTGAGATTTCCGGTTCGCTCCCATCGGCGTTGAAGAGCCGAATCGAATGGTCGTGAATCAGAATCCAGCCGTCGGCGCCGATGCCGGTGTGGCGGTCGCAGAAGGCGCGCGCGATGGACGGGAGATCGGTTTCCGGCGCTTGGTCCGTCACCTGGCTCAACGAGGTGAGTAGGAAGTCATTTCCGGCGCCGTGGGCTTTGACAAAAGGAATGGTCATGTTCAGTCGCGTTTGTAGATCTCGATCACCGGAGCGCCTTTGACCTTTACCGTTTGTACCAAATGATAGCGGGGGCCGGACTTCAGCGACGACCGTTGGATGGCTGTGGCTACCGCATCGCCTGAAATCGCGAGCGCCCATTCCTCGTGCAAAAACAGATCCGGCCGCGCGGTAGCCGCCGGCCAGTCCGGCTCATCGCCGTTATACAAGGCTTCTCGCAAAGGGATGCCCGCCTGGCGCAGGATTCCGGTCAGCTCGCTGAAACTGGTTACGATGCCGCCGCCCGAATGATAATCGCCGGCGAGCGAAGAGGCCGCGGCCTTCGTCCATGCGCGGCGAGTGAGCGAGTTGATCTGTGATTCCTTCCAGGTGACCCAGTCGCTCGGCTGAGGGCGGATCATCCAAGGGACAGCCGCCGCGATCATGATCGCCACAGCTATCCACGGCCTGAAGCGCCGCGGCCCGAGCAACACCAGGCATCCACCGGCGATCGCCAGGAGCGGCAGCGCCGCGAGCGCGTAACGAGTGTTGTAGTAGGAAAAAGGCCAAAGCGATGGAACGAAGATGGGAGTGCCACCTGAGTGCATGCTCCACACATAAAAGAGAGGCGGAATTGCGGCGAACAGAATCGGCCAAAACACGCGCTTCAGCAGAACGCCCGCGAGGCCCGCGATCGCGATAACAACGACGGTTAGGCCGGCGCAAAGCCGCAGCGCGGTCAGATAGTAGAGCGCCGCCATTTGCCAATCGTGATCGCCGCGATAGGGCGCCATGTTTTGGGCCAGCGCCCGCCGGTAGATGGCCACGGCAGAGTACGGGCCATTATAGAATTCGAGCGGGTTAGAGTAGAGCCACCAGTTGTGCGCGAGCCAGTACAGCGGGCCCAGCACAGCAATGGCACAGAAGAGCGCGGCGGCGCCGAAGCGCTTCCAGCCCCGTCCCACAATCAAGAAATAAAGGGCGACGAACGGGATCACGAACCAGCCTTCATAGCGTGCCAGAGATGCCGCAATGCTAGCGATGCCGGCGCCCATCACCGCCGCGAGCGATTGGGTTTGGTGAAACAGAACGGTGAAGTAAAGCAGCGCCATCAGTGCCGCCAGCGCGACCGTCTCGGTCATGGGCGTGGCTTGCAAATACAAGAGATTCGGATTGAGCGCCAGCAGTCCCAGTGAGGCTAGAGCGACAGCCGAAGAGCGCGCCGCCCTGCGAAGCGCGGCGTAAAGAAAGACCCCGGCGCACACGAAACACGCCGAAGAAGGAATCGCGCCGGCCAGTCCGGTTCGCCAGAGCGCGTCGTTGCGCACCAGCGGCAGCATCAGCAGGTGAGGCAGTGGCAGCCAGACCGTCCCCAGTTGCTCGTAACCGGGCCTTCGCGAATCCATGACGCGGCGCGCGATGTCCAGGTGCGCCTCCGCGTCGCCATAATACAAAGTCCAACCGGAATGGTTTACGTAAACGGTTGCCAGCCCGCCGATCGCAGTCAACGAAACGCAGACCAGCGCGAGTTCCAGCCAGATGTTCCTCAAAGGTTCCGCTTCAAAACTCGGTGAAGTCCCGGAACTCCTGGAAGCGCGCGTCGATATCTTTGCGGGTAAGCGTGCGGAAGCGACCCACGCCGAACTTTTCGCAGCAGAAGCTGCCCATAACCGAACCATAGATCACCGCGCGGCTTATGTCCTTGGCGCTCACGTGCCCGGCCTTCAGATCGATGCCTTGCTCGGCCAGGTAGCCGATGAAGCCGCCGGCAAAGCAGTCGCCCGCGCCGGTAGGATCGAAGACCTCCTCGAGCAAGTAGCCGGGAACCATGAAATGCGAATCGCCGTGGAACAGAATTGCGCCGTACTCGCCCCGTTTGATCACCAGTGTTTTCGGACCCATCGCCATGATCTTGGCGGCGGCGCGCTTGAGGTTGTTTTCGCCCGAGAGCATGCGGGCTTCCGAGTCGTTGATCAGCAGAAAATCCCAATCCTGGATGGTCTTCAGCAGGTCGCCACGAAAATCCTTGATCCAGTAGTTCATGGTGTCGCCGCCCACCAAACGAAGGCCGTTCATCTGCTCGCGCACGCTGCGCTGCAGGGTGGGCTGAATGTTGCCGAGCAACAGGTAGGGCGATTTCTTATAGCTTTCCGGCAGCTTCGGATCGAAGTCGGCAAACACGTTGAGATCGGTGGTCAAGGTGGTGCGATCGTTCATGTCGTTCGAATAAACGCCCGCCCAGAAAAATGTTTTGCCGCCTTTCACGCGCTCCAGGCCCTCCAGGTCGATCCCGCGATCGGACAGCAGCTTCTCGTCTTCGGCGGCGAAGTCGTCGCCTACCACGGCGACAATCTTGGTCTTGGCAAAATAGCTGGCGGCTAAACAGATGTATGTGCATGCGCCACCGAGCATGCGGTCAACTTTGCCATGCGGAGTCTCAACTCCGTCATAGGCTACGGAACCTACTACGACAATGGACATAGTTTTGATTTTAATATGAGCGTGCCCGCTCGCTGTGGTAGCGGCTCTGCTAATGCAGATCCACGACATTCGCTCCCGTGATACGGAAGGACCCGCGTTCTTGCACGAATACCACCGCGCGCAGGTTCTCGCGCTTCCATTCGCGAGGCAGGCGCAGCGTGGATACGAGTTGGCCGCCGTTGGCGCCCTTCGGGTCGACACGTCCGATCACGCCAAAGCTTCGCACCACTGAGGAGTGGCGCAATCTGTGCCCGGCATTCTCTCCGCCCTGCACAAACGTGGTCAAGCCACCTTCAGTGACGGCCAGATAAACGTTCGAGTCGCGCCACTTGACGGACTTGGGATTATTCACCTGGACGGAAAGATCCAGCAGGTCGGGATCGCGGGAGTTCGGATTCGTCCCCAGATTGACCAACGTCGTCGCGGACTGCGCCGCGGCGCCGATTTCGTGATAGGCCCGGTTCATGTCGCTGCCGACGAACGCCGTCTGCCCATTCACCACCATTTGCGGCGTGAAGATGTCGCTGGCGTGAAAGGCGATGGCGTAGTCGTTCTGGCGGGCGCGATATTGGGGGGACGAGAAGGGGTCTGTCCAGCCAAGCTGATTCCAATAATCGACGTGCTCCTCGATTGCCAGTACCTCGGCGCCGGCCACCGGCTGGGTCTGCTCCAAACGCGCGAGCAAGCGGTCCGCGGCGGGACAGCTGGAGCAACCTTCGCTGGTGAACAGCTCGACGATAACGGGGACGGGCCGGTCGGCAGCTATCGCCAGTGGGACGCCCAGGGCGAGCGCCAGAAGGCCCGAATAACGCATATCTCTTACATATCACGCGAGAGCATATTACGCAATCAAGCCGGCTGTGGGGCGGGGGAGAACCCGACGTACGGCACCTCTTCCTCCAGTTCCAGGCCGAACTGTTTCCG
>JBKQHJ010000026.1:0-7089 GCA_052148835.1 Bryobacteraceae bacterium
TCTCTTTTGTACAGTCACCTGCTGCAAGCATGCGCGCTTTCAATTCGGCGCAGCGCGCATCTAAACTGTCTCGATCCATTCTGCGAGGATACAACTCCAGAGCGTGGTGGCCTGTTGATCCGTGAAGGCGGCAGCGGCTACAAAATTGACTACAAGCCTCAATCCTGGCTGTAGACGATGCCAACTTAAAGCTATTGAATATGAGGAACTTATCGAGTTCTGCCAACGCTGCGTTTCGATGCCTTGGGCGCAGGGGGTCGGGCGTTCAAATCGCCCCGCCCCGACCAATAGAATCAAAGAAATAAGGGCCTTTCATTAGCTACAGCTAATGAGCTTGTAGTCGATTTTGTAGCTGCTAGGTTGTGCTCCGCAAAAAATCGGTCCGTCGCTACGCAATCTCCTTTTCCAAGCGATAATCATGATGCAATCCGCCGAGAACCGGTTTCGATCTGACGCAGTAACCGGCGGGAAGCAGATGCCGATGGCCACTGGCCGGAACGTCCGCTTGGGTTGGCTCCGGTATTCCAGGACCTAAGGAAGTGTGCGGACGGCCGCGGTTGTAATAACAAACGAACTCTTTCAAGGTGCGCCGCAAATGCCTTTGGTTGATGGGGATCACGTAGTCCAGACATTCGCGCCGGAGCGTACCGATCAATCGCTCGCAATATGCGTTCGCTTTGGGCGCTCGAATAGGAGTCTTGATCACCTGCAGGCCGAAGCCTTCCAGGGTCATGTCGAGCAATGATGAGAAGATCGAGTCGCGGTCGTGAACGACAAACTTGTACGGATGGCAGTCGGCCAGGACCTCGCGAAATTGCTGCGTAGTCCATTCGGCGGTGGGATGGTCGGTGACATGGCAATGCAAAATGCGGCGCGAACCGATCTCCATCGCCATGAAAACGTATAGGATCCGAAAGGTCGCAGTAACGCACACGAAAAAGTCACAAGCGACAACCGCCCGAGCGTGGTTTCGTAGGAACGTGGCCCAGAGCTGATCGGAAGCCCCGCTATTAGGGCGCATTGGGCCCAGATATGTCCGGACCGTCCGCGGAGACACGCGAATGCCGAGCTTGAGGAACAACTCGTTTGCGATCCGCTCCTCACCCCAGATCGGGTTCTTTCGCGCCATTTCCCGGATAAGTTCCCGCAGGTCTCGGGGTAATCGAGGCCTGCCTCGCCTTCGAGATTTCCATTTCCAAAACATGCGAAACCCAATTCGATGCCACTTGAGGAATGTCTTCGGCCCGACGACAATCAGCGCCTCGCGCCAATCGAAGAATTTCGACAGCGCGATCATCGCCAGGCGTGTCGTTGCCGTTGATCGACGAGGCTTCACCTTACGTTCTTGAAACAGAGCAAGCTGTTTCCTGAGGAAGAGATTCTCGGCAATCAGCGAAGCACGGCCTGAAAGGAATAAGCGCAGGAGTTCGAGCAAGCTCGTGTTCTACAAGCAATATCGGGACACGCGGATCTTCCTAGCTCAAGGAACTTCGGGATTGATCACGTTCAGCCCCGCGGCTTGAGCTACTTCAACGAGTGGCTGGTCGGCGACAACGAAGTAATCGAGCAGATCTTGATCTGCAAGATCGAGCGCAACCGCGAGCTGAAGCGCGTCGAGCGTCCTTAGACGATGCGAAAAACCGTGCCGCCCTATGAGCTGTTCCGCCGCCGTGAAGTGATCTTCGGTGATGCTGTACACTTCGATGTCGCCGGCGGCGATGTCGAGCAGCAAGCGTGCGCGGAGCATCCCGACCGATCCGCGATCCAGTACGCCGGAGCGCACCTTCATTGCAAAAGCGGAGTGTAGTTCCAGCAGCCCGAGGCTGGAGATTCGAATCTTTCGGTCCGGTTCCGCAAAGATCGACCAGATTCTCGGCGATCCGATTTCTGTGTGGTAGTATTTGACGGCTGCGCTGGTGTCCAGGAAGAACTGCGCCAATCAGTAGTCCCCGCGCTCGGCGATCACGTCCTGCGAAATTGATCCTGCGATCGCTGACAGCGCGGCACGAACTTCCTCGATGCTAGGGACCGTTTCCACAGTAGCAAGTTCGGCGCGAGCTCGGCGAACGATATTCTGATCGCGCTGGCTACGCGAGGTAGCAACATCGGAAATGGTGAGCCTCACACGTTGCGATTCAGTCAACGAGAGCGGCTCCAGCGGGCGCAAAACGCCGTGTTCGTAGATCGCCTCGACGTCGCGTGCCATATACGCTTATTCTATCTGGAACCGCGCTGAAGATGAAATTGTAGCTGCCAAGATCCTCCCGGTTCCACAACATTCCACGCGGCGCAACAACTTCGCCACATCTGTTTGAAACAGAAGCAGTTGAAAATGGATGATTTTCGATGGCCGCCGGAACCCGCCTTGGGCGCAGGGGGGTCGGGCGTTCAAATCGCCCCGCCCCGACCAATAAAAGTCAAGCTGATGCGAGCCGTTCATGACGGCTCCCGAAATCCGCTGTAGGTGATTTTGTATGTACGCTGTTCCCCCTCGATATTCCAGAGAGCAGGTCAAAGAAAAAACTCGCGAAGTGACCTGTTGACAAAGTTGGGACGCTGGAACCATCGGTTGTGGGCTGAGCTGTGAAGACCGTTGGGAAGATTTTTGCCGCGGCGATAGCAATCCATCCGCATGCGGAGGTTGCATTGCGACACCCTGCATGATCACTCGATATCCGTGCGCGCGTGCGCCGGTAGGCATCTCGCTAGCCAAGTTCACGTCAGCCTCTATCATCGCTCCGCGCCAGGTCGCAAACGCATTGCAGGCATCCAGGCAATTTTTCGCAACGCTCACTCGCGCCCGCATCGCCGCGGGGCCGCGCCGAATTTGATGGAATACGTCTTCTTGGCGGCCCTTCGATCCGGGTACGTTCAGACACATCGCAAAAGCATCCTGGAACGTTGCGCGTGTAGGTCAACACACCCTTCGTGAACACTCATACCCGTGGGGCGCATGTTCCTCAACAAGGATCGCGAAGCGTTCGACGGTCGTCGGAAGCTGAATAGAGCGCTCCAGGAGTGCCGCGTAGCTCAGGCCACCGCCCGCACATCATTTCTTTTCAGGGGCTGCACGGGTATCAATGCCGGATAAAAGCGAGTACTGATTCTCTGCACCGGAAATTCGGCCCGCGGCCAGATGCCGTCGCGGGTGCTGCCACAAACTGCGTTCGCTTCCAGGCTGAATCTTCCTCGCGTCAAAGCACCCTCATGAGCCCCGCTTCATAATCGCGTCAATTTCCCGGACTAAATCATTGACGTGCCTGTTTCCCAGGCTGAAATCTTACTCGCGTCAAGGTGCCATCAGGATCCTTCTTCATGCTTCACAAAAAACGATATTGCGTATCAATTTCCCTGTAAATCATTGACACGCCCGGCAAGCTGATATATCCTCGCCACCAGCATTTTATGACTGGCCGGTGCTAAGGGTCGTCGGTCTGACCAATTGCAAGAACGGGGAGATTTGCATGCGCCAAGTAGCGGGAGTATGGTGTCTATTCCTTTGTGCCTTCGTAGCGTCTGCTCAAACTGATCGCGGCACTATCACAGGTAGCGTTCTGGATGTGTCAGGCGCCGTGGTTCCCACCGCCTCCATCGAGGCGAGGAACACTGCGACCGGCGAGGTTTATACGGCAGGTGCGACAGGTACAGGCAATTACACGCTCGCCAACCTGCCTGCAGGCACCTATGAGTTCACGGTGACTGCCTCGGGTTTCAAAAAGTTTATCCGGCCCGGCCTCACTGTCCAGGTGGCCGAGACTACCCGCGCGGATGCGACCCTTGAGGTGGGAGCTGCCACCGAGTCGATCACGGTCAATACCGAAGCTCCGCTGCTGAAAACGGAAAGCGGCGAAATAAGCCATCAGATTGATTACACGGAGGCGGATAACATCCCCCTGTTCAGCTTGAACGGGAGCGGTAGCGAGGGCATCGGCAACGTTCGGGACCCGCTGTCGGTTCTGAACACCCTGCCAGGAACGAATTTCACTTCCGATGTTGAGGTTCGCGTCAACGGCCTGCCGTCCGGTTCGCAAGCTATTCGAGTGGAAGGCCAGGACTCCACCAACGGCTTTATGCAGAATGCCAGCCAGGCCGTCCAGCCAAGTGTGGACGCCATTCAGGAAGTGTCCGTCCAGACCAGCAATTTCGCGGCTGAGTATGGCCAGGTTGGCGGCGGATACATCAACTTCACCATGAAGTCGGGCACCAATGAGTTCCACGGCTCCGGTTACGACTATTTCCAGAACACGGCTCTGAACGCGGGCATACCGTTCACCGACAACCCGCAGACCGGCGTCGGTCTCGTCAAGAACCCGTTGAACCGGAACGACTACGGGTTCACGCTGGGCGGACCGGTAGACATCCCGAAACTGTACAACGGTAGAGACAAGACATTCTTCTTCTTCAACTTCGAGCAGTTCCGCCAGAGTGTGACTACGACGAATCTGATTGCTACCGCGCCCATGCCTCAATGGACGGGGGCGGATCCCCGGGGTGCAAACTTCGGTCCGACGCTGGCAAACGGCCAGCCCAACCCGGGTAATATTGAGAACCCCTTAGGCCCCTTCTTGACGGCGGGGTTCGGCACACCCTCTCCCACGGGCCAGGTGGATCTGATCGGCCAGTTGTTTGACCCGGAAACAGCCCATTATGTGAACGGCGGCACGCTCGGTTCCGGGATCGTCGAAGACCCGTTCCCGAACAACATTATTCCGTACAGCCGGATGGATTCGTCCTCGCTCCGGTATCAGTCACTGTTCATCAAGCCCACTCAGGGCGGGCTGGTGAACAATTCCATACAGCCGGCCTACTCCAACTACCGGCACACCACCATTCCCTCGATAAAGATCGACCAGAACCTCAGCTCGAAAATAAAACTATCTGGATACTATTCCCAGACCTACACCTATTCGCCCAATTCCAATGGATTCGCGGAGGAACTGTCGCCGGCCACGCCCCAGGAGTCAAGGGCGCAAACCATCCGCGCCAATTTCGACGACACCCTCACGCCCACCCTGCTGCTGCATCTGGGCGTCGGTCTTCTGTACTTCGACCAGGACCAGTATCCCCCGTCCTTTAACGCAGGCCAGATCTTGGGTTGGGCGCCCAACCAGCAGTACCCAGCGAATAACATCATGCCTCAAGTCGCCGGCTTGTCTAGCTTCTTTGAGGGTGGCATGAATCTGGGTTCCGGGTTCTTCGCTCCCACGCCCGGCGTCGGCTTCGCGGCGGACCAGGATGAGAAGGAGTACAAGCCGACGGCGAATGCCAACTTAACCTGGGTGAAAGGGAACCACACGTTTAAGGTGGGGGGAGAAATGGTCATTGAAGGTTTCCCCACGCAGAGTTCCAGCCGGGCCAACGCGCTCTATACCGTCAGCTATGAAGAGACCCAGAATCCCTGGGAGTACACCAGTCCCGCGATCGGTCCCAGCTCGGTCTTTACCTCCGGGAACCCATATGCCAGCTTTCTGCTGGGATCCATGGACGGCCTCAACGCTTCCGCGATTACCGACACCCGGCTGGGCAGACATCAGTTGGGCTTCTTTGCGCAGGATAGCTGGAAGGTTACCCGTAAGCTCAGCCTGGAGCTGGGTATCCGCTGGGATTATTCCACGCTGCTGGAGGAGGAGCACGGGCGCATGCAGAGCGCCAACTTCCAGGACCCGAATCCAAACCTGATTCCAGCCGATTCCACCACCCCGTTGAACGGGCTAGTGGTTTATCAGAAGCAGTACAATCAGAACTATCCGTTCGCGTTTGGACCGCGTCTTGGAGTGGCCTACCAGATCGATTCCAAGACCGTGTTCCGCGCGGGCGCGGGCATCTCTTACTCCACCTCTGGCGGCAACGCCGGCTTGTCGGGTACCGATGCCGACTTCTATGCCCTTGGAGCCCCGGAGGGAACCGGCCAGGGCCTCGGCGGATCCGGTGCCGGCGCGATCTATTTCAGGGATGGAAATCCCTTTGCTCCCGGCAACATCTACGGCAATGGACCACTCACGGCACCCCTGAGCGGCGCCGCCTTTCCCTCACAGACTTCCAGTTCCGGTTGCGGCGCGCCGCCTGCTTTCTCGAGTCCGTGCAAACCCATCGATTCGCCGTTCATTACCATCGACAAGGGCACGGGACGGCTTCCGCGTATTTTCCAATGGAGCATCGGGTTTCAGCGCCAAATCCTCCCCAGCCTGGTGATAGACGCCGCCTACGTAGGCAACCGCGGCGCATGGTTTACAGCGCCGGATCTGGACCCCGAAGTCGAGAATGGACTTACCCCGGCCGGGCTGCTGGCCGAGCGGCAGTACGGGAACACCACCGGAATCAACACCAACAACCCGGCACAGCTCGGCTTGCTCACCCAGCCGATCAGCAGCCCGGCGGTGATCGCGTTGTTTCCCGCGCTCGCGAATCCGAATAATGTGTATCCGGGATTCCCGGACTATGAACCTTTGAACCAGGCTCTGCGGCCCCATCCGCAGTGGATCGGTGTTCCTCCCTTCCTGGGACCGCCGCTCGGCGATACCTGGTACGATGCGCTTCAGGTGAAGCTGACCAAGCGTTATTCTCACGGGTTGACCGTGGCGGCGTCCTATACATTCCAGAAGACATTGATCCTGGGCACCACCTCCGCCACGCCCTACTTTACGGCCGGCCAGGTGGTCGTCAATGACGTCAACAACCGTATGCAGAACAAGCAGCTTTGCAGTTGCGACGAGCCGCAGGTGCTGACGGTCACGTTCAACTACACCACGCCCAAGTGGGAACCGAACGTCGCCGGCGGCAAGGCTGTTAGCTGGCTCACGCGCGATTGGACCTTTGGCGGCGTGCTGCGCTATCAGAGCGGGGTGCTGCTTCAAACGCCGGCCTCCGAAAACAACTTCCTGTATCAGTTGGGTGTCGGTACGCAGGATAACCCGGCGGTATTCAGCGCACCCGACGGCCTGGAAAACTACGTTCCAGGTCAGCCTTACTTCTCGGTGAATCCGAACTCGCACTTCGACCCGACCAAAACGTTGGTGCTCAATCCCAAGGCTTGGACGGACGCGCCCGCGGGCACGTTCGGCGTCTCCGCGCCGTACTACATCAACAACC
>JBKQHJ010000027.1:0-3663 GCA_052148835.1 Bryobacteraceae bacterium
CTTTGATTTTCGTGCCTTCGACCGATGCGCTGTCGAATACAAGGCCGTCTTCTTCCTGAATCTCGCAGATTCCTCTGATTGTTTGTTCGACATCGCCGATAGCGAATGATCCTTGTCCGAGTAGATCCAGATCCTTTGTGGGCCGGTGAGTGTGGCCGGTCCACAACGTAAAGAGCGTGGCTCCCTTGAGAGCAAATTTGTCTCGGTATGGCGATCGCCCCAGGCGATACAAGAAACGTTCAATGGCATATCTGCCGAGCATCCGTTGGTAGTCCTCGCCTTTGCTCTGCGCGAGCGAAAGCAGGCGCGTGCGGATGGATGCCGCTGTGTTCTTGCGTGGCTCACGTGTCACAGCGCCTCCATATAGGGGCGAATGACATTGCTAACCCGGCAGATTCTAGCGTAGCGGTAGACTTCATTGATGCTGGCCTTTTTCTGGCGAAGACAATCCTTTAGGGCTTCGATTGCGACATCGAGTCCGATTTTGTTCCGAAATTTGAAACAGTCGGCGACGGTCTTCGCGGCTGAATAGACGCGGACTGGAACGCCCTCTACCTGATGATTTTCGATTCCCTCGGTCAGCGATGGACCTGACAGCCGAACGATCCTGAGTGAAGGCGAAGGGAGCACAGGCTTTCTTGCTCCCTTACGGAGAGCGATCCAAACAGAAGGAGGACTCTGGGTCGTGATCTCGTGAAAGGCAAGCGCAGAAAGCAGGCAAATAACAGCTTCCGGCACACGTTTCGCCACTTCAGCGTAAGAGTGGCGTTCCGTAACGTTGGCATCCGGCACGGTGTAGATTCCACGTCCGGAGCGATTGAGCTTGCCCTGGCGGTGGAGACGAGTAAGGTACTCCCGCGGTAGGCCGATGGCCTCGATATCGCGGGGCCTAACCATTCCGTGTTTGCCGATGTACTGCATAATCTTTTGAAGAGGCTTTGCCATAGTTGATGTCTCAATATGTCATTACTTAATCATATCTAATGACGTTTTGCAACACACTATGGGTATTACCTCAAATACCCTGCCCCAGACTGAGATCTGTCATGGGGTTAGCTGTCGAGTGAGAAATCTCTACAGCAGAAGTCTTGGAAATCTCGCCACTCAGCTTTTGGCCAAGATCGGTAGCGTCGTTGGTGTAGATTTTGGCGTCGAGGCTGGCGCGTGAGATGGCAACATAGCCGAAGCGGGAGTTGAGCAGGTCAGGGTGGACGCTGGTATCGGCGTGAACGAGAACCCGTTCGGCGGTGAGGCCCTGGGAGCTGTGGCTGGTGACGGCGTAGCCGTGGTCGAAATGGCGATGGTCGCTGGCGTTGAATTCGATCTGGCGGTTGTTGTCGAGGCGTGCAGAGAGCCGAGCATCGGTATGGATCGCCTCGATGACGGCCATGTCGCGATTTGCCACGCCAAGAGATTTGTCGGGCGCAGTGAACTGGATGCGGTCTCCTACGGAAAAGTCACGTTGGATCTCTTGGTAGACGCTGACGCCTGTAAGGCGGCGGGGATCGTAGGTCGCAAGTTCTCCATTTGCTTTTTCGACGGTGAGTTGATTTGTCGTTGGGTTGATTGCGACGACCGATGCGTAGGCGGCAGCTTCGATCCCGACGGCTTTGCTGCCACGTGTGTAGCGAACTACGTCGTTGATCTCATAGTGGCTCGCCCAAGATCGCTCGGCTCCGGTCATGTCCTGACGCTGAGCCAAAATACGGAAAGGATGATCTTCCGCGGCGAGGTCTCCAGTGGCTTTCAACTCCTGGCGAACAGCGACGTTGAGTTCGCGGCGGGAAGCATTGTCGGGAGAAACGATGAGAGTGTTTTCGGGCGATTCGACATAGCTTTGGGCGATGGCCCGGATGCGCTCTTCTGCGTTCGGAATTTCCTTCACACGGCCCTGCTGTTGGAGTGTGTCGAGGGCAGCGGAGACTTGGCCGGTGGCCAGTAGCTCGACGGCAGATTTCAGAGCCGGGTCCTGCTGGCGAACGATCTCATCCAGTCGGGCCGTGCGCATTCCGGCTTCTTGCAGTTGCTCGAAGGGGCGGCCCGCCTCGACGCCTTGATGCTGACGGATATCGCCGATCAAGAGCACGCGGTCATGGGCACCAAGCCGCGCAAGGAACTCGCGTATCTGATTGGTGCTGGCGAGGCTTGACTCATCAATAAAGAAGAGCCGTTTCTGTTCTGGATCGCGGTCGGTATTTTGTCCACGGGCGAGGAAACCTTGTAGGGTTCCGGCTTCGATTCCAGCCTCATTCAGTTGGCGCGCAGCGCGCGAGGTCGGGGCAAAGCCCTCGACCTGATAGCCCCGCGTTTCCGCAGCGCTGCGGATGAGCGTTAGGGTGGTGGTCTTGCCCACGCCGGCGAAACCCTGGATTCCTTGGATGCGGTCTGGGGCGCTGAGTACGTCTTCGATCACAGTCTTTTGTGCATGGTTGAGATGCAGGTGATGGTCGGTAATGGCGATGGCCTGCGCACGCGAAAGAACCGGGTCGATATGGTTTTGCCCTTCCCGGACTTTGCGGATAATTTCATGTTCCGCCTCGATGGTTTTGGCCGTGGTGAACTGACGGCTCGGAACGCCCTGTGGCCGCTCGACGATTTGGAACTCCCCCGAAGCCAATCGGGTTTCGAGATGGGCTTGGACCTGGGCATAAGTGATTTCGCCCATTCCACGTCGGAGCCCGTCGCGGATCAGTGCGCGTTCGTCCACAACCGCCTCGCGCTCGAAGTTTTTGTCACGGGAAAAGGTGAGAGATTCGCGGACTCGCTCAGCGGAGTTCACGGGTTTCTTCTGATGTTGAGACCGTTCACGCGCTGCCTGCACAACAGAGTCGGCTTGGTGTCCAAAGTCTGCTGCCAGCTTGCGGTGCGCTGCCATCACTTCGCATGGCGAATGAATTTCCTTGCGGTCGCGAGTTGAGTGCGCAGCGATCTCGGCAGCTTCTTTTCCCGAGCGGCCCGTGCGTTCGAGGTACTCCCGAATCTGCTGGCTGCGAGGACTGGAGGCGTCGAGATATTCCTGTGTGTATCCCTTAATTTCCGGCGCGCCACTCCGCCCAGTCGTAATTTCGTAACCGAGTTGGCGTAGTCGGTAGGTCAGCTCGGATTGATAGATGGCGGTGGCGAATTGCTGTGAGGCGAAGAGGCTCTGCGGCTGGATGGCGCGGGGCTGGCCACTGTCGCGTTCTGTAACGTTGAAAACAACCGCGTGGGTGTGCAGTTGCGGTGCGACATAGCCATCGACCGGACGGGCTGTATCGTGCTCAAACTTGGCTGCGATAAACCTGCCTGTAGTCTCGGGTGGATGATTACCGCCGATCCGGGCTTGCGTGTACTGTTCAAGTTGATCCAGGGCCACACGGACGCTCTCCCGGTGTGCTTCTCGGACGCGGTCATCGCCGCCGACCAGGGCTGTGAGCGAGACCGATTTGGGGGCAGAAAAGGTCGCATCCCAGCCGGCTCGGTGCTCCATCGCCTTGATGGTCTACTAATTTCGCATGCTCCGCGGGTTGAAGGACGCCGAAAAGATGTATAGCGGAAGGTCTTGCGGCTACGGATCGTGCACCGAACTGCCGAAGCCCTGCTTGCGGGCAGAATCCTGCATGTCTTCGAGACGCCGCTTCTCTTCTTCCAGCTGAGCTTGCATCCGTTCTACGCGCTCCTGCT
>JBKQHJ010000028.1:0-30102 GCA_052148835.1 Bryobacteraceae bacterium
AATCCGCTCTTCCGCCGTCCGGTAGCTGAAAATCCCGCCTTGTTGGTTGTCTTCGCCTCGCATAAAACAAAGACGTTCATTATTGTCTCGGGGTATCAGTCATCGAGGATTTTTCCGCAGCCTGCTAGGGTTACTACAGTTTCCACTACAGTGTCTGCGGGGCTGGATTTCGGTTTCCGGCTGCCTGCTTACTCTGCTAACGGCCAGTCACGCGAACTTTTTGCAAGGCCGAAAATGGGAACTCTCTGCAAACGCTGCTCAATCACGCTGGCTACTGTCGGGCGCTGGTTGCAGGCAGTGTACCGTCAGGGCGTGATAGACAAAAAGCAAGCGAAGCATTGCGATGAATACGCGGCTGCCGAGTTCTTAGGCCTGTCCGTGGCGACGCTCCGGGACTGGCGCTTCCGACGCATCGGCCCACCCTTCTGCAAGTTCGGAAAGGCCGTCAGGTACAGTCGCCTCGAATTGGAGAGGTACGCGGAAGCTTGCCGGGTACCGATGGCCGCATGAATCCATCGGCCAACGAACCCCTGCTCAAGGCGCTGGAAGCGCTACGCAGCGATCTAGGAAGCCTGCATAATGACGTAGGCTTCGCACTGTGAAGGTGCAAGTTGACGATCAGCATCCCGTGCGCCCATCGAGGTCCCCTTTTCCGGGGTAGAGTGAAGTGCCGCGATCCTAATCTTCCAAAACATTTCTGTATCGAGACATGGTAAGCTACCATGTCTCAGGACTTCCGAGAATTCATGAACGCAGGTTGCAAGCCCTGGCCGGTGCGCTAGCCAATGGCAAATAAGGCCAAAAGACTGGTCTACCTCGCAAGCGGCAGGGATTCAGACGGCGAGATTGTCTGTGGCGATGCCGTCGAGTTTTTGAGGCGGCTACCCCGAAACTCAGCCCGCATTGTCTTCCTTGACCCACCATTTAACCTTGGCAAGGTTTATGGAGGACGGAAGTCGCTAGATCGCCTACCGCCGGACGATTACAGGAAATGGCTGGAAGGTGTCGCATCTGAAGCCATCAATGTACTGGAACCCGGAGGCTCTCTGTTCCTCTACCATTTGCCGCACTGGGCATTAAGATTGGGAAGCTACCTGGACACCAAGCTCACATTCTATCAATGGATAGCGATTTCGATGAAGAATGGCTTCGTACGCGGACCACACCTCTATCCAGCCCATTATGCCCTTCTAATGTTCACGAAAGGACGGCCACGCAAGTTCACCAGGCCTCGGATTTCTCCTCCAGAGTGTCGCACTTGCGGCGAATTGGTGAAGGATTACGGAGGGTATCGGCCTATAATACAGAAGAAAGGAATCAACCTGAGTGACGTTTGGGAGGACCTGAGTCCGGTCAGACACGCCACCTCGAAGAATCGGCCAGCGAATGAGCTGCCACCGCTTCTGTATCATCGAATATTGTCGATGGTCGGCAGTAGAGGCTCGCTGTACGTGGATCCTTTTGGAGGCTCGGGTTCAGGTGTGGTAGCAGCGGCGAGGAGAGGAATGCGCTTTGCGACGTGCGACATCGTTCGCGCGAACTGCAATTTGATTGAACGGCGCATTCTCGAATTTCAATCTGCCAGAAAGAAGACGCCCACAAGATGAGATATGCAGCCGCAGATGTTCGCAAGCAGTTTTTCATAGAGATGTTCACTCGTGATATATCCCTTGAAGACTGCGTGCTTGATCTTATTGACAACTCGCTCGACTCTTACCTGCTAAGGCGCGATATCTCGATTTCACGGCTCATATTCGGCCCAGATGTTGAAATCGCGCAAAAGGATTTGGGAACAATCAACGTAACCTGTACGGACCGTCAAATCAAAGTAGTTGATAGTTGTGGTGGCATTCCTAGAAAACGCGCAATGGATGACGTGTTTTGCTTTGGTCACAGGGAGGACGACCCGGTGGGCAAGTTAGGTGCATACGGCGTGGGGATGAAGCGCGCTCTGTTCAAAATTGGCAATAAGTTCCACATAGTCTCGCGAACCGCGTCAGAGGGATTTGAAGTGAGCTTGAAGCTAGACGAATGGGCTAAAGAGGAGGAGTGGAAGGTACCCGTTAACTTCATCGATGGTGCCGAGTCTGAGAGGAAGCCAGGCACAACAATCACGATCACTGAATTGCACGATGAAGTGGCGCTTCGGATTAAAGAAGGTGGAGTTCCTAAAAACATCCTTGAAGACGCGGCTACAACGTATCCTTATTTCCTGGGTCAGTGCGTCACGCTCCGCATAAACGACAACGAGGTGGCCCCTGAGAGGACTAACTTCGGAGAGCAGGAAGGTGTGCTCCGCGCAGCCCACGAAAAGTTTCAACAGAAAGGGGTGACCGTTACGCTGGCAGCCACAGTTGCCCCCGGACCGCGAACGATGGAGCAAGCCGGGTGGAGCGTCCTTTGTAATGGGCGTGTGGTGGTCCACGCCGACAAGACTAGTCTAACTGGCTGGAGTGACGGTCTGCCCAGTTTTCAACCGAAATACAGGAGTTTTGTAGGAGTTGCCTCTTTCGAATCCGACGACCCACTAAGCTTACCTTGGACTACTACCAAGCGGGCTTTGAACCGGGAATCAGCCGTGTTCATTCGAGCGCGAGGTCTCATGGTCGCGATGAGTAAACCCATCTTGACAGTTTTAAACTCTCAATATCCTAGCGAGAGAACATCTGATGTCGCTGACATCCGCGATGCTATCGGGAGCATGAACTCACTCTCCTTTCGAGACATTGCTGCGAAACCACAGAGCGGCTTTTCGTTCACTCCTCCAAAGAAGAAGGAGAAGAAGGAAGAGTGGATAAGATTCAGTGCCAGCGTTAGCTCACTAAATAGGATTCGTAAACACCTCCGCCGTCCCTCAATAAGCGCTAGCGACATCGGTAGACTAACGTTCGACCATTACCTCAAGACGGAGTGCAGTGAGTGAGCGAGATTAGCTCCAGCTATCGCGTTCAATACGACCTGCGGCCCTGTAAACAGGTTGAGCGTCGAATGTTGGTCGATGCCCTTCAGCGCCTTGGTGCTGCGGGCTTTCCAATCTCTGAATACCAGTACACTGGGTTTGGCTCAATCTACTTTATCGATTTCATCTTGTTCCACAAACTATTGGGATTGCGTTCATTTCTAAGCCTGGAGCGCGAGACAGCATTGAAGAAGCGGGTGGAGTTTAACCGACCATTCGCGTGCGTGGATATCAAGATGGTACCGGCATCCGCAGAAATCCCAAGTCTGTCACGCGACGCCCGGCACTTGCTGTGGCTCGATTACGATGGGGTAATGCATCGGGATTTTCTATCGGATATCCAGTCAGCAGTGACGGTGCTTCCAACTGGCTCGATTCTATTAGTGACTGTAGACGTGGAACCGCCAGAAGCCTACGATTACAAGGACGTAGATCCGAGTTTCGACGACACCAAAGAGATGCTCGGACCGAAACATTGGAAGGCATATTTCGAATATCACGCCTCCGACTATCTAGGACTTGGACTGGCGGATGATGACTTCGGAAAGTCAAAGCTGGTTTATCGTTCTATTGAGGTTTTGAAGGCGGCGTTCACCAAGGCGATAGTGCCCCGTCGAGACGTACAATTCCTTCCGATGTTCAACTTCGTGTATAAGGACTCTCACTCAATGTTAACAATGGGCGGGATGATTGCCAGTCGAGCGGAGCGACGGATGCTCGCGGCAAGTAGCTTGCCGGAAGCAGTCTACTATCGCGGTGATTTCGATTCTCCACCGTTTCAGATCAAGGTTCCGCGTCTCACCAGGAAGGAACGAATTTACTTGGACAGGGAGATGCCGTCCGCTGATGGCTGGGTTCCGACCGATTTTGACCTCGACGTTGAAGAAACCAGCCGGTATCGTGAGCTTTATCGATTTCTCCCCGCGTTCGCGGAATTGCTGCTCTAGCCGTGGACTCTACCAGGTGGGCTACTACACTTTCCACTACACTGCGGCCAACCCCCGCGACGCATCTATTGATTCTAAAGTAGCTAAGACCAACCGGCAGGGATGGCTGTTAACCGAAGGGTTGTAGGTTCGAGTCCTACCTGAGGAGCCAAACAAATCAAATACTTACAGCCCCTTCTTCTAGCCCAAAGCGTCATTCGCCGCCAGACTGTGGGGACTTTTGGGGGGATGCTGTTTCACAATGGAGCGCGGCGCTTCGAGGATCGGTACAAAAGTTCTCTGGCCTGGGCGTCTTCTGGGCGTCCTCTTGCTGCGCTATATCCAAGGACTGAGCGAGGCGAGGATTGTCGGCTCAGACAGAGCCTGAGATCTTAGCGTATTCTCGATGCCGGCCTCGAGTATCTTCGCCGCTGGCGCTGTTCGCGGCGGCGCGGACGCATTTCCGAAAACCGTGGTCCTGGTGGAATCCCTGATGAAGGCAAGGGGATCGCAATTCCGGATGATGCGGCGAAGTAGCGCCCCCGGAAGTCCTGGAGCATCTCACTTCTTCGTGAGTTCGTCGTAGAGCTGGCCGTAGAATTGTGGGTTGAATTGCCAGCCAAGATCGTCGGTCTTCATTTGGGAGGCGAGGGTTTCCCTAGTGGCGCCGGTTTTGATCGCGTCCGAGGCGCGGCTAATGACGGTCGCAAATTTCGCGCGGTAAGTCTGAACATCCGCCTTGGTTTTCGGTTCACCTCGGCCGGGAATCGCTACTTCAAAATCCAGCTTCAGCACACCATCGAGAATTTGCGTCCACTCCACGGCGCTCCCTCCATTGGCAAAATCGACGATAGGTGTGTTGTCCGTTATCTGGTCGCTTACCATGACCACTTTCAAATCGGGAAAATACACCATGGTATCGTCGCCGGTGTGTCCGCGGCCGTAGAAATGCGCCTGAACTTCGGCGCCGCCAAACTTCAGGTCATAATCTTTGGCGAATGTCATGGTGGGCAGCCCGGGGATATCTTTTGTGCGGGGATCGCTCGCCATGCGCGTCTTGAGAGCATCGAGCGCGATTACCTGGGCGCCGGCGTCGATAAACTTCTGATTATTGCCCACGTGGTCCGGGTGGTGATGCGTGTTGATCACATACTTAACGGGCAAATTGGAGACGGACCGAATCTCTTCCATCACGCGGTTGTAATTCTCGTCACCCGGATTCTTGGTATCGACCACAATCAGTCCTTCGGTGGTGACGCGGATCAAGGTATTGGCGCCGCCGCCTGTAATCATGTACAGATCCGGCTTCAATTGACGGATTTTTTCCACCGTCTGCCCCGGCCGCGGCGCCGCGCTTTCCTCCGATGAGCCGCCCAGCACTGTACGCCCGTCCGCCAGAATTACCGAACGGGTATTGCACCGATTGGAAGCATCCTTTGCTACAGCGCCATTGATGGTGACTTCATCCCCCTCTTTTACCGTGTTCCGGGTCCAGCCTTGCCGCATCAATACGTTCGGAGGTCCCAATTCGCAAGCCCACGGCGTTATATTGCCGCGATCGTCCTTCACGTTCAGATAGACATAAATGTGGGGATTCCGCCAGTCCACGCTCGTCACCACGCCTTTGAGAGTTACTCGCTTGTTGGCATCAAACTCCGCGGCAAAGGAGTGATGCGCCCCGAGGCGCACTGAAGCCATCAGTACAAGAGCCGTCAGGTACACAGCAGGCTTGGTATTCATGAGATTTACTCCTCTTATTTCCCGACCATGTGCGCCGGGTCCTGATTGTTCTCGCAAACCGCTTCCAAAAGTTCCGTGTCCGGCAGCAGCCGCTCGGATTCTTTGACTTTCCAGGGATGAGTGTACGCCTTCGGATCGTCAATTGTTATTTCTAGCGTCATGTGGCCGAAATCGATACGATGATATCGCTCCGTAAGGTGCAAGGCATCCGTGGTCGGGTGGCCATTGATGTCAATCCATGGCTTCCCGTTAAAGCCGGCGGAATCGATCACGAGATCATCGCCATCCCATCGGCCGACAGAATAGCCGGACCATGCGGGATCGGGATCCTTGGGAAGCGGGCGGCCATCCAGAAAGATTTCGCGGTGCCGGGCCCCTTCGTATAGCATGATGACCTCTTCCTTGGCGGGAACGTCGACGAGTTTGAACGGCGAGGTGATGGTTTGTTTCTGTACGATATTCAGAGGCAGGCACTGCGCGCTGGGATCGTCCTTGCTTTCGGTGTCCCTGCGACGTTTGTATTCCGCCGCCGCCCAGGACTGGAAGGGGACCTCCTCGGGCTTCAGATCCGCAGCGATGTTGATCATGTACTTCGCCGCTCCCATCCACAGCCCTGTCAGGTCGGGTTTTCCGTCCGGCCTGCGCGGCGCAGGCGCAGTGAGGTCGGGTTTACCGTCGGCCGTTCTAGGAGTGCCCTTGGTCGGATAGTTGAGCCATTGCGCTGCGGCTGGCCAGCATAGCTGCCACAGCACGATTACGACGCATGCAACATTTTTGACCACCGATGACCTCCCTTAAAGCCTCGAAGAATTATACATGGGAGAAGAGCAGAAGCGCTGGAACGTGTTGTTAATCGAATGTTGAGCCTATCTCACTGCGGCGGGGTTCGCGTAAAAGCCAAAATAGACACCCTTGGCAAGCACATGACCAACCATTGCTTTCATCAAGCTCTCACGCGAATTCAGAGTGGGATCTAGTTTTGCGTCCAGAGCGTAGAGGTCGAAAATGTAGTGATGCGTTACGGGGAGAGGGCTCGGAGGAGGGCTCGGACCGAAGTAACCGATTTTTCCAATTGCCAGACGCGGCACGCCCTCAACATACTTTAGCTGGATGCTTCCGTCCTGCAGCATTATGTCGTGCGGCACGCCTTCGGGGAGTCCACTCGCTGTTGCCGGAATGTTGAAAATCACCCAGTGCAGAGTATCATCGGGACTGGAGACGGCGGGGCCGGATCCGGCGGCGCTGGACCCTGTCACGCGAGACGGGACATCGGCGTCGTGCAAGATGAGTGCCAGGGTCACCGTGGCCTCCGGGGCGGCGCTCCACTCAATGGCTGGGGAAACACTCCCCGCGGGTGTGTTTGCATATTTGGGCGGGATGACCCCGCCATCGGGAAACGCAGGAATTATGATCTTGATGGGCGTCGGAATACGGGGGCGACCGGGGCCAACCTTTTCGGCCTCCTGGGCGCCCATCGTGCCGAAACCCGCAACCAGAGTCAGCCGCAGCCCCAATTCAACGATCGGGAAAAACCTTGAGAGTCGCATGTCGATTGCCTACTTGGTGCAACCCTTTCTTGCTTCCTCGAAGCCGTCGAACAAGCGGCCGGCGTTGGCGCCTGCCAGCGTTTCCATCCGGTGGGGCTGGCCCTTCTCGACGGTGTAGCGCGCCAGCGTCCCTTTGGCGCTCAACATTTCGGCTTCATGTTTCATTTCAGCGTGCCACATGTATTCGTCGTTCTCGCCGACGTACATGAAGACGCACATCTTTGAAATTGCACCGAGCTTGGCTGCACTGGGCTGCCACATATATCCAGGAAAGGCGGTAATGGACAAAAAGTAGTCAGGATTGAGCGCCGCGACGTGGAATGCCGCGATGCCGCCGTTGGACGGTCCGGCGATATGGAACTTGTTGTCCTGGATTTTGTAATCCGCCAGGATTAACTTAAGAAACTCAGGAAAGATGCGAGCGCCTTCTTCGAAGAACAACTGATCGTCCGGCGCGGCCGGAGCGACAACGATGTAGCCGCGTTTCTCAGCCTCCGCACGAAGGTTGCGGTCGAGAACGCTATCGACGGTCTTCATATTCTGGGGTCCTCCGCCGAAAGCCAGAATCGCTGGATAAGCCTTCGCAGGATCATATCCGTTGGGAAGAACCACCTTGTAGTGAACGGTAGCGTCGCCCACCTTCGCAGTCTTCTCCAGCAATGCGCCCCGAGCGGGCTGGATTGCCAGCGTCGCGACAGCGATGCTGAAAAACAGGGGTAGAGATCTTGCTTGTTTCATTCGTGCTTTCAAGGGACGTAGCCTCGTGCTGGACAAAGACATCATAGATTCTACAACCTCGAGTCGGTGAGCAGGCCGCAGAGTTTGTCCCCTAGCTGCCCTGATCACTGGTTAGCAGCAGATAACTATCTGTGTTTGCAACGATTTACGTGTGAGGCGCATCTTATAAGGGAGCCTGGAACGCACTGCCCGCTTCTTTATGACTTCGCAACCCTCCCGCAGCACATCGAGCAGTGGTTGATCGACCGCCTCGTAGAGTATCCGCGAAATCCGCGCAAGAACGACGGCGCCGTGGATCGAATGGTTGGCTCGATCCGGGAGTTCGGATTCAAAATTCCGGTGCTCGCCCGCAGCGACGGCGAGATCGTCGACGGCCACCTGAGACTCAAAGCGGCGCGAAAGCTCGGCATCGTTGAAGTCCCGGTAATCACCTGCGATGAGTGGACACCCGCGCAAGTCAAAGCTTTCCGTTTGATGGTGAACCGCTCGGTGACTTGGGCCGACTGGGATGAGGAACTGCTCGCTCTTGAACTCCAAGAGATCCAGGAAGCGGATTTTGATCTCAGCCTCACCGGCTTCGATCCCGGCGAGATCGATGGCCTGCTCGCGCTCGAAGACGAGGAGAAAGCCAACGCCACGCCTCCGCTGCCCGGAACAGCGGTTTCCCGCGCAGGTGATCTCTGGTTGCTTGGGCCGCACCGCGTGATCCGCGGAGACGCCACCAGCAAGGAAGTGGTGGCCAGGCTCTTTGGCGAGCGCAAGCCGCGGCTCATGATCACCGACCCACCGTACGGAATCGAATTGGATTCTGAATGGCGCGATCGCGCCGGTCTGAACGGATGCGGCCCGGCCGAACCGAGCTATTTGAAAACACGCACGAAGGGGCATACGGAGACAACGATCTCAGGCGTGGAGAACTTGGAACGCCTCGAAGAGGAACGTTATGCAGCGCGTCTCTGCGACGACAAGCAAGCGAGGGATGAGGCTGTGCGAGCCGCCCCGATGATAGCGGTTGCGCACTGAGCGGCTATGGGATGTTTAGAAGGACGCCTTAAGCGGATTGCCAAACTGGAGCAGCGGCTTGGCATTTCACCAACTCACCGACATATCCGCTGATCGTGATGGACGCCGGACAAAAGTTTGGACCCGCCGACGAGGGTACATTAGGAGCCTCGAAGAAGCCGGAGCTGTTCGCACTAGTGGCTTCACCATGATTGATCTCGGCCGACCACCCGACCAGAGCGCGGTAGAGCATAACGCGCGCGTTGCCCTGCCTCGGAAATAACTGTGGAGCTTGTATGAGGGGCGCCCTAGCATGAAGGCGACTCGTCGACAGATTACGGCGCCTGGAGAAAGAAGCGGCTCCGGCCGAGCGAGAACGGGCAGCGGTTCATGCGATTCTGGAAGCCAGACGTCGTCGCCTTGGCGCAGACGACCAGCAGTTTACGTTCCCGCCGGATTGGTTCGTTGGTTGTCGCTCGACGGCTGACCGGATCCTCCGCGCCCGCCAGTTCCGTATGGAGCAACGGAGCAGCGCGGAATAGCCGCCGATGATGTAAATTAACGCAGCCGTCGAAACGCGAAACGCCGTTCCTTTGACCCCCATCCCACAGTCCAATCCAAACATCGCCGAAACCTAGACCTTTGAAAAACAGACGCCTAAGTTTGGGTTAACTACGGCAATAAACTCTTCGCCGCCTTGCGACTGGCGGATAATAGGGGACTATGAAGCAGTGGATCATCGCGCTTGGAATATTTGTGTCTTGGCCGCTGGTGCTATTGGCGCAACCGGATCGCGTCTTGGGCGAAGTTGACGCCAGCCGGCTGCTTAAGGTCATCGGGAATGTCAAACCGCAGGCCACGAAGGCCGTGGACCAAGGCGCGGTGGATCCGGCCATGAAGCTGAACTACATCCATCTAATGCTGAAGCCCACGGCGGCGCAGCAGACCGAACTTGACCAATTGTTGGCTGAGCAGCAGAACCCCCGTTCGCCGATCTTCAGGCATTGGCTCACCCCCGAGAAGTTTGCTGACCGGTTCGGCGTCAGTCAACCGGACATAGACAAGATCGCCGGCTGGCTGCAGTCGCAAGGATTCGACATAATCCCTGTTGGTCGGGGGCGGAGGTTTATCGCCTTCAATGCAACGGCGCGGCAGATTCAAAACGGTCTGAAAACCGAGATTCACCATTACCGGGTAAATGGCGAGTTGCACTTCGCTAACGCTACCGAGCCTTCGGTGCCGGCGGCCATCCAGCCGCTGGTGCTGGGTTTCATCGGCCTGACCGATTTCGAGCCAAAACCGGCGCTCCGTCGCAACGCGGTGAAACCAGGCTACACGGGTTCCGGGGGAGGCCACAATATTACGCCTGGGGATCTTGCGATTATCTATGACATTGTCCCTTTATATCAAATGGGCTACACAGGTTCCGGGGAGTCGATCGCAGTGATCGGTCGAACCAATATTGAAATGTCTGATATTGCAACCTTCCAATCCATCTTTGGTCTGCCTCCGAATCTTCCTGAACTCGTCCTGGTTCCCGGCTCTACAGACCCTGGAGTAGTTGCCGACAACCTGGGAGAAGCGGACCTGGATATCGAATACTCCAGTGGAATCGCATACGATGCGCAGGTTCTATTTGTGTATTCGAACTCGGTAGGTACCTCTCTGATCCATGCCATCGATGCTGACGTAGCAAACGTAATCACCTATAGCTTCGGACTGTGCGAGCAGGATGCGACCAGCGCCGAAACCGCCGCCTATCAAACGTTAGGGCGGCAGGCAAACGCGCAAGGCATCACATGGTTGGCATCTTCCGGCGATTCCGGAGCGGCGGCCTGCGATGCGGGTTCCGCCCAGGCTTCCCACGGCGCCGCCGTACAAGTCGAATCATCGCTTCCTGAGGTTACGGGCGTGGGCGGCACGATGTTTAGCGATAATAGCGGCTACTGGAGCCCCCAAAACAACAGCAACGATTCCTCGGCGCTTTCCTACATTCCAGAGACGGTTTGGAATGAGACTGCTGACACCAACCCGACCCAACTGTCGGCGGCCGGCGGGGGCTACAGTTCTCTTTACACCCGTCCCGCTTGGCAGGTTGGCCCCGGCATTCCGGCGGGCACCCAGCGCGGAATACCAGATGTGTCTTTGACGGCCGGGGCCGACGACGATCCATATGCGCTCTTCACCAATGGTGGTCCGGACCACGTCGGGGGCACTTCGGCCGGGACCCCAAGCTTCGCCGGTATGATTGTTTTACTCAATCAATATCTGGGAACCAACGGCCTCGGCAATATTAATCCGAACCTCTATTTTATGGCGCAGAACACCAGCGGCGTATTTCACGACGTTACCACCGGCTGGAATGGCGTGCCCTGCGTGCCCGGCTCCCCGGATTGTGGATCCAGCGGCGCTTTCGGATACAACGCGGGCCCCGGTTGGGATGCAGCCACTGGACTGGGTTCGGTGGATGCCAACCAGATGTTTACTCAGTGGAACACCGGCGGAGGTGCACCCCAAATCACAGGTGTGGTCAATGGAGCGAGTCTTACAGATACTGGCCTTTCGCCCGGCCTGATCTTTACCGTATTCGGCGCGGCTTTGGGACCGGCCACGCCTCTATTTCTGGAAGTGGATCCTAGTACAAACACTATTTACAACAATACTGACTATATCTCCGTCTTCGTCAACGGTACACCCGCCCCGCTGCTCTACATGGGCCAAAATCAGATTAACGCCGTGGCGCCGTATGAGCTCGCAAGCGTCATTGGCCAGAGTGTGGTGGTACAGGTAAACGACAACGGCATCAACAGCAATGCCTTCAATGTGAATGTTGTCGCCGCCGCGCCGGCGATATTCTCGCTCGGCAATGGGCAGGGCGCGATCCTGAATCAGGATGGGACTGTGAACGGGCCCAGCAATCCGGCCGCTCCCGGCTCGATTGTTTCTATCTACGCTACTGGTGAAGGTCAAATCAATCCGGCTGGCGTAGATGGACAAATCGCCAATGAAAGCTTGGCGAATTTGCCTCGCCCGGCGGCGAATTTCTCACTCACCATTGGAGGCGTGTCCGCCACCTATACTTACGCCGGAACTGCTCCGCAAACGTTCGATGGTTTCTTCCAGGTCAACGCCCAAATCCCGAAGAGCGTGGGGTCAGGCAACCAGCCTGCGATTCTCAACTTAGGGGGCGCAACCAGTCCGCCTTTGAACGTGGTGGTGGAGTAGGACGCGCGTTGCGCCAATTGCCAACCCCAATCCAGCATTCTCGACGATCCTAAGACAGAGGCCTTGTCCGATAAATGAAACGGATTCTATCGGGAGTGCTCCGGCGGAAGAATAGTGTGGAGCAACGGAATGGTCGGGCCGGAGTACTTCCGATAGAATTCATTGAACGGAGCCGGAACTAGTCGTCCCTGGGTATTGAATGGCTTTTTGCAGCTTACGGTGCCGAATGCGGGGGAGGAACGAGCACGTTGGAAGCTGGGGGAGGGACTTCCAAGATTGAAGATGGGGGCGCCGAGGGGTTGTGTGGGAACTCTGAGAGTATAGCCGCTCGACCTTAGACGGAGTTCTGCTGAGGCTCCGATCGGAACCGGTGCAGAGGCCGAGAACGGAGAGCGGCGCGGGGATCATGAGGAGTCCTGAATCGCGGTGGCTTCGGCGCCGAGAAGTTCAATGATGATCAATCGGCCAAGCTTACAGATTGGGCAACAATGCGGATCTTCGACGCTGGTGGTGCTGCTGTCAGAGTCGATGGGAATCGGTGGTTGGGAGGCGGCGAGCAGAGCACGGCACTGAATCAGTTTTTCTCTGCGGACTCGATTGGCGAGGAAGCCGAAGTGGCGAATGCGGACCAAGCCGGAGGGCAGCACGTGGAGCAGGAAAGGGCGAATGAACTCGACCGCATCCAGGGTCATGGTCTTGGTGCGGGAGTGATCGGCATAGTCTTTCCAATCGAAGTTGACGTCGCCATTTTCCAAAGTGCGAAGCCGGTGGTTGGAGTTGGCGACGCGGTGAGTGTAGCGAGCCAGATACTTGAGCACGCGCCGGGGTCCACCAAAGGGAGGCTTGACGTGAACCACCCATTCGAGGTTAGCTGCGATTTCACACAAGGCCTGGAACGCGTCCGGCTTCGCCAGATCGCGAAGTTCGCCGGATAGACGGAGCTGACCTTTGCGAAAAGCCTTTCCCAGAGATAACAGGAAAAGTTTGCGGAACAGGCGGCTGAGAACCTTATAAAGGAAGGAAGAAGGAATCCTTCCTGCAGGCGACCCAACGGGAGCCGTCGGGGGAGAAGCCGCCGCCGGGCACGACGCAATGCAGGTGCGGATGGAGATGCAGGTTCTGACCCCAGGTGTGGAGCACGGCGAGGAAGCCGATGGAAGCGCCGAGGTGTCTGGGATCGGCGGCGATGGTGAGCAGAGCTTCGGAAGCAGCTTGAAACAGGATGGTGTAGATCTGTCGCGGATTTTGAAGTGCTAGGCGGCCGATCTGCTGCCGAAGCGTGAACACGACGTGGAAATAAGGAACGGGCAAAAGCTCCACCTCCCGTTCGACGAGCCACTTGGCGCGGGCCGTGGCCTGGCACTTGGGGCAACTGCGGTTGCGACACGAGTTGAATACTTTGACGCGATGTCCGCACCGGTCGCACTCGTACAGATGACCACCCTGGACTGCGGTCCGGCAGTCACGAATGTCTCGCAGCGCCTTCCTCTGCTGGCGCGACAGCACGGAGTTCCAGCGAGCCAGAAAAGCGTGTTGATGGGTGCGGAGACATCGGCCAGTTCCAGCCGATGCGTTTTCATCCCTTAGGTGGAATGAGGCAGAGTGACTCCAGCGATTCCAGAGGACCGGTGGTCACGCGCACATTCACGTCGGCGACTTGCAGGTAGCGTGCGGTGGTTTCGAGGCGGGCATGGCCGAGCAGGAACTGAATGGTGCGGAGATTAACGCCGGCTTCGAGCAAGTGTGTGGCGAAGGCGTGCCGCAGCAAGTGCGGATGAACGGACTTCGCGATGCCGGCTGAGTGGGCAGCTTGCCGGCAAGCCCGGAAGACCGTCTTCACCGAGATCGGCTGGGTTGGATCGGCGCCGGGAAATAGCCAGTCCGTAGGCCGCCTGGTTCGCCAGTAGCAGCGCAGCAGTTCGCGCAGCTTCGGCGGCAACAGCGCTTGCCGGTCTTTGCGTCCTTTGCCGGAACGAACCCACAGTACGTTGCCGGCGCTGTCGATGTCGGCCACCTTGAGCCGGGCGACTTCACTGACTCTCAGGCCCGACCCATAGAGAATCGCCAGCATCGCGCGATGGCGCAGATCGTGTGCCGCCTCCAGC
This sequence comes from Bryobacteraceae bacterium, assembly GCA_052148835.1. Classification (GTDB taxonomy): domain Bacteria; phylum Acidobacteriota; class Terriglobia; order Bryobacterales; family Bryobacteraceae; genus Palsa-89. The sequence goes on from JBKQHJ010000028.1 coordinate 14,243, forward strand.
ATGGCTTTGATTTCATTGCGGCTCAAAATCAGCGGCAGCTTCCGCTCGCGTCGTGGAAACGGAATCCGTTCGATGGCGACCTTCCGGTGGAGGGTATGGGTATAGAAGAAACCCAGTGCGCAGACCATCAGCACGTGGGTGGACGTCGACACCTTTTTCTCTTTGGTCAGGAACAACTGAAATCGACGAATGTGCTCGGCACCGAGCTGATCGGGTGGTTTCCCGAAGTGCTTGGCAAACTCCCTGACGGCGTACAGGTAGAGCCGGATCGTGGCCGGAGAATAATGGCGGATCTGGAGGTCTTCCAGCATCCATTGTCGAAGTGTGGTCACAACAAAACTCCTTTCGTCGTGACCACATCACAAATCAGCGCCCGACGGAGTCATTACACCTTGCAACGTCCCCAACTTCGGGCTCCGCCTGCCGAAGGCTTTGTTCAATACCAGATAACGGGTCGGGGCGACGGGATGCGCACAACTCCCGGATGGCATCGTCCGGCGCGTCCGTTTCAAGCTCTGTGGATAAAGCGCAGCAATTCGGGCCCCAGCGTGTCCATGCCGCTTCCGATTTGGAGCACGCTTGAAAGATGGTTATGGCCCGTTAACTGTAACAGTCGCGGCCACCGTCCCTGGCGGGCGGCATACGCTTCCACCAGCCATGCGGCCTGGCGTTGAAAGTCGGGCGGATCGAATTCGGAAACGCTATAGAAGCAGCGAAGCGAAGTCTCCGCCAGTCTTTCCAACGTGGACTGCTCGGGCCAGCGCGTTGGATCTTCGCCATAGTACGCCGCCTGAAACGGGTTACGGTCGGCGCGAGCCACATCGAAAAGGCCCGAAATCATTATGGCTCCCGCAATCCCACTCTTGGGGACCACATGCAACCGCGGTTCCGCAACATATCCTGCCACGTGGACTGCGCCCGCGGACTGGCCCATCAGAAAGACGCTTCTCGGGTCGCCGCCCCACCGCTCAACAGCGCCATGAAGAAACTGAACGGCGGCACCTACGTCTTCACTGCCGGCCGGCCAGGGTGCGGCGGGGGCCAAGCGGTACGTCATGGTGACGCCAATACAGCCCGAGCGGGCTGCCCACAGCCCGACATTGTTGTAGAAAGGCGCGTCGGGGGCGCCCTTGTCGCCCATAACGAATCCACCGCCGTGAACGAAGACGAGCACGGAGGCGTGATCGGCTCCGGCGGCCGGGACGAATACGTCCAGACGATGCCGTGGATCCGGTCCGTAGGCCACATCGCGATGCACTTCGACGTCGGGACCGGGCCGGGAAGCGTGCGGCGCCATCAGCGCGATCGTGGCTTGGATTTGATCGGGCGTCAGCTCGAAGCCGAGGCTCCGAAGCTGCGGCCATGGATCGTGCAGCGCCGGGGCGCTCATCTGTCCGTCTCCATGGGGGCGATCTCCATGGCGTAGCTGCGGGTACGGAACGTCTCGGCAGGAACCCAAGTTCCATGGAAGGCCATCCGGACGCGGACGGGCATGCGGAAGAGCGCCACCGGGCCGGCGCTCACGTTGCGCGCATCGAGCAGGGCAAGGTCGCTATGATTCTCCGCAAGGCGGTTGACGACGGTCAGCAGGTAGCCGTCGCCTTCTTTGGAATCCGGCCGGCGCGGAACAAACTGAGATTCCTGAACGGCGCTCGCCGGTCCGGGGCTCCAACACTCCATCTTTCCTGTGTTGTGATCTACGTGGCCGACGGAAGAACTGCCGTCGGCGCCTCGCCCCGCCACCATGTAGCCGTGTTGATAACCGTGCCCCTGGTAGCGATCGTCTGTTCGCGGCAGTTCTCCGGGGATGCGCGCCAGCGGCCGCAGCTTGTATCCGTCGCCATCCGAGAGGTCAAAGGTGAATTGCGTGAGGATGGGCGGAGGCGTCGGAAGAGACTCGCCGGAAGGGGTGGGGAAAAAGTCGAAGCACGGACCGTCATAGAGACAGACGTCGAGATGAAGCTTCGAACCATCCTCATACGCATTCATCATGTGGCCCGCACTCATAGTGGGACCACGGAACCAGCGGACGTCTCGCGCCGTGCCGTGTCGCGGGACAATGGCGACCCGGGTTTCCTCATCCGGATGCCACTGATAGAACGGGCCGCCGCGCTTGACCACTTCCATATCGGTGATGAAGGGGAAGAACGGGAACACCGCGTAATTTGGCGTCACGGCAAAATCGTGGACCATTCCCGGCCAAGGCATTTCGAACCAGATTTCATCGACCACCCGACCATCGCGATTGAGCGCGTAGAAGACGATGTCTTTCGTGCCATCGCCTTTTGCCTGATACGAGAAGGTGAGCATTTCGTCGTGAACCAGGTCGAGTTTGGGGTGGGCGCTCAAGCTCACGCTGGTGATTGCTCCGGCGAAGTCGCAATGTCCCCGCGTTTCCAGCGTCTGCGGATCGAGCTCGTACGGCAAGTCGTCCTCTTTGAGAGCGAGTAGCTTGCCCGCATGAAACACCAGGTTGGTGTTGGCGGTGCCCATGCGAGCGCCGCCTGCCTCGGGGGCATTGGTGAAGCGATTCCGATACCGTCCAAACAGCGCGCGCCGGGCCTCCTCCTGGAGCACGAACCGCTCGGTCCGCACCCATCGGCTCATGTAATCCACCTGTCCGCCCGAGAAACGAAAGGTGTGCACCATGCCTTCGCCATCGATGAAAACGTCAGAACCGTTGCGCGGCGGATACTGGCGGTCCGGCCCGCAGCGCAGCAGCGTTCCTTCGATCTCCGGAGGCAGATGGCCCTCCACCAGTTCCAGGCCGCGAATGGTGGCCTCAACACGGTAAGGGTGGCCCCAGCCTTTGTAGAGCGGAATGTCCGGAAATCGAATCTCCATGGGTTCTTCTCCTGGTTGAATTACTTGGGCACCAGATAGGCGATGATCGCGGCGAGATCCGCATTCGAGATTTCGGTCTTGCGGAATCGCGGCATGAAATACACTCCTTTGCGGACGGCCGTTTCAATCATCTTGGGGGTTAGGTCGGTGCGCTGCTCGAGCACCGCGGGCTTCACTCCATGTGCGGCAGCGGCGCTCGTCCCCGGCTTTCCCAGCCCTGTTCCGTGGCACGGAGTGCACCACTTCTGATAGACCTCACGGCCCCGGTCGGCCTGGTCCCCGGCAAATGCAGGACGGGCTATCGGCAGCAGCAGTGCCATCGCTAGGCCCATTTTGGTCATACGCGCGCCTTTCTCATGTGCTTCGGCCAGATGCCGCTCTTGCCCGGCGCCAGAATGCCGTTGGGATCGAGCGCGTCTTTGAGGGTTTCGTGCAGCCGCAGCAGCGCGTGATTATTGAATGAGTAAGTATTTGCCACGTCGTCCATGAAGGCGATGTGGGTGCGATATTCCCCCCAGCCGTGCTCGGCCCCCACCTGCACCAAGCGCTTAAACGCCGCGCGCGTCTTGCGGTTCTTTTCCACGTCGTGCACGATCGGGAACGTGAATAGGAAGAAGAACGAGCGCGGATAGTATGTGCCGGCAATAACCGAGGGTACATTGTCGACGCCCATTTCGTTCAAAACCTTGTCGAACACTTCCATCATTTCGAACACGGCTTCGCCGGTCATCGGCGTGATCGGCGAGAAATCGATATGACCCACGCCATTCGTCCCGAGAGCCGAAAAGATAGCCAGGCTAGGCACGCCGAGCGGAACCGGATTCGCCACCTTCGCCAGGTCTTCTGGACTAGGCGGCAGCTTGTTCGATGCGCCATCGCGAAATTGCACGCCCGGAATCGCGGAGAACTTCCTCTTCGCAAACGCCCACTGCGCGGGCACTACTTCGGTGGGACCGTAAAACGGCAGCTCGATGCTCCAGTAAGGAAGGTTCTTGCCCCGCAAATATTCTTCCAGCTCCGGTATGCTGGCTCCGCCCGGTTTCGAGCGCAGCGCGATCAGTTCCGGGTCGCGCGCACGCGCTCTTAGCGAACTGGCGACGCTGGTCGTACCTTGCACAATGTTCGAATTCATTAGGTACGACAGCGTATCCACCATGGGAGTCAGATCGTCATGTTTGGGCACGCTGACGATGCCGGTGAAGCGCATCTCCGGCATGGGGTAAAGCCACACGCCCATTTTGGTGACGATTCCGTAGTTGGACTGCGTGAAAATCCCATCCACGTACGGCCCGAAGCCATACTTGTACTGCTGCCAGGTGCGCGAGTTGGGAAGCGCGCCCATTCCGGTCCGCACCACGTCGCCATTGGCCAGCACTACCTCCATGCCGCACAGCGTGGAGAAGTGATCGCGCAGCGGCGTGTGCCCGCCCCCGCGGTCGAGAGTATTTCCCACGGGGCTCCCCCAGCCCGGATCGGGGGCATCGATGAACACATTGAGCCCTTTTTCCTGCGTGTACCGGTACAGGTCGAAGTAACTCACGCCGGGTTCGACGAGCGCGTAGTGGTTGCGGTCATTCACCTCCAGAATACGGTTCATGCGCTTTAGGTCGAGCACCACTGAGCCCGAAAGGCGCGGCGCGGAGCCGCCGTACGCCAGATTCTTACCGGTTGAGACCGTCCACAGCGGGATCTTGTATTTGTTCGCAATCCGGACAATCTGCTGGACCTGTTCGACGCTATCCGGCGCCAACGCCGCCGCAGGCACCGGATCTTCCGGCTCGTTCCAGAATGGCGAATACGAGTCGCGATAGAGATCGACATCCTCGTCGCTGGTAAAGACCCATTCCTTGCCGACAGCCGCTTGAAACTGCGCGATCGCGTCCTGAAAGTCCTTGCGGTTTACGCCTGGCGGAAGACTAGGCATTCGCGATCTCCTTTGCTGAGGCGCGGGCACTCGGCGCAATGATCCATAAGACGAGATCGGAGAGGTCGCTCGACGGTAACTGCATCCTCATTCGGTCGCGTGGCAACGCGCCGTCGAGAACGCCCAGAACCGCTTTCATGTTGGGCTTCGTGCGGCAAAGGCGCAAACGCATGCCCCGGTCGCGTGCAAGTACATGGAGGCAGAACAGTGAGGCCGACGTCGTGAAGCCGATCAACCAAACGGGCCCCAGTTTCCATCGCAGGTCAAGGTCGTTAAAGAACAAGTTCGTGACGTCCCCGCGAATTGCCACCGTTGGTGTGGCGCGCGCAGTTGCCTGGGTGGCAAACGCACGAGCTTCTTCGAAGCGCTCGTCGAAGACCGCCTTATAGTACGGCATGACGGGGCGAGCGGAGAGCGGGGGGATCAATGCGCTAGCGGAGCAAGCGCCCAACCCGCATTTCAGAAATATTCGGCGGCTACATTGCTTCATGTGCTACACCTCGTCGGGAACGGCGGGCCTCATCGAATCCTTGAATATCATATCCCCGTCGTCTCTATTGCGTGTACCGATGCGAGCTTCCCCTTATTCTGCCGATCTCGAAGCAAAGCTGTGTTTCACATCTGCCGCCGGACGCTCCTTCGTTTGCGAGTGATGGCGCTTTCGGGCAAATCCGCGATCGGCAGGGACACTGACCGATAATGCGCGACCATCAGGCAGAAATCTCGCTCCCGATCAACTGCCGAGAACGGATTTCTGGGCCAAGTGCATAGCCCAGTCTCCGGCTAGCGCGTGACTCGGGGATAACTCCCCCGTCGGACTCTCTCGGCATGGATCGCGCTATGACTTCACCGTGACGGTTGCTATTGAGGGTCAGTGCGCCATCGGCGGAGCCGACGTCCCATCGGACCATGTGCCAACCGGGACCATCATAATGGTCACCCGTTCTTCAGGATCATCTGACGCCAGAACCGGCGAGCCCGCCAGATCAGCTCCCCAGCTTTTCGCTGCTTCGCCCGAAACGAAAAACATCAGGTGTGGATGCCAACTCATGCCCTGATCGCTTAGATACTGGCGCTTCGACATCATGTAGCACATCGCACCCGGCTCCAACGCGGGCAATTCCTTCTTGTCCAGTGCCGATGCGGTCGCCCGGACGATCTCGGCTTTCGACTTTCCCGCCAGCACAAGTTTGGTCTTCATCATGTAAATGGGCATAAAAGTTCTTGCGGACGGCGGATTAAAGCAGATGGGACCGCGAACTTTGAGATTCCAGAATTCCGGATGATCGGTGGCGGCACCCCATGATCGCTCCACTATACAGAGAAAACCATTCGTGCCTTTCACAGCGGTCCTGTATCCCGTGCGGCCCAGCACCATCACTTCGGCCCCGTCCGAAATGGAGGCTGGAGCAGCACTGCGCGCCAGCGCAATTTCAGACTTCTCGTCGGGCATCAAATACCGATTGAGAGGAGCCATGGTTGGATACGGAGCATTCTTCGACTGCGCTTGCGCCTGAGAAGTTGTACCGGGTATGACAACCTGAACAAGGAATGCGAAAGCGATGAGATCGCGGTGCGTCATGGGACGTTTCGGTATACGCATATTTTCTATGGGGGGTCGTTAGATCATGCGCGATCCAGGAATAATTCACGTGGACGTGAAACGCCCTACGCGCCAACGTGATCCGGCTCGGTTCCGAGTTGGATCGCCGGCTATCTGGACGCTACCAGGCCGACCGAATTGCCGCTGTTGTCCAACTCTGAAATCAATCCAAGTTCACTGGGAAGCGTACGGACAAGAGCAAGACAAGGATTTGGAACGATTCCTTTATGCGCCTGGCGCTGCTTACTGTGACTCATTCGCCGGACTGCGCTTGACCGGCTTTCCGTAAACCTCTATCCAGGCGACGTCGGAGTAGCCGCCAGTGCCATGGCCGCTTCCGGGGCTCAGATCGGCAAAACCGACGGCGTCGACTTTGCTGAGATCTACCTTATCGAGCAGAGTTCCCTTCGTCCGCACGGCGGCCGGATCGAGTTTGAGCCACCGCACGTCGGACACATAGAATTCGCTCTCCAGATAGTCCAGCATGTTCGCATCGACGTGGTTGCCTACCAACAACGTCCCGTCGGCGAGCTTCAGAACGGGGCGAACTTCATGGAACCCGGACGTCTTGGTATACCAGCGGATTTTCGCCTTGCCGGTGAGATCGACAAAGTTCTCCTTTTGACTTAGCGTGAGCGCGCAGGCGGTGGCACAGAGCCCCGTCCAAATGTGCGGCACATTGCCTTCACTGGTGACGCCGAAATCTTCTTTGCCGGTGCCGTACAGAGTCAATTGCAGATCAGGGTTCGTTACGAAGTCTTGCGTTACCGGCACATTTCCGGAAGCTTGTTTCCAGGTTTCCTTAAAGAAAAGTGGGGGAGGCTGCGGCGCTGGTCCCCTGCTGGACCCGCGCTCCCCAGGTTGCTGAGCAAATGCGCCTATAGGGGCGCACAAGAGAATCCATGCAACGATCGTTTGCTTCATAGGAGCTCCCATCCGACGTCACGCATTATATAAGAGGTTCATCCTCGAGAATAGCCGGCATCAGCCGGCATCCGCCGACGGTCGCTTCGCCGGTATCGTCGGCCATTCGTAGCAAGTGCCGCACGGCGGTTCACAGTTTCGAACCCGGCCGGCCTTCTCATGGAAGTGGCGCGTTATAGAGTCCTTGAGCCTTGGTTTGGAGTAGAATTGTTCGAACTCCATGTCTTTGGCCGCAGGCTCGAAACTCGGTCCCTATGAAATCCTCGCGCCGCTCGGCGCAGGCGGTATGGGCGAGGTGTACTCGCGAAAAACACGAAACTCGATCGCGAAGTCGCGATTAAAGTTTTTGCCAGCGGCTCTCGCTCAGGACCCCGAAGGACTGGCCATCGAGAGTCTTCCGGCGGCGGACTGCCTGCGCATGAGCTATTACGAGAAATGGTACGCCGCGGTGGCTGCACCTCACGCGCGAACAGCCGTTCTCATTTGCCGTCGTAGGGACGCGTAAAGACCGCAGCTTCCTTCCAGTTGCCGTCTTGCTTCTGCCACACCCTGAGCAGACCGGCTTCTAATTTGACGTGCTCTCCGCTCTTCAGATCAAACTCAGTGGTGACCTTGCCATATTCGTACGCGAGATCGCGGCTGTTGGCGATCACGATCCGTATAGGCTCGGTCCTAATGGTTGTATGGCCCGGGACGCGGTTTGGTTCGCTGCTTGTGCTTAGCAACTCCCGCTTTTCGTTGCCCACCATCGGCCGCTTTTCCGCACCGGTCCATATGACACGGTCTGCCGATTGTGGTACCCTTCACGACCGTTCCCACCCTTCTGATCGTGAGCGGCAATGATCTTGCGGATCGCGGCCTCTTCCGCCCCATCGCTGCCAGCCCCCCCTCAGACTAGAAAACACGAAGGTAAGAAGACCAACCGCCAGAGTGGTGAAAAAACTTTTTCGATTCATTGATCCATCCTGTCGTTCCAGCCGGGATTTTTCGTTTACGTCCGTCCAGTTTTAAGGACCAGTCTAGCTCTATTAAACAACTCCCAAAACAGCGCATAGGGTATTGTTCAAATCGCCATGCCCCTATCCGCTGGCACGCGCCTCGGCCCATACGAAATCCTTGCGCCCATCGGCGCGGGCGGCATGGGCGAGGTGTATCGCGCACGCGACACCAAGCTGGAATGCGATGTAGCGATCAAGGTATTGCCCGCTGTCCTCGCTCAGGGCCCGGAGCGTCTCGCGCGTTTTGAGCGCGAAGCCAAGGTGCTGGCCTCGCTCAATCATCCCAACATCGCGCAGATTTACGGGATCGAAGATCGAGCGCTGATCATGGAACTGGTGGATGGCGCAACGCTCCAAGGACCGCTGCCGCTCGATACGGCTCTGAACTACGCGCGCCAAATTGCCGACGCACCCAACACTATCCAGAATTCTTCGCGAGCTCTTTTCGAATCTTGGCTATCTCTTCACGGGAGGGAGACCAGTCCGTATCGCATGTATTACAGTGGAATATCAGTGCGCCCGATTTTAGCTCAGCTTCGAATTCTTCCTGGCTAAACCTAACTGTCTGGTCGTGGTCGTTCGGGCAAACAATTTCGAACTTCATCCGGTCGCTCATGAGCCTCCCGCTGCGCGGACAATGCCCGCCGCGCCTGCTCGATCAGTCTCGTCAGTCCTACATGGTAGCGCGAGCACGCGTCTTCCGATCCTGATTTTTCTGTCTGATTTGCAGGCGGCCGTCGGTGCGCGGGGCGCGTGATCGTGTCTGGAACCGCAAGGCGCGCATGGGCTTCTGACCCGGCGAACCCCGTCCCGCCACCGCTCGGATCGCGGAGTCGCGGATGTGCGCAGCATTCAGGGACGCCGGCCTAAGAACTCCACAACACAAAGCAACTCCGTCGTTGGTACCCTCTCCCGGTGGCCGGGCGTGCCTCCATCGTCAGCTTTGATCATCAGGGCCGCGAGTGGGATTGCGTCACCGATGGCCGCTCAGTTTTCGAAGCCGTACGAAACGCCGTCAAATTTTTCGACGATCCTTATTGGCGTGGCCCTAAACCCGATTCCCAAGCCGTCTGTAAAGTTGCCCTGGTGGGCGATGAGCGAACCTGGAGAGTACGGGGAGATCGGGTCAAGCCTTCTTCCGCTTCTCTTTCGCCTGAATGATCTCTGGCGGCTTGCGCTTCAGCCGTTCGGCAACAGCCTCGTAAGCCTGCCGCTCTATTTACTTTCTTTTCGCAACCCTCGGCGCGAAGTGGTTCAAGGCGGTGACAAAGGGACGGGCTCCGCGCGGAGGAGCTGTGCTCTTCACGAGGATTTCGCGATTGTCGATGTCCCGGCCGTAGCGAGGCGCCTTCGAGCGACAACCCAACAAACAAACCCTTCGATCGCGACCAGGAGATCATTGAGGCGCGCATGAAGACGTCGGTGTTCGCACTACTGTCGTAGCCAATGCCCTGCACCACGGCGAGGTCTGCTCCAAGAGTGAACTTGTCGTGCAACAAATGATCCATGCCGACCTGATTCATGACCAGCAGGACCAGGTCCGTGGCCGATCCGCCGAGTTGGATGCCGAAGTTGCCGCCTTCGATGATCATCGCGGCCGGCGCGCTCCAGCCGCCGGGACGGCGGCAGGAGGCGAATCCACGGCCGTATTTACCGCCGAACAGGAACGGACCCTTGAACAGTCCGGGGACGATGATCACGCACTGGGCCTTATTAAAGAAGGACGGGTGGAATCGGTCTATCGGAGCTTTGGATCGCCTGAATCGAATTGGCAGCGTGTTCCAGACGCTTGTCGGTGTTCTGCTCTTGCGAGAAAGAAGCGGTCACCATCAGGCTTCCCAGGATCAAGATCGTCGCGGTTTTCATTTGGCCCACCTGGGAGGCGTTTTCCCAGGAATTTATCCCAGTAAGCGCTCCACCGCGCGACCAATGATCGAGGTCGGTGAACTGGGTTTTTTCGGTGGCTGACTAGCGGCTTTGATCTTTGTTCAGCCTACCAAACGAGTGGGATCAGCACCCCCCCGCGCGTTCTGATGGTTCAAAAAGACGCGCCTGAATAGGACAAGCCTCCGGCCTATCTAGGGCGTGTTCACACCATGAAAACAATTCGCGCGTAGAATGTTTTCACAATGGCGCAGGCAAGCCTACCCAAATGCGCGCCCGGGGCGCTTAGTTGTATCCGACGATCTTGATGTAAGCGATCCCGTAGCCCAAGAAGCCCAGATCGGTGGTCCCGCCCGCAGTCAACGGCGCGCTGAACGTCCCCTGAAAATTGCTGGGGTTCGGCACCGCGATCACGGAGAGAGTCCCGAACGTTGTTTTTAGGGGATTGCTCCCTACCGCCGACAATTGCTGCAGCATCGCTGCGGGTATGGTAAAGCTGCCCGCCGATCCCGCCGCATTGCACAGGAATCCAAATGCCGAATAAGTCGCGTTGGGGGAAGTTCCGCCGCTGACCCTCGTCCACGCTTCCCCGGCAATGTTGACCAAGCCTGTCGCCCCACCGCTCCACGTGACGGTGAGAGGTGCAGACTGCGATATGGTTCCGCTGATACTGCTCTCATTGGTCCAAACAAAGTCGCCCGGAAGAGTCACCGACGCCGAAAAGGCGCCGACCCCGGCCCCGCCCGTTCCAGTCAGAGTGTAGGTGCCCTGCGTCAGGGTGGGGCTACCAACGGCGCCGCTTCCCAGCAGGCCGGTGTCGTAGAGGATGGTGCCGTAGATGTTGTCCGATAATTGCGGAATCGATATATTCGATGCATTCGGTCCATTCAGGGTAACTTGAGCGCCCGCGTCCACGGTCATTTGCGGCGGAAGGCCGAAGGCGATCTCGGCGTCCGTGCCGGTGCGCTGGAGCAGATAGCAGGCACCAGTCTGGCTCATGGCGAAATTCGCGCTGCCTACTGTATCGACGGCGTACTTGCCGAAACCGCCGGCCACCACGTCGTTATCTTCCGTGACGGTCTTCGTGAAGACTATGTCGGAATGGCTGAGTTCGAACAGCCCGACGGTGAGTGTTCCGCCCGTATCGAGAGTATGCAACTGGGCTTCGGTTATCGTCGGTACTGAGCACGCCGTCTGACCCGCCGGCGCCACGGCGATCGATCCCAGATTAGAAAGATTTCCGCCGGCGCTCACCTGCAGGCTGACGAAGCAACTGGGCGTCACGTTGGAGGGGATCGTGAAATTGATTTGGTCCAGTCCCGGCGATCCTGTGGAGCGTCCCGCATACGCCGGTGTCACGGCGACCCCGGACACGATGACACTCACACTGGCCGAGCCGGTCTGATCGCCGGAACTGCCGCCGGTAATGTCCGAGGCCTGGTCCGGTCCGATCCCTGTTCCCCAGAGCACCATGGCCGCGCCCGGATGTGCGGGCTGCAGGCTCCATTGGCCGACCGTGCCAGTGGTAAAGCGGTTGAGATCGTACTCGCCTAAGGTGGCTTGCGCAGGGCCCTGGCCGTTGGAGGTCTCGGTGGCAAACCCGAAGTTGTGATCCACCACATTGATAGACACAGCATTGCTGGTCTGGTTGTTGTAAGTCACGGTGACGTTGTAGACGCCGGCCGGTGTGCCGGACGGCAGCAACCCAGCGACTTGGGCCGCCAGCGTGTAGTACATCAGCGCGCTGACAGGCGTGCCGCCCCCGGCGGGCGTGAACGTGACGCTGGTTCCCGAAAGTACGGGCGGGTATGGCAGCGACGTTTGCATGGAAATTGTGGCTGGGCCCAGTCCCGTGCCAAAGACGACGAACCAGGATCCCCTGGCCACGCCAGGGAGGTATGAACTCGCGTTCAGCACGCCGTTGGTAGTCCGTATCACGGGCTGCGCCTGGGCGAGAGTGGTTGTCAGCGCTATCAGGACGAGGAAGAACAGAACCCTGCTTTTCATAAAGCCTCCGCATTGGGCCGGGCATCGACAGGCATGCACCAGCCCGCCCATATCTCGGATGTGGATAACCGTTGCGCAGCACGCCGGGGGCCGCGTGCCGCGCTTCCGAAATCAGTGCCTTGGATAAGGCAGAGATGTGCAGCGGGTCCTATGGCCCGGCTTTTGAGGGAATTCACTCATTTGAAGGGGCAATGTCCCGCCGATTCGGTTTTTCCACCCTCGAGCGCGAAGCGGGCCTGGTGGCTGCGCTAAATCACCCGCATATTTGCCAGCTTTATGACGTCGGGCCGAATTACGTGGTCTTCGAGTTCATCGATGGCGCGCCACTTAAGGGGCCCATGCCGCCAGCGGACGCGATCCGAATTGCGTTGCAGATCGTCGAAACTCTGGAAGAGGCGCACAGACAGGGCATCATCCACAGGGTGTAGTCTCAAATGGAACTTCTCCCACAAAGCATCCCCATTTCTGTTACCCCGGTAGCCGGACGTGCCTCCATCGTCAGCTGCGAGGACTGGTGTGGCGTCGAATGGTATTGCGTCACCGATGTACGAACGCTGTTTGAGGCTGTTCGTAACGCCACAAGGTTCTTCGCCGATCCCTTACTGCAGACCCAAACCCGGGCCCGGACGCGATCTTTACCGTGACGTTGGTGGGGATGAGCGGAAGTGGAGGGTGAGGAAGAAGTCCGTTTTTCAGCCCTCGGATCAAGCCCACTGAAACGAGCATCACGGTGACGTTGACGCATTTACCTTGACAACCAACTCCGGTTAACCCATAGTGGTGGGTGCCTGAGCAATTCTGCCCATCCGCATATCATCTGAACTAAGTCAGTTCGGTCTGCCACCTACCTCTTAGTTACACCCAACCTTAGGAGGTTGACATGTTTGCTCGTAGTGTCTCCATCCGCCTGAAGGCCAATAGCGTCGGCCAGTTCACGCAACTCATCGAACAGGACGCTCTTCCCCTATTGCGAAAACAGAAAGGTTTCCAGGACGAAATTACGCTCGTCGCTCCCAACGGAACGGACGCTGTCGCAATTAGCCTGTGGCATCAGAAAGAGAACGCGGACGCTTATAGCCGTGATGCCTATCCAGGATTGCTCAAGACTCTTGGCAGAGTCGTTGAGGGAACGCCTCAGGTTCAAACCTATGAGGTTGTGAACTCAACCTCCCACAAAATCGCGGCTCACGTCACGGCCTAAAGCTGACAGATCTTTCCGGGGGGCGGGACACTATCGCCCCCTGGAAGTAAGTCGGGGCCGAACAGCGGGTGCAAAACTAGATTTGTGTTAGCGTACGTCGGGATCGCGAAACGCTGGGCTGAGCGACGAAGCACCCTCACCTCTCCCACCCTCTCCCGGCGGGCCGCGTGTCCATCGCCTGATGAAGCGCCGCACTTCCGCTAGTTACCGCCGGGCACACCGCAGTTCCGCTTGCACCTGGACGGAATCGTAAATCTATCTTTGATTTGGTAGCGGAACGCCGGATACATCGTTTCCGCGCCGCCGAGCGAGGCTTCCCGCGGAATGTGGTAGATCTCGTCCATTTCATCGACGAAAGGATTCTTCCCCGGAAGATAATGTGGAACCCTCCCCTCCTCCACGCCCTCATATCCAATGATGCAGGGTGGGCCTGCGGCGGCAACGGGCGTGGGAGTCAACACGTATGATCGAGTTATGATGTACGGCTCAGCCAAGAAAACCGGATCCTCCATTACGAGCGCCAGCGTCAGCATGTCTTCATGACGGAAAAACGTGGTGGTAAGGGTAGCTTCGTCGCTGCTCGGCGCACCATTGCGGCGAAGATATCCGCTCTTCATATGCGTTGTATAGGCGGTCAGCACGTCGCCAGTCCAGACGCCAGTGGTAAAACCCGTCTGATCGTGCGGAGCGTTTTTTGAAGGATGCGGACGCCCGTCCATCCAGATCGTCATCGGCGCACGATCCTCCCAGCCGCCAATTACCCACGCGATGATTAAGCCCGACAGAGGATCGGTTTGGCTCCAGATTCTGAGGCCGAATGGCCCCGTCGCGAGCTGCCACTGTGTATAGAACCAGCAGGTGCGCTCCGGCATGGAGATGACGCTCTGCGAATAATTCAGAGCTTTGGCGCGCCCTGATTCGTTGAAGGGCAGGCCCGTCCAGTCGTCCGGGTGCGGACCGGCGATGCGCTCCATTGCGTCCTCATGATTTTTTGAAGCCCAGGATCCTGACAGGTCCACTTCGGCCAGCGCCGGCAGGCACACGCAAAGGCACATCGCCCAATTGCAGATGATCTTATTGCACGTCATACAGAAGATCTCTTCTCGCCCGCGCTCCGGCGAGGCAGCGTTCCTCCAGAGATTGAGATCTAACGCTTCCCACCCGGTCCGGGAAACGGCACGGCGTAGATCTCGTCGCGCCCGGCATTCATCGGAGGTATCGGCGATCCATTCGCCATCGGGCGAGAGTCGGCCAAATATACCGCCCGAATCGTTCGACGATACCTAATAACTTACAGCTTCACGCGCGCGAACGCAAAGTCGCCACCGAAGAACTGGTCCACTGCGTGCGTCTGTGATGTTGGTGCGGCCACAGAAGTAATGTCCACATATGGCTACCGATATTGCTGCACAGCAGGCAGTAAGTCACATTGACGCCTAGGCGACTCGCGGGACGAATCCGGATCGAGCTTTCTCCGGGTGTCTGACAATCCAGGAGTTGACCAATTGTCTTTGCTCCGGTGATGGGTCACTTCCCCGCTGGCGCGCGACGGAGCATTCGTCGAAGAAGTTCAACAAGAAAGCCTCGGGAGACGTGCCACTTCAGCGGGTAGCGCGTTTACACAACCAATTGACGAGAAACGGACCTATCATCCATCCTCAATCGACATCGGTAGCGGGGTCGTGGATGGTGCCGGAGTGACGGCGCAGCGAACCACTGGGTTTTGTCAGTTCGCGGCCCGCTAGCAGCCCGGGCAAGTTAACAATTCTCACTTCGCGGCGGCTTGGAGCGACTCGATGTAGGCGGTCAGGTTGCGCACGCGTGCCTCGATGAGCTTCGGGTCGGATTTTAGGTTGTAGAACACATCACCCCAAGCCGGCATGTCGGGAGTTCCATGCGCTGGGATCGGTCCTTTGCTATAAATAGCGTCTCTTACGCAGGCCGCCGGAAATTCCCCTGCGTTCCGTTGACCTAGTAGTGTAAGATCGGCCGGTGGCATCCGTACTGACTTGTCCGCCGCGCGAGCATCGTACAGGGAACCGTTGCCCTTCGCGTCAACCCCGTGACATACCGAGCAATATTGGTGGAACAGCTCTTTGCCGGCCGCATTGACTTGGGGGCGTCTTGGGAGTTTGTTGGGCGTGGGCGACAAAGCCAATGCCGATACTCAATGTGAGAACGGCCAATCTCGTGTAATTCATAAGCTATCTCCTTTGATTGAGATTCCCGAATATCTGCCAGGAAGCCTAGCAGCCTGTGGCGAAAACCGCTTGCTTACGCGCGCGGCTCTGTAACGCGCAGAATCTACTGAGCCGCGCACGTGAGTAAGCGGTGTTTTGGGACTTTCGCCACGGGCTGCTAGTCTCCTGTCCCAGTGGTTCGTGACATAAGTCAGTGCGATTGGGCGGCGGTAGTGCGCTGAGCGTAACGAGCAATGCTGGCCAGGATCTGATCGGCCGTCTTGGTCCAGACGAA
>JBKQHJ010000029.1:0-14755 GCA_052148835.1 Bryobacteraceae bacterium
AATCCGCTCTTCCGCCGTCCGGTAGCTGAAAATCCCGCCTTGTTGGTTGTCTTCGCCTCGCATAAAACAAAGACGTTCATTATTGTCTCGGGGTATCAGTCATCGAGGATTTTTCCGCAGCCTGCTAAGAGAAAAAGCACCGTCTACTTAATAAGGGAATGGCGGAAGAACTTCAGGACAACATTTAATGAAAAGATTTTGTTACGCCGGATTGTGGGGCCATAGGAGGCCTTAAACAGGTCTGTGCGACGAACGTCTGACACACGCAAGAACCAGACCGTCTGCTTAGGCCGATGCAGAAGGGCAAAAAAAGTTTGTCCTGAATCGCCTCTGCCATTTCCTTATATATAGGGGCACTCTTTTCCAATGTCGGCTGATAGCACCACTTTCGAAAGGCACTACCGAGTCGGGGAACTGGCTAAACTGTGGAGCCTTGGGCGAGAGACCGTGCGTAAGCTGGTCAAAGACGATCCTGGCGTGATCAAGATCCGGATGGGTCCTAAGAAATCACACACCGTCTACTCGGTGCCAGAATCGGCGGCGAAGCGAATTCACACGCGGTTGCTGAACAGCGCGTAGCAAGGGATCACAAGGCTGAGCACCGTGATAACTCCGGTCACACTTTGGGCATCACAACGAGGTTAGGTTTGGGCTTGTCGTCGAAAGCTTCCTTGAGAATCCGTGTCAGCCGAGCCTGCCTCTCAGGCACCCAGCGGGCATAGTGCTCGCGCACAGTTTTCTCGTCATCGCCGAGTAGATCGGCAACATCCGCCACAGGCACGCCGCGCTGCAGGAGAATACGCGCAAAGGTATGGCGGAAACGATGCGGGGTCGGTGGCTCCTCGAACCTTCCGGCAAGCGCAAAGACGGAATTGATCTTGCGGCGCCACATATCGGTGACCGTCTCCAGTCGTTCCGACTGCCCGACAACAAACGGCCGCGAGCCGCATCGGTTCGCGCGGGCGGCAAGCCGTTCCCGGAGCCAATCAGGGATATAGGCGAAGACTTCTCCACCGTTTTTCTTGGCCCTAAGAAAGACCTCATTGCTATGCAGACGGCTCATGTTAAACAAACTAACATCGGAGATCCGGAGGCCCGTATAGACCATCACCCAAATGAAGTCCTTCACGTCCTCGCCGGTCCATCGGCCACCGCCCTTGCCACTTGACCAAACGATATCCGGCATACGATCGCAAGCGCCAATGATGCGCTGCAATTCCAGGTCGGTGAAGGGAGCCTTGTTGGCCACACGGTTTGCGCCAACGGGCGGTTTGATATCGGAGCTCACAGGACTTTCGGGAAGCCATTTTCGGTTCACGCAGAACCGGAAGAACGCGCGAAGTGTGCCGAGTCGCTTTGCCTTAGCCCGCACGCCGAGTTTCATCAGGCTGTAGAAGACATCGATATCGCCGGATGTCAATTGATCCAGCATGACGTAGCCGAGGCCATCGGCGAAGGTTGTGAGCTGGTTCGTGAATGTGCGGTACTTGCGAAGCGTGGACGGCGCGATCTTTGCGCCCTCGCGGTTGGAGAGGAACACCTTGATGGCGGCCGCGATCGTGATGCGGGTTTGCTGCCTCGGTGCTTCAGGAGCGGAAGGGGGCGTTGGCGGTGTGACCTTGCCAGTCCACGATCCGGCATGCTCCAGGTGCAACGCTATCGAGCGGGCCTGATCCCATTCCCACTTGCTGGTGCTTTGTCGCTTGAAGGTCCCCTGAAGTGTTCCCGATATGAAGATCGGGCACTCGCAGCGCTTCCAACCCTTCTTCCTCTCGTCGTATTCGCTAGAGCGGCGTTCTTCTGAATGACCAGCTTTGCAGTCGCGCCGGTGGCGGCGATAAAGGGCGAGCGCCATGTCCCATTGTCCGATATTGCCCGACGAAAATGGAAGGTGGCTGCTAACTTGTTGATTCTATTCTGGCGGTGAGGGTGGGATTCGAACCCACGGAACCCGCAAAGGTTCAACGGTTTTCGAGACCGCCCGATTCAACCACTCTCGCACCTCACCGAATCTTCATTATCCGATTTCCCAAACACTTACAGCAACTGTCCGGTAGAAACGCTTCCTAGTGCCTGTCTTCCTCCGTTCGCGTAAACTGTTCGCGTAAACTGTTCGCGTAAACCCGCTGTTCGCGTAAACTAAGTTGAACCTTCGAAATGTCATTACCCACAGGAGAGCGCCTGGGTCCCTATGAGATCTACGGCTTGATCGGCAAAGGCGGCATGGGCGAGGTTTACCGCGCTCGCGATGCGCGGCTGGACCGCACCGTTGCCATCAAGGTTCTGCCCGCCGAATTCAGCGCTCAGGAAGAGCGACTGCGCCGGTTCGAACAAGAGGCGCAGGTCCTGGGCGCTTTGAATCATCCCAATCTCCTCGCAATTTATGATGTCGGGGCGCAGAACGGCACCCACTTTCTCGTCTCCGAACTGCTCGAAGGCGAAAGCCTGCGCCAGCGGCTCCAAGAGGGCGCCTTGACGGTGCGCAAGGCGATGGACCTCGGGATCCAGATCGCCAAGGGACTGGCGGCGGCACACGAGAAAGGCATCGTGCATCGCGATATCAAGCCCGACAACATTTTCCTGACTCGCGACGGGCGGGCGAAGATTCTCGACTTCGGCCTGGCGAAGCAGTCGGCCGCCGAAGGCAGAGGCGAGAGCGCGACCATTACCGCAGTCACCGATCCGGGAGTGGTGCTGGGAACCGCCGGCTATATGTCGCCCGAGCAGGTGCGCGGCAAACCCGCGGACGCACGCTCGGACATCTTCAGCTTTGGCGCGATCCTCTATGAGATGGTGGCTGGGCTGCGCGCCTTCCAAGGCGAATCGTCCGTCGAAACGATGAATGCGATCCTCAAGGAAGATCCGCCGCCGATTTCCGGTAACATCCCGCCGGCCATTGAGCGTGTCATCCGGCGATGTTTGGAGAAAGCTCCCGAGGAGCGCTTTCAATCGGCGCGCGATCTGTCGTTTGCACTCGAGGCGCTGGCGGCGCCATCGTCCACCAGCACGCGGGAAGCGGCGATCCCAGCGCAGGAGAATCGTCGCTCGCTCCCGGTACTGGCGATCGCCCTGGCCGCTGCTGCGCTCGGTGCCATCGGAGTTTTCGCCGGTTTCAAGCTGCGCAAGTCGCCCGAGCCATCGTTCCATCAACTGGTCTTCGGACGTGGATTTATCGAGACCGCCCGCTTTACGCCGGACGGACAAAATGTGGTTTATGGTGCGTCGTGGAACGGCAAGCCTTTCGAGATTTTCACCACCGGCCTCGACGGATTGGAGTCGCGCAGCCTGGATCTGCCGTCGGCCAACATCCTGGGCATCGGCGCCAATGGCCAGATGGCGATATCGCTGGGCATGCACCACACGATGAATTGGATGACCAGCGGCACGCTCGCCGAAGTCTCGCTGACAGGCGGCGCGCCCCGGCCGTTGCTCGACAACGTCTGTGACGGAGACATGTCACCGGATGGGAAGCGCATGGCAATTGTACGTTGCTCGGGCGCCGTGGAGACACTCGAGTTCCCGTCCGGGACGGTTCTCTTCCGTACCAGCGGTTACATCAGCAGCGTGCGGATGTCGCGCGATGGCGGAGCTATCGTTTTCGCCGAGCATCCGGTGTTGGGAGACGATCGCGGTTTCGTCACGCTGGTCGACTTGCACGGGAAATCGACGCGCCTGACACCGGAATGGTCGTCGCTGCGGGGGATGGCTTGGGGACCTTCAGGCAAAGAAGTTTGGTTCACTGCCAGCGAAATCACGGAGCCCCAGAGACTGATGGCTGTAGATCTCAAGGGAAAACTGCGTGACATTCTTCGATCGCCCGGTTTTTTGTGGCTCCAAGATATCAGCGCGTCGGGCAAAGTGTTGCTGGGCAATTCGCAGGAGGGCGGTGGCATCTCATTTCACAGCGCGGGTGAAACCGTTGACCGATTCGTCGACGTGGCCAGCGAGAGCAACCTGGTGGACGGCATCTCCGCTGATGGCACCCAACTTTCGGTCACTTATAGCGGCGCAAATTCAGGTGTCGATTACACCGTGTACTTCGCCAAGAACGACGGCTCATCGCCGGTTCGCATCGGCGACGGCTCGGGGCTAGGAATTACTCCCGATGGCAAACATATCCTGGTGGGCATGGCCAGCTCGACCTCCCATTTGAGGCTGTATCCAACGGGCACCGGCGACGCGCGCGAGATCGACATAAGCCCCGTTCACTTGCTCGACTTCCGTGGGAGTTGGACCAGCGACGGTGCCTCGATAGCATTTACCGGCGCCGAACCTGGCAAGCCGCCGCGCATCTACGTACTCGACCTGGCAGCGGGCAAGGTGCGGCCGGTGACAGGAGAAGGCGTGACGAATCCTTCTTTCTCACCGGATGGACGTTCGCTGATCGCGCGAAATGCGCAACGCGAGTTTGCGGTTTATCCGTTGGACGGCGGCGCGCCGCAGCCGGTGAAAGGGCTGGAACCTGGCGAAACTCCCGTGCAGTTCGGCACTGGCGGCAAGTTATATACCTGGAACGGTGCATTTCCAGCTCACATCATGGCGGTGGATCTAGAGAGCGGGCAACGCCAGCTTGCCACCACGCTAGCCCCGGCCGATCCGGCGGGCGTGCTGTACGGCGAGGTGATGGCAACGCCGGATGGAAAGACTTTCGCCTATCGCTATCGCCGCGCGGTCACGAATTTGTTCCTGGCCGAGGGGCTGAAGTGACTGCGCGTGCTCTCCCAAAAGCTCAGGTGATATAGTAATCGAGCGGCGTCACGACTGCTTCAGAATCATTATGGATTTGACACACATTCATCTCTTGCTGAATCATTTTCCGACCATCGGCACTCTCATTGGCGGCGGTCTATTCATTCTTTCGCTTATCACGAAGAGCGACGATCTGAAGCGTGCCAGCCTGGTTGTGCTGCTCGGAATCTCTCTCCTCGCGATCCCCACCTACATGAGCGGCAACGGCGCGCAGGACGGCATCAAGTCCTTGCCGGGCGTTTCAAAATCGATGATCGAGACCCATGAAGGGGCGGCCTTGGCAGCCATGGCATTCATGCTCCCAACGGGCGCGTTTGCGTGGCTGGGATTGTGGCAATTCCGCCGCCTCGCGCGCGTGCCGAACTGGAACCTGGCTGTGATCCTGATCCTGACCGTGGTGACCTTCGGCTTGATGGCCCGCGCCTCGAATATGGGCGGAGAAATTCGTCACGCGGAAATTCGAGCGGTCCAGGGAACAGCGACACCGGACGTACCGGCCGCACAGGAAAGCCCCGGGCTGGGCCGCACCGTGGGTTCGTTCGTTACCGATACGCCGTGGATGTGGCCCACTTGCGAAACTTTGCATTTCGTCGGCCTGAGCCTTTTGCTGGGCGTGGTGCTGCTGGTGGATCTGCGGGTTCTGGGAGTGGTGAGGGGCGTGTCCTTCCAATCCCTGCATCGGCTTTTGCCCTGGGCCGCGTTGGGATTCACCGTGAACATCGGCACTGGCATGCTGTTCTTCGTGGGGATACCCGGCCAATACATACACAATTTCGCCTTCTACTGGAAAATAGGACTGGCAATGCTCGCCGGGGCGAATGCGTTGTATTTTACTTTTCTGGATGAGCCCTGGTCCCTGGGGCCCAAGGAGGACGCTCCGCTGACGGCCAAAATCGCCGCTGCATCGGCCATGGCCCTGTGGCTCGGTGTGCTGTATTTCGGGAGCATGTTGCCATTTCTGGGCAACTCATTTTAGTCCTTCGATTAAGCAGGAGGGAGGAAAAGCTTGTCATTGGTTGTCGGGACAATTCTCTGGGTGGTCGTCATAACGGTTGTCGTCGCGATCGTCGGCTATCTGCTGGATAGAAGTACAGCGCGCCGGGAGCGCCGGGAACAATAACGCCAAGGAATCATACATGCACTTTCTTGAGTTCATCGAAAACATGGCTTTCAGCCAATGGGTAAAGAACGCCCCTACTATTTGGGCCTTCCCCACGATTCTCGTCCTGCACACCATTGGGATGGGGATCGTGGCCGGAGGCAGCGCCATGCTCAGCCTGATGATCCTGGGTTTCTGGCCCGCGGTGCCGATGAAGCCGTTCGTCCGCGTGTTCCCCTATATGTGGGCCGCGTTCTGGCTGAACGCCGTCACCGGGACCATGATGCTGGTTGCCGACGCCACAACCAAACTCACCACTCTGGATTTTTACCTCAAGATGGCGTGCGTGTTTGTGGGGATCTATATTCTTGCACGGATGCGCCGGCAAGTCTTCGACGATCCGCAACTCGACAAGGCCCCGGTGTCAGGCAACGCAAAGATGCTGGCTTGGGCATCGCTCGCCTGCTGGTTTGGCGCCATTATCTCCGGCCGCCTGCTGGCTTATGTCAAGTAGCAGTACCCCCGATAGTCGGTCAGTTGCCTCGAAGAGACGAGAGTTTCAACGGGTCGCCGACCACACGGTCACTTGGCTCCTGCCCCTAGCTCGATGCCTGATAATTGGTCCATCTGGCGTTGTGCCTCTACGTTAGCAGATGCCCCAGGAAAAACGGATGCCCCAGGAAAATCGGGTCTTCCTTTCCGCTGAATGGCGGGACTTAGTGATGTTGAATTATGAAGTTGATCGCAAACTCTTGGAAGACTACGTCCCGCCGGGGACTGTCCTGGATTCGTTTAACGGAAAAACCTACGTTAGCTTGGTGGCCTTCCAGTTTCGCCATACAAAGCTCTTTGGCTCTCTTGCGATTCCTTTTCATGCCGATTTTGACGAGGTCAACTTGCGATTCTACGTTCGCCGGAATGACGGGAACGAGGACCGAAGAGGTGTGGTCTTCATCGCCGAAATTGTTCCCAGGCGGGCAGTCGCAAAGATCGCTCGACTTGCGTATGGAGAGAATTACGTCTGCCTTCCGATGAAGCACTGCATCAACATGAATGGAGCGGCCAAAACGGCCGAGTATGGGTGGCAACTCAATGGCGCGTGGTGCAGGCTCCATGCGCGGACATCGGCCACTTCCGCGCAGGCCGCATTGGGCAGCCTGGAGCAATTCATTACCGAGCACTATTGGGGCTATTCCGCCAAGCGTAATGGAGACACGCTTGAATACCATGTTTCACATGTGCCCTGGAATGTTTGGACGAGCTCGGCTGCTGGATTTGAAGGGGATGCCAGCAGCCTTTATGGTTTAGAACTCGGAAAGGTTCTTCAAGGTCGCCCTGACTGTGCGTTCATTGCCGACGGCTCGCCTGTCATAGTATCTACAGGGAAGAGAATCCGATGAGGAAGCTTGCTGACACTCCGTTACCGAAGGCGGGGCGTCAAGCTGCTGGATTCCGGACTGGTGAGGTTCGAGCCACTAGTCGGCATCCCTTCGCATTCAGTAACCACCATCACCCGCCGTTCGTCTTCCCGGTGATATACTCACTTGCGGTCGCTATGTAATGGCATCCGGTGCCGACAAACAATTTTGAAGAGGTGCAAAAATGATTAAGCGAACTCTAGGATGGGTGGCCTTGGCTGGCTGCTTTATGGCCGCCACCGTCTCGCTGCAGGCCCATCATTCCCTCGCGGGCGTCTACGACATGAAACAGGACAAGGAGCTGGAGGGGACCGTCACCAGTATCAAGTTTTCCAATCCCCACGGGTCGTTGTCTCTCGCGGTCAAGGGCGCCGATGGCACAACCACGGAGTGGGTCATGACACTCGGCTCCGCCACGGCTCTCGCCCAACGGGGGATCGGTAAGACCGGACCGAATGCGCTCCACGCCGGGGACAACATCAAAGTGAAGTTCCTTCCCGCCAAGGACGGCAGTCCATTAGGATTTCTCAAGACCGTGACCATGCCGGATGGGCGCGTGATCCAGATCGCCGCTGGTCAGGGCAACGAGTAAATAGCGGGGCGGAACATCGTGGCTTCCCGACGAACGATGCTATGCACGAGGATTGCGATCGGCGCGGTTCTCGCAATCGGCGCCCTATCGCCACGCGGTGCGAAGGCGCAGTTCGGGTTCCCTGATCCCCCTCCGCCCTACCGACCCGCGAAGGACGCCAAGGACCTGCGTGCGGTGCTTTTCAACTGGACCTGGTACATGGGCATGCTGCGCGGCGTGGATGAGCACGAGTTGATCACGTCGCTGGAATACCAGGGCAAGGGCACCATCCAGGTGGACAGCCAGCCCTGCACGCTCGCCAAGTATCGTGTCAGCACCAACTATCAGTACCCCGGACAGCGGGTTCAGTACACGTGCACGCGGCCCAATGGCCAAACGTCTTCGAACATCGAAGTGGTCAACGGCCACTATGCCTGGAACGAGGACATCGTGGGCGCTGAGATCGTTGCTGGCAAGGGCCACGCAACTCCGATGCCGGACGCCGTCGACGAGCGGCTGATCCGCATATGGGCCAGTCCGCAGGGCGCGCCCAAGGCCGCCATCAAAGGAGTAGCGCCCATGGCGCAACTTGGCGCCAACCCCGGCACGCTGCTCAAGGACGGAGTGGATAAAGCAGGCGCGACATCCCTGACATGGGAGGGCGGCAAGCCAGTCGTGACCTATCCGATCCCCGGTGTTCCCGGTGCGATCGCGAACGCTACTTTGAATAACAAGTACATGGTGGAGCGCGTGGTGGTGAAGCATGCAGGGAAAACCACTGAGTTCACCTACGGCGATTATCAGGACTGGAACAATCCGCTCAATAAGGTCGACGCGTTGTACGCGGGCAAGATCGCGGAGAGCCATAATGGCGTCGTCGCTCGCGACCTGACCACGGTGCAGACGGAAACGGGCAGCGTTTATGTTGTAATGCCCGTACCACCCAGCGTGCGTGCGGCGATTCATACGGCTCCCGACCCGTTGCCGGCCCCGGTGACCCCGGTGGCTCTGACTGCTTCCGGCGACACGCCGCGCATGCCGAATGGTCACCCCGACCTGAGCGGCAACTGGAACTCTGCCGGCATGAACTGGCGCTACGGGAATCGCCGTTGCGACCCCACACAGCAGGAGGGCTGCTCACGGGCGCTGAATCAGACCATGGATTTCGAGTTCGAAGCGCCTTCGCGGTTCGGGCCGAATCGTCCCCTGTACAAACCCGAGTTCTGGGACAAGGTCCAGGAGCTCGACATGTGGACCAACAAGGATGACCCCGTCATGACGTGCCAACCTCTGGGGAACCCTCGACAGGGCCCGCCCCGGCGCATCGTTCAGTCGGACAAAGACATCATCTTCTTCTACGGCCAATACGCCGATGGCGGCGGCGGAAACAACGAATTCCGGATCATCCCGACCGACGGCCGCAAGCACGACGAGAAGAAAGCGATTGAGGCGACATATTACGGCTATACGATAGGGACCTGGGAGGGCGACACGCTGGTGCTGGACTCCATTTCGTTTGTCGATACGACGTGGCTCGCGCGCGGCGGTTTCTTCCATTCCGATCAGATGCACGTGATCGAGAAGCTCACGCGTAAGGGCAACCAGATCCTGTACGAAGTCACCGTGGAAGATCCCGAGGCGCTGGCGGAGCCGTGGGTGATGACGCCGCGAATTCTGACCGTCAGCAACTTTCCCGACGCGGGGCTGATTTCCGAGCGGGCCAACTGTGAAGTCTACGAGATTAAGGACATCAGCTCCCAGATCAGGCATTAATGCTTCGGCACTAAAAACTGAACCGTGACCGTGAGGGAGCGGTCGAGGAGAATCATTCGAAATGACCAAAGCAGTGCTGGCGCTCCTCGTTGCGTGCGCCCTGTCCACTTCTCTAATGGAGCGCGTCTTTGCTCAAACACCGGCGGCTCAAACACCGGCGGCTCGATCAAAGGGCGCTCACTCACCGGCGCGGGCAGCCGCCCTGCCAACGCCCGCGAACCTTGTCCAACTGATGCGGGGGACCTTATATCCGGAATCGAACGTCGTTTTCGCGGCGCAGGACGTGAATCCGGAGGAAGTGCCGCACGCCAAAGATCCCAGCATGGCCACCGACCCTTTGGCGAGTCAGTATGGAAAATGGCAGGCAGTGGAGAACAACGCGCTGGCGATCGCTGAAGTAGCGAACCTGCTCATGCTTCCCGGACGCAAATGCGCGAATGGTCTGGACGTTCCCCTGAAGAATCCGGATTGGGCCACCTTCGTTCAGGGGCTTCGGGATGCCGGCATGACGGCCTACGCGGCGGCTCAAACCAAGAGTCAGGACAAGATGACTGACGCCGCCGACGTGATGACCACGGCGTGCAAGAACTGCCACGACAAATATCGCGATAAGCGCAACCTGGCGGACCGCTGCAAGTAACGCCGCAAGCCTGGTCGGTCGGGTGGTATCCCCTCAAGTCCGGGTTCCCGCGTGCTAAGATCGTTCATAAGTCGTGGCATGATCGAAGTCCTCCCCTCCATTCTCTCGGCTGATTTTGCGCGCTTAGGCGAAGAAATCGCCAAAGTCGAGCGCGCCGGAGCTTCCTTCCTCCACGTCGATGTCATGGACGGCCACTTCGTCCCCAATATCAGCATCGGGATCCCGGTGGTGGAGTCCATCCGCAAGTCTACGCGCCTCAAGCTGGACGTTCACCTCATGATTTCCGACCCCGACAAATACGCGCCCGAGTTCATTCGCGCCGGGGCCGACTACGTGCTGGTCCACCAGGAAGGCTGCGTGCATCTGGATCGCACGCTGCGCCTGATCCGTTCCGAGGGCGCGCGCCCCGGAGTGGTGCTAAACCCGGCCACGCCGATAAGCATGCTTAGCGAAGTGTTGGATCTGGTGGATCACGTGCTGATCATGAGCGTCAATCCTGGTTTTGGAGGCCAGGCTTTCATTCCCAACGCTCTCAAGAAGATTCAGGCGCTCGCGTGGCGCCGCAAAGAGTTAGGCTTAAACTTCGCCATCGAGATCGACGGCGGGGTCTCGACGGAAAACGCCTCCGAGATTACGCGCGCCGGGTGTGATTGGCTGGTGGCAGGGTCGTCGATTTTTCACACCCCCGATCCCGGTCAGGCGTTCACTGAGTTACAGCGCGCGGCCCGAGACGCCGTGCTTTTAAAGGTTTAATCTATAAGGCCTCCGACGGTTTATTATAAGGTGGATATGATGCGATACTTCCCGATTGTAATGCTGGTGGCGGCTCTCGCCACCTCCTGCGGTTTCCGCGCGAAGAAATACGACGATCCGATCACCAAGGACACCAAACAGCCCGACAAGGTTCTGTTTGACCGCGCCGTGAACGATATCGAACATGGCCGCTTCGAGATCGCGCGCATCACTCTGAACACCATGATCAATACCTACGATCAGAGCGAGTTCCTCGCCAAGGCCAAGCTGGCCATCGCCGACAGTTGGTTCCGCGAGGGCGGCGCCGCTGGTCTTGCTCAGGCTGAAGCCGAATACAAGGATTTCATCCTGTTCTATCCAACCATGGAAGAGGCGGCCGAATCCCAGGAGAAGATCTGCCAGATCCATTACAAGCAAATGGACAAGTCGGATCGCGACCCAACGCAGGCCCTCCGCGCCGAAGACGAATGCCGCACGCTGATTACCCAGTTCCCCAACAGCAAGTACGTCGACGAGACTAAGCAGCTCTTGCGCAATGTTCAGGAATCCATTGCCGAAGGCGAGTACCTGGTGGGCAGTTTCTACTTCAAGCACGGCGATAATTCCGCCGCCGCCAATCGCTTCGGCCATGTCGTCGATCAGTATCCGCTCTACAGCAAGGCCGATCTCGCATTGTGGGACATGGGCGAAGCCTACGGAAAGCTGGGCAGCCGCTTCCGCAAGCAGGAAGGCGAGGCCTACGCCAAGATCGTTCGCGACTATCCGCTGAGCGACTACGCCGACGATGCCGCACGAAAGCTGAAGGACCTGGAATTGCCGGTTCCCGAGCCCGATAAAGCCGCGGTCGCGCGCATGCAGTATGAGAAGGACCATCGCGAAAAACCAGGCCTTGTCTCGCGCACCATGCTACCCCTCCGCCGCGGTCCGGATATGAGCACCGCCGCGCACACCGGCGATCCGGCCATGGAAAACTTGCGGCCGTCGGTTCCGCCATTGGTGCCTCAAGCCACGGGCGCCGCTGCCGGATTCAACGGTGAAGTGACGGCACAACAGGTGGGAAACTCCTCCGCGCTCGATACCAAACCGGATGCTCGCACCAATCCGCCCGGGCAGGGTGAGGCAGGCGCCGCCAGCCAGAGCACCGCCGCCGGTCAAGCTCCAGGCTCTAGCCCGGCCGTAACATCCAGCCAGGCCACAACATCCGGTCAGGCAGCCACATCCAGTCAGGCTACGACGGCCGCGGATTCATCCCAGCAGGCCACTGCCGACCCGAACGCCAAGAAGAAAAAGAAAAACAAGAAGCAGCAACAGCAGCAGACCGCGGCCCCCACTACGGATCAGCCAGCGGTGGCTCAACCAGCTACAACCACCCCTCCATCGAATTGATTTCGATGAGCCGGATCTTATTGGCTGACGACAGCCCGCACGCGCAGCGGATGGGCGAACGAATCCTGCGCGAAGAGGGCTTTGAAGTGGTCAGCCTCACCGACGGCAATGCCGCGATGTCGCGCCTTGCGGATGTCGATCCCGATTTGATCCTGGCCGACGTCTTTCTCCCCGGGAAATCCGG
The DNA here is from genome assembly GCA_052148835.1 of Bryobacteraceae bacterium. GTDB lineage: Bacteria > Acidobacteriota > Terriglobia > Bryobacterales > Bryobacteraceae > Palsa-89. Next base: position 12,574 of record JBKQHJ010000029.1, read on the forward strand.
CTTCGAGCTTTGCCGCCACGTGAAGAACGAGCCGCGCTTCAAACACGTTCGCGTGGTGCTCACGGCCGGTCTGCTGGAGCCGTTCGATGAAGACGAAGCGAAGCGTGCCGGCTGCGATGGGATCCTCAAGAAGCCCTTCGAGGCCTCCAAGGTAGTCAGCACCATCGATCCGCTGGTGAAGGAAGCCCAGCTCGCGCGCGGACTATTTGCCGAACAGATCGCGATCGCCTCAGCTCCGCCGGCGGTGGAACCGGAGCCACCCAAACCAGTGGAGGCCGCGGTCCAAAAGGCCGAGCCGCCAAAATCCACTCAGCCGCAGCCGCCGGAAATCGACCCGGAACGCGTTCGCGCCGCCGTCACCATCGCGCTCGATGCCGCCCTGCCCACCATGATCCAGGAAATCACCGAGCGAGTCTTGATAGCATTGGGTCATTAGAATATGCCCGAAAATACTTTCGACATCGTGTCCAAGATCGACTTGGCGGAAGTGAACAACGCCGTCCAGCAAGCCATGAAGGAGATACTCCAGCGCTTCGATTTGAAAGACTCCAAATCCGACATCCAGCTCAACGAAAAAGACAACAAACTCGTGCTGGCGAGCGCCGACGAGTTCAAGCTGAAGGCCGTCAACGACGTGCTGGAGCAAAAGCTGGTGAAGCGCAAGGTGCCTCTGAAAGGTTTGAGCTACGGCCCCTTGATTTCCGCCGCGGGTTCCACCGTTCGCCAGGAGATCACGCTACAGCAAGGCATCTCGACCGAGAAAGCGCGCGAGATCGTCAAAGCCGTCAAAGACAGCAAGAAGAAAGTGCAGGCGTCCATCCAGGGCGACTTTGTGCGCATTTCCGGAAAGGATCGCGACACCTTGCAAGATGTTATTGCAATGCTGCGCGGCCACGATTTTGGAATCGACATGCAGTTCACCAACTTTCGCTCGAATTAAGCCTGTCCCAAGTAATGCCCAGGCGCATCGAAAGTCTCTTCATTGATGGACCAGCCGGAAAATTGGAAGCGCTGCTCGAAGAGCCGGAAGATCGCGATCCCAACCACGCGGTTTTAGTCTGCCATCCGCATCCTCAGCACGGCGGGACCATGCATAACAAAGTGGTCTATCGCATTGCTCGCGCGCTGCGCCACGCTGGCGCGGTGGTGCTGCGATTCAACTATCGCGGCGTCAATCTAAGCCAGGGCGTTTATGATCACGGCAGCGGCGAAGTGGAGGATGCCCGCGCCGCGCTGGCCTGGTTGCGGTCGCGCTATCCGGAACTTCCTTTTTCCCTGGCCGGTTTTTCGTTCGGCGCTCGGATTATTCTCAAACTGGGCTGCGAAACTCCGGGTGTCTCGAGGCTCATCGCCGCTGGATTTCCAGCCAGTTTATCCGACAGCCAACCGCTCGGGCACTGTCCGGTGCCTCGGATTTTCATCATGAGCACGCACGACCAATTCAGTCCCGTTCCAGTCATGGAAGCATACTTCGCCGCGCTGCCAGAGCCTAAAGAACTGATCTGGGTGGACGCCGCGGACCACTTCTTCAGTGGCGCGCTGGATCAATTTGAAGGAACGATCCGCGGCTCAATTTGAGGAAACGATCCGCCGAGACGGCTAGCTGGTAGCGTGGCGCATTTCGCGCTGGATCCTGCGGGCGGCCCGCTCGCTAATCAGGTTGGCTACTTTGGCGAGCAGCCCAGGAACGTCTTCCGGCGTGATTAACATCCGCGACTGCTTCTGCGAATTAGCATGCAGAGGCTTACCGTGCGTCGGCTTGGCTTTCTCATTCTGGTAGGTGGTTACAATCGCAGTCGCCGGTTTGTAATCCATCATACGGGCGTGCGCCAGGACCTTGAGCCCCGCTTCTGGGGATTCCATCTGCAGGTCGCTCAGCACCAACTGATATTCCTGCTCATCTAGTTTCCCGACCGCTTCGGCAGCGGAAGCTGCTGAATCTACATGATATCCGCTGGCTTCCAGAACGGTTTGTAACGTTAAACGCGAGGTAGGATCATCGTCTACCAGTAAGACTCGGGCGAGTTCAAAATCCATGCACCGATCACTTTCCGTCATTATTTTCATTTCGGCGCCACTCGTCTCCTAGGTACAGTTTAAGTGCAACCTTCGGGAAATGGAAGACTAGATTTGGGTACTGGGTAGAATTACCTGGGGAAGACCCGCTGGAAGATCTGATCGA
>JBKQHJ010000030.1:0-7139 GCA_052148835.1 Bryobacteraceae bacterium
GCCTGAAACTGTTCGGCTTCATCGCGGAATCGGTGTTCACCATCATCCCGGAATCCTGTTCGGGTTCATCCTGGAATAGCGTTCGGAATCATCCCGGAATCGCGTTCACCTTCGCCCGGATTCCTCATCCACAGTGGCGATCGCAGCATGAGCGTCATCGAAACCACCTCCAGTGCGGTCCCTGCATTTCTGCATCAGTATATAAAACGGAGGAGGCACAATCGAGTTAACAGGACCCGGCGGGTCGCGGCATAAGAAGGATTGCGTTCTGCGATGATACGTGTAACGCTCACTGGGGAGAAAACGAGCCTTGTGTTTTTCAGCAACAGCGAACTTTGTTGGCAGTGCAGCTTTGGCAGCCATCGGCGTAGTCACCTTGACCAAGGTGAAACACCGGAACGAATTACTCTTCGCGGCCCTGCCTACGCTTTTCGCCGTTCATCAATTCATCGAGGGATTTGTCTGGCTGGGATTGGACGGGATTCTGTCGCCCGTGGTGACGCACGACATGGCCGCCGCGTACATGCTGTACGCGCAGGGGCTGCTCCCTTTCCTGCTACCGCTCAGCGTGCTGCTATTTGAGCCTGACGTGAACAGCCGCCGGCGCATGCTGCCTTTCCTGGTGCTGGGCGGAGCCACGTCGCTTTATATACTGTGGGCACTGATGGCATATCCATTACAGGTTTCCGTCCGGGAAAACAGCATCGTGTACATCAATCAGGCCACCAACAACACAGCGCTTGCAGTACTGTATGTGATTGCAACCTGCGGCTCGCTGTTTGTTTCAAAAGTCAGGCCGATGATCGTCTTCGGCGCGGCCAACCTCACCATTCTTCTGATTGTGATGGAGGTTAAGCGGTACGCTTTCACTTCAGTGTGGTGCGCGTACGCAGCGATCGCAAGCCTGATTATCCTAGTCTACTTCTGGAAGAGCAGTGGAGACCGGCCCTTCCTCTACGCGCGCTAGAAGTTCAGTTAACCGTGTCGATGGTGAGTGTGTCGCCCTTTAATTTGCCTGTCACGGTGACGTTCTGGCCAGCGCTAGCCAGTATCTTGTCCTGATTAGCGATCTTGTAAATCTTTCCGGCCGGCGTTACCAGGACCGCCGGTGAACCGGCCTTGATGCATTTCTGTGCGCAGGCGGCATCACCTTTCATTTCCGGGTTGGTGGAGCACTTCGTATCCTCGACGAAGCCTTTGTATTCCGCGGCCATACCGGCGGCGGCAAGTCCTACGGTCATCAACGCTACTGCTGTGATGGTCTTCATGTCATCTCCTAGAGCGCTGCTTGGCAACTCACCACAACTATACGCTAATTCTTCGGCTCTAAGCGATCGCGTCGTTCAGGCTGGGACTCTTGGAGGAAATTCCATCTTGGGTAGATTCGGGTCGCCGAACATAGCTTTCACCATCAGGCCAAACATCTGAGGAAAACCTCGGTCCGAGAAATGGGCCACCCTTCGCGCGACCGCCGATTCGGGAACAACCGATGGGACGCAACGTTTGCCGGCCACCCGAAAGTTACTTCATGCGGATGGTTCTCACGCAGACTCCGCGGTGCCCGGTATGGATCCGGGCACATGCCCGCGCTATGATTAGTCCCGATCCGGCTCGCCGTCACGCGGACGCTTTTTACGTGCACGTTTGCGAGCCAACGCTTGCTTCACTCGTTTCTTCTGCCCGGGTTTCAAGTAGAAGGCGTGCCGCTTGATTTCCTTGATGATGTCCTCTTGCAGGACTTTTCGCTTAAAGCGCTTGAGCGCGCTCTCCAGGCTCTCGCCCTCGTGAAGTTGAACTTCAGCCAATGGAACTCACCTCCAACCTATTGCATCAAATGGTGGGCGGTCGCGGGATCGAACCGCGGACCTCCTGCTTGTAAGGCAGGCGCTCTAACCAGCTGAGCTAACCGCCCGAACTTGCCCTTTCCTGCCGGGCCATTTCATTCTAGCGAACTCCTTGCCCCAGGCTCCTCAAATTCTGGTACGATCAGTACAATGATAAGTATTCGTTCCCCATTTACCCCCGCCTTTCAATGATTCCATCCAGAAACTACCCGCCCCGCCGTCCGAGGGTCCGGGAAAATGTGAATGAGGCGATCCGCGTGCGTGAAGTGCGCGCCGTATTTCCGGATGGATCCGTCGAGATCATGCCGACTTTGGCCGCCGTGCGCAAAGCGCAGGAGCTGGGGCTCGACCTGATCCTGATTGCGCCCACCGCTGAGCCGCCAGTGGCCAAGGCCATGGACTACGGCCAGTGGCAATACGAAAACAAGAAGAAGCAGCACGAGGCCAAAAAGAAGCAACACGTGATCCAGGTGAAGGAGCTGAAGTTCCGCCCCAACACGGACGATCACGACTACGAGTTCAAGAAAAACCACGCGATCCGCTTCTTAGGCGAAGGCAACCGTGTCAAAGCGGTGGTTCAATTCCGCGGCCGCGAGATCGCGCACGTGGATTTGGGCAAGAAGCTGTTGCTGCGTTTTGCTCAGGATCTTTCCGCGCATGGACAGGTGGAAGGGCAGCCCAGGCTGGAAGGCCGCAACGCGCACGTGATTATAAGTCCAGTGAAGGTGACCGCGCCGCCCAAGGAAAAACCCAAGGGCCCGCCCCCGGCTCAATAGGAATACCGGCTCCCTCACGGTCGCGGCTCGGTAGGGTCGGGAATCAGTAGAACAGATACTTTCGCCACTGATCGTCGCTCTTGGCGAGCAGACGCATCAAGTGCCGGCTGGTGTGCAAACTGAACGGCCGCGGCGCGCGCGCCAGCTTCATTCCCGCTTCTTCAGGAGTGCGGCTACCTTTGCGATTGTTGCAGGGATGGCAGCACGCCACCAGGTTTTCCCACGTAGTCTCTCCGGCACGGGAGCGGGGAACCACGTGATCGAGCGTTAGCTCGCCCGACGGCATGGTGCGATGGCAATACTGGCAGGTATAACGGTCGCGCATCAAAATGTTCTTGCGCGAAAGAGCTCGAGTCTGATGCGGAATCCGGCGATACTCGAGCAACCGGATCACGGATGGAACGCGAATGGAATGGCGCGGCGAATGAACGTGCGCCTGCGACTCCTCCTCGGCCGACGCGACGCCCTTCAGCACCAGCACCAGCGCTCGGCGGGCGGCGCAGATGTTGATGGGCTCGTAGCTGGCGTTCAACACTAAGACCGGTCTATGCAAGCGATCAAGACTGGGCATCTTCGGTTCTCCCGGAGGAATTCGAGTCATTCAGCAGCGGGTCCGACATCAAGCGTCGGTCGGCCCGCGCCAGGGTCAATAACGTCACCTGCCGTGCGCCGGCTCCCTTCAAAGCGCGCGCGCACGAAGCGGCGGTAGCGCCGGTGGTCATCACGTCGTCGATCAGCAGTACGCGCCGGCCATCGATCGAGGCGCGCTTCTTGGCGCGAAATGCGCCCGAAACATTCAAACGGCGTTTGGCGCTGGTTAGCCCCGCCTGCGCCGGCGTATTCCGCACGCGCCGCAGCGCCATCTGGACGGGTACGTGAGTTCGGCGGCCAATCTCGCGGGCCAGCAGTTCCGCCTGGTTGAACCCGCGCTGCCAGCGCTTGCGCCAATGCAACGGCATGGGAACGATAACGTCGAAACTTTGTTCTCGCGGCAATGCACGCGCCAGCAGGCGCCCCAGCGGCGCCGACAACGTTGGGATGCGGCCGTATTTGAACAACTGGATCAGCTTGCGCAGCTCGTCTTGGTAGAATCCGAACGAGTACGCCGCGTCGAAGCCTCGAACGCCCCGGCGGCACAGCGCGCAGCGGCCCTGATCGTCCAGCGGGAAGCGGCTCAGGAAGGGCGCGCGGCAGTGCACGCAAAAATATTCCGCCGCTAGGGGCTCGGGCTTGGCCAGGCAGGCCGGGCACACCGGCACGCGCGAAAAGTTTTGCAAGGGCTGATCGCAGATCCGGCAATCGTCGGGGAACAGGAAGGACAAAAAGACAGCGGGGATCGTTCGAACACGCGAGGCGGCCAGCTCACTTGAGGTACTTCGTGCGAGCCAACTACTGCTGAAGACGCACCCCCTTCAAACAACTAGTCTACACGATGTAGTGGCCGGCTTGCCGTCACCACCCAGAAATCAAATTCAGGCTTCGGCGATCGAAAAAAGCACCGCTGGCCGACTGGAAATAGGCCCGGATGTCCGCGTCGCCAATGTTTACGGCGGTGTGGTCCCATTCGCACTGGGTGCAATGCGGCCCGCCGCCGAGTGGAGGCGCGTCGCCATGGCCCGAGAACCAACCGCGCGCCTGGCGATATTTGTCGGAATCGAACGGATCTCTGCCATTGCCTTCGAACGCGCCAAACACCAGATCGATGTCCGGCCGCGGCGCTCCGCAGCACGGCGTAATTCTGCCAGTCGCGTCCATCACGATGTTCTTGTACAACCAGTGGCAAGTATGCCCTGGACTGGGCGATGAGTCGTCCGCGGCCTGTTCGTTCCACGGTCTCTCGTAAGCCTCCAGGATGGCGTGTCCGTCCACGCCGTCCGGGAACGGGTTCCAGTTCGTGGATCGGCTGGCCATGGAAAAACGATCCAGCCACTGCATTCCCGTCACTCCCGCTTTGGGGTCTGCCGGGCGAATCTCGGGATCGTCCCAACTCACGTCGAAGGGCTGGACAACGCGGAATATATTGACGCCGAGGCTTCGCGCCATGCGAGCCGCCAGAGGAATCTCGTGGACATTATGTTCAAACGCCAGGAAGTTCCACGCAAGTGCGGGATAGCGCTTGCCCAGCCTGCGCTTCGCGTCCACCAGCTTTCGAAGATTGTCGAGAACCAGCTCCAGGTCTCCATTGCGTCGGTAGCGCTCGTAAACGGGCTGCGTCGCGCCATCGATCGGAAAGACCCATGAAATCGAGCCCGGATTCGACGTACGCTTCTGCGTCGAATCGGCGGACCGATAGAGTCGTAGAAATCGTCGTTCTCATCAGCCACGATTTGGCCATCCGAATCAGCTTGGGCGTATTGAGGTTGAGCAGAGGCTCCCCGTAGTTGTAGAAAAGCGTTCCAATCGCGCAAGGACCGTAGCGCTTCAGCAGCGCGGAGAAGCGGTTTTCCGAAAGCGTGCCTTTCGGCCAATCGAATAGCTCGAAGGCCTCGCTGCGCTCTGAATGGACGCAACCGGGGCACGCTAGCTGGCAGACGTTGCTAGGATCGACGATCAGCCCGAAGGGCCGCGACTGCAGGGATACGCTGCGCGCCCGGAAGTGATACCGGGCCAGGAAGAGATTCAGAACTTTGAGCGTTAATGCCTCAGCCAGCGGACTCGGAAAACGGGTACGCAAACGGGCGCACAATTCCGGCTTCGTGCGCCTTAGAATATCGATCGCTTCAGTGGTGTGCTGGCACTGTTGGAGCTCTTGGTCGAGCCGGGACAAAGTGGGAGCGGCGGTTCCGCGACGGTGGAACGATGTGGCAATAAAAGAACGCATCCGGACCTAATTTCGCCGACCATACGACCAGCGCCCTTGGGCATTATAGGCCATACGTATAACCGGAAGTCGAGTTTCTTCCTGTGCCCGGTTGCCTCCGCGCAAACCGTTACAATGGAATCGAAAGCCGAGGCATGCAGAGTTTCTACATCGAGACCTTCGGGTGCCAGATGAACGCGCACGATTCTGAAAAGGTGATCGGCACGCTTCTGTCGCAAGGGTATCGGCAAGTGGCCAAGCCGGACCAGGCCGACCTGGTGCTTTATAACACCTGCAGTATCCGCGACAAAGCCGAGCAGAAAGTCTTCCATCGTTTGGATGAGTTTAAACGCGACGGCAAGGGAAAAGTGTTTGGAGTTCTGGGATGCGTGGCGCAGCAGGAAGGCGAGCGGATTTTCGAGCGTGCGCCGCACGTGAGCCTGGTGGCGGGATCGGCCAGCTATGCCAAGCTTCCCGAAATGCTGGTGCAACTGGAAACCGGAAGCCGGCGCGTCACCGGCTTGAGCTTGGACAACGATCAAGCTTTCGATACTCCGTTCACCAAGCGCGACAATCCGCACCGCGCCTACATCACGATCATTGAGGGCTGCGACAAATCGTGCGCCTATTGCGTGGTGCCGTTCACGCGCGGGCCCGAGCGCAGCCGCACCAGCGAAAGCGTCTTGAACGAAGCGCGCGAACTGGCGCGCATGGGCTACATTGAAATCCAATTGCTAGGCCAGAACGTCAACAGCTATCGCGATCCCTCGCCCGCCGGTTGGGATTTTGCGCGTTTGCTGCGCGCGGTGGGCGAAGTGGACGGCATCCGCCGCGTGCGATTCACCACGTCGCATCCGCGCGATTTCGTCAAGGACATCATCGACGCCATCGACGACAACCCCGCCCTCTGCAACCACGTCCATCTGCCGGTGCAGTCCGGATCGTCGAACGTGCTGGCTCGCATGCAGCGCCTCTACACGCGCGAGGAATACATGCGCCGCATCGAGTGGATGAAAAACGCGCGCCGCGATATCTCCATCACCACCGACATTATCGTGGGCTTTCCCGGCGAAACGGAAGCCGACTTCGAACAAACTCTCGCGCTGCTGGACGAAGTACAATACGATTCACTGTTCAACTTTAAATATTCGCGCCGTCCGAACACCGCCGCGCTCACGCTCGCTGACCAGATCAGCGAAGAAGAAAAGGGCCGCCGTCTGGCCATTGTTCAAGAGAAGCAGCGCGCCATCCAGATCCGGCGCAACTCGGACCTGGTGGGCAAAATCGAAGAGACCTTCGTGGAAGGTTATAATCAGGCCACGGGCCAATGGATCGGACGCACCTCGCAAAACCGCACGCTCAATTTTGTTCATCCCCAATTTGCGGCGCCGCGCGAAGGCGCCACACTCTCGGGTGCAACTCCGGCGGGTGCAAACCTGGCCGGCACGTCGTGGAGCGTACGTGTCACCCGCGCGGGACCGAATTCTTTAGCGGGTGAGGTGGTGATTTGAGCACAGAAGGAAGGGGGGACCGCATGGAAGTCGAGATGAAAATCCGCGGATTGATGATGGATCCGGTCACCAACATGCCTATCGTGGTGTTGAAGGATCTGAATGGGAACACCATCTTGCCGATCTGGGTGGGGATCTACGAGGCCAATGCAATTGCCCTCGAGATCGAAAAAGTTTCGACGCCACGGCCCATGACGCACGATCTCAT
>JBKQHJ010000031.1:0-33425 GCA_052148835.1 Bryobacteraceae bacterium
CCAGTTTGATCGCCGATCTGGTGGGCAAGAATCCCGCCAACATCAAGTTGCGTCCGTCAGGCCGCGTGGCGCTAGAATGGGCGAGACTGTCCACGGAAGGCCCGGCGGAAAGTTAGCGAACGGGCAACATACAATATAGAGGTTTGGATGGCTGATACCGAGCAAACAGAGCAAGAACCGCGCGTAGTCGAAGAGCAGGCCGCGCGTCCGGAGGCCGAAGCCCCGAAGGCAGCGGAGAGCAAACCGCAAACCGATCGTCCGCAAAACGACCGTCCAGCGCAAGCTCAGCGGCGAGAAGGTGGTCCCGGCCCGCAAGGCCAGCGGCGGGAGGGCGGGCGTCCTCCAGGTGACCGACCGCAGGCAGGGGACCGGCCGCAGGGCAATCGCGAAGGCGGCGGTAATCGTGAAGGTCGTGGTCCGCATGGTGGACGCGAAGGTGGCCGGGGAGAGCGCGGGGACGATCGCCGTGGTGGCGAACGCGGGCGCTTCGAAGGTCCGCCTGAAATCGATATCGAAAAATTGATCTCGGACCCGTTGTATCTCGACAACCAGGCTCATGGCGTGGTCAGCCGCATGCGCGACATGGACTCCGGCACCAAGAGCCAGTTGCGCCGTCTCTACAATGCCGTTCGCCGCGCCGTCCGCGCGCCGGAGAACGAACGGCAGCAGCAATTCGTGATGTTGCGGGCGCGTCTGGCGTACACCATCGCGCGTCATTCCCTGCGCAGTCTCGATTCGCTGGAGAAGCTGCTGCTGCAGGTGACGCGCAAGAACGACGCCCGCGGCTACGAACGTTTTCGAGATCTTTTCGAAGCGATTGTGGCCTATAACGAATAATCCACGAGGATCCAGGAACCCGCCGACATGAGTTCGCATACCGCGCAAACGGAATTAAAGCTGATTGGAAAGTTGATTGTGGAGGGCGACATCGCCTGCCAAACCGGGCTCCACATTGGAGCCGGGAAAGGATCGCTTGAAATCGGCGGCGCCGATAACCCGGTGGTCAAGGACGCTTTCGGGCTGCCCTACATTCCCGGCAGTTCGTTGAGAGGCAAGCTGCGCTCGCTACTCGAGCAATCTTCGGGGCTCGCCGTGCCGTCCGAGCTGGTCTATCTTTCCAAGCGTAAGGGCCAGGAAGTTCGCATTCATCAGAGCGAGCGCCCGGACGACGAAGTTTGCCTGCTGTTTGGCCGCAATCCGGGACGCATGGAACGAGTGGCAGGGGATTCGCAAGAATCGAGCGCCGCCACGCCTGCCCGCCTTACCGTTTACGATGCTCCGCTCATCGCCGAAAGCATCACGCCGCAGATGCGCGAGAACATGGACGACGAGCTGACGGAAGTGAAGAGCGAGAACGCGATCGACCGCATCACCTCACAGGCCAACCCCCGAACCCTGGAACGTGTTCCCGCCGGCGCGCGATTCCACTTTCGCATCGTGCTGGACGTTTTGTGTCCCGAGGATCGCGAGTTGCTGCCGCGGCTGGTGGAAGGTTTGCGATTGCTCGAGGACGACAGCCTGGGCGGCGGAGGATCGCGCGGCAACGGACGGGTTGCGCTTTCCAGTTTGAAGCTCACCTGGCGCGGGCGCAGCTTCTACGCATCCGGCTCGCCGGAGCAGGAATTGCTGGCCGGCTCCGATTTGGCGGGTGTGCAATCTCTTGTCACCGCCTCCGATTTCGCGGAAAAACTCGCCGAGTAGGCATGACACCGGTTTCGTCCAAGCTCAGTTTTGTAGTTCGATTTCGCCCCGTGGGTCCCTGGCGCTTCGGCCCGGATTCCGGCGCGCGCGATCGCGTGGACTTGATCTATCACAGCGACGCGCTTTTCTCCGCAGTGTGCTCGGCGATGTCCCAGCTTGGGCTGGCGGAGCAATGGCTGGACGCCACGGCGACCTCGGCCCAGGCGCCGGCCGTGCGGTTCAGTTCGTTTTTTCCGTTCATCGGCGAGACCCTTCTGGTGGTGCCGCCGCGCAGCTTGTGGCCTCCGCCCGAGTCGGCCAAGGTTCGTTACAAGGGTGCGCACTTCGTTCCCATGCCTGTGATCGAATCGCTGCTGTCCGATAAAGCCATTGATGAAGATCGCTGGGCGGTGGATGGCGAGAGCGAGTGCCTGGTGGTGTCGAACCAGGGTCGCGGGCCTTTTCGTGTGGCGCTGCGATCGAGCGCCGCGGTGGACCGGCTCCACCAAGCGGCAGTTGAGGTTCATTCCACGGCTTGCCTCGAATTTACGCGCGCGGGCGGCCTTTGGACCATCGTCCAGTTTGCCGACGAAACTGCTTTGGCGCAATGGCAAGCCCCGGTTCAGAGCGCGTTGTTGCTGCTGGCCGATTCGGGCTTAGGCGGCGAGCGCTCACGCGGGTGGGGCCGCTCGGATGCACCGGAGTGGCAGCGCTGGACTCCGCCGCAGTCCACCGGCGTCGAGCCGGCTGGCGATCACGCGCAGTGGCTGTTGTCGCTCTACACACCGGCCGCAAACGATGCGGTGGATTGGAAGCGCGGCAACTACGCCACCGTCTCTCGTCGTGGCCGCATCGAAAGCAGAGCACGCTGGGGCGAGCCCAAACCCGCGATGACAATGATCGCGGAAGGCTCCGTGTTGGTGGCGTCGAATGAACTGCGCGGCGCGGCCACCAATGTCGCTCCCGAAGGTTTTCCGCACCCGGTGTATCGCGCCGGATTCGCGGTCACTGTTCCGATTCCCTGGCGGGCTGTAGCATGAGCCGGGGAGGTGCCGCATGAACTATCGTTTGACCTGCCTGACGCCTACGCTGGTCGGCGACGGCGAAAAGCTTTCACCCATCGACTACATGGTGTGGAAAGATCACGTCAACGTTCTCGACCAGTGGCGCATCTTCCGGCTGCTCGCCAAAGGCCCGCGCCTGGAGGGTTATCTTTCGCAACTGAAGAAAGCCGAGAAGCTGGACTTCGCATCGTGGGGCGGCTTCGCGCAGAATTACGCCGGCCGGCGCATCCCGTTTGAACATCCCAGCTCCACGCAGTACTGGGAGCGAACTCGCGCCGAGCATCTTTTCATTCCGACCTTTGCCACCGGCCCCAGCGGTCCGTATCTTCCGGGGACCGCAATTAAAGGCGCGTTTCGGACCGGCGTCGTGCACGGGCGCATGACGGAGCGTTTCGTTACCGAACTTGCGGCGCGCGTCGAATCGGAAGGGAGAATGCCGCGGCGTCCGGCGATCTCGGTGGAAGAGTCGGCGCTAGGGCCTTCGGGCGCCGACCCGTTGCGCGTCCTTGCCGCCTATGATTCGAAAACCGTCCCGGCCACCACGTTCAAAATCTATTTGCTCCGCACCTCCACGCTCGAATCGCGCGGGGCGGGCAAGTTCGAATTGGCGTGGAAACAGACGCCGCGGGGCAGCGTGAAGCGCGCCGAGGACTCGACGCCAGTCTTCGCCGAAATGGCCCAACCCGGAAGCGTTTTCGAAGGCCAGTGGCATCAGAACGCGTTTTTGTCCGACCCGGAAATCGGCAAGGCGCTCCGCCGCCGCGCTCCGATAAAGGTCGGCGCCATGTTCGAATTGGTGAATGCCTACACCGAACAGTTATTGCGTATCCAGAAGCAATACGCCGAGTGGACCGGCCTGGCGTTGTTGAAATCGACCGTCGAGCAGCTGGAAGGTCGCTTGACCGCGGTCCGCGAAGCTCAGCGCGGGTGCGTTCTGCCGCTCGGTTGGGGCGCCGGGTTTCTATCGAAGGTCGCGATCCTAAACACGCAGGACGAGACTTACCGCGGCATCCTGAAGCAAGTCGGGCTCTACGCGCGCGCCATCCAGAGCGGCATGCCGTTCCCCAAAACGCGGCGCATCGTATTCCTTGGCAATCAGCCCGCGACCTTGCCCGGCTTCGTGCATTTGGAAGTGGCCGGTTAGATTCCAGTCGCTCTCTATTCGCGCTTGAGATAGAATCACCTCACAGAACGAACAGGAGAACTACATGAAGCGCAGGGTCGCTGTTTTCTCAGTTTGTCTAGGCCTCGTGGCCGGAGCCGCGTCTGCACAGTCGGTAAAGGATGTCCACGGGGTTCTGGAAGCTTCGCTCCAGGCTATGGGCGGAACGAATCTGAAGACCATCCAATTTTCCGCTAGCGGATGGTCCTCCCGAATCGGACAGACCTACGGGCTCGCCGAAGATTGGCCGCGCTACGAAGTGGCCGATTACACGCGTGCCATCGACTACGATGCCAAGTGGTCGCGTGAGGATTACACGCGCAGGCAAGGCAAGTATCCACTACTCGGCAGGACTCCGATGGCGGAGGAGCACGTCACGTCCATTCTCAGCGGCGATTACGCATGGGACGTGCGAGGCGACAAACCGGTGCCCCTAACCAGCTTGTATCTAGACGGCGTGCCGTACTCCGACCTGCGACAGCTTGAACTCGCGATTACGCCCCACGGATTTCTCAAAGCGGCCCTAGCGGCTAAAGACGCAACCGCCATTACGCTGCCCATCGTGGGTGCCTCCGACGCGGGCCTCTCGCAGAATGGGCGCAAAGTGACGATCGTATCCTTCACCATCGGAAAGTATCGGGTTAACGGAACAATCAACGACCAGAATCTGGTTGAGTTGACCGATACCTGGTTTCCCAATCCCGTTTACGGCGACATGGATTACGAGATGCGTTATACGAAGTACAAGAATTTTGACGGCGTCGAGTTCCCGACCTTGCTGCATGTTCACCAGGGCGATCCGAGGCTGAACCCCGCGCACAACTATTACGAATACGCCGTGACCGACGTGAAGGCTAACGTGCCCGTGACCAAACTGCCCGTCCCAGACGTGGTGCGTGCGGCGACCGCGCCGCCCATCAGAGTGGATAGCCAAAAACTCGGCGATGGCCTCTGGCTGCTCGGCGGAGGCACTCACAACAGCGTGCTGGTTGAATTCAAGGATTTCGTCGCTATCGTGGAAGCGCCCCAGAACGAAGCTCGGTCGCTGGCCGTCATCGAGGAAGTAAATCGGCTGGTCCCTAATAAGCCGATCAGATATGTCGTCAATACCCACCATCATTTCGACCATGCCGGCGGACTTCGGACCTATCTTTCCCAAGGCACCACCGTAATAACACATGAATCGAACAAACAATATTATCTCGACATTATGTTTTACCCGGCGGCGCGCGAACTGCAGCCGGACCGAATGGCTCTTTACAACCCGATGTACATGATCAGCCGGCGTCCCGCTCCCATTGAAACGGTTTCGAGCCAGCTTGGCGGCCCCGGCGGCGGCGCTGACAGATACGCGGTCACCGACGGCGAGCGGATATTGGAGATCTTCCATGTTCAGGATATGGCCTATGAGTTGGAGGACCAGTCGTACGCGCAAGGCAATCACAGCGCCGATATGCTGATGGCTTATCTCCCGAAAGAGCAGATATTGATCAATGCGGATCTCTACTCGCCTCCGGCCGAGGGCGCGCCGATGCCCAGTGCGACCGCAGGGATGCGTACGCTCTATCAGAATATGCGGAAGCAGAAGCTGCAGGTGGTGCGTCATGTGCCCATTCACGGGCGTGTCGGAAGCAATGACGAATTCCTGAAAATTGTAGGCCAGACGGCGGCAGGGAGCCATTAACAGGGACTGGCCGGCTCTGTTTGGCCTATACTCAGCAACACTAACTGTCGATCTATCGTTCAAAGGCAAGCTTGGGATATTGAGGAGAACAAATGACCGCATTGTATTTAATTGCGACAGTGTTTTTGGGGCTCATTTTGCTCTACGTCCTTTTCGGAAGCGTTTTCACTGTCCGGACCGCCGAAGTCGCGATCATTACGCGCTTTGGTAAGTTCCTGCGCACCGCGGAGCCGGGATTAAATTGGAAGAGTCCGTTCTTCGATTCGGTGTCGGGCACCGTCAGCCTGCGCGTCAATCAACTTCCCTTGACCATGGAGACCAAGACCAAGGACAACGTGTTCGTGACCATCCCGATTTCCGTCCAAAATCGGGTTCGTCCGGAGCGGGTCTATGATGCCTACTACAAGCTCTCCGACCCGGAGGCGCAGATCAAATCTTACGTCGAGCAGGTCATCCTCGGGCATGTTCCCGGCATGACGTTGGATGAAGTCTTCGCCAGCCAATCCAGCATCGCCGCGACGGTGAAGCAGGAACTGGACGCCGATATGGCTGGATTCGGCTACGAAATCGTGAACGTTCTGGTCACCGATATCGTGCCCGACGCCAAGGTGAAGTCGGCCATGAACGATATCAATGCGGCGCAGCGCGAACAGGTGGCGGCGAACGCCCGCGGTGAAGCCGAGAAAATCCTCGTGGTCAAGAAGGCCGAAGCCGAAGCGGAGAGCAAGGCCCTACAAGGGCAGGGCATCGCGAATCAAAGAAAGGCCATCATCGAGGGGCTGCAGGTTTCGATCGAACAATTCCAGAAAGTAGTGGAGGGAGCGTCGGCGAAAGAGGTCATGCAGTTAGTGATGGTGACTCAATACTTCGATACGCTCAAGTCCATCGGCGAAAGCGATAAAACCAACACGCTGTTTCTCTCACATTCGCCGGCGGCCGTGAAAGACGTTTCCGATCAAATACTAGATTCGATGCTGGTCGCCGGCCGAGCAGGTAATTGAGAGTGCTGCACAAGAGACGATTGCGCGGCGGTAGAATGCCTAGTGGCAATGCTTCCGCTTTTCCTTCTTTTGCAAACCTCCGCGCCGCGGACCGATGCGCTAACGCGGCTGCTGCACCAGCCACAGCTCACACCGTGGATGATCACGACGGCCATCGGCATCGCCTTCGTTTTGGGCGCCGCGCATGCCTTGACTCCGGGGCACGGTAAGACCATCGTCGCTGCCTACCTGGTTGGATCGCGCGGCACTCTGAAACACGCCGCGTTCCTGGGCGGGATGGTGACGTTTACGCACACCATCTCGGTATTTCTGTTGGGACTCGCTACCTTATTTCTATTCCAATACGTCGTGCCGCAAAAGGTGACGCAAGTGTTAGGAGCCATCTCTGGACTCTCGATCATCGCCATCGGCGGCTGGATGCTCTTCAAGCGTTTGCGCGGCGCCGGCCATACCCATTCGCATTCGCACGATCACAGCCACGAATATTCCCATGCCCACGCCGCTGTCCATGCCCATGACCACACTCATGAGCATCATGACCACGCCCACGACCATGACCATCCGCATGACCACGCTCACGCTCACAGTCATTCTCATGGCCCGGGCGGCCACAGCCACATGCCCGACGAAATTTCGTGGTCCGGACTGGTGGCTTTGGGCGTGAGCGGCGGGTTGGTCCCCTGCGAAACAGCCCTGATTTTGCTACTCACCGCGATCGCGCTGCGCCGCGTCGGCCTCGGCCTATTCCTTCTGGTTTCGTTCAGCTTGGGCCTGGCGTTGGTATTGATGGCAATAGGCGTTCTGGTGATTTATGCCAAGAACCTACTGCCCTCAAACAGCGGCAGTAAGCGTTTTTTCAGGTGGGTTCCCGTTGCATCGGCCGCCGTAGTGATGCTGCTCGGCGTCGTCATGACGGGAGTTTCCCTGGGTTGGATCCGGCCGCAGTGGATGGCTGGTTAGCGCCGCGGCCCGGAAACAACTTCCGGCCCCGGAATAATTTGCCCTCTAGCCGCCGGTGTTCGCTACAATTGTTTATAGAAGCAATTTGCCCCGTTTCAAGGTTTTAAGGTAACTCCTCCGGCACCCTCGTTCGCGGCCATTGACTTGCTAGCTTTACCCGATAACGGATGTCGTACGCCGTGTCCTCCTCTAGCCAGACGTCTTGGAATAAACGTTTAGCAGCCCTGCGCAATGTTCCGCCAGTGCTCCGCCTGGTGTGGGACGCGGCACCCGCGGTGGTGTCGGCTGGAGTCGCGCTGCGTTTGGCTAGCGCGCTGATTCCGATCGGAGTCCTATGGATTACCAAGTCGATTATCGACTTGATTAACGTTAAACATGCTGCAACATTTCCGCCGCAACTGTGGTGGCTGCTCGCCGCCGAATTTGTGCTGGCGGCTTCGAATCTGGTGCTGGGCCGCGCCATCGACTATACCGACGCTCGCCTGGCCGACGAGTTTACGCGCGAAGTCAGCCTGCGTCTGATCCGGCATGCCACGAAGCTCGACCTGGCGTTGTTTGAAGATCCCAATTTCCACGATGTTCTGGAACGCGCGCGCTTGCAAGCCACCGATCGCATCGGGATGCTCAACGCCATGGGGCGGCTGCTGCTGCAATCCGTCACGCTGATTACGCTGTCGGTCGGAGTGATTGTTTATTCTCCCTGGCTATTCCTGCTGCTGGTGATCTGCATCGTGCCCGCGTTCATGGGCGAAAGCCATTTCGCGTTCCTCGGTTATTCGCTCGCGCACGAGATCACGCCCATACGCCGCGAGCTGGATTATCTGCGCGTCATCGGCACCAGTAAAGAAAACGCCAAAGAAGTGAAGCTGTTCGGCCTGGGCGATCACTTGCACCAGCGTTATGATTTGTTGACCGGCGGGATCATTCGCAAGAACATCAACCTGACGCGCCGCCGCGTGCTGTGGGGTTCGCTATTTGCGATTGTCGGAGCCATCGGTTACTACGCGAGCTACGTCTTTCTGGTTTGGCAGGCCTTTGAGGGACGTATCACGGTGGGTACGCTTGTCTTTCTGACCGGTGCCATCGCCGGGGCCAGCACGCAACTGGCGGGTGTTTTCTCGCTGTTCTCGCACATCGCCGATCAGGCTCTCCATCTGAGCGATCTAGTCGAGTTCCTCAAGGTTCAGCCCAATATCCGATCGCGGCCGAATGCGCTCCCCATGCCCCGGCCCATTCGCGCGGGTTTCGAGTTTCGCAATGTCTCATTTCAGTATCCGGGAACGTCGCGTCTGATTCTGAAAAACATGAACTTTCGCCTGGAGCCTGGCGAGCACGTCGCGCTGGTGGGCGAAAACGGCCAAGGAAAAACCACGCTGGTGAAGCTGCTGGCGCGGCTGTACGATCCCACCGGCGGCGCGATTTACCTGGACGGGATGGATCTGCGCGAGTACAGCGTCGAAGAGCTGCACAAAGAGATCGGAGTCATCTTCCAGGATTTCGTGCGTTACGACATGTCGGCGCGCATGAACATCGGCGTCGGGCGGATTGAGAACGTCGACAACGACGAAGCGCTCTGGATCGCGGCGGAAAAGAGCCGTGCCGATCGCTTGCTCACACGTTTCGCGGGCGGTTTGGATCAGATGCTCGGACGGCGTTTTGAGGGCGGCGTTGATCTCTCCGGCGGCGAGTGGCAGAAATTCGCGCTAGCTCGCGCCTATTTGCGCGATGCGCAGGTGCTTATCCTGGACGAGCCCACGGCAGCGCTCGACGCGGTGGCCGAGGCCGAAGTATTTGCCCGATTCGACGACTTGTCGCGCGGCAAGATGGCGCTGCTGATCTCGCATCGTTTCTCCACCGTTCGCAAGTCGGATCGCATTGTCGTGCTCGAGAGCGGGCAGATCTACGAAGAAGGCACCCACGATCAACTGGTGGCCCATGGCGGACGCTACGCGAGCCTTTTTGAATTGCAGGCAGCGAGTTACCGATGAGCCCACAGACACAAGCCATCCCGCGGATCCAAACTATTGAGACGGCTCCCACCACCCCGCCTCCGCAGGTGAGCGGCGGGTTTCAAATTTCTGAGCGACTGCGCGACTGTGCGGCCAAACTGCGCGAGCACCTTCGCGGTGCCGCGGCATCACACTGGCTCAAAGACAACCATTCGCTGCTGGAATCTCATCTTGCCGATCTACGGCACACGCTGCGTCCGTCGTTCCTCAATAAACTTCACCCCAACAGCGCAGGCGAGCCGCGTATTTACCGGCTGGTTACCGGGTGGCTTGCGAGCGTGCCGGGCATTATCGATAACGATGTTTTATTGCCATTTGCCGAGACTCTGCGTGAGACCGAGGCGCTCGATATCGGCGAGCTGTGGGCTTTCGCCCCCATGCTTAAGTTCGCCATCATGGAGCGGCTCTGCGCGAATCTGGACAGCGAACGGCTGGTGGCCGGTTGCGTCCGCACGCTGTGGGCGCTCGAGGCCATTTCCTGGAAAACTTTTGTCGAAACGGCCTCCCGAACGGAAGCTGCGTTGAAGCGCGATCCCGCCGGCGTCTATTCGCGAATGGACCTTCCCACTCGCGATCGATATCGGCTGGAGCTGAACCGGCTCGCAAGCGAGTCCGGTCTGACCGAGGAAGAGGCCGCGAACGCGCTTCTGAAACAAGCCGAGCAGGCTAGGGACGCGGGTGCGAGCGATCCCCGTATGCTGCACGTCGGCTACTATCTGGTCGGACCAGGCGCGCAAGATTTTCAGCGCACCTTGGGTTGCAAACAATCGCTTGCGGCCAATTTAGCGGAGCTGGCCAATCGCTACCCGAACCTGTGCTACGCCGGCGGTGCGCTCATTCTTATGGGATTGCTGATCGCTGGTTTCGCCTGGGTCGCGGGACCCATTTCCTGGTGGATGCTCGCGCTGCTGCTGGTCCCAGCCAGCCAGGCCGCGCTTGAAATAACCAACGGCGGCTTCAGCCGGCTGCTTAGCCCGCGCTTCATTCCCAGCATGGATTTCACCGCCGCGATTCCGGACGACTGCAAAACGATGGTGGTGGTCCCGACGCTGCTTCTCTCAGAGTCCAATTGCGTCAAGCTGCTTCGCGATCTCGAAATTCGCTACCTCGCCAATCGCGATCCGAACCTGTTCTTTGCTTTGCTGACCGATTTTGCCGACGCCGATGCGGCGGAAACAGCGGGCGACGGTGTTCTCCGCTCGTGTGCAAACGGCATCCGCAAATTGAACGAGCGCTATGGCTCGGGCGACCGTGGGCCATTTTATCTGCTGCATCGCGCCCGCCGCTGGAATCCGAAAGAGCGCAAGTGGATGGGATATGAACGCAAGCGCGGCAAGCTGAACGATCTGAACAAGCTGCTGCTCGGCCGCGGAAACTGGTTCAACACTATCGTCGGCGACATGGGGCGTTTGCTCCAGATCCGTTTTGTGATCACGCTCGACACCGACACGCAACTGCCGCGCGACACCGCCGCGAAAATGGTGGCCGCGATGGCGCATCCTTTGAACTCACCCGTTCTGGATCCTGAAACCAACAGAGTGAAGGAAGGCCATGCGCTCCTGCGTCCGCAAGTAGCCATCAGTGTCGACTCCGCGCAGCGCTCCTGGATCGCTCGAATTTTCAGCGGCCAGCCGGGCTTCGATCCTTACTCCGCATCCGTCTCCGACGTCTATCACGACTTGCACGGTGCGGCTAGCTTCACTGGCAAGGGCATCTACGATGTCTACGCTTTCGATGCCGCTGTAGGCGAGCGCTTCCCGGAGAACGCGGTCCTGAGCCACGATCTCATTGAGGGCGAGCATGCCCGTACCGGCCTCATCCCCGTCGAATTGGTGGAAGATTATCCCTCCACTTACGGAGCCTTTTCCAAGCGCAAACATCGCTGGGTTCGCGGCGATTGGCAGTTGCTACCATGGTTGTTCGCCCACCCCCCGTTCCAGGGTGGCCGCCGCGCGAAAAAGAATCCGCTGTCGGCTCTTTCGCGTTGGAAGGTTGTGGATAACCTTCGCCGCAGCCTGTTCGAAATCTCGCTTCTCGCTCTTCTCGTGGCCGGCTGGGTGGCCACTAAGCATCCCAGCCGTTGGACTCTTGCGGTGCTGCTGCTCCTGCAGACCCCGGCCTACATAGAAATGCTGCTCAGCTTGATTCGTGCGCCCGAGCGTCGCCATTGGAAGGCGTTCAGTAAGCTGCTGGGCGGGCGTTTCCTACAAAGCCATCGCGATACTCTGCTGAACCTGGTCTTCATTCCGCATCAAGCCTGCCTGATGGCCGACGCCATCGCTCGCACCTTGTGGCGACGCTATTTCAGCCACGCCAACTTGCTCGAATGGGAGACCATGGCGCAGTCGGAAATTGCGGGTGGACCGCGCTTCCCCCTCTTCGACCAATACCTCTACGTTTCCTCGCTCCTCTGGGTGCCGTTCCTTCTGCTGAGCGGTCCAGTGTCTTTTCTCGTCGCGCTCATTTGCGCGCTTTGGGTCACCGCGCCTCTCGTCGCGGGGTGGCTCAATGAACCGCTGCCGAAGCGCGAAGCTATTTCGGCCAAGGATCGCGAGTTTCTGCGCGAAGCGGCACTCCGCACCTGGCGCTACTTCGCCGACCATTCCTGGGAGGATCATCACTGGCTGGTTCCCGATAACGTCCAGGAAAATCCCGCGCTGGTGACGCATCATATTTCGCCCACCAATCTCGGGTTATCGCTCACCGCGCAGTTAGCGGCGCACGATTTCGGATACCTGAACCTGGACGAGCTCGCGAACTCGGCAGGGCGCATCTTTCATTCGCTCGAAAATATGCCGCGCTACCGTGGCCATTTCTTCAACTGGTATGAGACCGGTACGCGGCGGCCTCTTGCGCCCCAATATGTGTCGACTGTCGACAGCGGGAACCTGGCTGCATCGCTCGTGGCGCTGCGTCAAGGCTGTTTCCTGTTGCTCCAGGGACCGATCCTCGATCAGAGCACGCTCGATGGGCTGCGGGATCACGTACTGCGCCTGCGCGACCAGCTTCCGTATGACTCGCGAACCTTCTCCACCATGAAGCTCTTCGCGAGCTTGCTGCGGCAGCTCGCATGCCAGCCCATGGATCTTTTCTATTGTGAGGCCGTGCTCACCGAGTCGCGCGATCTGGTGGAACGCATCCGGGCCGCGCTGGTTCCGGTGCACGTACGCACCAACTCCGCCGATCTTCGCTACTGGGAGAATTTGCTTTCCGAACGAATGGACGCCGCGCTGAAGCAGCTTTATCAATTGGCGCCCTGGCTTCGGCCGGCCTTTGAGCCGGAGCTTCGAGTAAACATGCGCGACGCGACGCTCACTCCGTTGATCGCCGAACTAAGCAAAGTGCCTGCGCTGGGCGAACTGCCCCGCGCCTATGATCGGGTCCGTGACCGGCTGCACGAGCGCCTTTCGAGTCCTCGGTCGCTCTATCCCATGTTGCGCGACCTTCTCGAGCAGCTGCTCCACGAGCTACCCGCCGCGCGCTCCGCCGCTGTCGATCTGGCCAACCGTTTCCAAGGCATCGCGGCGCTGGCACAGCGTTATTTCGACGACATGGATTTCAGCTTCCTATTCGACGAGAATCGCCAGCTTCTTCGCATCGGCTACAACGTGGACGCCGGTCAGGGCGATCAATCCTACTACGACCTTCTCGCCTCGGAAGCCAGAACCGCTGTTTTTCTGGCCATCGCCAAAGGCGATATCCCGCGCGACGCGTGGCTTCGGCTGGGACGCAAGCTCACCGCTTACCACGATCAGGTAACCCTGCTCGCCTGGAGCGGCACCATGTTCGAGTATCTGATGCCGCAGCTTCACCTGCGCTCTTATGCCGGGACGCTGCTCGATCGCGCTTTACGGGCCGCTGTTCGCATCCAGGCCGCGTATGGCGTCGAGCGAGGCGTGCCCTGGGGGATCTCAGAAGCCGCCTATGCCGACCGCGATCAGCGCGGACAATATCAATACCGCGCCTTCGGAGTGCCTCCGCTCGCAGCCAGCGGCGAGGAAGCCAAGCGCTTGGTGATCGCGCCTTATGCCAGCATGCTGGCTCTGATGCTGGACCCGCAGCGCGCCACCATAAATCTGCGCGCCATGGCGGCGAACGGCTGGTGGACAAGGAACGGCTTCTTCGAGTCCATCGATTACTTAAACCCCGGCGCTCCAGAACTGGTCCGTTGTTTCATGGCGCACCACCAGGGCATGGCTCTGTTGGCCATCGACAACGCGCTGCTAGGGAATCGGATGCAAGAACGGTTTCATCACGATCCGTTGGTGCAATCGACGGAGTTTTTACTCGAAGAGCGGATGCCGGCCCTGGTGGAAATTACGCCGGTGAAGGAAGCGGCGTAGGCTTCACGGATCGCTTGGCGCGCACCCTCTTTTTCGTCGTCGGCTTTTTGACGTCTTTCACCGGAGCCTCTTTGCCGGGAGGCTCGCTGAAACCGATCAGATCCATGGCGTGCGACGGGGCTTCATTGGCCATGAACCAATGCCAGACGTTGCCGGTCAGCAGATTCTCCGCGCTCAGCAGCGTAATACCCACGTCAATGCCGACCACGTCGGTATCGAACCAATTGAGGGTCGGATTGTACCCGTCCACAAAACCATAGCGGCCGAACACGCGATCTCCGAAATGTTCGCGAATCGCCCTCAGCGCCGGAATCGAAATGTCGGGCGTGAACATGAGCGATCCCGCGGCCGCGGCGGGAGCCACGGTTCCATCCACCGGATCGAAGGCCTTGATCTCTCCGTAGATGCGATAGCCCTTGGGCCCGTCCGACGCCGTAATGCCCCAGATGCTGTTCCCAAATGTATTAGGGAGGTCCAGATTCAGGCAGTACTGCTGATTCGATCTCGTGGCATTGACCGAGTTCAGAAAGAAATCCACGAAACCGCGATCGCGGCGGTTGCGGAAATCGATCCAAGCCTCCGAATATTGATGCGTGAACAGCGGGCCGCCACTAACGAATTCGTAGTTGCCGTACTGGTAGAACGGGCGCTGCCACGCATACCAGGATTCCGCCGAAATCGGATGCGTGGGAGAACCGATGCCTAAAACATACAACAGGGCGAGCTCGGAATAAGTGTCCCACTTGTTTTTGATGAATCCTTTGCCGGTGCGCCAGCCGTGCGAGAGCAGCAGAGGGTCGCCATTTAACATCCACTCGAAGTCCACGCGGCTGTAGATTTCATTCGCCAGCTTGGGAATTTCGGGATCGTCGGAGAAGTATCGCCCCGCTGTTAGCACGCCCGCCAAAAGGAGCGCGGTGTCGATGGACGATGTCTCGCTATCCCACTTCCGGTCGCCAGTGGCGACGTCCATCCAGTGATAGAACCAGCCGTGCTCCTGGTTCGCCTTATCGGCAAAGAACCGCAAGGTCGTCCGGACGCGATCGGCGGCCTCTTTCTTGGTAATCCAGCTGTGCTCTGCCCCGATGCAGATAGCGGTAAGTCCGAAACCGGTGGCGGCGATGCTCGCGATATCGCGGCTAGGACCTTTCGCGCGGCCACCGTCCACTCGCGCCCGATCGAGCACCAGGCCCGTGCCATGATCCGCCTGCTCCCAGAAATAGTCGAAGCTGCGATGCTCCAGGTCTTCCACGAAGGCGCGATCGGCCTGCGATACCGGCGCCACTTGATCGCGATTCACAACCGCGGAGGGCTGTTCGGCGGTGGCCGCCGAGATCACCGGTGCAATAATCAGGAGCACACTAAGCGGGATTGCGGTGGCGCGATGAAGCATAGTTTCAGTGGGCCGACACTTCTACTAAAGCCAGTCCTTGAGAGGGAAGCATGAATGTGGACGTGCCGTTGAGTTGCTGGGTTACCGTGGCCGCGCGTTTTAGCTGCTCATATTCTTCGCGCGTGGGACTAGCCGGACTAGACATCGCTTGCCATGCCGGCAGTGGCGACCCGTGGTCGCGATCCACGATTTCGACGTGATAGCGCGGCGTCCCGGCCCAGCCGTCAACCTTGATATGGAATTGACGTGCGGGCCCCGTCGTACCTGGCGCCGAGTAGTTCCAGACCGCGATGGCGAGCGTCCCATCAGGACGCTTCGTAGCGAGCGCATCGGACCATTCGGCCTGCAATCGCCGGTCACCGAAGCGGTGCAGCATTGCGAACGCATTGAAAGCGGGTTTCGGGACGCCACCTTCCGCGATCAGCCCATACCCACCATAAAATGGCGTCTTGATCACTCCCTGCTCCTCGAAAACGTCGGAAAAGGTCCAGTACGACATCATGGTCGTCAGGCCATCGCACAGCCGGATATTGTTAGCTAACCAAGGTCCCATGAATGCCGAATCGGTAACGTCGATTTCCGTCTTGTAGCTGGCATTATACTCGCTCCAGATGATGGGAAGATCGGGTCGTGCGGACGATTTAACCTGGTTATAAACTTTCTTCGCCGCGCGGCTCACCATCACCTCGCGATCAATATTTTCATCGGTCCCGAACACGTCTTTCGATAGGTCATTTCCGTAAACATGCGTCGAGACGAAATCGAGCGGCACGTGAGCCTGGACGGAATGCTGGATCATCTCGGGAATCCACGCGGCCTGCGCCGTCGCTGGCCCTCCGACGCGCAGACGAGGCTCCGCACGCTTGATCGCGCGCGACGCATGATCGTACAGTTCAAAGTACGTGGCCTGCTTCGGCTCGCCGGTCCAAAAGTCGATATTCGGCTCATTCCAAACTTCGAAATACCACTGCGATACTTCATCGATCCCGTAACGATCCACCAGATGTTTTGCAAAGTTATACACCAGATCCTCCCACTTCGCATAATCCTTGGGCGGCGAGGGCAGGGGATGGTACCAGAAGGCATGGGGCTTGTCGGATGCAGCCAGCGCCCGAGGCATGAGGCTCATTTCGACAAACGGCCGAACCCCGTTGTCGAGCAGCCCGTCATAGATCTGATCCACGTAGGACCAGTTGTAGACCGGTCTCCCATGCGCGTCTTCTGAGTAGGCGCCCACTTCGTCGTCGAAGATGGCGTGAAAGCGCACATAGTGGATGTCGGTGGCCGCCTTCATGGCGCGCAGGTCGCGACGGTAACTTTCGCGGAGTGATAGAATCGCGCGTCCCGATCCAAACATCTGTTCCCAGAAGTGCGGGAACGGCCGCGTGGCCCCGCCTGCGTCGATCGTGATTTCTTCGGTGGACGGGGTTTGCTGGCTCGATAGCACCGTAGCGCACGCGATTAGGATGATCGGAAGTCGGGTCAGGCTCATTGATTAACCGCCAGCAATTCCCGGGCCTGTCACTTCACGTAGCGCTGCGTACCCGTCGCCCATGGATCATAGGTCTCCGCAAAAGTCAGGCGATCCGCTGTTGAAGGATGCGAAAAGAGCCAAAACTCGATGAAATGGTTGGGGTTCGGCTCATCGAACCCAATCTCACCCATCACTTGAAATGACTGCGCGGCAGCCGCCGAGGCGTCCGGCACGATGCCGTGCGTGATCTCAAGTCCGTAAATATCGGCTTGTTGCTCCTGCCAGCGGCTGTAACCGTTAACAACCGGTTCGGTCAGGAAGCTGAAGATCGCGACAATCAAGAGCAGCAGCGGCAGCGACGCCCAGTCCGCCGTTTCGCGAATTCGCCATCGGGTTCCCCGCCGCCCAATGATCCAGCGGACCAGGTGAGATCCCAGAAACAGCAGAACCAGCAGCAGCACCGCCAGCCAAAGCAGCGAATTGCGAATGTGCCCCAGGACGTAGTGGCCCATCTCGTGACCAAAAACCGAAAGTATCTCGGGCGTCGAAAGTTTCTGCAGTGTGGTGTCCCAGATCACCACGCGTTTCGATCCGCCGAACCCGCTGACGTACGCGTTCAGCGAATTGAGTTTTTCGCTGGCCTTCATTTCGAACATCCGATCCGCCGGAACTGCCAGCCCACCGCGTGCTACCAGCTTCTCCAGTCGATCCACCAGTTCGGGATGCGTGCGCGCGAGTGGTTCAAAGCGATAAAACAGCGGCTCGATCACCATCGGCTCCAGGTACATCACGGTCACGATGATGGGCAGCGTCGCGAGCCAGAAGTAGAACCACCAGCGGCGCGGGCTGCGGCGAATCACGGCGTACAACAGTAGCGCGAGCGGCACAGCGCACGCGACCTCGATCAGCTCGGTTTTGGTCCAGTCCCAAAGCCAGGAAGGCCAGCTTTGGATGGACTGATCGAATTTCAGCTCCAGATGCTGTCCGTAGACATTGGCCGGAAGATAGAGCAGATCGTTTGTGA
This sequence comes from Bryobacteraceae bacterium, assembly GCA_052148835.1. GTDB lineage: Bacteria > Acidobacteriota > Terriglobia > Bryobacterales > Bryobacteraceae > Palsa-89. The sequence continues at coordinate 17,795 of JBKQHJ010000031.1, forward strand.
GCAGAAGCAGCGGGATGAAGACCAGAGCTTGGATGAAGCGGCGCGGGGATGCGGCTTCGGCCCAGTCGCGAAATTTCCCGCCGAGCCCTGACCCAATGATGACGGCCAGGATGACAATAGCGTAAAGCTCGCTCGCGAAGTGCAGCGTATAGCCTGCGTGCGCGTATTCGATGGCGCGCTGCAATTTGTCCGGGGGCAGGGAATAGGCGTGCGGCGGCACACCTCAATCTTCGCGGCTGTCGCCGCAGAAAAGCAACGCCCGAAACATCCAGCTATTAGGCCGTCTGCTCCGGGCGCAAAAATCAGGGTTGAGCCTAGCCGCTTACTTGGAAGCGGGTGTGGCGTTGGTGCTCTTCACTGCGGTCGACTTCTTGCTGTGATGCTTCTTGCTGGTTTTCTTGGCAGTGGTCTTGCTCGAAGCCGCCGGTTTTTGTGCAGCCGGCGTCTGGCCTGTCGGTGCGGCGGCCGGTGTCTGCGCGGCCAGGATGGCACCCACGCTCAGCAAAGAGGCGAAAATAAGTTTGTTCATTTGATTCTCCTTTGCGAGGGGCTCATTTCCGCCTCGCAATACCATCTTGCAGCCGGACGCCAAAATGAACGATAGCCTGAGTACGGGTATTGGCGGCACCAAAATGCGGGGGGCAAGCAGCGGAGATTTTAATGAATGAAACTTTAAGTTGCCGGTTCCTGCTATCGTGAAGGTGAAATTGGGCGCTAGCTGGCGTATACATTTTGGGGCCGATCACTAACGCGGCGTTGCAAACAGCCTAGCCGATTTTGCGGCCGGTCGCTCGTACGGTCCGTTCAATACGGCTAAGGACCTCGTGAACTCGCTCCATCAAGAAAGCGCGAAGATCCGATTGAAAGCCAAGTCAAGAGCCACGACCATCTCCACGAGATCGTAAAGTACCCATCTTCGTGTCCACAAATAGCCCCGCCAGGCGATTCAGCCGCCCTCCCAACTGCGCGATCCTATAGTTGGCGTGCATTCCGATCCGGTCACCTATCGCAAAATCCTGCGGGTCCTCGTGATCGGCTTCTCCGCCGTTATCGCGCTGCTGATTGCCGCCGGCGTCATCGGACTCAAGAGCGTTCAACTGATTCAGGAGAACTCGGCCGAGATCGTTCACAACGGCCTCATCACGACGCGGCTCATTGACGAACTCCAGCGCGAGCAGGACACCCTGAATGCGGCATTCTACAAGCTTTCGCGCGGCCCCGAGCTTTCCGAGCGCGAGCGCCTCCTCACCCAATTGGACGACGCCGACCAGGCCGTCGAACGGATCGTCGCCGAAGCGTCCACCACGCCGCAGGCCGAACTCTGGCGCCAGCTCAGCTCAGCCGTCAAGGGCTTTTCGAGCGAAGCGCGGCGGTTGCTGGTCCGCAAGAACGTGCCCACATACACCTCGCGCGATCTGTTGCGCCATCACGAAGAAGTCACCACGATCGTCGCCAAACTGATCGCGAACAATGCCAGCCGGACCCAGGCGGCCCAAACGCGCATCGATCAGCGGTCGGCGCAACTGGTCCACGAATCGCTCGGGCTACTCGCCGGATGCGTTCTGTTGGCGCTGCTGTGCGCCGTCTTCACGGTCAGAATCACGACCCAACTGTTCCGCCGGATGACCCAACAATCGTCCGATCTTGCGCGGGTCACCTGGCACATGCTCGAAAGCCAGGAAACAGCAGCGCGGCGCTTTTCGCATGAGTTGCATGACGAGCTCGGCCAATCGCTCACCGCGATCAAAGCCAACGTGACGGCGCTCGATCCCAATGCCCCTCCCGATCCGGCGCGCCTGGAAGACTGCCGGCGTCTGATTGACGAGGCCATCCAAAATGTCCGCGAGCTCTCGCACCTATTGCGTCCGACCATCCTCGACGACTTCGGCCTGGACGCGGGCATCCGTTGGCTGGCCGAGCGCTTTGGCCAACGCACGGGCATCGAAGTCGACTACAAATCCAGTTTCGACGGACGCCTGGCCGATGAGACCGAAACGCACCTGTTTCGCATCGTGCAGGAAGCGCTCACCAACGTCGCGCGCCATTCGGGCGCAACGCGAGTGGACATCGAGCTCGCCCGCAACAGTGGCCGCGTGCATCTTAGAGTGAAGGACAACGGGCACGGGTTTAATGGAGACGGCTCCGCGGGCCTCGGCCTGGTGGGCATGCGTGCGCGCGCCGAAAGCGTCGGCGGCGAGCTGGAAATCAACTCCCAGGATGGCGTGGTCGTGGATCTGTGGGCCCCGCTCCAGGGTGCTACAAATGTGTCGGGAGCTACGGGCTAACCATGCTACGAATCCTGCTTGCCGACGATCACGCTATGGTTCGCAAAGGCTTTCGGCTCATCCTGGAAACTCAGCCCGACATGCAAATCGTCGGCGAGGCAGGCAACGGACGGGAGGCTGTGGAGTTGGCCGAGCAGCTCCATCCCGACGTTGTGGTGATGGACGTGGCCATGCCGGAACTCAACGGAATAGAAGCCACGCGGCGTCTAATCGCTTCGGCGCCCCGCACCCGCGTTCTCGCCCTCAGCATGCACAAGGACTCGGTTTACGTGCGCGAGATTCTGCGCGCCGGAGCCCGCGGCTATCTGCTGAAAGATTCCATCGACAGCGATCTGGTGAACGCCGTGCGAGCCGTGGCCAAAGGCGAAGGCTACTTAAGCCCCGGCGTTTCCGACGCCGTGCTGAGCGATTATCGCAAGCACGTCACCGACCCGCTGGACCTGCTCACCAGCCGCGAGCGCGAAGTGCTCCAGATGATCGCCGAAGGCAAAACTAACAAGGAAATCGCCGGTACGTTGAACCTGAGCGTTTACACCGTGGATGCGCACCGCGGCAAGATCATGGAGAAGCTCAATCTACACTCGTCCGGCGAACTGGTGCGATTCGCGGTCCGCAACGGCTTGATCGACTAAAACTGCGTCAGGCTCAGAATATTCCCGTCCGGATCCTTGAACCACGCCACCTTGGCCGCGCCGCCCGGCGCCGTCCAGATGCCTTTCTCATCTTGGCCCGGCAAGCCGTAGCGCTCAAACTTCACGCCGGCCCGCTCCAGATCATCTACCTTGGCCGCGATGTCCGGCACTTGCCAGCCTAACGCGGTGTATTGCGCCACCCGAACTTCTTTCACTCGCTGAACGCGCAGCATCGTTCCTCCCGCATCGAAGACCAGCGCGAAGTGTTCGTCGCTAACGAGTTTGAGCCCCAGCTGATCGCGATAAAACGCCTTGGCGCGCTCAGCGTCCGTAGTCGCGCTAAAGGCCATAACCTGAGACGATTCGAGCAGTGGCATAAGGAGAAGCTTACGACAATCGGATGTTACAATACGAGTTCTCTAAATGGACCAACTGAAAGCGCTCATCCGTGAAGTCCCCGATTTTCCGAAGCCCGGCATCAACTTCTACGACATCACCACGCTGCTGAAAAACCCCGCCGGATTCAAGGGCGTGATCGACTCTCTGGCCGAACGCTATCGCTCCACACCCATCGATCTGGTGCTCGGCATCGAAGCGCGCGGCTTCATCATCGCGCCCGCGGTCGCCTATGCGCTCGGCTACGGATTCATCCCCGTCCGCAAGGAAAAGAAGCTGCCGGCCGAGCGGGAACGCATCGAATACGCGCTCGAATACGGAACGGACATCCTCGAAGTTCACAGGGACGCCATTACGCCCGGCCAGAACGTGCTCATCATCGATGACGTGCTGGCCACCGGTGGCACCGCCGCGGCCGTGGCTCGCCTGGTCGAAACACTCGGCGGCAAAGTGGCGGGCCTGGGATTCATCCTGGAATTGGACTTCTTGAGCGGACGCCAAAGACTCAACGGCTACGACGTGTATTCGCTGATCCATTACTAATGCCCGGCTCCCCTATGCCAGCCCACGTCCGGCTGCGTTCGCTGGCCAAGATCAATCTCGACCTCCGGGTTCTTCACAAGCGCCCCGACGGCTTCCATGAGCTTCGAACCATCTTTCAAACCATCTCGCTCGCCGACACGATTGAGATCGAGTACCGCCCCGGCCGCACCAAGGTGGAGCTCGAAGACAGCCTGAACATTCCGGCCAACCTGATTCTCCGCGCCACTGACCTCGTATTGCGTGCCTGCAAAGCCAATTGCCAATTGCGAATCCGCTTGCACAAGCGGATTCCTATGGGAGGGGGACTCGGCGGCGGATCCAGCAACGCAGCCACCGTGCTGCTTGCCCTGCCGGCGCTTCTTAACAAGAAGGTTTCGCTCGAAAAACTCCTGGAATTGGCCGCCGAACTGGGCAGCGACGTTCCGTTTTTCCTGATCGGAGGCACCGCCGTCGGCCTCGGCCGAGGCACCGAGTTTTATCCCTTACCTGATGTTCCGCCGAGCCCAGGATTAATCGTCGCACCTGGTATACACTCTTCCACCCCCTCTGCCTATGCCGCGCTCAAACGTGATGCGTTAGGTGAGCCTTCAAGGGCTATCCTAAATACATTCCAGACGTTCGTACTCGCCAACCAATGGCCAACAGCCAATAGCCAATGGCCAGCCATTAACGATTTTGAAACGGTTGTGTTTAGGCAACATCCTCATTTAAAATCGATTAAGGGAAAGCTGCTGAAATTGGGAGCTCAGCGGGCTATGATGACCGGGAGTGGGTCCGCGCTTTTCGGACTGTTCCCGAGCCGCGAGTTAAGGGATCGCGCAGCCGGGCGGTTCCGGAAAGAGTTCCCGGGCAATCAGGTTTATCCATTTAGTATGGTGAGCCGTGGCCGCTACCGTGCGCTTTGGTGGCGGCAATTGGCAGTGTCCTCGGAAAGCAGAACATGGCCGCCGCAAGACCGGTACGCACGATGAGATTCGAGCAGATGAAGATTTTCACGGGCAACGCCAATCCGGCGTTGGCGGCTAAGATTTGCGCCTCCCTGGGTTGTACGCTGGGCGCAGCCGAGGTGGAACCGTTTTCAGACGGCGAAATTCGCCTGCAGATTCTCGAAAACGTTCGGGGCGCGGATGTTTTCGCGGTCCAGCCCACCTCCACTCCGGTGGACCGGCACATCATGGAATTGCTCCTCATGATTGATGCGCTGAAACGCGCCTCTGCGGAGCGCATCACGGCGGTGCTACCCTATTATGGGTATGCGCGGCAGGATCGGAAAGACAAGCCGCGAATGCCTATCTCCGCCCGGTTGATCGCGAACCTGATTCAGAGAGCCGGAGCGGATCGTGTGCTGACTTTGGACCTGCACGCGGCTCAGATTCAGGGGTTCTTCGACGTTCCCGTGGATCATCTTTTCGCGGCGCCGGTGATGCTCGAATATTTTGAGTCCATCGGGCGCAGGGACATGACCGTGGTTTCGCCCGACGCTGGTGGCGTGGAGCGCGCGCGCGCTTTCGCCAAGCATTTGAACGCGCCGCTGGCGATTATCGATAAACGGCGGACTGAGGTAAACGTCGCTGAAGTGATGCACATCATCGGCGACGTCGAAGGACAGCATTGTTTGATTGTGGACGACCTGATCGATACGGCCGGGACGCTGGTGAAGGCCGCCGAGGCGCTGCTGAAGCATGGCGCGCTGACGGTGACCGCTTGCGCCACGCATGCCGTGTTGTCCGGAGCGGCCGTGGAACGGATTCAGGAATCCTGCTTGCAGGAAGTGGTGGTCACCAATTCGATTCCCTTGCGCGAGGACGCCATGCGGTGCAGCCGCATCAAGACCCTTTCGGTGGCGCCTTTGCTAGCCCGTGCCATTCAATCGATTCACGAGGATGGTTCGGTAAGCACCCTATTTATTTAGAAGGAAGAACGCAGGCGCGGCCTGGTAAGAACAAGGTAGCCGTCTGCCGAGCAGTGCGGTAAAGAAAGACAGAGATTATGAGAAAAGACATTACAGTGACCGCGGAACCGCGCACGACGCGTGGTAAGAACGAAGCGCGCCGTTTGCGCGTGAAAGGCCTGGCGCCGGCGGTGTTATATGGATCCGACGGACCCGCCGTGGCGGTGGCGGTAAGCCCCAAGGACGTGAACAAGATCCTGCATAGCAATACCGGGCACAACACGATCTTCAATCTTTCGGTGCAGGGCGGCGAAGACACTCCCGTTATGATCGTCGACTGGCAGAGCGATCCGGTCCGCGAGAATTTGCTGCATGTCGACCTCAAGCGCATCGATCTCACCAAGCGCATTGTGGTGAAGGTGCGCGTGCTTACCACTGGCGAGCCGAAGGGCGTCAAGCTGCAGGGTGGCTTGCTCGAAGCGATCACGCGTGAGGTCGAGGTCGAGTGTCTCCCCGATGAGATCCCGGAGTCTTATACGGTGGACGTGACGGAGCTGATGATCGGTCAGAACCTGCGTGCCAGCGATATTCCCCTCGGCGGGTCGGTGAAGCTGGTGAGTGCTCCCGAGCAGGTACTGGCGCACGTGGTCACTCTCAAGGCTGAGGTTGTGGAGACCCCGGCTGCCGAAGGCGCTGTTGCCGCCGCGCCGGCCGAACCGGAAGTGATCAAGAAGGGCAAGAAGGAAGAGGAAGCGGAGGCCGAGCCGGAGAAGGGCAAGAAGAAGTAGGAATTGCAGCCCGGCTTTTGGCCATTGGCGATTGGCGGCCCGGCACGTTCCTGGAAGGCCACGGGCCAATTGCGGTCCCCATGAGCGAGTTCGAGAAATTGGTGGTTGGCCTGGGCAACCCCGGCAAAGAGTACGAGTCGACAGCTCACAACCTCGGATTCCTGGTTATCGACCGGCTTGCTGAACGTAGCGCTATCAAAGTAAGCCGCAAGGATTCGATGGCCTTGGTCGGGCAGGGAATTGTGGCGGGTAAGAAGGTGCTGCTCGCCAAGCCGCAGACGTACATGAATCGGAGCGGCGAGTCGGTCGAAGGATTGCTGGTGAAGAATGAGATTGCACCGGCCGATTTGATTTTGGTTTATGACGAGCTGGACCTGCCCTGGCAGTCGTTGCGGATCAGGCCCAATGGCTCGGCCGCCGGTCACCGGGGCATCGGTTCGGTAATCGATTGTATCGGGACCAAAGAGTTTCCCCGGGTTCGCCTGGGAGTTCATGGGGGCCGTCGCGAAAAGGACGGCGCTCAAATTGTGCTCGCGAAGTTGAAGCGGGCGCACAAACAAGAGTTGGATGAGCTGCTGGATTATGCTTCACAGGCAGTGGAGTCCATCATCGCTGAAGGCGTCGAAAAGTCCATGGCGAAATTTAATCGTCGCGCCCAAGGCTTAAACGAGGAAGAATGAGGATCTACGAAGAGCTGTTTATTGTCCGGCCGGATGCGCCGGAAGAAGAAATCGATCGCTTGATCGAACAACTGACCACCTTTATTGCCTCCCAGGGGGGCAACGTCGACAAATCGGATAAATGGGGCATACGCAAGCTGGCCTATCGAGTCCAAAAGCGCAGTGAAGGCTTCTATATTCTGCTCCAGTTCACTTCCAAACCGGAGAGCGTCATCGAACTGGAACGGCGCTTGCGCGTGTCGGACCTGGTGATGAAATTCCAGAGCGTCCGCATCGACGAAAAGCTGAAGAAAATCGAAAAGCGCAAGAAAGAGCGCGAAAAGCGCGCCGCGCGTAAGCCGGCTCCTCCGGCCGCCCCAGCCGTGCCGCTCGAGCATGTGATGGCGGGCGTGGCCGAACCGAGCGGTCCCCGGCCTGGCGCTCCCATGCCGGGAGCTCCCACCGCAGCTCCGGTTGCCGAGAAGGTAGGAGAATAACATGGCCGAACAACGAGGCGGACGTCCTATTAGCGGCTCCATGCGGCCCACCGGCGGCGACAAAGCGCTCGCCACCAAGAAGCAATATTTCCGGCGCAAGAAGGTTTGCCGGTTCTGTGTCGAAAAGATCGACGACATTAACTACAAAGACGTGCGGATGCTCTCGGCTTTTATTTCCGAGCGCGGAAAGATCGTGCCGCGCCGCATCTCCGGCGTCTGCACGCCGCATCAGAAACGGCTGGCGGAAGCCATCAAACAGGCGCGCAACATCGCGCTGATTCCGTTCGCTACGGCGATCTAAGGAGACCGTCATCATGGATGTGATTCTAAGAGAAGATATTGACAAGTTGGGTACACGCGGCCAACTGGTGAAGGTGGCGCCTGGCTACGCCCGCAATTTTTTGCTGCCCAACAAGATGGCCGTCCCGGCAACTGAATCGAACAAGAAGATCGTCGAGCAGGAGCGGCAGGCCCACTTGCGGCGTGAAGCCAAGGTGGAAGGCGAAGCCAAGGATCTCGGCAAGATGCTGAGCGCGGTCTCGATTAGTATCGCGCAAAAGGCCGGTGAGAACGACCAGCTCTTCGGCTCGGTGACCGCCAAAGACATCGCCGAAGCGCTCGAAAAGCAGGGTTACACTATCGAGCGCCGCAAGATCGTCCTCGAGGAGCCGATCAAAACTCTGGGTGAGTTCAAGGTGCCCGTCCGATTGCACCGCGAGGTGACGGCCGAAGTCACGGTGACGGTGGTCAAAGAAGAAGAGTAGTTCCCCTGCCGCATCCTGAATTAATCCTCGATCCGGGCCGCTATGAAGGTGTAGCGGCCTATCAACTGTTGCAGTCCGCTGGACACGGTTACATTCCCGTGGACCAGCGGCTTCTGCGCGCCATCCTCGATTTCCCCGAGAACTCGCTTCCCGATATTGTACGTTTCGCCGCTCAGAATCACGCGGACGATCTGATGGATCTCGATCCATTGCTGATCGACCTGTTTCACTCGCTTCACACCCCCGCCGCATTGCCATTTTATGTGCGCGTCGTTCGCGATAACCCGGCCGATGTCCCCGACGATCTGGTGGAGGCCATGGTCGAGTTGGGCGAGCCGGCCGTTGCGCCCCTGCTCGAATTGCTCACCGATCTCGACGGGAAGGATGCTGGCGATGTGCCGTTCGTGCTTGCGGCCCTGCGTACTCGCGACCCTCGCGTGCTCGCGGCACTGACGCGGCGCCTCGAAAACGATCCGCAAGACGCGGCCTTGTGTCTGGAAATGTATGGCGATCCCGCCGCCGCTCCGGCCATTGAAGCCGCGCTGGCACAAATCCCGGCCGACCAACCCTCCGCCCGCGCGCCCTTACAAGCGGTGATCGAGAGTCTTTCGCGGCTCGTGGAAGCGCCCGCGGAAGCTGCACCGGAATCCGCCCACGAGCAATTCGACATCTGGAGCCTGTACCCGGAAGAACTCGCGCCCGACTTTAGCGCGCTCGAAGATGAAGACCGCCTGGCGATGCTCCAACACGGCTCAGCCAGTCTGCGAGCGGATGTCGCATCAAGTTTCCAGGGCGCCGAATTGTCCGACGATGTTCGCGCACGCCTGGTCCAGCTTGCCAAGACCGATCCCGACGCTACGGTGCGCGGGGCGTGCTGGGAAGCGCTCGGCGAGATCGGCGATGAGCCGGACCTGCGCAGTGCCATGCTGAAGGTGCTGGCCGACCCGAATGCGTCTCTCGAAGAAAAATCCGGCGCCACCATCGGGCTGGCCGAACAATCCGATGACGCCGTGGTTTACCAGGCGATTCTGGATCTTTATCAGACGCCCGCGGGCCGTGCCAAGGCGCTCAAAGCCATGGCGCGATCCTTCGACAAGCGCTTTTCCGCTTATCCTCCCAAGCACCTCGACGACCCCGACCCCGCCATCAAGACGCAAGCCATCTGGGGTATCGGCTATCTCAATCTTTCTTCCGAGGCGCCCCGGCTCGAAGGCCTTTTCGATGATGAAGAATTTCGCACCGACGCGCTGTTCGCCTACGCGCTGTCAGTGCCTGGTGAAACCTCTTCAGGCCGCATTCGCGCGCTGATGGCCAAAGTGGAAAAAGCCGCCGGCGGATTCCGCGATGACGAAGAAGATCTCGTCCGCATCGCTCTCGATCAACGGCTGATGCTGCACGGCAAAGATCCGGTGTTCTTCCCCGACGACTCGGAGGAAGAAGAGGACGTAATCGCCGCGCCCAAGCCCGGCCGCAACGATCTGTGCTCCTGTGGCAGCGGCAAAAAGTACAAAAAGTGCCACGGTCTTGTTAACTAACCCTGAACTGAGCCGCGACCGTGAGGAAGCGGAATTACCGCGAGATTGCAAGAATCGGGCAAAATAGAATTATGCGTTGCCTGCTACTCCTGGTGACCTCGCTCGCCCTCACCGCGGCCGGCGAAATGCCTCTGACCGTGGCCAAGCTGACCGACTTCATCAAGTCCGCCGTCTCGCTCAAGCAGCCCGACAAACAAGTGGCCGACACCCTGCGCCATTTCAAAATGACCGAGAAGCTCGACGACCGCGCCATCGAAGAGTTGCAGAGCCTGGGCGCAGGCCCGAAGACTGTCGCCGCGCTCAAGGAATTGGGCGACGCCTCGGCCAGCCTGCCCGAAGCCGCTCCGCCTCCGCCCGCGCCTGTGGTGGTCCCGATTCCGCCGCCCGATTCCGTCGAACAGGCCAAGGTCATCGACGAAGCGCGCGAATATGTGGAAAATTACACCAAGAGCCTGCCCAACTTCATCTGCGTGCAGGTGACGCGGCGCGACGTCGACCGTGCCGGCACCGGCACCAGCTGGTATCACATGGACACAATCACCGCGCGGTTGAGCTACAACGGCCAGCACGAGGATTACGAAGTGATTCTCAAAGACAATCAGCCGGTGAACAACGTCAAGATGGAGCAGCTCGGCGGCACAGTCTCTGCCGGCGAGTTCGGCACCATGATGAGCGACATCTTCGATCCGCGAAGCCAGGCGCAGTTCTCTTGGGACCACTGGGCCACTCTGCGCGGCCGCCGCAACTACGTGTTCGCTTATGACATCGCGCAGGAATATTCGCAATATCATGTCAAAGAAGTCGAAACCAATCAGGAGATTGTTCCGGCTTATCGCGGACTCATCTACGTCGATCGCGACACCAAGACGCTGACCAAGATCACCCTGAACCCCTACAACATCCCAACCGGATTTCCGATTCACGAGATTCACGAATCGCTGGACTACGACTTTCAAACCATCGGCGACTCGCAGTACATGCTGCCGTTGAAGGCCGTGCTCACGTCCAAACTGGCGCGCTACGGCACCAGGAACGACATCGAATTCCGGCTGTATCGCAAGTTTGAAACCGGGTCGACCATCAAATTCGACACGCCCGATCCGTTGCCGGAAGATCAGACGAAGGAGAAATAGACGCGATGAATCCCTATGCCGGTCACATGGGTGAGCGCCCGCCGCTCGAAGTCATCTCAGAGACGCCGCGCCGGCTCGCGCAATTAGTCGAGACCATCGGTCCGGAACGTTTGAAAGTGCCGCCCGCGCCCGGCAAGTGGAGCGCCCGCGATATCATTTCCCATTTGGCCGACGGCGAAATAGCCTTTGCCTTCCGCTTGCGTCAGACGCTGGCCGAGGATCATCACGTCATCCAGCCCTTCGATCAGGATCTGTGGGCGAAGAGCTATTCCGCGGGCGACGCGCGGCTCGCGCTGGCTGCTTTATCGGCGCTGCGCGCTTGGAACGTAGCGTTGATCCGATCCGTGAAGCCCGCCGATTTCGCCAAACCAGTCACTCATCCCGAACGTGGCAGCATGACGTTTCAGACCATTGTCGAAACGATGGCGGGACACGACCGCAATCACATTAAACAGATCGAAGCTATTGCCGCGCAGGCCGTCAGCGCGAGTTGACAGGAAAAATTAGTCGGCGCAGGACGTCGCCGCGACGGCACAATCGACAATCGCCTCGGCTCGGAGCCAGTCCTCTTCGGCCGTGCCGGTTGGCCGTCCGGCGCTCTCCCACAGGAGTTCCGCGATGGCCGGGACGTCCTGCCGATGATCTTGGACTCGATGCTCTTGGACGGCGAGATCTGGCTGCGGCTTGTGCGGCGAAGGCAGCAGCGAATTCACCAGGGCGTCGCGCGCATCGTTGTAGGCCAAATGCGCCTTTTCGAGCTCCAACAGAGCCGTTTCAAAGGCCTCTCGGTCGCCCGTGGGCTGTTCCGTCAGCAGTTGCACGCGCTGCGCCTTGCGCGAGAAATCCTCAAAAGCGGATCGATACTCAGCCTCAACCGACGCAACTTTCGCCATGTCTGGTTAGACGAAGGAATTTTGAAAAAGATCCGACTTTCTGTCGACAATCTATTCTTACGACGGTACGGGAGAGGGCTACGATCTCAATTTTCCAGTTCCACCAGCGCCTTGCCTCGGAGCCGGTAGTCGGGGTCCTTCAAGTTGGGGTTTAACTCCACTTTATCAAACTTTACTTCGATGCCCTGCTGCTGGCCTTCGGGCTTGATCAGCATCGTCTTGGGGTAGAAGGCGTTCCCGTTCTGGATGTAGTCGGCATAGGTGATCAGCGCCGAGCCGATGCCGGCCGCCGTCGCAATCTTGACCCTCTGCGGGCGCGAATCCGCATCCAGGCCGATCGAGATTTTCTCCGTACCCGATTCGGCGACAATCGAATACTCCTCGCCGGCTATGGCGTCGGGGTGGTCCGCCACCAGCTTGTAGCTGGGACCCTGCAGACGCGCGATTAAGGCGGGCAGTTGATCGTCGCGAATCATTCCAAAGTCGGTAGGCAGTTGGAGCGCGTCGTCGCCCTTCAGATTTTTGCTCGCTTTAAACTCGCTTCCCTCAAACATAACTTCATGCAGAATGCGGCCCGCTTTGGCTTGGAACAAAGCGCGGTCGGTTCGATTCCGCATCAGCAGCGTCCAGCGCACGCTGGAGCCGTCGTGCCCCCACAGCGTTGTACTGCCGGCGGCCTGGACCGAGCCAAGAGTCTTGAGCCCGTCGTCGCCTCCCAGCGCATGGATCATCTTTTGGAACAATTGTTTTCCGAAGGCTTCCCTAGCGGCGCGATCGGGATCGAGCGTCGCAGCCACCGTGGTGCTCTTGGCCGGCTCAACTACTACCACGCTCTGGTGTCCGGCGAAGCCTTCTTTCGCAAAATCGACCACCCAATTGCCGGGCGTCAGGCCAGCCACTTCCAGTTTGCCTCCGGCGGTTGGTCCGATCGTCGTGCCGTTCAAACTCACCTGGCACTCGGCCGGAGCGCAGGTGAGAGTCAGCATGCCTTTGGCGGCGGGCTTGGGAGCAACCGGAGCAGCCGCCACCGGTTTTGCCTTGCTTTTGATGACATCCAGAATGTCGTCCGTCGCTCCGGCCGACTGCAGCTTCAGCAGCGCGTCGGAAGAAAGCGCGAAGGCGACACCACGGTTCTCGATGGCTTCTTTGCGGCGCCGCAGCGGGATGGCGTCCTGCTTCAGCAGAATAAGCACCTGATCGAGCGTGAAAGGATCGCCGGTGAGGAACGGATCGGCGGACTTCTTTCCGTGCGCCGGCTTGGGATCGGTGGGCGCGCTTAATCCCGGAACAGCAACTAGCGCCGTAACGAATACGGCAGCCCAAACAGTGGAGAGCATCAGGCTTCTCATAACGGTCCTATTTCAAAGCTGCTTCGGCAGCTTGCGCTTCCCGAATTTTTTTCTTCCAGGAGCGCGCGTTCTCATTGGTTGAGTCGCTGGCTAAGACTTGATTGACCAGCGCCAGCGCTTGGGCATACCGGCCGGACTCCCACAGCGTTCGGACCGGGCCATTCAAGATTTGTGGGGCCGATACTTCCGGATTGACTGCTTCCTCGGGCGTCGTCTCCTCGGGCTTCGGAACGCGAACCTGAGTAGCGGCGGGCTCTGGCCGGGGCGCGGAAGGTTTCGCAACGGGCGCCGCTGGTTCACTCGGGGGCGCGACGACATGGCTCTTGTTCTGCGAGGCTTTCAGATTTTGCCGCGATATAAAGGAACCCACCATAGCAACGGCCAGGATCAGCCCTATCACGGCCGTAAGCACACCCTTGCTCAGCTTGCCTGACTTCGACGGAACCGGAGGGGGTGGCAGGGTGACCGGTTTGATAAAGGACTGCGGCGGCAAAAATGCAGGCGATTCCGGCGGCGTTGGCGGGCGATAGGCAGGCGTTGCCGCAGGACGGCCCGGCGGTGTTTCTTTGGGTATTGGCGCGGTCTGCGCGCCAGCGGCGGTTATTGGCGCAATCGGCTTGCCGGCGGCGTAGGACCGCGCGGTCCAAGGGCGCGCCTGGGGCTCGGCGTCTTGCGGGCGTTCGCGAACCACAGGCTGCTCTGCAGGTAATCGCTCCGCTGCTTCTGGAACTGATGGCGCCGCCGGTTCGAGAGGCATGGGCTGGGACGTGAGCGCGGGCGGAAGCTGATTCACCTCCTCGTCGTTGGACTGTGCTTCGATGGCCGGCGCCGCGCTGGGCGCTGCCGAAGCAGCGGCATGCCGGAACTGTTGCGCCGCCAGGTACAGGCCTGAGGCAAACTCTTCGGCGGTCTGCAAGCGCTGCTCGGGAGTTTTCTTCAATGCCCGCGCTACCAGTTGTTCCAGGTCTTCGGGGATTTGCGCGTTTAGCTGGCTTAAGGGCTCCGGTTCGCCGTGCACAATCTCACGGGGAATCAGGCCGGCGGCAGCCGAAAACGGATATTTCCCGGAAGCAAATTCATATAGCATCAGCCCCAGGGCGAAGATGTCCGAACGGGCGTCGAATGGCTGCCCCAACACTTGTTCGGGAGCCAGGTAGTTGGCCACCAGCCCCTCGCGGCGGCAGCCGGCTTCGAGCAGCGCCCCGAGCCACTTGGCAATGCCGAAATCCAGAATGGCCACATCGCGCTCGGCGTCGACGAAAATGTTGCTCGGTTTCAGATTCCCGTGCGCGATCCCGCGCGAGTGCGCGAACGCGAGGCCCTCCGCTACTTGAGCCATTACTCCCAGCTTTTGATCGAGCGGCAAGTCGTGATTCGATTCGATGAACCGCCTCAAGTCCGTGCCGGAGCGCCACTCGGTGACCACGAAGATTCCCTGGTCGACTTCACCGAGATCGTGGACCTTGGCGATGTGGCGGTGGGTGAGTTCGGCGCAGGATGCCAGATAGCCGCAGAACTGCTCTTTCGCCTCCGCAGTGAGATCTGGAACGGTTTCGAGAACTTTAGCCGCAAATTCGCGATGCCGAAACGCGTCGCGAACCCGGTAGGTTTTCCCCACCGGGCTGCCGCCCAGTTCTTCGATTACCTGATACTTGCCGATGGACTTCATGTATGACTCGCCATTCCGAGACTCGCCATTGTGAGAAGCGATGCGCTAGGCTGGCCGGGACGCGCGTGGATATCCATTAGTACTTCGGCTGGCACTTACTAAGAAGATCGGACGGGGAGGAGTGCCGCTGCAGGCTACCTTAAGCGATCAGTAGTTTTTGGAAAGGATTCTCAGTGTTGGCTCTAGATGGTTTGCCTTAGGCGATATCCTGATATGCAGGCAAAGCTACGGTGGGAGCGGCGGTGTGCAGCAAATTGGCAGGTGATCTAAAACGAAAGCTGATTCAGCGAGGGCGCGTAGCTCAGTTGGTTAGAGCGCCTGTTTCACACGCACGGCAATCGTCTCCAAAGCTTCTTTCAGTTCGTATCCACTTTCAAGGCTTTCAACAATTTGGGGAATCTGCTTTTCGCTCAAAGCTAACCCAAGGCAGCTCAAGGGGAGGGGTTTTGACACGGTTTTGCCACGGTCGCGTGGGGTGAACCCCTCCACTGAGACAATCCGCGATTGACACACCTGCCATTTAATGATTTTCGCTACTCAAACAGCCTCTTCTCCTTCAAAATAGCCCTCGGCTGGTGAAGCGGAGGTGGGCTCTGG
>JBKQHJ010000032.1:0-81164 GCA_052148835.1 Bryobacteraceae bacterium
CCCACCGTGATGTAGCCTTCGTGGCCACCGATGGAAAACTTGTGCGTGATGGATTGCCGCTCGTCGGGCAACTTGCGCCGGATGGGCCGGTACACGATTTTCTCGGTCACGGTCGGGACCACGGCGGTCGACGTCGCTTTCTTCTCGCCCTTGCCGGTTCCCGAACTCAGCGGCTGCGCCCGCTTGGAATTGTCGCGATAAATCGCCACGGCCTTCAGACCCAGCCGCCAGCTTTCCATGTAAGCGTCCATCACGTCTTCCACGCTGGACTCTTCAGGCATATTGATGGTCTTCGAAATCGCGCCCGAAATAAACGGCTGTGTCGCGGCCATCATGCGCACGTGGCCCATGTAATGAATCGACCGCTTGCCGTTCTGCGGGCGGAAGCTGCAATCGAAGACCGGCAGATGCTCGTCCTTCAGCGCCGGCGCGCCTTCAATCGTTCCCGTGGAGTCGATGTGCGTGACGATCATCTCCACTTGCTCGGGCGTGTAGCCGAGCTTAATGAGCGCCTGCGGCACGGTGTTGTTGACGATCTTGATGATCCCGCCGCCGACCAGTTTCTTGTATTTCACCAGCGCCAGATCAGGCTCGATGCCGGTGGTGTCGCAATCCATCATGAATCCGATGGTGCCGGTGGGCGCGATCACGGTGGTCTGCGCGTTGCGGAAGCCGACGCGCTCGCCGAGCGTATAAGCATCGTTCCAGCAATTGACCGCAGCCGCAAACAGATCGTCCGGCACGCGCTTGCTATCGATTCCGCTGACGGCTTTACCGTGCATTAGAATGACATCCAGGAACGAATCCTCGTTCACCGCGTAGCCGGGGCACGGGCCCACCGCTTCGGCAATGCGAGCGCTGGTAAGATACGCCTGGCCGCACATGACGGCTGTGATGGCAGCGGCCCAATCGCGACCTTGCGGGCTGTCATAAGGAATGCCCATCGACATCAGAAGCGCGCCCAAGTTGGCGTAGCCCAGGCCCAGCGGGCGGAAATCGTGCGAATTCTTCGCGATCCTTTCGGTCGGGTAGCTGGCGCTGTCGACGATGATCTCCTGCGCGAGCGTGATGGTGTCGCAGGCATGACGAAACGCTTCAACGTCGAATTCCCCACCCGGCCCGACGAACTTCATCAAGTTGAGCGATGCCAGATTGCAGGCCGAATCGTCCAGGAACATGTACTCCGAGCACGGGTTCGACGCGTTGATGCGCGCCGTCGCCTTCGACGTGTGCCAGCGATTGATGGTGGTGTCGAACTGCATCCCCGGATCGCCGCATTGGTGCGTGGCCTGCGCGATCTGCCGTAGCAGTTCCTTCGCGCTGTAACGCTCCTTCGGCTGGCTGGTAGCCACCGAGCGGGTCCACCAATCGCCGTCTGCCCCCACGGCTTCCATGAACTCGTCGGTGACGCGCACCGAATTGTTGGCGTTCTGGAAAAAGATGGAGCCGTACGCATCGCCATCGATCGCGGCGTCATAGCCGGCGTCGATCAGCGTGTGGGCCTTCTTCTCTTCCTTGGCCTTGCACCAGATGAACGGCTCGATATCGGGGTGATCCACATTCAGGATCACCATCTTCGCGGCGCGGCGCGTCTTGCCGCCGGATTTGATCACGCCGGCGAAGGCATCGAAGCCCTTCATGAAGCTCAGCGGACCGGAAGCGGTACCACCGCCCGCGAGCCCCCCGCCTTCTTCGCGCAACGGCGAAAGATTGGTGCCGGTGCCGGAGCCCCACTTGAACAGCATGCCCTCGGTCTTGGCGAGATCGAGAATCGATTCAAGCGAATCCTTCACCGAGTTGATGAAGCAGGCCGAGCACTGCGGGCGCGACTCGCCTTTCTTCATCTTCACGATATTTTCGGCGGCTTCGTCGTAGTAATAGCCATAGCCGCGCGGCTCCTGCACGCCGACGTTGAACCACACCGGCGAATTGAAGCAGGCCTTCTGCGTGAGCATCAGGTGCGCCAGCTCGTCGCGGAAGTTTTCGAAATCCGGCTTGGTCTTGAAGTAGCGACCCTTCGCGCCCCAATCGGCGATGGTGTCCACCACGCGATGCACTAGCTGGCGGACGCTGCGCTCGCGCTCGGGCGACCCCATCTTGCCGTAGAAATATTTGCTGACGACGATGTTGGTGGCCGTTTGGGACCATTCGGCCGGCACCTCAACTTCATCCTGCTCGAAGATGATGGCGCCCTTGTCGCTCGCGATGGCGGCGGTGCGCAGCTCCCAGTTGATCTCGTCGTATGGCGTTTTGCCCGGTTCGAGCTTCTGCGTGAAGTATTTAGGAAAGCTGACGCCCTTGCGCTGGTTGGCCGGAAGAGCTTTCTTGGCTGTAGTTTGCACGTCTGAAATCCTGTCGCTCGAAATCCTGTTGGCGAGATCGACCGTAAGTAGTCCCATTTCTATTTTCCCTCCAAACCGTCGCCCGAGGTAGCCTGCCTGGCACTAAGGTGGCTCTGGGGCACGTCTGCAATGATGCCCCAATATGTAGTGGCCCGTCAAGGATTATATCTATATGCCGTACAGTACGTTACGAACCGACTACGATTCTTGCCGGTATGAGGCGGCGCGGACCGATGTGGATTTGGAGGGTATGGGGACCGGGCGACAGGCCTTTGGGTAGTTCCAGATTCACTTCATGACGGGGAGGGCGCGGATCGGTCCGCAGGATCGCAAGGTGCGGAATGGGTTGATCGTCGATGGTCGCGCTGACCGAGTCCGGTGAGCTGAGCTCCTCAATATGAACCTTGAGATGACCACTGACGCTGCGGTTTTTCTCTACCAGGTTGACGCCGTCGGTAATGTCGACGATGCGCGGCACCAGCGGGCCGGCAGGAATCACGCGAACGAACCCACCGCCAAGACGCTCCCCGTTCCAGCGAAGTTCCACCGGTACCAATCCGGTGCGGGTATCCTCGGGAAACCACACGTTGATTTGCTGGAGTCCGTCCGATCCGGGCGGGCCGATGTAGTAGGGTTCGCCGCGCGCGCCATCGATCAGAACTTCGATCGTATTCAGATCGCACGCCAGCGGTAGATTCTTCGTCCAGAGTGCGATCGCGGCATGCCGCCCGCGGTTGGGGATGGCCGGCTCCCACGAGCATGCATTAGTTATCCGGTGGATGGAAGCTTGCTGATTGCCCGGGGTTGGCTCGAAAGAGGCGAGCCTCCAGGTGGTCCACATGTATTGTGTGTGCTCGCCCTCCAGATCCAGGAGTTGAAGGCCGTTCTCGCGAGTAAATGCGCGAATGTCGTCGGCGGAAAAAACGACACCGCTCCAGGTGTTGGGATCGCCCGAATGCGCCAGTCCATTGAACTGCCCGCGAAACATTCCACCGGGCTTAAGGACGCGCCGAATCTCGCGCATGTATTCGAGCACCACGTCGCGGCTTGGGATGTGCTGGAACACCGCGTAAGAATAAACGAATTCGAACGATTCGTCGGCAAATTGCGCGAGACTGGCGCCGTTGGTGGCGTGGACGTGAGCGTGCGGAATGTGGGCCAGGCGTTCGCGCGCCAACCGAATCATTTCATCGGAGACGTCGACGCCGTGGATTTCGCCAAAATGGCGGCTCAGCGGCTTGATCAGGCGCCCCGGTCCGCAGCCGATCTCGAGAGCGCGCCACGCGCGTCGGTTGGCGTCCTTTGGAAAACGCTTGAGCTCGGTTTCCAAACTCGGCAGAACGTCCGCGGTCGTGGCGTCAAAGGATTCCTCGTTCTGAAAGCGTCCACCGAAAGCGACATAGAAGTGCGCGTCTTCGCGAGCGCGCTGGTTCCAATCGGCACGCATGCGCTCGTTGACGGAGTTGTCACCTGAGTTTGGAAGGGATGTCTCGGGCATCTATATAAACATCATCGCTAACAACGCGGCCACCGCAATAGCACTCACGGCCAAAGCGATCTTTCGCTCCAGTCCACCGTCGAACACCAGATCGATGGAACATTCGCCCGAGCATGGCGGATCAATCTCGATGAATCCAAGCTGGTCGGGATTCAGCACGGCCAGCTTGCCGTCAACGCGCGCCTGCCATCCCGGATCGTAAGTCATTTGCAGCGACACAATATCGGAAGGTTGCATCTTCGCCAGGATTCTCCCGTGATCCGGATCTTTCCAGCTTAGGCTCGCCGGTGGCGCCGCCGGATCGTCCAACGCCGCGACATACGGCAGAAGCGGATCTACGTCCAAGCCGTGAATGGGACGTCTGCTCACGGCGGCGGATTTCGGAATCACGTGCGCCAAGGAAGTGGCTAGCAACGGAACCCGGTAGATGGAGTCGCCCGCGTCGCGCCGAAGCAGCGGCAAACGTCCTTCAAATTTTCCTGGGTTCGCGATGGAATGATAGTAATCTTTGCTGGCCGCGCCTGGCACCACGATGGCGCCGCAGCCAAAGACTTTCAGCCACAGGATGGAAATCGGCCCATCCCGATCGCCCGCGTTCTGTCCGGTGAGTATCGTGTATACGGCAACGCGCTGGGTCCAATTGGGCGCTGAGGTGTCGTGGCCGCCGCTCATCTGCGGGTTGTCGGCAAAAAGATTGAACAGCCACTGTCCATCTGTCGCATCGAAGACCCGCACGCCCGGAAGGTTGGCCGCAATCCAACGCGCTTCCGTAAATTCGGGCGATTGTTCCGTGTCCGCGGGATGGATCACGTGGCGCGCGAAGCGATAGTCTTTCGCCGCAACCCAGCCCAATGCAACGATGCAAGCCAAAGCGCAAGATACGGCGATTCTCTGGGGAAGCCGGCGGGCCAACGGTTCGAGGAGAAAAGCCGCCAGCAAACAGATCCCGGCCTCCATTTCGATGTGATAGCGCTCCGGCTGCGGAAGAATGTTTACGCCGTGGAAGCTCAGGAAAGTGATCGCACCGAAGCACGCGGAAAAAAGAGCAGCGAACTGGACCATCGGGCTGCAGAAGCGGCGCAGGACGGTCCACAGGGCAATCAGGAACGCCAGGAACGAAGCGCCCCAAACGTAAGTCCAAATCGTAAAGCGATAGTCGCCCGCTACGAACTGGGAATTCGTTCCGAGCAGCCGAATCAGCGTGGGCGGAAGCGCGCGGCAGATGGCCAGATAGGCCGCGAAGAGGATCCCGCAAATGGAAGCCAATCGCGCGATCGAGTGGTGGCCACGTGCCGCAAAAAGGAACAGCGTGGAAACCGAAACCACCACGATGCCGAAGGCGTTGGTTAGCATCACTGCCGCGGCTGCCAGGGCGGCGATAGTGAATCTGCGAGCCGTTGGTTTATCCAGGAACCGGTTCGTCAACCACAGCGATAGCGGAAGCAAACATAGTGCGACGTTGTGCGGAGTCTCACCGTAAACCACGATGTTTTGCAAACGCCGGATGCCCCATGGCGTTCCCAGATCGTTCAACAGCCGCGGAAAAATGACGGCCGGCGACACCAGGGACCAAAGCGCCGCCGCCCACGCGCTGGGCGCGATGCGTCCGGAAAGAGCTCGGGCAAAGAGGAACAAAAATACCGGCGCCAGTGAATACGTGAGTGCCGCGATGAAATGCAACGCATGTGCCGGCGAACAATTTCCGATGCGCGATACCACGGCCACCAGCATTGCGACTAACGGAAGATACGTGTCTTCAAACGGCATCCCCGCGTTGGACCACGGAAACCAACCCATATGCGGCCAGTAACGCGCTAGAAACTCGCCGAAGGCCATGTACACGCCTTCGTTGGACCGAAACTGATCGAGATATTCGACGCGAAACAGCGGCGCGCAAATAAGAACGTTGAGCGCGAACAAGCCGAGCGAGATCGCGACGATTCGCCGGGCGTCGAGTTGAGAACTCATGGATTGCAGGGCGCCGGTTGCGGCGTCTGATGAGGATCGCCAAAGCCGATCGCGAGAATGGCGATGCTGAGGTTGCGTTCGTCGAGACTTTGGGGCAGCAGGTCGCGCGCGTGCCAGACGACGTTGCTCTGAAGCGTGATGTTGGCCGTGCTGCCGGGCTTGAGTTCCGGCATGTGCAGGCGGTAATCCAGCGGGCCGGGTGTGCTCATGACAAATTCGCCAACAGGACGCCCGTTCACCCGAACAGTCACGCGGATAGGCTGATGCAGTTGGTCAACCGGAGCGTAAGCGGAGACGACGAGATCGCCCGGTGCGGCTGCCAAATGAAGCTCTCCGCGCTCATCCATCCAGCGGAATGGCGGTTCCCACCAGGAAAATCCGGATGTCAGCGCTTCCTCGTAAGACGCTTTTTGAAAATCGATATGCGACCCCGCGCGAACCGGCTGAAGGCGGCCATTGATGACGCACACTGGCGGCGCAGCGGCCCATTGGTTAAGAATCGAATTTTCGATGACCGCACCGCGCGCGTCGAGAGGGCCATCGATCAGGCGGACGCCCGGAATCCCGCGCGGATATTCCGAGTAGATCAGGAACGCGAGCGTCAGCGTGTTCTTGTTGGCGCCATCGATCGGGATGGGTGCATCGGTGAGAAGCAAGGGACGCGCCGAGGACGATCGAATGGTTTGGACCAGCAGGCGCCCTTGCTCGAGCGCGTGCCGGCCGGAATCGAAATGGCCGAGCACAACGTTGGCGCGGAAATGCGCGTAGCTCGCGATCAGTGCGGCGGCCAGGACGGCGAAAACAGCCGGCGTGCCCCAACGCGGCAAGCGGAAACTGCTAAGAAATAAAACGCACTGCGTGACCAGCGGAAAAAGGAAGAAATAGTAATAGCGGTCGGCGATGTACAGGACTCCGGGGCCGTAGCGGTCGGGATAATAATTGACGCGCACCAGGCCGACCATGATCGATATCACGATCGCAGGCGTCCAGACCAGCAGCAGAACTCGGCCGTAGCGCGCCTTCATGAACCACGCCGAGGCCAGCAGCGGCAACCACGCGAGCGGCGATAATTCGAGGATGGTTCGAAATCCGGGAATAGCAAAAGTAGTAAATCCGCTGAAGAAGCGCAGCGGCGCCGTCCCGATCAACCATGCGCCGAGTTCGAATCCACGCAGCGAGAGCGCGATTTGTTCCCGGTCATGCTGGCGCGTCTGTTGCCAAAATGCCAACGCCAGCAGCGGAACAATCACGCCCAACAAGATGCCTGCGGCTCGCCGGCGTCTCGTGAACCAGCAGTAAACAGGAAGACAGAGCGCGGCGACCAGGACGCCGTTCATTCCCAAAGCGGCGACGATGAGCATCAGTACGGCCCAACCAAGTGCGTCCTGCTCGATCGCCGCAATCGCGAGAATCAGAAAAGCCCCGCCCAAACAAAAGATCGCGCTCGACGGCCACCAGATCTGCTCATTGATGAACCCGAACGCACCGGCGTACAAGGTGCCGGCGACGAATCCAGCGAGCCGTGATCCGGTCCAGCGCGTGCAAAGAATCGCGCAGCCGGCCGCGCCCGCAATGTGGACCGCGCAGACCGCGAGCCGCACCCAAGTGAGGCTCATGCCGCCAGGCATCGTTCCCAGCCAGAACAGCAACCGCAACAGCACGAGTGTTTGGCCATGAAAAGGAACTGTGATGAGATCGCTCGCGGGCCTCAGTCCGGCGCGGATTTGCGCGATCAGCCGGCCGTGCTCGAAGTCGTCCGACAGATACGGCAGCGCGAAAGTGCCGCGAGCCATCATCAGGACCAATATCGCCAACCACCCAACCAGCACCACGAAGCCGACGCGCGAGAACCGGTTACTCATCTGTGCAGGTATTCCCGCGAATCGTGTTGTCGGCGAGCTTGACACCCGGGGCCCCTTGGATGCAGCGCGTCTTCATCTTCCAGCCCGAAATCGTGTTGCCTTCGATCAAATTGCCGCGCGCCGGATCGGGATGCTCCGCGTGGCTTCCCAGATAAATCCCAGTTTCCAAGACCTCCGCTTCGCCCAACACCGAGCAACCGAACTTCTCGCGATTCTCGTTGCAATGCGCGGTATTGATATTACGCATTCGATTGCGCAGGATCTTGTGCCCGGTCCCGATTAAGAAAATGCCGCCAAATTTCATCCCATCCAGCTCGTTCTCTTCCACCAGAATATTCTGCGATCGCATTTCGATATTGGCATTATTAAACACGATGCCAAAGTGCCCGAACGGATAATCCTCCGGCGCGCGCCGGTTGATGCAGGTGTTCGAGCGCACAGCCCCGTCATGAAAGCCGTCCAGGTCGATACATTTTCCGTCAATTTCTTCGAAACGATTGCGCTCGTACGTGGACTGCTCGACATTGCCCGCCGTATCGATAGCGACGGGGGTCCCTCCGTTTTCGACATCCACCAGATCCACCGGGAAGCCTATACGCGTGCCGTGGTTGTCCGCCACTTGGACGGCGACGGCGTGGCCCACCTGAATCGCATCGCGGCCGATCTCGCTGAAATCGTTGCGCAGGATTTTTCCCTCGCGATTGCGCGGCGAATGAAAGTAGGAATGCGTCCAAACCGCATTGCCTCGAATATTCCGGAACGTAGAGTCGGTGACGGAAAACAGTTCGGTCCCTTGTTCGAGCAGAATGCCGCCCGAGGTGTTGTTGCGCCCCTTGTCGTTGCGCGATCCGCTGTCGGCGACCGACACATGATCGATGGCGACGTTCTTGGAACGATTAATCAGAACCGCGAAGTTCGCGATGTTCGCAAAATCCACATGATCGATGGAAAGCCCGTCGGTTTCCTCGATCAAAATCCCGTTGTTCGGGAACACGCTCGCGAAACTTTTGTCGGCGGGAGCGAACGGCAGCGGTTTTTCGAGTTCGGCACGATTCCCGTCCAGCGCAAAATTCGTGAAGTGGATGCGGCGGCAACCGCGGCAAGTGAAGATGGCGCGACCCTCGAAATGAGATGACGCGCGTAGCGTTGTATGGTCGCCGCCCGCGGAAACACCGCTCACCGTAAGATCGTGCGCGCCGTCCGGTAGCCGGATTTCAGACGCTATTTCCGTAACGCCCGCGGGTAAACGGAATATGCCGGTGGATGGAATCGCCAGCGTCAGCAGTGCGGCAAGTATCAAGAGTCATTCTATCCAGCGCGGCATCTGGCATGCTATAACATGGCGATTCAAATTCAATATGGCGCTCCAATATGGCAATTGACTTTCGCGGCGTGTACTTCCCGCCCCTGCGCGATCTGACGGTTTCCGCTCCCAGCGGCGCGGTGATCGGCGTCGTCGGAGAGAAAGGCGCGGGTAAGAGCGCGCTGCTGCGTCTGGCATCGGGAACGGTTAAGCCTGAATCCGGCGAAGTGATCGGGCCCGCCGAGCGCCGCTACCTGGGCCCTTTGGATGCGCTGCAGCTTTCGCCGGTGGACCTCTTGCTGATCGAACATTCGCTCGCTTACCACGACGCTTTGGTGCGGGCGCGAGCGCTGGCGGGAATCGGACGGCTCCGCAGCGGCGGAAGTACGGTGATGATGGTTTCGCACGAGCTGGATTTATTGCAATCGCTGTGCGACGAAATCTGGTGGCTGGATTCGGGGCGGCTGGAACGGCGCGGCGATCCGCGCGAGGTGCTGGATGCCTACCGCGAAAACATCGCTGAAAAGGTGCGCGCTTGGGGAGCGACGCTCAAGAGCCCGCTGCTGCCGGCCATGCGGCGAGGCGACGGCCGCGCCGAGATTCTGTCTCTCGAAACTCTAGGCGCCGATGGCAAATCAACCGCCGTGTGGCGCAGCGGCGAAAAGGTAACGGTGCGCGTGGCGGTCCGCTATCACGACGCGGTGGAAGAGCCGGTGATCGGCCTCATGATTCGAACGCGCATCGGATTGGACGTGTACGGAACCAATACTGAGCTCGAAAAAGCGACTACCGGAAGCTGCCCGGCGGGTACTCACATGCGGATCGAATTTGCGTTCCGCTGCGAATTGTGTCCATGCGAATACACCATTACCGCTGCGTCGCACGACGCCGATGGCACAGCGCACGATTGGGTGGACGACGCAGTGGCGGTTTCTGTGACAGATTCGCGTTACACCGCGGGCGTGGCGAATCTACGGGCGCTGGTGAAGATCGAGAAAATGTGAGCGCCGCAGCGCGATAGGAGAAAAACGAGCGCCAGTATTCCCAGGCACGCGAGCACCGAACCACGTGGCTCAGGAACATTGGAAACCTGCGTTATGTTTCCGTCCACAATGTAATTGACACTGTCCTGAGAAAATTGGAAGCCAATGCTTCCAGACGTGACGTCGGCTGTAAGGAGTGGGTCCGGCAGTGCCTGAGACGATAGGAAGCTGGAGCCGCCATTCAATGTGATCGAGATACCAGGATTGGAAAAATCCTGAATTGAAAAGAAACTCGCTGCGCCCGGCGCGACCACCGCGTGCACTCCTGTCAGCGGCTGGATCGAAAGGTCCAAAGCTCCCACCGACACGAACTCGTTATCCGGGGGCGATGTCAGGGAATAGGTGCTCTGGCCACCAATCGAAACGTCCAACGGATCGGCGGCGGAGTAGCTAAATCCGCCGGTAAAGGTTTCGCCCACAGAGATGCCGGGTGCGCCGCCGGCGTTCGTGATGACGCCCGAAAACTGCACCTCGATTTGGTCTGCTTGTGCCGCGGATGAGCAGAGCAACGCAGCGGCCGATGCTAGGGTTAACGCGGTTAATCGGGCGGATTTCATGCTCCAACAACGTATCACAGAAAGTTAGAGTTAAAATCGCGTGTTGGCCTAGCCGTACCAGGCTCGATCGGTTATTTCTGTTCCAGAATAAACGTCGGCGCGATCCCCGAAAGCGTCGAGAAACCCGACGGCCCGGTAGCGGCCAGCCAGGTGGAGCAGCCCTGCACTTTACCGAGATAGGAGTGCGGATGCACGTGCACCCGCATCTTCTGCATTTCCAGATGACCGTATTGCAGGACCGGGAAAACGTCCACTACGGGGTCCAGAGCTTCTTGCACCACATAGGGGTTGCGCAGCGCCGAACGCACGGCCTTCTCCCAAGCGACCTCGTCCACCTCGGAGCCGCGGAAAGACTGCTGGTCGGCCCCATCGTCATTCGGCCGTAAAACCAGCTTATTGCGGTTGTGCAAAATAAAGTCGGGAAGATCGACGGTCCGGTTGCGATACTTGGTCTTCGCCTCCTGCACCACGCGGGTCCAGGGGACAAATTCCTTGATGGCTTTGCGCTCGGAAGCCGGAAAATCGGCGGTGATTTCTTCGTCGGTGAGCAGATCGAAGATGGCCTTTTTCTGGGCCAGCTCCGAACGGAAGCTATTCACCATGCATACGGCCCGGTCGCGATAGGCTCGGAGCAGCGGATGCGATAGCTCGAATCTCACCAGGAATTCCTGAACTTTGATCCGGCGGAAAATCAAGTCGATGTCAAAACTTCCGTGCCGCAGGACGCTGTCGCGATATTCGAGCTGCTCGGGGGAAACTACTTCCACGGCCAAACCCTCGCGCCGGAACAATTCCGCGATGAGAGCGCTCTCGCCCGATTCGGCGGCCTGAAAAGGCTGGCGCAATTCCAGAATCGCGACATTCGGTTTCTTACTCTTGCCGCCCCACTCTTTGTATGTCTTCAGAACGGCCTGCAGCAGATATTTCGCGCCGGGCAGCTTTTCCAGGCGATAGCGCTTGCGAAATTCCTTCACCGGCGGCGTGTCGTAAAAGATATCGGACAGCGCCTCGCCATACGCGACACCAATCGGAGTGTCGGGAATGTAGCGCGAGAAGCGCAGGGTTCCGTTGTTGATGTTCGTATCCAGCAGCGAGGTGACCGCCGGGAACGAATATCCGGGGTCAACGGCCGCGAGCATCTTCTCGGCGGGCAATAGTTCCATGCGCGCGAGCAACGCCGGACTGCCGAGTGCTTTCGCTTGAATGCGTTGCAATGAACTGGAAAACGACTCGACAGCTTTGACCAACCCCGCGTACTGTCGCCGCGTGATAAAATGCGGACGCAGCACCGGAGACACCGGTCTTCCACTGGCGACCAAATTGTGCGCCTTCATGCGTTCCTGGAGTTCGTGTGCCCAGGAAAGATTTTTGTAGTGGTCGCCTTCCAGGATTTTGTGATAGCGAGTAACGGCCTCGCTTAACTGGTTCATTCGCCTCGCGGCCCTTCTGCATCCAGTATCGCAAGGCGAAGTGGAAAAAGTAAAGCAACTGCACGATTTATGGAAGAATTAGTACTTTAGTTTCTGAACCTTACAAGGATTTTAAGGTCTGCTCAGCGCTTCCCCTGAAGCGCCGTTTCGAGTGCCAGGAGCCGTTTTTTCCGTTCCACACCCCATCGATAGCCGCCCAGGCCGCCATCTTCACGCACCACGCGATGACAAGGAATCGCAACCGCCACTGGATTGGTTGCACACGCGCGCGCCACCGCTCGAACGGCCTTGGAGCGTCCAATTTCCGCCGCGATTTTGCTGTAGGATTTTGTCGCGCCCCTCGGAATCGCTTGCAGCGCCTCCCAAACGCGGCGCTGGAATGCAGTGGCTTGAATGTCGAGTGGAAGCGGCGCCGTGTTTTCTCCGTCGATCATGGAGCGGAGCGTCCTCACTTGCTCTTGGAGCTTTCGATCGGACCGAATGATCTCCGCTTTCGGATATTCGGTGCGTAGTTTACCTTCCAGGCTCGCAATCGAATCACTGAACTTGATCGAGCACACGCCTCGCTCGGTGGCCGCGAGCAACACCTTCCCGATCGGCGTGGTCGCGATGCTGTAGTGAATCGTCACGCCGGAGCCTTGCTTGCGGTAGCGCGCCGGCGTCATTCCCAATTGCGACGATGCCCGCTCATACAGCCTGCTGCTAGACCCGTAGCCTGCGTCGTACATCGAGCGGGTCACCGAGTGCCCCTCCCGCAAGCCGGCTTTGAGCGAGTTCAGGCGCCGGGAATCGGCATACGCGCGCGGCGTGATACCCATCAGCGCCTTGAAAGTCCGCTGTAAATGAAAGGGGCTGATGCCGAGCGCGCGCCCGAGCGCCTCCAGCGTCACCGGTTCATCGGGATGCGTATCGATATAGCGGCAGACCTTTTCGACGATTTGCGCGTTCGGATCGCACTGGGCGATCGCGTCCGGCTTGCAGCGTTTGCAGGGCCGGAATCCAGCGCGTTCGGCCGCTTCGCGCGCGCGAAAGAAGACCACATTTTCACGCCGCGGACGCTTGGAGGGGCAGGAAGGACGGCAGTACACGCCCGTGGACATCACGGCGTAAAAGAACACTCCATCCATGCCGCGATCGTGCGCGGCCACCGCATCCCAATAACTAGCGCGCCAAAATTCCCCTTCGTCGCGATTCGGCATGGCCATCTCGGTATCCACCATTGTGAACGGTTGCATGACCCCATGCTATGCTCATCGCGCATTCGGAACTATCCGATTCTTGCTGTAGAACCACTAAATTGCCAGCGTCGCCAATCCCGCGACCGCAGGGGAGCCGCAGCCAACCGCGTGACCGCCCGGGAGCAAATCAGGGGTGCTCGTCCTTCTGCAACTCGAGCGTGATCGTTCCCACCGGAAAACTCATGCGCGCGCGAATCTGCACCGGCAGACGGTGCGCGTCATCCGTCAGCCAAACGAATAGATCGGCTTTCCGTGGATAGAGCACGCCATTGAACATAAACACCTCATAGCGGATGGTGTTGAAGGTCCCGGCCTTGATTTTGATCTCTTCGCGCGCCTGCGCCTCTACCCTCACCGAGGCGCTCTTTTTTCCGTCGCTCATGGGAGCTTGCATGCTCTGGCCCGGCTCCAGTTTGTCCACGCGGAGCTTATAAAGGCCGGCGGCGACATCCAGGGCGCACGCCGGAATATCCACTTCCGACGTTTTTATCACCGCGTTCCTGATCAGATCGCGCTCCACGTAGTTCGCTTTCCCGCGCGTGTGATCGAACACCACCTTAGTGTCGCGGTGGCGTTTGCCCTCCGTGGCATCCATGTGCGTCACCGAGGTGCAAAACCCATTGTCCATGTCGGCCTTATAGATGTCGTCCAGCTTGTAGAGTTTGGAGACCAGACCGCCCGATTCGATGTGGAGTTCGGTATCCCACTTGCCAGGGTCGCCCGGCTTGGGCGCCAGATTCAATTGCGCGCTGCCTGCGTAGATCAGGCGCCATTCAATGTCATAAAAGAGTTTCTCGGCGGACGGGAACGGCGCTTGCGCGCCTTCGAACGCCTTCGGCGAAATGCCGTCAGCCAGCAACACCGATTGCGGATAGGATTGGAGCGGGAACAGCAACAGGGCCAAACACGCGCCGATCAGACGTGGGGGAAGACGTCCTGGCATCAAGCTAGAGTGTGACAGACTTGGGCCTAAGGCGCAAACCTGGGTGCCCTAGGCGTGCCCTAGAATTTCCCCCGCTTGGTGGCTCTTCGGATCAGCGGCGGAGCGGTCGTGGAGCGCGGCGCAGGATAACGGATACCACCTCATGCGCGTCACCGGCGCGAACGCACACGCGGATCACGAACCGTTCCACCCAGGCGAGGTACACAAGCTCCTCCAGGTCGTACTCACAGCCCCGGAAGAAGTGCTCTTCGCCTTCCTCGGTTCGCAAATCGAAACCCTCAAAATCGCCGAAACGATCGTAGAACAGCCCGTTAACCTTTCCGGTGTAACAGTGTTCTCGGATGTGTTTCCCGTGCACTGTCGGGGGCGCTTGATAACCGGTGGGAGAAGGAGGAATCTGGGAAGCGTTCCCGCCCATGCCGTTGATTCGGCCAGTGAGATAACCGATGTATCGCAACAGTACCGGATACCAGCGGTCGCCTGGACCGATCAAACCGAGCCGCCATTTCAGTACCGCAAGCAGGTTTTCGTCTATCGGAAGGATGGTGCTCTCTTTCTGAACGGAAATCTTCACCAGGAAACTTCCTGTGATATAGCGCCACAACAGCCGGTCCCGAACGGTGGCCCGCGTTACCTGAGGCTGCGGATTATTGGGCGGGGCCGTTTGGATCACCTGCCTGGTGGTGATGCGGCGCACGACGATGTCGAACTGATTGCCGTAGCGGACCGATGCGGGCAGATCCACCGTGATCAATCCGGCAAAGCTGCCGCCGGCTCCAGGCGGAATCGGTATGTACGTGACCGGGCTTACCACCTGACATTGGACAGTGTTGGCGTCGGCGGCCGAAAGCGCCTGCGTAGGATACAATTGCGCGGCCAGTTTTAAGACTGTGGCGGCGCTCACCGCGGGCCAATAAATGCTGGCCACGCTGCCGAGCGGCGTCTTGCCCCAATCGATCATCATTTCGTCGGGGTAGCTCAGAATGCTGGTCGTGTCGCTCGACTGGGCCGGCGGGCTGGGACGAACATCGATGGTTTGCGGAACCCGGTGGGTGGCGGGAAATCCGGGATTCCCGGACGTGGTCACTTGAAGATTTCGCTGCGCCAGTTTGTCGGAGTTTTCCGGATTCTCGATCACTCCGTTGGCGTTTATGATCGGAGCATCGTTATAGGCGATCTGAGCTACCAGGCAGTTGTGGGCGCTGCCGGCCAGCCAATGCTGCACCGGTTTGCCGCCAAATTCGTTAGTTGCGTCATTGACGTTGAGGAAGCACCCATAAAATGCCCAGGCGTAAGTCTGTCCACTAGGAATTTCGATCGTTTGGTTGTTGGCGCCCCCTGTCCCGTAATCGCTAGGGCTGTTGTCGTAATTGGCTGTGGCAAAGAACGGCAGCGAGCAGCCATTGATGTTGCCGCTGCCATCGGTTCCCGGCAGCGGGCTCGAGGGGTTGTTGCCACTCGGCGGATACGTAACGTTGGGGTCCGCGTTCGTTACCGCGGAAGTGGAATTGATGAAATCCGTGTCGAAAGTCTGCGTCGTGAAGATCCGGAAGAACACTTTTACACCCGCGGCGGCGGCGGATGGGCCCGAAGAACCCTTCAATCGAACGCGCGCGATCGCGAAGTTGTAGTTGTTGTCTGTTCCGGTTTTTGGAGTGACTGAAGAATCGCCATTCAGCGCGCCGGCCTGATCCGGCAGTAAAGTATCGAGAGGATCATAGGTGTTGGTGTCGGGCGGCGTATAAGTTAGATTCAGATAACCGATTTGCTGATTGAGCCAAGTGATCAGTTTCGTGATGTAGTCGTAGGCACCGGCGACGCTATCAGTAAGGGTTGGGGCGCCGGAACCGCTAACCGGTACATTGTTGAGGGCGGGAGTGCCGGTGAAGACGCGCAAATCTTGGCTTAGGTAGTACTGTGGGTCCACGACACCCGCGCCCCCATTGACGCTGGTGAAGTACGGATCGTCGCCGCCCAACAGGAAGAACTCCGCATTGGGGCTCGTCTCGGTTTGCCCTTGTATGCTGATAGTCGCGCCGAGGGTGAACGGCTTGGGTGCACCTCCGGCAGCGGGAAAGCTACCGAGAGAGGAACTGGTGAAGTCGATTTCGTAGCCAAAGCGAATTCGCTGCGGCACCGTAGCGTTCGCGCCGGCGTTGCCGATATCGTAGGTGATCGTGGGAGGGTTGGAAAACTTAAGGCCGGGGATATTGGTGGCGTTGAAAGAGCCGGAAAGCTTGGGGATCGACGAACCCACGGAATTAGGCGTAAACCCTTCGAGGAACAAGTAGAACGCAAGCGGCCAGCTAAGATTGTCCGCCACCTCGTCGCGGCCATAATTGTTCTTCTGAGTGACAAAATAGAAATTCTGAAGTACGCACGATCCGCTTCCAATCGAGTCGTTGAATCCCAGGGTGTTCTCTGGTGTCGCCGGTTCCGGCGTGAATGCGTAGGTGAGAAAAGTGGACGGATTGGGAGAATAGCCACGGTTCGTCGATTGCGTCTGGTTGTCCCAATCGGTAACCCGTGCCGGGTCGTATCCTACGCAGTAGCTACCTGAAACATTGCTTACTAGCTCATAGCAGGCGCCGGCGGTAGGAGTGATACCGGTAAAGCCACCCTCGGGAGTGCTCCAAGTTTGTCCGGGTGCGAGGTTGAAAATGAAAGCGACCAAGTACCTGGGAGTGGCGCCCGCTCCGAAATCCAGCAGACCCATCGGTTGACCACCGTTACCGGTCACCGTCGGTATCGGCTGCGTTCCATCCAACATATGAGACACGGAATCGTCCGGCCCGAGATAAATGGGCCAAAAAGCGCCTCCAAAGATATAGCTGCCCACTCCGGTGGCGCCGCGGTAGAGAACTACAGCGTGGCTATTGGTCGGGTCCGAGTTTACGAATGTCCAAGATATATTTCCCTGGCTCTGATCGGTCCAAGCCCAACTCACGGTTACGAACTGAGAGATTTGTGGAGCGGTTGCCGGACCCATATCCGGGTGGCCTCTGTGAATAATGGGATGTTTGGGCATCGGCTGTGTCCTTTCGTCCAAACGTTGGACTTCGAATGAACCACGGTTGCCAGTCAGTGCGAAAATCGCTTTTTTGACTAAGTTCGCACTAGATTTCTTGCTTCGATCTCTAACGTGGCATCAGTATACACATAATTCCCTGGAATGTTGGATATTTTTCTACTACTTTAGCTCTTTGGTACGTCCCGAGTACTCGTTTCAGCGAAACGCAAACCATATATTATTCACGAATGACTACAAGTATTAGTGTGTCCGCAGCCGGCCTCGAATGCGCCTGGCGGGTCTGCCGTGCACGGCATTCGCTCGCCTTGACATGCGGCCTGCATAAAGAACTAACATCAAGGGATACCGATGAAGAAGGACATTCTCATACCAAGTGGATCATGCTTGCTCCCTCTGGCAGCGGCAATGATCCCAGCAGTCCTAATGATGGCCGCGCTGCCATCAACGCTCCACGCGCAGTGGCCCGATTACCCGACGCCAGCGGTGCCGCGCACGCCCGACGGTAAGCCAAACCTCTCCGCGCCTGCGCCGCGTACGGCCGACGGCAAGCCGGACCTTTCCGGCATGTGGGGATGGTATCCGTTTGGCAAGCCTTGTGGGGCGCACTGCTCGGACCTTCAGATTTCACCGGAGTTCATGAACCTGGCCAGCACTCTCAAGGACGGACCGCCTTTGCAGCCTTGGGCGGCGAAACTGGTGCAGGAACACAGGGCGAACGGAATGAAGGACGATCCCAATGTCCGCTGTATGCCCCGCGGCGCGCTGCGAATCTGGACCGACGACTACTACAAGAGAATCTTCGAAGTTCCAGGACGCGTGCTCGTGCTGACCGAACGCAATATGCAGTATCGTCAGATTTTCACCGATGGACGGCCGCTGCCTGATAATGATCCGACTCCCACCTGGAATGGCTACTCGGTGGCGAAATGGGAAGGGGACACGCTCGTCGTCCACACTATCGGATTCCGCGACGATCTGTGGTTAGACTCCTACGGAAACCCGCTCACCGAAGCCGCCAAAGTGACCGAAAAAATCCGCCGTCCCAACTTCGGAACGCTCGAGATCGAAATGACGATCGACGATCCGAAAGCCTACACCGCACCCTGGACGGTAACGATGAAGCAGCCGCTGGTCCTGGATAGCGAACTCATCGACTACTATTGCCTGGAAAACGAGAAGGACTTCAAGCATATGGTGGGCAAGTAGGTCAGCGTAGGTTCCGCATGGCGGCGAGGGGGCGATTTTTATTTCTGTGTTTCCTGACGCCGGGCCTCCTCAGCTTGCTGGGTTGCTCCATGTTTAATCCAGAGCGGCAATATTGGGTGGTTGGGGACCCCGGAATTGCGCGCGTCAATTTGGTTGCCGACACTCCCGAAGTACGAGCGCTTCTTTCAGAACTTAATGCTCATCAAGGTGAGAAGGATCGGCGGTCCAACCTATTGGCAGCCGTTGCCAGCGCGCCTGGGTTCCTTGTTCCCGCGAAATCGTATTGCACAATTGTCGAGGACTCCGACGCGAGATGCGGCAGCGATCCGGTTTACACCGTCACGTACCGATTGGTGCGAATGACGTCAGGA
The DNA here is from genome assembly GCA_052148835.1 of Bryobacteraceae bacterium. Taxonomy (GTDB): domain Bacteria; phylum Acidobacteriota; class Terriglobia; order Bryobacterales; family Bryobacteraceae; genus Palsa-89. The sequence goes on from JBKQHJ010000032.1 coordinate 18,793, forward strand.
CCGGCGCGCGGGAAGGAAGGTTGGATCTGTGGTCCGACTCAGCTGTATCCTTAAGGCCTCGTCTCAAGGAAACCCTAGTGAGCCGCGAGCGAACGAATCTCGACAGCGGTCGACATACTTAGTTCCTGCGAGCCCGGCTTCGCTCCGTTCAGTTGCAGAATATACGCCGTAATGGCAAGAGCGGTCCGCTCGTCCGTCCCCGGAAAGAACGCCCCGGCTGTCCCGTAAACGCTCGTGGCCAGCTCTTTGGTGGTCTTCGCCTCCCAGTGGCTCATAAATACAGGGCCTAGGAGCGGAGGAACTTTACCAGCGTTTGGTCCACGCGCGGGATTGGACACGAACTTCTGAAATTGATCAGACAAAGAACTGAGCGGGGGATTTTCACCTGGATTGCCGACCCGCCCCTCCAGAGAAGGCGTATGGCATTTCGCGCATGTATTCATCGCTGCGGCACGTCCGGTTTCAGCCTGAGCCGCGGTAAATACGGCGGGCGCAGGTTCCTCTCCACCTAGCACGAGTAAGCTCAAGCACGTGATCGCAACCGCGGCAAGGATCAACTTCTTCAGCATGCCCTCTCTCCTTCGGGAAACGCAAATGATTCTAAGCTAATATTCCACTGAAAACAATGGGCTCGCTTGGCAAGCATGTCATGCCATAAGATAGCTGGAGTGAGGTTCCAACATGCCCGATAGAGGTAACATGCAAACCCGGCGTCGTCTGCTCGAACAAACCGCATGGGCTGCCGGCGCCGCTGCCGGCATAGTTGCGCTCGGTGGCTTGAGGGCCGACGCGCAAACGTCCACCGCCGCACCTGGCGCCGCACCGAACAGTGACCAGCCGCCCTTCATGCACTTCTTCCCCTCCGGCTTCCGCAACGAGAGAATCAAGACCTCAGGCGCGGAGATCAACACCGTGATTGGCGGCTCCGGGCCGCCCGTGTTGCTGTTCCACGGCGCGCCGCAGTCGGTGATCACATGGCGTTTGATCGCGCCCGATCTGGCTAAGAACTTCACGCTCGTGATGTGCGATCTGCGCGGCTATGGCGATTCCAGCAAGCCGGCGGATCAGCCCAGGCACGCGAGCCAGAGCAAGCGCCCGATGGCGCTCGATGGCGTGGAGGTGATGGAACACTTGGGCTATCGCCAGTTTCTGATGGTCGGCCACGACCGCGGTGGTCGCGTCGGCCGCCGGATGGCGCTGGATCATCCGGGCCGCGTGCAGAAACTCGTCGTGATGGACATCGTGCCGGCGCATTATCTCTATTCGCACGTCACCATTGAATTCGTGCAGGCCTATTTTCACTGGTTCAACTACCTGCGTCCGGCGCCGGGCCCCGAGAACGAGCTCAAAGCGGTCAACGATGGCGCGCTCGCTCATACTACCAACGACGTGCAGCGCGAATATCTGCGCAACAATACCAACCCGCTCACCATTCATGCCATGTGCGAGGATTATCGCGCGTCGGCATCCATTGACTTGGAGCTGGCCGCCGCCGATATCAAGGCCGGGAAGAAAATCCAGTGCCCCCTGTTGACCCTATGGGCCGCCAACGGCGCCATGGGCAAGTTGTACGACGTGCTCTCTATCTGGAAGGACGAGGGCGTGAACGTCACCGGCAAAGGCCTACCGGGCAATCATTCTCTTCAAGAGAGCGCGCCCCAGGAAACGCTGGCGGAAATACAACAATTTCTGCGCGCCTGACTGGATCGCCGGGCAGCCATTCCAGCGTTCCGATGGCGCGAAATGGAATCTGGGCATATAATCTCGACTCAGGGGGGTGATCCATGAGCCCAAACGTCGCCGCCACCACAGCGTTTATGAGCGCGATGAAAGATAAGGATCTGTCACAAGCGCCGCTGGCCGAGGACGTCTTCTATCATGGACCTCTTTCCGGGGAACCCATTCGGGGACGCGATCACGTTTCTCGTTTTCTGAAAGTCTATTTGCCGGTGGTCCATGATGTCCGCATAATTCGCCAGATCGCGGACGGAGATTACGTCGCTACCATGTGGCAGGCAGAGACTAGTTTCGGTTCGCTCTCGCTGGTTTACGTTTTTTGTGTCCAGGCGGGTAACATCGTCGAGATCCAAGCATTTTACGATCCCAGAGGTTTCCTCGAACGAATGGGAATGTGGACCGGCGCATAAAGGCGGCCTGGGCCGGACCGTTGTGAGAAAATAGAGCGCCCTTGAAGGGTCTCTATGAAAACCAGGCATCGCGTTCTAGGGCTGCTAGTCCTCCTGTTCGCGATCACGTACCTCGACCGCGTTTGCATCTCCGTGGCGGGGCCGCGCATTCAAGCGGATCTGCATATCGACCCGGTCGGCTGGGGCTGGGTGACGGCGATATTCACCCTCTCCTATTGCCTGTTTGAAATTCCCACCGGACTGCTGGGGGACCGCATCGGGCCACGGCGCGTGCTGACCAGAATCGTGCTGTGGTGGTCCGCGTTCACTTCACTGACCGGCATGATGTCGAACTTTTACCTGCTGCTGCTCACCCGGTTTTGCTTCGGCGCCGGAGAAGCGGGAGCGTTTCCGAACGCCTCCATCGTGGTCGCTCGTTGGTTTCCTCCGACGCAGCGTGCCGGCATTTCCGGCGTCCTGCTCATGGCGAGCCAGATCGGCGGTGCCGTCGCGCCGTTGTTGGTGATACCCATTCAGATCCGCTATGGATGGAGGGCTTCGTTCTACGTGTTAGGTGTGCTCGGGGTCATCTGGTCGATTGTCTGGTACGCCTGGTTCCGGGACTCTCCGGCGGAGAAGCGCGGAGTGAGCCAGGCGGAACTAGACGAAACCGCGGGGCTGCACGTTGCACCAGCGCATGGCTTTCCTTGGCGGATGGCGTTTCGCTCCCAAAGCGTGCGGGCTTTGCTGGTAGTGGCGTTCTGCTACATCTACGTGTACACGTTCTTCCAGACGTGGTTTCACACCTTTCTCGTCAAAGGGCGTGGATTCAGCGAAGGCAGCCTGCTGCTCTCGGCACTGCCTTATGCGGTGGCGGCGTGCTCGAACCTGGCCGGAGGGGCGGCTAGCGACGCTCTGGTCCGCCGGCTGGGATTGAAATGGGGACGGCGAACGCTAGGCATTGCCGGGCTCGGCTGCGCGGGCCTATTCACGCTCGCGGCCATGATTACCCGGCAGCAGATGCTCACGGTCATTCTGCTGTCGCTGGTCTATGGAGCTATCACCCTCCAGCAATCCGGCGTCTTCGGCGTGTGTCTGGATATTGGACACAGGCACGCCGGTGCGGTGGTCGGGCTGATGAACAGTGCCTCGCAAGTGGGAGGCTTGCTTTCTTCTGTAGCCTACGGCTACATCGTCGATCGCTTCGGCAGCTATGACGCACCTTTCGTCCCGATGGCGGCGGTCTTGTTCCTGGGCGCGCTGCTGTGGTTCAAGATCGACGCGTCAGAGGACTTAGGCGTGAACATTACGGCGGCGCCCGCAACGCTCAGCGCCTAGCAGGATGCTGAAAAAGGCATTTCGGGACCGACTCCCTCACGGTCGCGGCTCAGTAAACATTTGCAAACGATCAGTGGCAATTCTGAGCCGTGCGCGTGAGCAAGCGGATTTTGGCCTTTTTCAGCATCCTGCTAAAGGAGCCGCGTTGGAAGTGAGCTAGCGTCCGGGTGGATAGCTTCCCAACACGCGCAGAAAATCGGCAATCTCGGCCAAATGCCGCACAGCGTTTTGTACTTTAGGATCGGTTTCGCGTCCCAAAAGATCCAAGTAAAACAAGTATTCCCACGGTTTGCCGCGCAGTGGCCGGGACTCGATCTTGGTCAGGTTCAAATCGCGCAGCGCAAACGCGCTCAGGCCCCGAAACAGAGCGCCGGGAATGTTGAGGGTGGTGAACACCAGCGAAGTCTTCCATTCTTTCGCGCGCCGGGGCGGCGGCATCTTCTTGGATGGATAGAGCAGAAAGAAACGGGTGAAATTTCGCCGGTCGTCCTCGATCGACCGCTTCAGTATCCTGCCACCGTAAATGGCGGCGGCTACGTCGGAGGCGATGGCAGCGGCCCTGGGCTCCTTTTTCTCCATCACCATCTTGACGCTTCCCGCCGTGTCATAAAACGGGACCCGCTCCAGCTTTGGATAGCGGGCGAAAAATTTGAGGCACTGGTTCAGCGCCACGGGGTGGGAGTACACCTGGCGTAAATCCTTGAAGGGGACCCCCGGCGGCGCGATCAGGTTGTGTACAATCCGAACGTTGGTTTCAGCGGCGATGCGAACATCGAAATGCAGCAGATGATCGTAATTCTCGTGAACCGAACCAGCCAACGTGTTCTCGATCGGTATCACGGCCGAGTGGATCTTTCCCGAGCGCAAGGCGACGAAAACAGATTCAAACGTCGGGTAGGGAACGACTACGGTTTTCGGGCCCAGAAGTTGCCGGGCAGCCTCCTGGCTGAAAGCTCCTAATTCGCCTTGGATACCTGTACGCTGTGATTTCAAGCGGTTCCCGCTCCCTCCTTCAAGTATCGTCACGATGCCTTGTCTTTCACCCAATTTTATTCAGTATCCAAAGTTTTTTCTCAAAACCGATCAGGATGGGTTATTCCGGGCGTCTTCTGCTAACGATAAACCGTTGTGAACTCGGCCGCTTGTTCGGAAAACCGAACAAACCACCCATTCGTGTCTTGCTCTTTGTTGCCGTGACCGATATAATTCGACCCTGTAGAACGTCTTACGAAAGTTCACGAATTCGAAACCGCGCCCCCTGGCGTTAATCTGTAAGCGCTGGGACAGCATCATATCATGGAGGATCCTGGACAGAAGCTCCGACGCATCAGAGAACGGCTCAATTTACGGGTACGGGACGTAGAACTGGCCAGCCTCAAGATTGCAGACAAATACCATAACGACGATTTTGCCGTACTCATTAACCGGGTCTCGGAGATCGAGAACCGCAATCTAGTTCCCACCATCCACAAGCTTTACTCTCTCTGTGCGATCTATCGTCTGGATTTTCAAGAAGTTCTCGAATGGTATGGGATCTCGCTCGCATCCCTTCCTGCGGACGCCGCCACTGTGGATGTTCCGCAGACCCACATGCTTTCCTTTAAGGCCGCGCAGGGTAGCGTTTCGGGCGAAGTATTGTTGCCTCTGGCACTTGACCCTGGACTCGACCTTCGCCGCACCACCTATCTTACTCGCATGGTTCAGCGCTGGGGCAAGCTGCCGCTCCTGTTCCTGGAAACTCTCAACCTGAAGGAACAGCGTTATGCCCTGATAGGAACCGATGACTGGTTTATGTATCCCCTGCTACAACCTGGGACCTTCGTTTCCATCGACGAATCGCAACGCAAGATAGCGAACTCCGGCTGGAACAATGAGTTCGAGCGTCCTATCTACTTCTTTGAGCATCGCGAGGGCTTTGTTTGCGGCTGGGCAAGCCTGAGCGGAGAGCGGTTAATCCTGATTTCGCATCCGCTATCGGCTTGCAGTCCGCAGGTATACAAATATCCCAACGACATCGATCTAATCGGACAAGTTTCCGGGATCGCTATGCGTCTGGATCAGGCGCCGAGACGCCGTTCGCGGCCCTGAGCAGCTCCAAAAGGGCCGTGAAGTCAGCGATGTAGAGACGCCTCTCGGCGCCGCGGACGGAAGCAGGCAGCAGGTTGCGGTAGGGCGCCAGGCGAATCCAGGTTTCCACCACCACCCGTTTGTCCTCGTACAAGCCCGAAATATAGAGGTCTAAGTCCGCCTTCTGCTGCTCGATATTGAAGGAGAGCCACTCGGCGAAAACGCCATGGTGGCTGTTCTTCAGTGCTTTGTTTGCCTCGTCTTCCCCGAACACCAGGGCCAACCCGTGATGCTCGTAGCAGCCGTTGTTGGGATTGCGCAGGGAGGAAAGGTAAACCAGCCGGCCGAATACGGTCGGGATTTGGGAGATCGTGTTGCGCCAGAGGTCGGCAGCGGCGCTTCGGTCAAAGGCCACGCCGGAAACACTATCGGCTTTCATACCAGACACCAGAAATCATACAACGGATATAGATCGGAAGGAAAGAACCATTCGTTCCGGACCGGGATGCAGGCCATGTTCTGATTTCAGAAGTTCTGTGCGCGCTTCCACTTAGACGCCCAACACTGACCTTAGCCTTGTTGTGAATTCTTGAGAATTCAACTCGAGGACAACCTCGATAACAACAAGGAGATTTGATCAATGTTGAAGAGACTTTTCCTGCTCGCTGGCGTTGCGCTTGCAATGGTTACCGCGGTTTCCGCTGAAATCCCCATCCCACCTTGTGATCCCTGCCTCGTAAGCACCGGATCGTTCCGCTAGCCCCGGCTTGCCGGTAGGGGCTGATGTTAGACTGGACTTCGATCCATGCATCAGCTCCCTATCGAGCAAGAACTCTTTCTTACTGCTCAAATCGGCACCCTGGTAGCTCTTTGTATCCGATTGTGGTGGAGCTCACTGTACAAAACATACCCTTATTTTTTTGGCTATTTGGTTCTGGAACTTTTGCAGACCCTGCTGCCGGTGTTTGTAGCCGTCAATAGCCGGATGTACCGGGATTGGTATGTCGTCAGCCAAGCCCTGTTGATCTGCTTTTCCGCCTTAGTCGTGCTGGAGTTATATTCCACGGTTTTGCGCGGATGGGTGGGGATCGGGAACGTGTCGCGGCGCTACATCAAGCTCACCTTAGGGATAGCTATTGCCCTCTCGCTTCTTCCTTTAATCCTGGAGAAGCCTCCCAACACCCTGACCGGGTATCTCTTCATATTTCAACGCCCGATCGTGTCGAGCCTGCTGATCTTTATTCTGCTAATTACCGCATTCCTGCTCTACTATCCCATCCCAATTGGACGCAATGTGCTGATCTATCTCATGGGATACGCAGTCTTCTTCATCACCAACGCTACCTCCATATTCGTCAGAAATCTGGGTTATTACTGGGCCAGGCCCATCAGCGATGTAAACATGGCGGTTTACGAGATTTGCCTGGCGTTCTGGCTGCTGGCTCTACACCGCAGCGGGGAAGGCAAACGCGTTGTGCCGGGCCATCACGGGAGTCCCCAGGACGAGGAGCGATTGCTGGCCCGCTTGGAGGCGATCAACACCAGTCTCTTGCGTGCTGGGAGAAAATAAGCAATTATCAAGAATGCAGCATCGGGATTAATGTTAGGAAAAAGACGGAAAAACTATTTGCATTGAGTGGATCTATCCGATATGATTAGCCAGAAGGAGAGCATGCGTAAATGCAGCTGATTTTTTCAATTGCGCTCGTTCTCGCATTCCTGGCTGCTTGTTTTGCCGGCCTGTTCTGGAGGCTCGCGTCGCGTTTGCACGGCGGGAACTGTTCCGTCGACTGGCTGGACAGCTTTTCTCTCGAAAGTTATGCACCCATGGGGCGACTGTTGGAGAAACGCGATATCGAGTTTCTCGTGTCACAGCCTGGATACCACGGTGAGATTGGGAAACGGCTCATGGCGGAACGCCGCAAGATTTTCGCCGCCTACCTCGGAAACTTGATCCGGGACTTCAACCAGTTGGTCGGAATTGGAAAGCTGCTGATCGTCTATTCCAGCCAGGACCGGCAGGAATTCGCGCGTCTTTTGTGGCGCCAGCAGGTGCGGTTTTACTCGAGAGTTTGCGTCATCCGCGTACAATTGGCACTGCTTCCTTTGGGCTGGACTGTGCTGGGGTGGACTGCGATAGACGCACATCCCTTGGTGGTGGCTCTCACGGCCATGCGCCATCAGGTGCTACTGGTTACATCGGCCCGCGAGACCACTTTCGAAACCACCTAGCTCTAGCAGCCTGCTGAAAAAGCCCAAACCGCTTGCTTACGCGCGCGGCTCAGCATCGCGAGTGCTACTTTGCAGGTGCTTACCGAGCCACGACCGTCAGGGAGTTGGGCCAGTACAGATGGCTTTGAGAAGCTGTTTGGCTTCTTTCCATTGCGGAAATTGCTTTTCCGCGTCCTTGAACTCGCGCGTATGGACGCAACGGCGCGCACCTCGATGTTCCACCGGGAACCGCAGGTGGAGCATTTCATGGAATAGGATGTACTCGACCGCTAACTTGGGCACGCCCGGTTGGTCCAACAGGCGGCTCAAGATAATTGCGTTGTGCGACGGATCGTAATGGCCCAGCATCACCCGCGACGGGCGGCGGCTCCAGCCCAACAGCGGTTCGGCCATCAGACCGTGGAAGTGCGCCTGATTCAGTTCGTCGAAGATCGCTTTCAGATCGTAGGAATCGCCTTCCGGGCCCGACACGAACTTGCGCCCGCGCGTTTGCTTGACCAATTGCAGGCTGCGGCGCATCTCTTTGCGATTCAGATAGCGCCGGTAGCGTTCGGCGTGAGTGCGCGGCGGCGGCCGGCGCAGAAGCTTGGACATCAGAATGTGCCCCAGCGATTCCAGGATGGCCGAAGGCGCACCCTCCAAAACGTCCGTGATGCGGAACTCCAGGCCCGACTCATCCCACCGTACCGAGCTGTTCGCGTTGGCGAACTTGCAGAACTTCAGGCGGACCGCTGGAACCGGCGTGCGGGGCTTCAACTCGTGGAAGACGCGCTGGAAGATTTCCTCAGGTGTTTCAAAGAAAATCGCGGTCTGTAGCACTGTCCTAAGAATAACTCAGCGCTGAATCCGAGCCGAGCCGCCTTGGGCGAATGCGCGCACTTGGTCCAGAGTAGCCATCGTGGTGTCGCCCGGGAACGTGGTGACCAGCGCACCGTGCGCCCAGCCGAGCCGCAGAGCGTCCTCGGGGGATTCGCCGGCGAGCAATCCATAAAAGAATCCGGCTGCGAATCCGTCTCCGCCACCGACGCGATCATAGATGTCCAACTCGCAAGTCGGCGTCAAGTAGGTTTGGTCTTCAGGCGTGGCGCCACTGACCCAGGCTCGCGCGCTCCAGCTGTGACGGTTGGCCGAGTGTACTTCGCGCCGGCTGGTAGCGACGATCTTCAGTTGCGGATAGTCCCTGACGGCTTCGGCGACATCGCGAGCTCCGAGCCCGTTCCGCAGATCTTCTACGCCGCCCACTAACACGTCGACGTTTTCAACGATGCGGCGCAGGATTGGCAGCGCGCGGTCGGCGCCGCCCCAGACACTCCACAACTTCTCGCGAAAGTTGAGATCGAACGAAACCACGCTGCCGGCGGCTCTGGCGGCGCGCATGGCCTCGACAATAAGATCGCCGGAGGTGGGCGAGAGCGCGGCAAAAACACCGCCACTATGGAACCAGCGGACCCCGGGTGAGAAAATGGCGTTCCAGTCGAAATCGCCGGGCTTGAGCATGGCGCCCGCTTCGTTGGCGCGATTGTAGAACACCACCGGCGGACGCACCCCGAAGCCGCGATCGCTGTACACGGTGGCCATGTTGGGCCCCGTCACTCCGTTATGTTCGAACTTCTTGTAAAACGGCTGAACGCCCATGGCGCGAACGCGCTCGGCGATTAAATCGCCTATCGGATAATCGACCATGGCGCTCGCGATGCCGGTAGGAATGCCGAAGCAATTAGCCAGGTTAGCCGCGACGTTGAACTCGCCGCCGCTCACGTGGATTTTGCACTCGGTCGCTTTGCGAAAAGGGACTACGCCGGGATCGAGGCGATAGACTAATGCGCCCAAAGACAGCAGTCCCAAAGCGCCTTCGCGCGGGATGTCGAGGCCGCTCAAAACTCAAGATACCAGAAAGGCCCGAAGTTCTATTGCGCGGATTCGTCGAGCAGCAAAATTTCAACCCGGCGATTTTCAGCGCGGCCGGCCTCGGTATCGTTGGAGTCTTTAGGGTCGTTCGATCCGTAGCTCTGCACCGAGAGACGCGACTCGGAAATCCCATAGCGCGTCGTGAGGAGCTGCAGCAGGTTGACGCTGCGAGCGGCCGACAGTTCCCAATTGCTACGGAAGCGTTTGGTGTGGATGGGGACCGAATCGGCATGCCCGACCAGTGCGACTTTGTTTGGAACGCTCGCAAGCACATCGGCTACTTGGGAAACGATCGGGAGCGCGGCAGATACGACGCGCTCTTCACCGGAAGGAAACAGAATGGCCTGCGGCAGGCTGATCACCAGCCCGCGCTTCTCCAGATGCGAATCTAATCCCATTGATTGTAGCTTCTCTAAGGCTTTCACCAGTGCCGGATCTTGCGGCTCAGGTTTTGGTTGCGGCGGCTGGGTAACGACCTGAGCAGGTTGGGCAGCCGGCTTAGGTTTTGGAGCCTCGCGCAGCCGCGGAGTTGGGTTCGAATGGAGCCCTTGCGCCGCAATCGCTACGAACAGGATCAGTAGAACGGTAACGAAATCGGTGTAGCTGATCAGCCAGCGCCCTCGCTGCCCGCCATTTTCGGCTTCCAGATACCGAGGTTTGGGTTTAGGCTTCATGCTCCGCTGGAGCCTCTGCGTCAGGGAACTGGGCATGCCGCTCGCGCGTGTATGCCTTCAGACGCATGCGAATCAGCGCCGGGTGAACGTTGTCAACCAGAGCGAGCACGCCTTCGATGATGAGTTCCTGAATCTCGAAGTTTTCGGCGACGCGCGCGCGAATGCGATTCGCGGCAGGCAGTAGAAGCAGATTGGCCATTGCCAAGCCATAGATGGTCGAGACAAAGGCCGTGCCGATGCCATATCCGATGGACTGCATGTTCCCGAAGTGCCGCAACACCTCGATCAGGCCCACCACGGTCCCGATAATTCCAATCGTCGGCGCGAATCCGCCAGCCACCTCGAGCGTTTTGGCATCCGTTTCGCCTTGGCGCTCGCGCATGCGCAGCTCCGTTTCGAGCACGGCCTGCAATTCCGCTCGATTACCAATATCCATGCCAAGCTGCAGCGCTTGTCCAAGAAATGGATGCGCGGCCTGAGCAACGAGCGGCTCCAGGGACAGCAACCTGCCCCGGCGAGCCACTCGCGCATAAAAGATGATTTCTTCGATCAATGCTTCGCGATTCACGTCCTCCGACGAGATCAAATCCACAAAACGGTGGAACGAATGTACCAGCGCATCCTTGGGCGTGGTGACCAGCATCACGCCGAGTGTGCCGCCAATTACGATGAACGCCCCGGCCGGTTGCAGAAAATAGGTGACGGAAATGCCGGCAGCCGCGACCCCGGCAATGATTGCTCCGAGCGCCACTACCAATCCCAACACTAAAGTGAGGTCGACGTGGTGGCGCGGCCGGACGCGGTCCTGGGCCCTGAATGCGCGCACTTCTTCAGCTAGAGCCGTTTGGGATGAAGCCAATACAAATCTCCAGCGCCGGAAGAGCACCCCAAGGCCCAAATCGGAAGTGATTGACCTGGCGTGTGAGCAAGGTGAAAAAGTGACAGAAATTCGACGCTGCGGAAAGCCGGGTTTCCGCGCTACCGAACCAGTCAGGCCCGTAAAGCCGGAAGAATCAGGCCCCGGCACTCGCCGAGACCGATGCGACGAAAACCTGACGCTTCGCACCAACCTTTAAGAATCACCTCGTCACCGTCTTCCAGGAACGCTCGGGTTTCACCGGTGGGAAGCTGGAGCGGATCGGCGCCCCGGCGCGTGAGTTCGAGCAGGCAGCCCTGATTCGGTTTTTCCAGGCCCGAGACCGTGCCGCTGCCTAGCAGGTCGCCCGGACGCAGCGGACAGCCGTTGCTCGAATGATGCGCGATCATCTGGCTGAGTGTCCAATATAAGGAAGCGAAGTCACTTTGGCTGACGCGCACGGGAGCTTGCATTTTCGCGGAACGAAGCCAAACTTCTAGCGTGATTCGAAACGCGCTATCGCCGGAACCTTGGAGGTACGGCAGCGGTTGTGGATCGCCCGAGGGCCGCGCCGGTGCGGACGAGCGAAATGGCTCCAGAGCGTCCAGCGTTACGATCCAGGGCGAGATGGACGTCGCGAAATTCTTGGCCAGGAACGGTCCCAGCGGCTGGTACTCCCAGCTCTGAATATCGCGCGCCGACCAATCGTTTAACAAGCACACGCCAACCAGATGATCTTCGGCGCTCGCGATTCGAATCGGCTGACCCATGAGATTTCCCGGGCCTAAGAACGCGCCCACTTCCAGTTCGTAATCGAGCATGCGGGTGGGCGTATGGATTGGGCCTTCGTTAGGGCTTGGCACAACCTGACCCCAGGGCCGCCGAACGGCCGTCCCGCTCACAACGATGGACGACGCGCGGCCATGATACGCGATCGGGATCCATTTGTAGTTCGGTGAAAGGGGCTTTTCGGGCCGAAAGAGGCTGCCGACGTTGGTGGCGTGATCGATGGACGCGAAGAAATCGGTGTAATCGGGAATGGCACACGGCAGCAGCAGCTCGATTTCGGAGATTGGCAAAATCGCTCGGTCGGCGCCGGACGAATATTTCGACAATAGTTCGCTCACGCGCCGCCGTAAGCCGGTACGTTCGGATCGAGACATCGACATCACGGTCGCGAGGGACGGGATTCCGAGCGCTTCGCTTGCGTCCAAGACCATGTCGCCAATTGCGACCCCGGGCCGGATTCGTTCTTCGCCGCGTTTGCGGAAACTGGCGTAAGGAAGATTTTGAATCGGGAAATCGCTGTCCGCGCGATTGGCGGATTCTACCCAACTCGCGAGGTTCGGATCGTGCGTGAAGTCGATCATTTAAGCTTAGCCATCAACTGTTGGTAACGAGGATCGGCGCGCAGCTTCGCCAGAGCCGGTTCGCCGCGCACTTCATCCAGCGGCTGGCCGCCCTGAATAGCGGCTTGAAGAGAATTTAGGGCGCGATCGCGATCGCCGCTCAGTTCATAGATCAACGCCGCCTCCCATTGCACTTTTCTGCTATTCGGCGCCAAGCGCCGCGCCTTCTGGATAGTTCCCAGCGCTTTTGTTTTGTCGCCGAGCTTGGCTTCATACAGTGCAATCACGCTCAACGTCTCGCCATCGTTGGCGTTCACCGCCAGGCGCTCCTGTCCTAATCGAACTGCATGACGATACGCCGAATCGGCCTCGGATTTTTTTCCGGACACGCACGCGTAGGCATCGCCCAGGTTTCCCCAAACTTGCTCGCTCTTGGGCGCGAGCTGCGCGGCGCGCTCCATCAGCGGTACGGCATCCGCACAGTGGCCGAGGAAAAAGTAGACGGTGCCGAGGTTGGTGTAGGCCGAAGCGGTGGGCCGCAAATCTAAAGACTGTTTGAAATTGACGGCGGCATTCTCGTACTGGCCGGTCATGGCGTAGGTCGCGCCCAGGTTGGTATAACCCTGGCTGTTGCCGGGCGCGAGCCGGGTGATCTTTTCAAAGAGCGCAATGGCATCCTGATAGCGGCCGCGGCGATAGTAGAAGCCGCCCTGAGCATTCAAGCTGGTCCAATCGCCGGGCCGCAGCTTGGCCGCGGTCTCAAAGCTGGATTGCGCGTCGTCCAGCTTGCCCATGGCCTCTTCCACCGCGCCGCGTTCGCTGAAGACGCTGGGATTGGACGGCTCTAGTTGACGGGCTTTCTCCAAAGCGTCGAGCGCTTGTTGGTGCCGGCCCGCGCCTGCTTCGATAATTCCAAGCGTGACATACACCGGCGCAAGCTGGCTGTTCAGTTGGAGCGCGCGCTGGCAGTTCTCGCTCGCCGGCTGCACCCACTTAGGGTCGCGCGTCTCGCGGTACTTGAGCCAATACGCTTCGCCCAGGCCGGCATACGCCAGTGCGTAGTTTGAGTCGAGCGTCTTGGCTTGGGTGAACATTTGAATCGCTTGATCGACGTCGCCATTGCCGCGCCGCTGCAGGTGGCCGCGAGCCTGCAGATAGAGATCGTATGCGCCGGATGTGCCGGTTTGGCCGGCCGCGAGCACCCGGCGGTCGCTCGGGCCCAATTCGAGTTCGAGCATCGCGGCGATTTCCTGCACCACCGAGTCCTGCAATTCGGCCTCTTCGCCCAGCGGACGCTGGATCTCGCGCGAGCGAAGCTGCCGCATCGTGGCGGCGTCCACCAGATTCGCGGTTAGATGAACGTGATCCCGATCGCGCTGCACGCTACCGGTGATCACCAGGTTCGCGCCCAATGCCCGGCGCGCTTCCCCGGGACTGGCGAGCCCTTCGCGGCGCACCTCGCTGGCCGGGACCACCCACAGCGATCCGTGGGACTGCGATAGCTCCGTAAGCTCGCTCGTAAGTGCTTCCATCATGCCGTCGCAGAACGCTTCGTTATTGCGATCGCCGCCGATGTTGCGAAACGGCAGTACGGCGATTTTCTTTTCGCTGGGAACGCGATTCAGCCAGCGCGGCGCGAATCGCCACCCGAGGACGCCGATCAGCAACAGCACGCTCGCCGCCAGAGCGGCAATCCCAAGAAAACGCCGGCGTCGCGGCCGGAAGCGCGGCAGCGAACTGATGGAGATCTCGTGAGCCGGCGTGCCTATCTCCAACTGGCGAGTGATTTCTTTCAGATCACTCGACAGATCTTGAGCACTCTGATATCGCCGCTCCGGATCTTTTTCGAGCGCCTTATCGACGATGGCGCCTAGCACCGGCGGCAGATCCGGCCGCAGTTTCGTTAACGGCGGCGCCGGGCTGTTGACGATCTCGTAAAGCAATCCGATGTCGGAGCCTGCCTGGAACGGCAGCACTCTGGTGAGCAGTTGATACAGCACCACGCCGAAGGAGAAGATGTCGGATCGCGGGCCTATCCCTCCACCCCGTGCCTGCTCCGGCGACATGTAGGCGACCGTGCCTACCACGGTGCCGGGGCGCGTGAGAAACGCCATGGTCGCCGTAGGAGCTTCCGCATCGACCTCCGACTGCTCCATCCGGGCCAAACCGAAATCGAGCAATTTTACGGCGCCGGATTTGGTCACCATGATGTTGCTCGGCTTGATATCGCGATGGACAATCCCGGCGGCGTGCGCGGCCGACAGCGCGGAGGCCACCTGCGCGGCGTAACCGAGGACGGTGGAAAGCTGGGGCGCCGGCCCTTGAATTATTTCGTGCAGCGTGACGCCTTGCACGTACTCCATCGCAATGTAATCGACGCCGTCCACCGTCTCGATTTCATAGATCGTGATGATATTGGGATGATTCAGCGCCGAAGCAGCCTTAGCTTCGCCGGCAAAGCGTGCACGGCGTCGCGGGTTGGAGGTTTGTTCAGGCGGCAGGATTTTCAGCGCAACTAGCCGATCCAGCTTGAGGTCGCGAGCGCAGTAGACCACGCCCATGCCTCCCTCGCCCAGTTTTTCCAGGATTTGAAAATGCGAAATGGTCCGGCCAATCATGTCGGCGGCACGCGGCGCGGTGTGCCCTGGATCCTATTGCCTCGGATCGATAATGATCTCGGGATCGTTCAACGGCGCTTTGCGCGCGGTGGCGCTTTGGTAGTGATACGACCTGCAGCCCGCATCGCCGGCTTTATTGCAGACCGCCTTCACGGTGCAAGAGCCACCGCGGCCGGTGCCAAACTGCTTTCCCTCGGCGCAAGGGCTGGCGCCAGTAAACTTGACGTACCACGATTTATTGGCACCCGTGTCACGGGTCCACGAGATTTTGTCGCCGCTCTTGGCGTGATGCTGCTGGTGCTCGGGCAACACTTTTCCGCTGTCGTCGATGTGGAGCTGATTCGGGTCCTGGGCGAGCGCCGGGTTGCAAATCGCAAACATCCATAGCGCGAAGGCGAGAATGCTGAAATAAGCTTTGCTCATCAATGTGCTCAAGTTCATCGATCTGCTCAAGATCATCGATGTGCTCCAGTATAGCGCGAGGGCAGACGACTATTGCGCCACCAGAACGCTCGCTGGATCGGCCGTGATTGGAATGGCAAGGTCGAAGAATCCCACCATCATCTCGTCCCAGCTTTGATCGCCCCACCGTACCGTCGCCTGAGGATTCGGATTCGAACGATTCGTTGCGGAATTGTCGAACGTAGCATCGGCTTCAAGCAACGTGCCCTTCGGCAGCAGGCGCGGCTTGCTAAAGGCATACACCATCTGCCAGTTGAAATCGTAGTGCGGCACGCGGACGAATTCCTCCCGCTCGCCCGTCGGATAGACGGCGCTCAAGGCCATCGATTTCCCGCGCAGATGCATGTGCGGGTAAACGGCGAGCAGCTCGCAATCGACACCCAATGCGGCTGAGCCGGCTACCGGATAATCCGCGACGCCGGGCGGAAGCACAAAGCTGGCGTTAGAAGCCTGGACGCGAATGACGCGCTTCAGCGGTGGCTTTTTCGCGTAGACGAAGCCGATCCGCGTGACATCGGTGGCCGGCTTTCCATTGGTGGTGTAGTGCAGCTGAAACACCAGGTCGGAGCCCGCCGGAATCAGCATCGCGTAACCCGCGGGCACTTGCTTGGCCGGCCTACCAGGCACATAACCGGCGATCACTTGTTCTCGTACGCTAGCGCCCGCGCTCGATGACCCGCCCGATGCTTTGCGTTCTCCGCGTTCCTCAGGCACGAACAACTTGCCGGTCGGATATTCGCGCAGCCATGCCGAACTTGGCTCGCGGATGTAGACGTTGGCATGATGGGTAACCGCGCGATTGCCCGGCCGCACTTCCGCCTGCGTCACCCAGCGGTCTTCGGTGAAACCCGTGGGTACGATGATGTACGTATATTCGATGGTTCCGGTGGCGGGAATCTGGTAGGGCGTGGGAACTTCGAAAATCTGATCCGGCTGGTCGATGCTCCAACCGTCTGCAAACTCCAGCGGTGCCGGCGCATCTTTTGGATTACCGGCGGGCGCGCCATTGTCGGCCCAGGTGGCTAGCTTAGCCATCTCCTGCTGGGACAGGCGAGGGTCATTGCCAAACCTGCCGAGCGGCGCATCGGCGTTCCAGGGCGGCATTTTTCCGAGCAACACCGCTTGCTTGATAGCCTTGGCCCAGGGGCGCGTCTGATCGTAGGAGCCGAGCGCCATCGGACCCACTTCGCCCGGCCGATGGCAACTTTGGCAGTGCTTTTGGAGAACCGGCAGGACATCGCGATAGAACGTGACACTCTTCTGATTGGCTGGCGGCTGGTCCGCAAACAGCGCCGCGCCCGAAAACAGAAGCAGAGCAAACGTCTTCATTTCGCTCAGTCACTCTTCTTTGGGGTTTGCGTGGTCTTTGGGACTTGCGTCGTCTTCGACCGGTGCGGCGCTGGATTCAGGATCAGCTTCTGCACGCGCCAGTTCAAGATTTCGGCGGTGTAGATTTCGTTCTCCGAAGGGCACGCCATTTCGTGGACCCAGCCGAACTGCTTCAGTTGGTGGCCCATGCTGCCCAAAACGCCGACCACTTTGCCGTCTAGCGTCAGCTTGTAGATTCGTCCCGGGTAAGCGTCGGCGCTAAAGAGATACTGCGTCGGCCCGGGCGAGATGCAGATGGCCCAAGGTGCGCCGGGTTGCATCGTTCCGTTGGGCGGCGCCGCTCCGACTGTGCTCGGAGGTTGAGGCGCGGGCGCATTGCCCATCCACATGTGCACCACCGGTGGGACCGGAACGTCGATCATGATCTCGCGCAGGAACCCTCCGTCGCTGTTAAAAACCTGAATGCGCCGATTGCCGCGGTCGGCCACATAGATGTTGCCTTCGGCATCCGAAGCGATGCTGTGCGGCGTGTTGAATTCGCCTTGGCCGCTGCCGGGCGTGCCCCACTGCTTCACCCAATCTCCGTTCTTGTCGAATTTGGCGACGCGCGAATTGATGTAGCCATCGCTGATGAAAATGTCGCCTTGCGGATCCCAGGTGACGTCGGTGGGCTGGCGGAATTGTCCGTTGACGGCCGGGCGCGGCGGATTCACGCGCTTCCACGCTTCCGCGCCATCGTCGGACGCCTCTTTCTTGCGCCCGAACACCATCATCACGCGGCCCGCGGGATTGAACTCGATGATCATGTCCGAGCCCTTGTCCACCGCCCAAAGATTATCGTTCTTGTCGAAACGAATGGCGTGCGCAAAGGACCAGGCATAGAGATTGCGGCCGATTTCGCGAAGGTACGTCCCGTCTGGTCCAAACTCAAGAATTTGCGCGGCGGCGGCGGCATAGGCCGGCCCAGTGGTGTTGCCACGCGAGAAGACGAAGACATGTTTCTTCGAGTTGACGGCCACGCCCGACGCCTCGCCCAGGTACAGGTTGGGCGGGAGCTTCAGGAAATCCGGCACCGATTCGAAGGGAATTTCGGGAACTTTTACTCCCGCGTCGTCGCCATATGCAATCGCGCTGAAGCACGCAAGCGCTAGGATGAAGGATCGTGTCACAGTAGCCTCCGCAGAGCTACGATATCAAATCCGTGCGTGTTCCGAAGCCCATCGCCCTTGAGATTGCCGCCGTCGCGCTGATTGCCGCGGCCGCCCTAGGCTTTGGCATCAATGATGCGGGCATGGCGAGCGGCTATGTGGATCCCCTGCTCCATGCCGGCGCCCAGGATGAGGCGGTTTACGGACACGGAGCGGCCCGGATGGTTCGCACAGGTGATTGGGCGACGCCGATCTTTCTGGATCGCTTCATGCTCAATAAGCCGCCCCTGCTGATGTGGGCGGGCGCGGCGAGCATGCGGTTAGGTGGGATCAATCCCCTGGCTCTGCGAGTGCCTGTGCTGGCCTCGGGCGTACTGTGCTGCGTGCTGGTTTATTGGTGGGTGCGGAGAACCCGATCGGTTCCGGCCGCGGCTTCGGGCGTCGTGCTCTTGCTAGGGACGCCGGTATTTTTCTCGATTAGCCGAAAGTTTATGACCGATCCGCTGCTGACCTTGCTCGTCGTGGGGGCGATGCTTCTGGTTGCGGTGGATCCGCGCTGGGAACGGCGCATGACAGCGATCGCATTCGGTGCTTTGTCTGGCGCCGCGGTGATGACCAAGAGCGCGGCGGGGCTGCTGCCGTTGCTGATTATCGCTGTCTATTGGATTTTGGCGGGATCGCTGGTTGGATCGAACGACAGGCCGCCGTTGCGGAGGCTCTTGGTAGCGTTCGGCGTGGCAGCGCTGGTGGCCGCGCCCTGGCATATTTATCAATTTGCAGTCCACAAAGACTGGTTCCTGGCCGAATACGTGCGATTTCAATTGCTCGGCTCAGGAGTGACCGCGCCGTCGCGATACACCGGAGACACGAACTTCTGGTTTTATTTGAAAACCCTCGTGCTTACCGATCCGATCCTGCTGGCGCTGTGGTTGACGAGCCTTCCTTGGGTAGTGATGGCGTGGAAGAAACAGGAGAAAACGCAGGCCAGGTTGCTCGCAGCGTGGTTCCTGGTCGCGGCACTCGCACTCGGTGTCTTTGGAACGCGCGCCGCGTACTATTTGCTACCGCTATTGCCGGTGCTGGTGTTAATGACTGTCGAGTTTTCTCCGCTGCTGCGCGGCCGATGGGCGTGGATCGTGTGCGCCGCCCTAATCGTGGTGTTTTATTTCAGAATCGACTACGAGCCCAGCACCGTTCCCGCGGCCGGGGCGCTGGATAACTACAGCCGATTGCGGCGCACCAACGAGTTGTTGATCATATCGCCGGACGACGAGTTTTATGCGTCCGTCTTGGATTTACCGAAGGTCCGCTACGTCTATCTGACACCTTTGGACGCGACCAAAACGTCGGAATTCTTCTATCGCCTAGGCATGATCGTGAGCGGCGAAGAATTTTGTTCGCTCCCGCGTTTGCTACCAGTCTACGAACAGCGGCTGCGAGCCTGGAAATTGCCTGATGACTTGCATCCGGAAGCGACGTTGATCGATAGCGGGGCGGTTTCGAAACTGCCCGAATTGATCCGGTGCAGCCCGGATCGCGACTTTATGATTCCGGATTCGCTACGCGACACCGCGGTAGATGCTGCGATTGGCACGCACACCGCGACGGCGACACAGGACGGAAAATTCTTCCTTCTATCGAGAAACTCAAGCCGCAGACCGGAGAATTCTATTGCGCCTGGGACGGTGGTGCGAGCGCAACTTCCGTCACAATGACGCCCAAATCGCGCGCGTCGCCGTTGAACCCGACGGATGATTTGTCCAAATGAAAATTCACTACAAGGAGGCCTGATCCCATCGCATCGGCCGCGGGAGCGGAATAAATATACTCACCCGATTTCGAAAACATCTCGCTCGGAAGGACATGGCCGCTGATCTTGGCACTCATGGTAATCGGCCCGAGATTTTTGATCTGCACATCCGGAACGTAGAGTTTCAGGACCAGTCCGGCACCTGGCGCGGCTTTGAGAAGAACGGAAAAGTCCCTCGCGGTCCAGCGCGATCTTCCTCCCTCGATATCATAAAATCCGCTCAACAGCTGCCCCGCTTGCGCCGGATCGGCCGTATTCACGCTGCTTGAAATGCGCGGATCGGACGTCTTAACGTAGAGATCGTACGACTCGAATTCAAAGATGCGACTTTGCCAAAACGTATGGCCATCGAAATGTTGCGCGGATGAGTAGCCAAGCAATACGAGAAGATCGGCCCAATGCTGCTTCTCGGAAAGATTCTTATAACCAACTAATACCGACTGGCGGCGACCGGAATCGAGGAGCGCCCCTGGATCATCGGCCGTGTTCCGTTTAGACCAGTCCCAGTAAGCACCATCATGGTAATCGGAGTAAATGTTAGCCGAGAAATAGGGCTGGATCGCAACGCTCGGATAACCGGTAGCGTAAAGTCCGCCGGATGACAACCCGGTTTGCCGCAAATATTGGGCTGCCGCGCGACTCCCCGAGTACGCATGACTCCAGTCGTAACGAATTGCGCTGGCGGTCCAGTAGCATTGAACTCCAATAGCGGCTAGTAGCGCCACCAGCGTCGGCGCGGTCACTCGCGTCTTATATGCCGAGATCCAGATCGCAAACAGCCAAGCCAAAAACAAAATGCCGAAGTGCCATAGTTGTGCGTAGACAATTGCCCCGAAGAGGCAGAAAGCCGCGCTAGCAAGCAAGAAGAATAGCCATCCGCCGCCTCGCCACAAGAAGGGCGCCGAAAGCGCGATCAATATCAGAGAGGGAATCCAGTGACCGATGAAAGCTCCCGCCAGTCCGGCTTTGGTTATCTCTGGAAGTAGCCGCAGGTTGGAGAGGCCCCGGTGCTCGGCGAAAGCCACATCCTTTGCCGGCCACGCGCAAAACAGGTAGAAAATCAGGATGCAACAGTAAATCAGTCCCGCAATTGCCAGCTTCTTACGTCCGGGCGTTCCCTCCCCCAAGAGCGCAGGCCCGTAAAGAGTGACCCAGATACAAACAGAGATTAGAAAGCCGTGTACGCTGACGCCCGCCAACAGGCCGAGCAACACGGTCATCCAAGCTAACCGCCGCGTCGCTTCGGTATAGATGGCCGCTATTATAAACAACAAGGGCGCGATCAATGCATAGCTACGCGCAATAACCGCATATTGGTAACAAAGATAATAAGTAAACGGCAATAAGACACGAATATAAAGCGGCAGCGGGGCGTATCGAAGCAGAAAGTAGACGGCGATAAGCGCCAGGATCGCAGAAACAAAGTTGTAGGCCGAGTAGGACAGCCCCAGCCGAATGAGCGCATGAATCAGGCTCTGCCACAGCCCCGGCGTCCCCTCGTAATGCAGCAGCGTACCCCACAAATGACCCAGGCTCGAGTCGCGGGCCAGCAGCCAGGATTGCGCTTCGTCGGCCCATGGCTCATGGCGATGGATCGTGACGGCTACCAGGACGGCGTAAGCCGCCAAGCACAGCGCCTCGGGCAGCCTGTTACGTCGTGTAACTTTTTCCATTCCCGCTGGTCTAATTCTAGACCGAAAGCTTTGCGTTTCAGCATGCCGCTATGGTGAGATAGGTAATGCCCGCTGATTTCCTGCTTAGTTCGATTCTTGTCTATGAATGATACTTCCCGAGGAACAGCCCTAATTATTGGAGCGGGACCGGCTGGTTTGACCGCCGCGCTGGAGCTTTTGCGCCGGACCGGCATCCAGCCCGTGGTGCTGGAAAAGAGCGCCTATATGGGCGGCATCGCGCGCACCGTTTCTTATAAGGGCAATCGCATCGATATCGGCGGGCACCGGTTTTTTTCCAAGTCCGATCGCGTGATGGACTGGTGGACCGACATTCTACCCGTGGAGCAGTCGAGCGAGGCCAGCCACCGGCTGGTGTATCAAAATCAGGAGCGTGAATTTACCGCCCCCACGGTTGCGAAGACGGCGGCGACGCTGGCCCGGAATGGCTCCGCGCCCCACCCCGACTGCGAAGACCTGGTGATGCTGGTACGGCCACGCAAATCCCGCATCTTTTACCTGCGAAAACTTTTCGATTACCCTTTGAACCTGAGTCTCGCGACGCTGCGAAATCTGGGTGCGATGCGTACGGCGAAGGCCGGCTTGAGCTACCTGGCCAGCGCCATCCGGCCGATTCGTCCGGAGAAGACGCTGGAGGATTTTTTCATCAATCGCTTTGGCCGTCATTTGTATCAAACATTCTTCAAGAGCTACACGGAAAAAGTGTGGGGCGTGCCCTGCGATCAAATCAGCGCGGAGTGGGGGGCGCAGCGCATCAAGGGCCTTTCTCTGCGCAAAGCTCTCGCGCATCACTTCAAAAAGCTGGTAGGGCGGACTTCGGCGGAAATTGGTCAAAAGGACACGGAAACCTCGCTCATCGAGAAATTCCTCTATCCGAAACTCGGCCCAGGCCAACTGTGGGACGAGGTTGCCGGCAGGGTCCGTGCCGGCGGGGGCCAAATTCTCACCGGCTGGACAGTGTGTGGCATTCATACCTCGGGCGATCGCGTGACCGGGATCACCGCGCGCAGCGAGACAGGCGAACAGTTGTTTTTTCCGGCGCAGTACGTGTTCTCCACCATGCCCGTCAAGGAATTGGTTCAAGCCTTCGATGTGCCTGCTCCGCGCGAGGTGTCGGAGGTGAGCGACGGCTTGATGTATCGCGACTTCATCACGGTCGGCTTACTGCTCAAGCGCCTCGGCATTCGCGATCACGGCGATCAAGGGGAACGGCTGTTGAAGGATAACTGGATCTACATCCAGGAGCCCGATGTGCTGGTGGGCCGGATGCAAATCTTCAACAATTGGAGCCCCTATTTGGTGGCCGATCCCAACAAAGTTTGGATCGGCCTGGAGTATTTCTGCAACGACACCGACGAGCTGTGGCGCAAATCGGACGAAGACATGATCGCGCTCGCGCTCGTTGAAATCGAAAAGATGGGGATTGCCTCCAAGGCGGATTACCTGGACGCCACGGTCCTCCGCATGGAGAAAACCTACCCGGCATACTTCGGGACCTACGATCGCTTCCATGTCGTGCGCGAATTCGCGGACCGCTATCACAACCTGTTTCTGGTCGGCCGCAATGGGATGCACAAGTACAACAATCAGGATCATTCCATGCTGACGGCCATGACGGCCGTGGACAACATCGTTGAAGGAAGGCGCGATAAATCGAACATCTGGGCGGTCAACACCGAGATGGATTATCACGAATCCCGCGGCGAAACGCCCGAAGACGCAGACCAAGAGCGCGCCGCCGCTACCGCTGTTTCCTAATACGCCCCAATCCCGGAGGGCGCAGCCCGACCCGAATGTTACGCTGGAATTACAGCATGTCTCTTTCCGATTCTTTCTTTGGCCAGAAGTTTGCCATCACGGAGCACGATCTCGAGTCGTATTTATCCGAAGCGCTCTCCGCCGGCGGCGACTACGCCGACTTGTATTTCGAATACCTGGCCACCAGCCAACTCAGCATCGACGAATCCATCGTGAAGAGCGCGGTGCAAGGCGTCTCGCTCGGGGTGGGCGTGCGGGTGATATCGGGCGAGCGGACCGGCTACGCCTACAGCGACGATTTGAGCCCCGAAAAAATCCGCAAGGCTGCCCGCGTAGCCGCGTGCATCGCAAATGGCCCTTCGAAAGTGCAAAAGGCCGGTTTCACCCAGGCGGGAGCCAACGCGCGCCCACGCGATCTCTATCCTGTGATGACGGCGCCGAGCGATACCAGCCTGGCCGAACGCGTGGAATTGATCAAGCGGGCCGACCGTGCCGCTCGAGCCGCCGACCGGCGCATTTTTCAAGTGCAAGCCGGCTATGCCGACAGCTTGCGCCAGGTGCTGGTCGCCACTAGCGACGGAGTGCTGAGCATGGACCGGCAGCCGATGGCTCGCCTGGGCGTTTCCGTGCTCGCTCGCGAAGGACACGGGGTTCCGCAGCCAGGTTACTCCGGCGGCGGCGGGCGCGTCGGTTTGGAGTTTTTCGACACCGAGAAAACACCCGAGTATTTCGCGCGCGAAGCGGTTCGCCAGGCCATCGTGCAGTTGGATGCCGTGCCGGCTCCGGCCGGCGAAATGACCGTGGTGCTGGGACCCGGATGGCCGGGGGTCTTGTTGCACGAAGCCGTCGGACACGGGCTAGAGGCGGATTTTAATCGCAAGAAGGTTTCCGCTTTCAGCGATCGCATCGGGCAGCAGGTGGCCAGCCCTCTGTGCACGGTGATTGACGATGGCACCATCGCCAACCGCCGCGGATCGCTGAATGTCGACGACGAGGGCGCGATGACGCAGGAAAATGTACTCATCGAGAAAGGCGTCCTGCGTGGCTATTTGTTCGACAAGCTGTCAAGCAGGTTGCTGCGCTCCCGCACCACGGGCAGCGGCCGGCGCGAAAGCTACCAGCACATTCCGATGCCGCGCATGACGAACACGTTCATGCTGGCCGGCGACGCCGATCCCGAAGACATCATTCGTTCCACTTCGCGAGGCCTCTATTGCACGAACTTTGGCGGCGGCGAGGTCGACATCACCAGCGGCAATTTCGTGTTCAATGCCTCGGAAAGTTATCTCATCGAAGACGGCCGCATCACCCGTCCAGTGCGCGGCGCCATGCTGACGGGCAATGGTCCCGAAGCCCTGAAACACGTGAGCATGGTGGGGCACGACTTGAAGCTCGACGAGGGCGTGGGCCTGTGCCGCAAGGCGGGACAAGGAGTCCCGGTGGGCCTGGGGATTCCCACCATCAAGATCGATCGCATGACGGTCGGCGGGACGGCGGGGTAATGCGATACCGGGGGGTAATCCAGTAATGCCGGACGCGGAACTCGCACTCCAGGCCGTGCGCCTGGCCACGGAGCACGGCGCAACCGATGCCGAATGCACCATCGCGGAGGGCGAAGAATTTTTCGCCAAAGTGCGAATGCGCTCGCTCGAAACGCTGCAGGATGCTGGATCGCGCCGCGCCGGATTGCGCGTTCTGATTGGCAAACGCGTCGGATCGGCCCATACCTCCGACCTTTCGAGCGCCGGCGTCCGGCAGATGGTGGAATCGGCGCTGGCGTTAGCAGCCATTTCCACTGAGGACCCTTACGCGGATCTGCCGGACCCCTCCGAACTTGGCTCGCTCGATGGCGATTTCGAGCTCTACTCCGGCGACATTGATAACGTCGACACGTCGGCCCGCATCCAGGCGGCTCTCGAAACCGAAGAGGCCGCGCTCTCCTGGGACCCGCGTATCACCAACTCCGAGGGCGCATCGTTTAACGCGCATTCCGGCCAGCGCTTATTCGCCAATTCGCGCGGATTTTTGGGCAGTTATCGAACGAGTAGCTGCTCGCTCAGCACGACGCCGGTTGCGCGCCTGGGTGATGCGATGGAACGGGACTACTGGTTTTCATCCGCGCGCCGTTATTCCAAGCTGGATAGCCCGGCCGCCGTCGGCCGCCACGCGGCGGAACGCACCATACGACGTTTAGGTGCCCGAAAAGTGGCGACCCAGAAAGTGCCCGTCATCTTCGATTCAGTCACGGCGCGATCGCTGGCCGGCAATATTTTCGAAGCCGTGGAGGGCGATTCCGTTTACCGCAAAGCGTCGTTCCTGGCTGGGAAATTGGGCGAACGAGTCGCATCCGAGAACGTAACGGTTATCGACGACGGGACCATTCCAGGGCTGTTTGGCACGTCCCCGTTTGACGATGAAGGCGTCCCATCCCGGCGCACCGTGGTGATCGATCGCGGCGTCCTGCGGAACTATCTGCTGAACACTTACACGGCGCGAAAGTTGGAGCTGCGCACCACCGGCAACGCAGTTCGCGGGGTCACCGGAAACGCGGGCGTGGGGCACGGGAATTTCTTTTTGCAAAGGGGCGAGCGCTCGCCCGAGGAGCTCATTGGCGGCATTCGCCAGGGCCTGTACGTGACGGAATTGATCGGCTCCGGCGTGAACATCGTCACTGGCGACTATTCGCGCGGCGCGGCCGGCTTGTGGATTGAGAACGGCGAGTTCGCGTATCCTGTTTCTGAGATCACCGTCGCGGCGAATCTGCGCGAGATGCTGATGGATGTGGAAGCCGCCGGATCCGACCTGGAATTTCGGGGTTCGGTGGCATCGCCGACGCTGTTGATTCGGGAGATGACCGTCAGCGGCCGGTAAAGCAAATGACTACCAAAGTTGGCATCATCACGCTCGGGATTGCGTTGGTCCTGATCGGCGGCCTGCTGTGGATTGTCAATCGGCCACATGCCACGTCGGCAGCCGCGCCGCTTTCGGCGGATGCCAAGGCCTACGTTCGGAACTTGCAGCTCACCGACGTGAGCCTGAAGGCTACTGAGAGTTACGTCGGACAAACGGTGACTGAAATTGAGGGCAAGATCGCCAATACAGGCAGCCGCACTGTACAGCATGCCGATGTGTACTGCGTCTTTTACAATTCCTACGGCGAAGTGATCCTGCGCGAGCGCGTTCCCATCGTGGTGACGGGCCTAAAGCCCGGCGAGACTCGCGCGTTCCGGCTGCCTTTCGACGATATCCCCAGCGGCTGGAACAATCAGATGCCGCAATTAGTGATCGCCCGCATCGAGTTCGCTTAATGGCCCGAATTCTGGTGGTCGAAGACGACACCGTCCAACTCGACATTCGCAAACAAGTCCTGGAACATGCCGGATACGAAGTAGTGACCGCTCGCGATGCTTCGGAAGCCTTGGAGCGCTGGCAAGGGTGCCCGGTTGTCGTGATGGATTTGCGCATTCCGGACACCGAAGATGGAGCGCGGTTGATTCAGGCGATCGACGGCAATGCGAGAATCATCGTATTGTCGGGCGGCCAGGTGGATCCCGCGCTGCCGGTAGATGAGATTCTGACCAAGCCTTGCCCATCGAAACGGCTGCTGGAGACCATCGAGAAATGGGCGACATCCGGGTAAAAGTTATTCCGAAAAGCTCGAAAACGGAGCTGGCCGGTTACTTGCCGGATGGCACGTGGAAGATCAAGGTAGCCGCCGCGCCGGAAAAAGGAAAAGCAAATCGGGCCTTGGTCGAATTTCTGTCCAAGCACCTGGGTATCGCGAAAAGCCGGATTCACATTACGTCCGGGGAGACGTCGCAACTGAAACGGATTCACCTAGATGAATGAACCGGCCTCGCCGCGCGATCAATAGAGCAAGCCCGGCCGCGAGCGTCGCGAGTGAAATCCATTGCGTGTAGGACAGGCCGAAGTGCAGGCCCTGCTCGTGGAAACGGAAAAATTCGATGCCGAATCGCGCCACCGAATACAGCGCGAGATACCAGCCGAGAATGGCGCCCGCGGTGTGTGTCTTGCCGATTCGAACATACAGGAACCCAAAAATGAGCGCGTCGGCGACGCATTCGTAAAGCTGCGTGGGATGCAGCGGGATGCCGAGCGGCACGCCGGTCAGTTCAGCCGCTTGCGGGTTGCGAAACGTGACGGCCCAGGGCACATGCGTCGCGATGCCCCAACAGCAGCCGGCGGAAAAACAGCCGATGCGGCCAATGGCTTGGCCGAGCGCGATGCCCGGCGCGAAGACGTCGCAAGTGGCAAGGATCGGCAAATGCTGGCGGCGCATGTAGAGGATGGCAGTCGCGAAAGCCACCACAAAACCGCCTTGATAAACGCCCGCGGCTTGTAGCGTACTCAACGAGAATAACGATTTCGGATCGTTCCAGTAGGTCTGGAAATCGAACAGAACCATGAACAGCTTGGCTCCGGCGAGCCCCGCCAGCGCGCAGTAGATGGCCAGGTTCATGACCTGCTCGGCAGGCAGACTGGCGCGTTTGGCCAGACGGATCGTGACCCACAGCGCGGCCAGAAATCCGATGGCCACCAACGTTCCATAGGTCGGAATAAAAAAACTACCGATTGATATTAGCTTCGGAAGCATGGTTCACACTCCGCTCCTTGGCCCGCCACATGTCCAGCAGCAGCAGGCAAGCGCCAACGGTAACGGCGCTGTCGGCGACGTTAAAGGCCGGGAAATAGTGCTGGCCGGCGTGTACTTCGATGAAATCGGTCACGGTACCGTTGACAATTCGATCATACAAGTTTCCGAACGCGCCGCCCAGAATGAAGGCCAGCGCGGTGCGCAGAACCGGGTCGCGCAAGGTGGACGGGCGAAGGAGCATGCCGGAAATCGCTACCAGAACAACCGACGAAAATCCGACCAGCAAAACGTGTCGCCAGACGCCCGAAGCATTGGCGAGCATGCCGAACGCGATACCCGGATTCTCCACATGGACGATGTTGAACAGCCCGGGAATTACGCTGATCGAATCGTATGCGGCCAGGTGCACCTTGATCATCTCTTTGGTAAGGCGATCTAGCGCCACGATCACCGCGGCAATCAGAAAAGGAACCAGGCGGCGGTACATCACGATTGTCTTATTGCTTCGCTGCAAGAGGCGCACACCGTCGGAAATTCCAGATCGCTTCCGACGTCCAAAGTGTATTTCCAGCAGCGTTCGCACTTGGCGCCCTCGGCACGCTGAATTTCCACCGACACGCCGTTGTCGATTCCCTGCTCCAATTGAACCTGCGACACGATAAACAGCGCCGGAAGATCGGCCGCGTATTGACTGAGCAAAGGATGAATATCGAAACCGGCCGTCAACACCACTTTCGCTTCCAATGATTTGCCAATGCGCTTTTCTTCTCGAGCCACCTCGAGCGCCTTTAAAACCTGATCGCGCACTAACATCAAATTGTCCCAATGGACCAAGCGTTCGCGCTCCAAATTGGTGATCCCTTGGGTCAGTTCACTGGGGTCCGGCAACAAGGCCAGGTGGACGCTATCGGGGCTGCCGGCCGGTTTGCACAAATAGCCCCAAACCTCTTCAGTGGTGAAGGACAGCAAGGGCGCAAGCAAGCGAACCAGCGCGTAGACGATGCGATAGATGGCGGTCTGCGCGGAGCGGCGCGCGTGCGATTTGGGCGCCGCGGTGTAAAGACGATCCTTGACGATATCGACCCAAACGGCGCTCAAATCCGTGGCGGCAAAGTCGTAAACCGCACGATAGACCTTGTGGAACGCATATTCGTCATACCAGGCGCGGCATTTTCCAACTAATTCTTCCGTCTTAAAAAGAATCCACTGATCGATTTCCAGAAGTTTATCGGCTTTAATCGCATCAGTTTCTGGATTAAAGTCGTATAAATTACCGAGAGAATTCCGGAACACTTTATTTCTAAGATCCACATAGGCCACGCCCAGGCTTTTCAGGATCGCGCTTGAAAGCCGGACGTCTTCAACAAAATCGACGGAAGACACCCACAAGCGCAATACGTCGGCGCCGTATTTCGAGATCACTTCCTCGGGTTCGACGCCGATACCGAGCGATTTCGACATGGCCCGGCCTTGTTCATCGAGCGTCCAGCCGTTGGTGGCGCACTCGCGATAGGGAGCGGCCCCCTTCAGCGCGACGCCGATCAACAGAGAGCTGTGGAACCAGCCGCGGTATTGATCGCCGCCCTCGATATACATGTTCGACGGCCAAGGAAGCCCGTTTTCGGGCGTCAACACCGCGAGATGGCTGGAGCCGGAGTCGAACCAGACGTCAAGGATGTCACTCTCTTTGCGAAATTCATGTCCGCCGCAGCGCGCGCAGGTTGCGTCCGCGCCGGCCAGTTCAGCGGCCGAGCGTTCGTACCAAACATCAGCAGTGTGTTCGCGGAAAAGCGCAACTACGCGATCCAGGACCTTGCGATCGGTCATCGGCTCCTGGCAATTTTCGCAATAGAACGCGATGATGGGCACACCCCAGACGCGCTGGCGCGAAATGCACCAATCGGGCCGCGTGGCGATCATGTTGGACATGCGCTCTTCACCCCAGGCGGGCAGCCACTTCACATCCTTTATGGCCTTGAGCGTTCGCGCGCGCAGATCGTTGCGTTCCATCCCGACGAACCATTGTTCGGTGGCGCGGAAGATGGTGGAGTTGTGGCAGCGCCAGCAATGCGGATAGCTGTGCTTGATCTTCTCCTCGCCCAGTAGCGCACCGCGCGATTTCAGGATTTCCGTGACGATGGGGTTCGCTTGCCAGACCGTTTTTCCGATGATTTCCTCGGGCAGCCGGCCGGCCGCGCCTTCAGCGTGATAGAACTTTCCGGCGGGATCAACCGGGCAGTAAATCGGCAGCCCGTACTTAACGCCGACTTCGAAGTCCTCTTGACCGTGGCCTGGAGCGGTGTGAACCGCGCCGGTTCCCTGCTCCAGCGTAACGTGATCGGCAAGAATGCCGAGCGAATCGCGATCGAGAAACGGATGACGAAAGATAGCGCCTTCGAGCTTCGCGCCGGGAAAAGCGGCCATCGTTTTCGGCCGATCCCAGCCAAGTTTTTCCGCCGTGACCTTGAGCAATTCAAGCGCGACGATGTACACCCCGGCACCCTCCTCGTTGGGCACCTCCACCGCCACGTATTCGAACTTCGGATGATACGCGATGGCGACGTTGGCCGGAATGGTCCAAGGCGTGGTGGTCCAGATAAGGCCGTAAACCTTGCGCCCCGCAAGCGCCGGATCGATGGCCGCGGCATCAGAAGTTAGGGCAAAACGAACCCAGATGGACGGGCTGGTGTGATCTTCGTATTCGATTTCGGCCTCGGCCAGCGCGGTGCGATCGTGCATGCACCAGTTCACCGTCTTGAGACCTTTATATACGTAGCCGCGATCCAGGACATCGACGAACGCCCCCGCGATCACCGCCTCGTATTGCGGACTCATGGTGAGATACGGGTCCTGCCATTGGCCCAAGATCCCGAGGCGAATGAAATCGGCGCGCTGCAGATCGACGTACTTCGCGGCGTAAGTCCTGCATTCGGCGCGGATCTGCGCGGTGGTCATTTGCGCTTTGCGCGCACCCAGTTCGTTGTCGACCTTAATCTCGATGGGCAGGCCGTGGCAATCCCAACCGGGGATGTAGGGCGAATCGTAGCCCTCCATGGTCTTGAGCTTGACGATGAAATCCTTGAGGATTTTGTTGAGCGCGTGGCCCAGGTGGATGTTGCCGTTGGCGTAGGGCGGCCCGTCGTGCAGCACGTACATGGGGCTGCCGGCGCGCGCGGCGCGGATCTTCGCGTACAGGTCCTCGCTCTGCCAGCGAAGCAACATCTTGGGCTCCATTTGAGCCAGATTCGCCTTCATCGGGAAATCGGTTTTAGGAAGGTTGACAGTTTTCTTGACGTCCACGCTAGCGGCACCCATGGGATACCTTCATGGTACCCGATGCGTGATTAGCGGCTTGGAAGACGTAGCTATTCTTGCGGAACAAACGGGGACTTGGCCCCATATGGCAGCGCGGTCATGAGCGCTTCCACCTTGCGAATCTTACGGTCCTTGATGCGAAATGCTTCGCCTACATCGACGCTGAAGGGACGTTTGGCCGCGCCCATCATGTCGTGCTTGCCTTCGCCCGGCGTGTTTACCCACAGCACGTCGCCGCGGTGGTTGAACATGAAGAAGCCGAACACCACCTGGCGATCCGGATCGACAACCAGGTAGCGGCGCGGGAAAATCCGGCTGATGTAGTTGAACACTTGCGTATCTAGTTGCGCCGAGCATCCCAACGTGCCGCTGGTCTTCATACCATTTTCAAAGCGATTGCATTCCGAATCGAAAGCTGCGACCTTGCCGTTGCCCTGCTCGATGGCTTCGAAATATCCGTTCGCGATGGCGGTGAGTTCGGTACGCGATAACCGCTCCGATTGGGGCACGGTTTCAAGCAGCACCTGATCCGGCGCGCCGGCTTTCTCCATCATGTCGAACGTCCGCGGATTACGGACCACGACGCTTTCGGCTTCGCTGATGCGGCGATTTTCGATTTTCAGCCGCAACGCGAGCGCGATGCCATGGCCGTTTTCCTTCATCGTCCCAAAGAATGCGACCTGGCCGGCTTGCGGATCGTCGAAGTACTCCTTGTATGTGCCGCGCGCGCTGGCCGTTGCCCACAGCCCTTCGCCCAGCTTGAGGACGACGTCGTCTTCTGTGAACTTGACGGTGAGCGTGACAGGCAAATGTGACGGATCGTGAGCTACCATGGCGTCGAGGTATTGGTTCATGAAGCCTTCCAGGCATGCGCGGTCGCAAGAAGAATCGGTGACGGCGGAGGGGTTCGCGCTAGTCGCGGTGCTCGCAAAGGGACTCGGCGTCTGGTACGGCACGTTGTTTTGCAACGCCTCCACCTTGCGAATTTTGCCGTTCTTGATCTTATACAGCTCGGCGACGTCGAGCGTGACGGGCGCTTGATAGGGCAGCGGAATAGCGACCGAACCATGGCTCGGAATGTCAACCGACGTCACGGTGCCGGGGACGTGAAAGAGGAACCAGCCCAACACCAGTCCGCGCTCTTCGTCGATGACCAGGAACCGGCGCGGGTCGATCTTGCGCACGAAGCTGAAGAATTTTGTATCGAGCTGCTCTTTGCAGCCGAGCGAGAGCGGGGTCCAGGTGTCCTTGGGATCGAGCAACAGCTTCGGATTGTTGGTGGTCTGTACGCCGTTCTGGACGCGATTACAATCGGCGTCGAAAGGAACCAGGTCGCCGTTGCTGTGCTCGATGCCTTCCGAATATTTGTTGGCGATCGCGATCATTTCTTCGCGTGAGCGGCGTTCGGACGCGGGGAGTGCTGTGACGAACAGAGGATCCGGCTGGCCGAGCGCTTCGATGGCTTTGGCGGCGTTCGCGTCGCGGACGACGATAGTTTCCACTTCGCGAATGAGGCGGTGATCGATTCTAAGACGCAGGGCGAAGGCCACCGGCGTCTCGTTCTCGCGCAGGGTTCCAAGAAAGCCGGCCTCGCCAGTCTGCGGGTCGGCGACGTACAGCTTGTAACTCCCGAGGGCGCTGGCCGTTCCCCAGATGCCTTCACCGAGCGGAATCACTTGTTCGTTTTCGATGAACTTGACCTTGGGCGCGAGCGGCAGCGCGTAAGGATTGCGCCCGATCATGGCAGCGAGATATTGATCGACGAAGCCCTCCAGGCACGCGCGGTCGCAAGACGCGGCAGGCTTGGCGGACTGAGCGTGTAACGAGACGGCCACGAACACCACGGCCCAAGATCGATACATCATAATGGGCAATGATATCGAATCCGGAGGTATCCGTGTTCATCCGAGTTTATCTGCGGCTGAATTGCCTTACATTCCCAGCAGATTCGTCTCCAGCTTCACGTAATCATGCTCTTCGGCCCAGATATTCAGCGCGACGGTGGCGATTTCGTCCACCATCGGAATCGCATGGCCGTCCTTGGTGAGGTCAATCGATTTCAGATAAGTGTGGCAGGTGTCGCAAGCATCCACGCGCGCGGCCGGGAATTCAGCGGCCGTGTAGATCGGCAGTTTGTCCTTATTCTCTTCGCCGCATCCGGGACACAGCACGCGGCGGTATTGCCACTCGGTGGAACAGAGCGAGCATAATAGCCAACGCTTGCCGCCATCGCCTTCCCCACGCAGGACGCCAGCAACGGGGCGAGCGTTGCAGAATGGGCAAGTGGGGCCGGCTCCCGTCGCGGAGACGTTTCCGCGCGAAGCCAGATACTCGGCGAAGGGTTGCAGCAGCACGCGAGCATAAAAGCGGGCCGGCGGATCCAGCACTTCCCTGCCCTCCCACGCCGCCAACAATAAATCCAGGCGAGCTTCATTCGTTTGAAGTCTCTTCTCGGCGAAATTGACGAGCAATTCCGTACCACTCCGGCAAACGAGTTTTAGGAGCTCCGGAAAATAATCGACCAGCGCGCGCGGATCAGTCTCGCCTTTGGATCGAAATTCCGAGAATATCGGCTCCTGGAAGCGGGCCAACTCCGCGTAAAAGTGCAGCAACGGCGCTGCGCTTGGATGCTGGCGCGCTAGATGGTCGGCGCGTGCGATACGGGTGTCATGGGTCGTCACTTCTGCCCGGTCACTCGAAGGTACCACAGGCGATGATGCGTCCAGGCCCAGGCTCGCGTGACGTAGCCGGTGGTGATAGCGGTCATGCTGTATGGCACCATGAAGACGCTCATGTAAACATGGATGATCAATCCGCCGATAGTGGCCAGCGCCGCCACTTCGTGTGTCAGGATCATCACGCCGCGTACCCAGGCGAACTGCCGCGGGATGTACTCGGGGAACCACAAAAAGGCGCCCGACAGCACTAGTAGGAGCGCGCCGTAAATCATCAGCCAATAGTAGAGCTTTTGTCCGCCATTGAAGCGATCCGCCAACCGCGTGTGCTCTTCGTCATTGGTGATATAAGCTTCGGTATTATTGAGCCAGCGCTTATCCACTTCCGTCATCGCCATGTCGCGGCCCCACGCCGCGTGCATCCAAAACGAGGCCAGAACGAAGCCGATCCCTACGATGGGATGCCAGAAGCGCGACGTCGGCGCCCCGCCCAGCATGTACGCCAGCCAGAAAAGATGGGGCGAATAGAACGCCAGGCCGGTCCCCAGACAATAGAGATATGTGACGGCTGTCGACCAGTGCATCAAGCGCTCGTGGAACGTGTAGCGCTCGAGTTCGCCAGCGTGCTGCGCCTGTGGAATGCTAGCCGCGGTGGTGCTCATTTCTTACCGCCCGATCCTGGCGCCGGTTCCGGTTCCACTTCCTTGGGCCCGAACCTCAAGTAGTGCGCCGCCACTCCTATAATCCCGGCCGCGATGGCGAAATTGCCGATCCACTTCAACGGTCCCTTCCACAGACGGACCATCCACGGCACATGCGGATCCTTGGGCAACCCGCCGTAGCGCTCCGGATGGTTGATGTCGTGAAGAACGTACATCACGTGCGTGCCGCCCACTCCGGGCGGATCGTAAACTCCGGCGTCCTTGTGCGACGTGTGCTCATGAAGCTGCGCGACGCGCGTCTGGGCGAGATCTTTCATGTCGTCCTTGGTGCCGAAATGCAAACAGCCGGTGGGGCAGGCTTTAATGCAGGCAGGCTCCAGGCCCGCGCCCACGCGATCCGAACACAGCGTGCATTTATAGACTTTCTTGGTGGTCGAATTGAATTTCGGAATATTAAACGGGCAACCAGTGACGCAATACTGGCACCCGATGCAATTATCCTGCTGGAAATCGACGATGCCGTTGGCGTACTGCACGATGGCGCCGTCGGCCGGGCAGGCGCGGAGGCAGCCGGGGTCGGCGCAGTGCATGCACTGATCTTTGCGCATCAGCCAACTGAAGTTGCCGTTCTCGTCGGTGAATTCGTTGAACCGGATCAGATTGTAGTAATTCCAAGCCATGTCCGGCATGGTCTGGTAGGTGTTGTCGAACACCGTCTCCCGGAAGGGATAGCCGTTCCATTCCAGGCACGCGACTTCGCAGGCTTTGCAGCCGATGCAGGTGGTGACATCGATCAGCTTGCAGACGTCATAATCGCGCGAGGTGTTCTTGCCGGGAACCGTTCCAGCATGTCCCGAGATGGCCTTGATTTGCAGTGGTCCGTTGGCCATTAGGCTTTCTCCAATTTCACGAGGAAACCTTTGAACTCGGGTGTGTACGCGTTCGGATCGGTGACGGTTGGCGATAGCAGGTTCGCGATGCTGCGCGGCACTCAGCCGGCGTCTTCTTGAATGCCGCGGAAGCCCTGATGAATCGGGAGGCCGATTTGATAGACCTTCTTGCCGTCGATGGTCATCGGACGGATGCGGCGCGTGACCATGGCTTTCGCAAGATAACTCGCGCGGGCGCTGGTCACCTTCACCATTTCCCCGCCCTTTATTCCCAGATCACTCGCCAGTTCAACAGGGATTTCGACGAACATTTGGGGAACCAACTGGACATTCATGGGATTATTCTTGGTCCAGTAATGATAGTGCTCGGTGAGACGATATGTGGTGCAGATGATACTGTACCCTTCGCCCGTGGTTCCGTATTTGTCCATCTTCGTGGTGTATTTCTTGACTACCGGATTGTTGGACTGCTGCGGATGCAGCGGATTCGCGATGGGACTTTCGAAGGGTTCGTAGTGCTCGGGGAACGGACCGTCGGCCATGCCAGCGAGCGGAACGAAAAGCCGTCCCACGCCCTCGGGATTCATGATGAACGGACCCATATGATCCTTGGGCGCCGAGTCGGCTTTGAAGTCCGGCACATCGTTACCGACCCAGCGCTTCTGCGCTTCGTTCCACCAGACTTGGCGCCGATCGGCATCCCAGGGCTTGCCGTTGAGATCGCACGACGCGCGGTTGTACAACACGCGGCGGTTCATCGGCCAGGACCAGGCCCAGTTGGGATAGATGCCGAGACCCGATGGATCGTCAGTGCCGCGGCGCTGTATCAGCGCGCCTGCTTCCGTCCAGGAGCCGCAAAAGAGCCAGTTACCGGATGACGTAGAGCCGTCGTCGCGCAAAAACGCAAAGCCCGGCAATTGTTGTCCCGCTTTAATGACTTGTTTCGTGGCAGGATCGGTAACGTCGGCCAGGGCTCGGCCATTGAGTTCTCTAGCGATATCCGATAGCGACGGATTCTTCGGATCGACGTAGTTCCAAGTGAGATTGAGAATGGGATCCGGGAATTTGCCGCCCTCTTGTTGGTACAGATCGCGCACTTTCAAGAAAATGCGCGCCAGGATCTCTTGATCGAGTTTTGCATCGCCCGGAGGCGGAACGGCTGCCCATTTCCATTGCAGCCAGCGAGCCGAATTGACGAAGGTGCCGTCCTTTTCGGCGAAGCCGGCTCCGGGTAAACGATACACCTCGGTCTTGATGTTCTTCATGTCGTCCGTCGAAATGCCGGGCGATTGCCAGAAGCCGCTGGTTTCGTCGGGATAAATGTCGCAGACCACCAGCCAGTCGGCCTTCTTGAGCGCATCGATGTTCTTTTGCGAATTCGGGCCGATGGCGACGCCGTTCATGCCGAACGCGATCAAGCCTTTGACCTTGCCGCGGTACATGTCGTCCCAGATGTGCGTCCAGGAATATTCGCGATCCACTTTGGGCAAGTAGCTATAGGCCCAATCGTTTTCCTTGGTGGCTGCGTCGCCGTACATGGTCTTGAGCAACGACACCGCGAACCTGGGTGTGTTCGACCAATAATTCCACGATTCCCAGTCCTTGGGCTTCGATGGGGTGGTCGTGATGCGCTTCATCCAACCCGCAAAGTCGTGGTCTTCCGGATGCGGAACTTTCAGATAGCCCGGAAGGTTGTCGAAGATGCCCGCGATGTCGGTTGCACCCTGAATATTGGAGTGGCCGCGCAGCGCATTCACGCCGCCGCCCGCGCGTCCGACGTTACCGAGCAGCAATTGCAGCATCGCGGCGGCACGGATGATTTGCGTCCCGAAGCTGTGCTGGGTCCAGCCGACTGCGTAGATGACGGTAGCCACCTTCTTGGTGTCGCCGTCCTTGCGAATCGAGGTGAACAGTTCGGCGGCCTTCAGGAACTGATCCTTCGGGATGCCGGTGATTCGCTCGACCATTTCCGGCGTATAGCGCGAATAATGTTTTTTCAGAAGCTGGTACACGCAGCGCGGATTTTCGAGCGTGATGTCGTAAGCGGTGTTGGGAGGAAGTGTGGGAGGCGGCGGCGGCTGGCCGGGCGCCGGGGCGTGAGGCTCGGAAGCGCCGGCTTCTTCGTAATTCCAGGTGGCCTTATTGTAGGTCTGAGCGGCAGGATCGTAGCCGGAATACAGCCCGTCTTCCGGCAGCTTGAAGCCTTCCTTGATCACGAACGAAGCGTTGGTGTAATTGACCAGATATTCTTTAGCGACCCGCGAATTTTCCAATGCATAATGGATTAATCCGCCCAAAAAAGCGATGTCCGATCCGGCGCGAATCTGCAGAAACATATCGGACACTGCCGCCGTTCGCGTGTAGCGCGGATCCACCACGATCATCTTGGCGTTGCGCTGGCGCTTGGCTTCCACCGGCCATTTAAATCCGCAGGGATGGTTTTCAGCCGGATTGCCACCCATGATCAACATCATGTCGGTGTTCTTGATGTCGATCCAGCCATTCGTCATGGCCCCTCTTCCGAACGTTGGCCCCAAACTGGAGACCGTGGGGCCGTGTCAAACCCTGGCCTGATTTTCTATGAATGTCACTCCCAGGCTGCGCATCGTTTTGACAGCCAGGAAATTGAATTCGTTGGTGTCGGTGCAGCCGCCGTTCCAGGCCACGCTTTCCAGCCGGTTCACGGTGCGGCCCTCGGCGTCGGTAGTGATAAAAGTCTCGTCGCGAGTCTTCTTGATATGACGCGCCACTTCATCGTAGGCCTGCTCCCACGCGATGTCTTCCCAATGATCCGAGCCCGGCCGCCGCACTTGCGGCTTTAGCACGCGTCGGTCGTTCAGGATGTCCTGCATCAGCGAGGAGCCCTTGGGACAAAGCGTGCCGCGGTTGATAGGATGATCCGGATCGCCTTCGACGTGGACCACCTGCGCCGTGACGTTCTTCGCCTTGTCGCCCAGGGTGTGAATGATGACGCCGCAACTCACCGAACAATATGGACATGTCGAGCGCGTCTCGGTGGTGCGGGCTATTTTGAGTTCCTGGGCCTGCGCGTAGGCCGTCTTGACATCGAAGCCAAGAACCGACGCGACGACAGCGCCTGTTCCGGCCTTTAGGAAACTTCTGCGAGTGGGATGCACAAGACTACCTCCCAACGATTCTGATGGAACTTCCGGCTAACCATCCTAGCATCATGGAAGTGGACTGTAAATCGCAGCCAGCTCTCAGACGCCAAAGTGACGCGATAGATACGCGGATCATTTTTCTGGTTCTCCCGCTAACGGTTATCATTGACCCCACTCTCGTGTGGATGCTATAAAGATCTATCCCTTTTTGTGGCGTTTCCCCCGGTGGAGACTCCGGAAATAAGATGCCTGTCATACCTATCTCGGTGCAGCCTTTCAACGTGTATATGTTTTCTGTGGAGCGGCGCTCCCGCCAGCGTTTTCCGCTCGCGCTGGCTGTGGAATACCGGCTGCTAGGGCCGGCGGACCGTTGCGGGTCCGGCTGGACCTGCAACATCAGCAGCACCGGAGTCTTGTTTGAGGTCGCCGAACGGGAGCCCTTGTCGGGGCCTATCGAACTCATGATGAGCTGGCCTTGCGTGCTGGACGGCGCTTGCGCCTTGAAGCTGGTGGTGAAGGGACGCGTGGTCCGTCACGAAGGCCGGGGCATCGCCATAGCGTCCACACAACATGAATTTCGGACCGCCGGTCCTGCCAACGGCGCCAAGCGCCTGGATTTAAGATCGCAAATCTCTTAGAGTGTCTGCCCCGCTCCTGCCCCTCGCCCGCATCATCTAGCTCACCGACGCCAGCAACAGTTCAGAAGTACTAGTACCGCACCCTGCCCTCTAGTAAATTCGCCTCTTCCACTGTCCGTGGAATGCTTCAAAATGGAACCAGGACTTCCAAAGGAAGATAGCGTTTGACCGACCTTGGCTCCGCGGACGTACTGAGCGCGCGGAGCCGGGGTTTGTCCAGGAAATAACGCCTAGGAGTGAAACATGAGAAAAGCAGCTGGATTATGCCTCGTATTGCTCGCAATCACTGCTTGCAGTACCAAGCGCAGTTATCTGGAAAAGGGCAATGCCCTTTTCGACCAAGGAAAATACGACGAAGCTGCGCTCACTTACCAGAAGGCCATCCAGAAGGATCGGAATTACGGTGAAGGCTACTATCGACTAGGACTCACGGGACTGAAACAGAACAATGTCGTGCTCGCCTACAACGCTCTGTTGCGAGCGACACAGCTGCTCCCCGACAACGTTGAGGTCAAGGAGAAATTCGCTGGACTTTGCCTGGACACGTACCTAAAGGACCCCAGGCACCCCCAAAATCTCTACGGGCAGATCCAGCAAGCGGTCTCCGAGCTTCTCGCGAAAAATCCCAAATCCTTTGAGGGCCTGCGAATCAAGGGTTCCCTGGAGTATGCGGACCGAAAGCCCGAGGAAGCCATAGCCGACTTCCAAACGGCCTTGCAAGTACAGCCGGGCAACGCACAAGTGACCGCTGCATTAGTCCAAACGCTGGTGGAAGAGGGACGCTACCCGGAGGCCGAAAGGACCGCCCTCGAACTCGTCTCTCGCGACAAGACTTATGGCCCGATTTACGACATCCTATACGGTTTCTACGTCAATGCCGGGCGTCCCGCGGACGCCGAGCATATCGTGAAGCTCAAGGTGACCAACAACCCGAAGCGAGCAAGCTACATCATTCAGTTGGCTGCCCACTACGCGCGCGTGCAGAAGCCAACCGAAATGCGGGAAGCGTTGCAGACTCTATTGGACAATCCTAAGGACTTTCCCAATGCCCAACTTCTAGTCGGCGACTTCTATCTTGGGTTGCCGGACTATCCGCAAGCCATTCGATACTACGAAGCGGCTCAACAGGGAGGCAACCTGAAAGACAAAGTCGGGCTCGAGAAGAAAGCTCTGGTTGCCATGCTGGCCGGTTCCAAGTTCGACGATGCGACGCGTTTGGTCGATCAAATCCTCAAGGAAGCGCCGGGTGACGAGGTCGCCTTGCGGCTGCGCGCGGACTTGCTCATAAACACTGGAAAGCCTGAAAACGGCGCAGCGGCGGCGCAGATCCTGAGAGGTCTTCTGAATGCCCATCCCAACGAGCCGGATGCGGCTCTGCGGCTGAATTTGGGCCGGGCTTATCGCTTAAAGGGCGATCTGGCGGCGGCGCGATCGGAGTTCGAAGAGGCGCTCCGGCAGCGCAAGGATTTCCCCGCGGCGCAGTTTGAGCTGGGCAAGCTGTATGCCGCTCAGCGACGGCCGCAGGAGGCTCTGGCAGCCGCAAACGCAGCGGTTGCACTGACACCGGCAAGCCGCCGGGCCCGCCTCTTACAAGCCTGGACGATGGCGAACACGGGCCAGGTAGATAAAGCGCGCACGGTCTTAGATCAATTAATCAAAGAGTCGCCTAAAGATACTCAGGCGCTTTACCAACGGGGCCTTCTGGCGCTGCAGCAAAGGAAATACCTGGAGGCCATCGGAACGTTAGAGGATCTTCGCGATAGCGGCGTTCCCAGCGCGATTGCGGCTCTCGCGGCTGCATATGCGGGACAACGACAGTTTGACAAAGCCCAAACGGTTTTGAGCGAGGCCTTGAAACAGTCACCCGGCTCGCTCCCGCTGCGGGTGCAACTCGCCAGGACTATGGCGCTTGCGGGAGACTACAATCTCGCGATCGAGCAATACCAGAAGCTGATCGTCCAGGATCCCAAATCGGCGCCCTTCCAGTTGGGGATGGGCGAGGTTTACCAGGCCAAAGGCGACCTCAAGAGCGCCCTGGTTTTCTACAACCAGGCACACGCCTTAGCGCCCGACGAGTTGACGCCCGCATTGGTTCTGGCCGATACCCTCGCCCTAGCGGAGCGCAACGAAGACGCCAAGGCACTCTACCTTCAGATCGTTAGAGCGCACCCCGACGACCCGCCGGCGCTGAATAACGCGGCATTTTTTCTGTGTGATCATGGGGATTTGGATCAAGCGCAAAGACTCGCCGAAAAGGCCCTCGAGAAGGTCCCCGGCCAACCCGGTTTTTCCGACACCCTGGGCTACGTTTACCTCAAACGCGGACAGCAAGATGCCGCCATCCGAACGTTTAGCGACCTGGTGAGACGATATCCCACGCTCTCGGTGTTCCATTATCATTTGGCTTTGGCTCTGTATGGAAAGGGAGATCGCGTGGCTGCCAAGAAGGAATTGCAAAAGGCTTTAGCCGATCATCCGGAATCCACCATCGAGCCCCGAATCAGGACGCTGCTCAACAGCCTCGGCTAGGTTTCTTTTCCCTCCTCAGTGCCCCCGTCGAAGGTGCCGCAGGGATCGACAGCGCCCCCTGCGGCGCGACCGTGTTTCGTGACGGAGACGTCCTGCCTCCGCTGCCAGCGAACAACCCATTCTACGCCCGTTCGGCGCGGGCTCCTGCTTCAAACCGTAGACGAATCGCCATTGCCAGACTCCGTCGCAGTGTCGCAGTTTGACGGCCGGGCGCAACTACAATGCTACAGCGTCGATCGGATGCTGGGGTAGTTTACCGTGATCCGAGACTCGATGGTGGAAGACCGTCTCGCTGCCAAGGCTCGGGCCCGCAACCGGTGAAACCAGCTGGGATTCCCGGCTGTCAGGTCGGTTCAGCCGTGGGATCCCGCTCACCCACGTGGTCGAGCGGCACGGGATCGCGCAAACTACCGGTGTCGGTTAAGGGAGGGGGCGAAAAGCGAGGCCAAAAAGCAGAAACGCAGGTCCGGGATAACCCGAACCTGCGTGAAAACCAACCAGACAAGGAGTGTCTTTAAGCGCTAGCGCTCTGGAACTTCTTCCTGACAACGAGACCGGCCACCAGTCCAAGACCGAGGAGGATTGGCAAGGCGCGGGGCTCAGGAACAACCGAGAACGTGTCCACCACCGACGAGATTGTTGCGTAGTCAGTAACGGGAACACCGTTGGCGGATGAGTTGATGTCTTTGGACACCGTCACCGAGCCAGTCGGCGTGATAAAGGTAGTCGCCGATCCCTGATCGGTACCGGGAACTGACGAGTCAAAAGTGTCCACCTTCCACGTGCCAGGTATACAACTGGTGCCGCTGCATCCCTGCTCGGAAACAGTAGCGATACCTGTTCCACCAACTCCGTCTGTGACCGCGAGACCGGCGTCCTGAATCTCGGAAGCGCCATCATTAGCTGTTACAGTGAAGTGGATGTCGCCGTCGCTCGTAGAATTGTTGCCGTACGCGTTCCACGAAGCGTTGAATTCCAACCCGTAGCCATCCGCGTTGCTCGTAGCAAAAACGTCGATGTTGCTGGGCGTTATAGTCTGTCCGCCGCCGGAGCTGGAATAGCTGTAGCTGAAGTTAGAAAACGTGAACCCGCCGTACGTGCAAGACCCCGCCGTCTCAAATTGAGCCAGAGTCTCTCCGTCCATGCTGTCACACGTTGAAGCTGCCGCAGTGTACATTGAGAGCACTGCCGCGCAAGCCGAAAAAAGAACTATTTTGTGAGTCAATCAACCCTCCTGAAATATCCGAAAACTGTCATAAGTTGAAACCTTCACTATCTTAGGGTTTATACCCGGCGATTGCAAGGTCTGTCATTTCGGAATTGTACTAGTACGATCAAGCACCTAGCCGCGGATTCCGGGTGGTTTACACCCCTTGGCAGACGTTTCCTAGGTGTTTAGTTAGGCACATAACAATGGAGTGGCTGAGTGGCTACTGCAGTGTTTCCTGTAGCGAACTTGAGGTTCCGACGCTGTTGCCGATGGTGGCCGAGACGGAGGCAATGGCCTGCAGAAGCAGGTCGCCCTTAGGAGCGGTGCCGGTAAGGCTAAACGGAACAGCAACTTGGAACTGGCCTCCGAAGGACTGGGAGGCCGTGCTTTGGAACCAAACCGTTGCAGCCCCGCTCAGGTCGATAGCCGGGATCGATCCCGGGACGTTAAAACCGGTGGCTGCGGTGAAGTTCACATTAAGGGAGGAAAGGCTTCGGGTAGTGGTATAACCGACAATGACGAGCGTGAAGCTGGCCGTGGTTTGCGTTGAAGCTGTATTAGTAACTTGAATACTCTCCAGAAAAGGAGCTAAGGAGCCAACCGTGAATTGCAGAGTAGGGGGCGAGGCCGGGGTCAAGGGCAGCCCACCCGTGGTTGCAAAGCTCGGTGTCAATATGACTGTTTCCGCCACGGTACCCGTCTGGAGCAAAATCTGCGATCCCTGGCCGCCGAAGTTGGCGCTGGTAGTGTTTGCCGGGATAACGAATGGCACGGTCCGCCCACCGGTCAAGAACTGAACGTTAGGGTCGGTTCCCAAGGTTCCCGAGGTAGTGAGAGTCAGGACTCCTTGGAGATCCATCGGGTAGGGGCTGTCCAATGTCAGGCTGACTCCCGCCTGAGAGGCTGGCGCAACGTTCCCGCTCGGACCGCTAAAGGTGTAGTTAGGCAGAGCGGGCGGCGCTGTCCCGGCGCTAACCAAGGGCACCGATGTGTTGTTCACTAGCAGGGTTCCAGCGGCCGTGCCGACGGTGACCGGGGCGAAAGTAACCGGAAAACTATTGGATTTGCCCGCGCCGAGTGTAAAAGGCGAAAGCGTAGGCACCGAAAATGGGGGAGTAGGGCTAGCGCTGACAAGGGCGATCGTCGCCGCCGTCGTGCCGGAATTGGTGACGGTAAACATCACCTGTTCCGATTGGCTGACCGCGATGGACGGAAAGACTACCGCGCCTCCGGCACCCACTTGAACCGTTGTCCCACCAGAAACATAGGCGAATGTTAGCTGCGGTCCAAGGCCTGTGCCCGAGAGCGTGAAGACCGCGCTGCCGATAACGAGCTCGCCGGTCTGCGGGCCTACTTGCGTCGGCGTATAGCTGATGGTGAAGCTGGTCACACCGCCCGTTGCCAGTGTTATGGGGAAGGTTACAGGCGGATTTAC
Source organism: Bryobacteraceae bacterium (assembly GCA_052148835.1). Classification (GTDB taxonomy): domain Bacteria; phylum Acidobacteriota; class Terriglobia; order Bryobacterales; family Bryobacteraceae; genus Palsa-89. The sequence continues at coordinate 63,250 of JBKQHJ010000032.1, forward strand.
CAATTGGAAGGGTGGAGAGACATTCACAGAGTTGATGGTCCCGGTAGCGGCTCCCGTGTTCTTCACCTGTACAATGACCGTGCTGCTGGTGGGCGTGGTCCCGCTTGTGGCGACGTTCACGGGGGTGAAGGTGATGGTTCCATTCGGTGGGACCGGCGTGGAGGTTGTGCCAGTGCCCGGGAGATAGCTATAAGTAAATGTGGAAGTTACGCCGCTACCCGCCAGGTTGATCGTCTCGGTTGGGCCATTTTGAAAGGTAATGGTGATCTGCGCGGTGTCATTTTCAACGGCCGTCGGCGTGTACGTTATTGGCAATGACAAGAAACTGTTGGCAGGCAACGGAAAGGGAGTCGTCGTCGAAGCCAGAGGCACCTGATTCAATTGGAAAGGACTTGTCGAGGGCGGCCCGGTGATGCCTACGATGGCCCCGGGAGCGCTACCCGTATTGGCAATCTGGAGCGTGGCGGTGGCTGTGAGGTTGAGCTGGACAGTTTTGAAGTTAATCGTCCCTCCGGACTGAATGAGATTTTGATTGCCGTTTGCCAAGGCATAGCTGAGCGTAAAGGCCGCTGAGGCGCCAGTGAACGAGAGATTAATGCTACTCGATACGGTGGTCCCCATAGGGCCAGGTTCGGTGTACGGGATCGTCATTACGGCGCTTGCGCCATTGGCGTTCGCGGCGGTATAGGTGACAGTAAAGGTGAAGCTCTGACTCGTCGACAGGATCAGGGGGAAGCTTTCGCTTTTGGGAATGACGACCGTGAATTGTATCGAACCACTTGAAATTTGGGGCACTTGGGTGATGGTGGCCTGGCTTATTCCCGTGTATGTGGCCGTGACCGTAACACTGGATTGGGTGCCAACGGGAGTCACTAAAGGGATATCTTGATCGTTCTGGATTTTGATCGTATTCCCGTTCTCGGTGGCAAACAGGTTGAAGTCGATGTTTTGTGCCGAGGCCAGACCGGCGCCAAGCACCGCGATGACCGACCCGATGAAGAACGAGCGCCCAACCGAATGCACTAGCGCGTCCTCCCGGCGGCGCCGGCAAGCCTAGAGTCCGGCTGGCGCAATTGCACGGCTGGAACGAAATATGCGCCGGGTAGCGGCGTGCTCGAATACAACCAGAGCGGATTCACCGATTGCGAGCGATAGGCGAGTACGAAGCTGTTATTGCCAAAGGCATCCAGGCTGGTGGGTTCAAAGTGGAGTGCAAGCTCCGACAACACCTGACGGCTCGCAAGATCGAGATTTTGCAGCACGCGATCGCGTCCGCCAGCGACATAGAGAACTGGTCGATTTTCCGAATCTTCTCCTACCCGAATGGCGATGGGATTTTGGATTTCCTCGAGCGCCTGAGTTTGAAATCCGTGGCTCGCGAGGTTCACTGCCGTTACCTGGAGCGTGGCGGAATCCAAGGCGTAGACGGTTTCGGCGTCGCTCGAAAAACACAACGATATCGGTCTCCCCATGGAAGCCAGGGGCGCGACCCAATTGGCGGTCGCCTGGTAAACACCGCCCTTATCCCCGCTCACGCCGACGGCAATTTGTTTACCGGGCCCATCCACCGCGACGGCGGTCAGCGAACCGAGCGACGATACATCGACGACTGTTCCCGCCAGCGGGGCGTCCGGCAAGCCGGATATCGTTTGAAACCAGTTTCCGGCGCGGGAATATAAGACTGCGAGCGATCCATTGGCGGACCAGACAACTCCGTCCGGACGCGCGCTTACGCCCGCCATCTCGGCTTGGGAAACGGTCTTGGCATTCAAGCCGGAGACCAGCAGGCATTTTCCTCGCTCGAAAATGATGCCATAGTTCTGGCCTGGCGCCACCGAAGCGAGATCCAGATTATCCATCAACGCAGGGCCGAAGGAGGCGGCGCCCGGAAAGCCGATTACCGCGCGAAGGCTGCGGGTGGGCGCGTCGAAGGTAAAAGCCTCCACCGGTCCGCTTAATGAGGTCTGGGCTGGGAGGCAACTGGCGGAGAAAAGTCCAACGAGAAAGAGAAGTGCGGCGCGCATAGAAGCTGCTAGGGATTCGTGACCGTGGGAGGACCTGTAGAGACGCCAACCGTCGTTCCGCTGGATTTGGCGCCACCACCACCGCGAGTCGCCAAGTAGACACCCAGACCGATAGCCACGGCTGCCCCTCCAATCACGGCGATCTTGAACCAGCGGTGGGACCACAGACTTTCCTTCTTGGCGCCACCGATCAGGGACTTATTTTCGTTAACAATCCGCGTGACGTTCGTCATCGAGACCGTGGTCTCTCCGACCTGATTGCCATAGCTGGCATTTACGTGGACTTGGAAGGTCCCAACTTGCCCGTTGGCCATCCAATTCACGGCAGGCGCCTGGCCGACGCCGTTGGTTCGTACCGTGAGGCTGCTTTTTCCGCCGGGAAAAGCAGCGCCGGGCCCGCTAATGGGGAAGCGGAATACAACGTCAGCTCCTTCCAGGGCTCGATCGTTCTGATCCAGCACCTGGACTACGAGCGGGGCCATCACCCTGCGTTCCATATCGTTCATCTCGCCGTTGCCGGCCAGCACCAGGATCTTGAGGCTTTGTTCAACCGGCAACTGCGAAGTGGGTATCGGCTCTGGGGTTATCGGAGACGGCGCTGCCGGAGGAGTACCGGCTTGTGGCGCGGGAGTAGGCGCCTGCGGAGGCGCGGCGGCCTGTTCGGCTGCCTGAATTTGCGTAACTACCAGGAGTGCCGCCAAAGCTTGCGGCAGCCAGCGACGCCTCAGCCTTCTGCTTAGAGGGTTGGGCATGAACAATTAGTCAGTGTACCACTCAAACGTTGCTTGCACGATTACTGAGCGACCAGAAAAAGTATGTAGGGCAGAAAGGGAATTGTATAGGTAGCGAAACTGGTCCAGAACTGGCGTGTATAGCTGCGAGGCACGTAAACGATATCGCCGGGAAGCAGGGGAACATCGATACCCTTGCCTTCGAACAATTGGGCGACATCCACCTCAATTAGGGCTCGGCGGCTGGTACCTTCAATAGGACGCAGGATGCGCACCTTACTCTTTTTGGCTTCCCTGCTGAGTCCGCCGACCTGGGTTAAAGCTTGAGCGATCGAAATGGAGTCGCGCTCGCCGAGTTCTATGCCTCCCACCCTGCTAACCTCGCCGTTCAGATATACCATTTCGTTACGGCCCACTGAGATCTGGTCGTAGGGTTGCAAAAGGACGTTTTCGGCCGGATTCACGCTCTGGCTTAGACTACCCAGGCTGATCTCCACAGTGCTGACCTTCTTTTCCGGATCGTAGATCGCGTCGGGCAGCGGGATGGTGCCGTATTCCGCTTTCCGGGTAAGTTTGATGTGCCGGGAGGCGCCTTGCTGTACACCTCCTACGGTAGCCAGCATTTCCAGCAGCGAGCGGTTGCCCTGCAGCGGATAGATGCCGGGCCTGGTGAACAGACCCACGAAGAACACTGGCTCGCTGCGGAATTGAACCACTGTGACAAAGACTTGCGGCTCCCGGATATATTCGCGCAGACGTTTGACCAGGTCCGCCTCCAGCTCCTGAAGGCTCATCCCGGCGGCGTGGATGTGGCCGACCAGCGGCATGTTGATGTTTCCGTCGCCATCAATACGAAACGGCCGGTTATCGATTTCTTCCGCTTCGGGCGCTCGAACCAGAATCTGATCGTTCGGCCCCAACACGTAGTTGGGGCGAATGGTATCGGCCGGAAGCTGCTGGGCTGGTTGCTGGCCGGTTTGCGCGCCGGGGTTAGCATTGCCGGCCTGCGGTTGCGAATTATCTCCCGGAGCAGGCTGAGCCTGTTGAGCCCAAACGGAAATACTCGCCGCCAAACTCCACGATGCAGTGAGTAACACCAGCGCGGCCAACCGCTTTCGCGTCCTAGGCATACTAATTTACTTTACCAGGATTCCACGCAATTGCTCCCAAAAAATGAAGGACAATTCCCTGGTCCTTGCTCAGGGAGAGTACTGCTACAATCCTTCCAGGGCGGAGTCCCAATCGGGCTGCAAGGGGCGCTGAAGCGGAGCAGGTCTCATGGCGATACATGGCAAGGAGCCCGCAGGGAGGGCAGGTCCGGCAATTCGGGGCCGGGCAATTCTGGGCCCGGCTACCCTGGGAATGATTTGCTGGATCGCCTGTTCAGGAACCGCTCTATGGGGCGGTCCTCGCGAGGACTTCCTAAAACTGATCGATCGTCCACGAGTGCCCTTGGCGCCAGAAGTCACCAGGCTCGCTGACGCGGATGGTCTAGAGCAATTCCATTTCACGTTTCAAGCCGAGGCCGGCCCGCGCGTCCCCGGGATCTTGATAAGACCGAAATCCGCGGCTGGTTCGTCTGTACAACCGCGGCCGGCGGTCATCTGTTTGCACGGAACCGGAGGACGCAAGGAGGAATGCGTCCCACTTTTGCGGGAACTGGCGAGCCAAGGCTTCCTCGGAGTAGCGATCGACGGACCATTCCACGGCGAGCGAACCGCGACAGGGTCCTATGACGATGCTATTCTGCGCGCCTACCGGACCGGCCAGGGGCACCCGTTCCTCTACGACACGGTTTGGGAGGTCATGCGGCTGATCGACTACTTAGGCACACGGCCGGACGTGGACATTTCCCGAATCGGCTTGATCGGCTACTCAAAAGGCGGCATGGAGGCCTATCTGGCCGCGGCGGTAGACACCAGGATTCGAGTGGTCGTATCGGCACTAGGAGTAGAAAGCTTCCGCTGGGCGCTCGACCACGGTGGCTGGTCCGCGCGTACGGACTCCTTCAAGCCGGCCATCAAGGGGGCGGCCAGGGATGCGGGGGTATGGTTTGTCACGGCCAGCTTCGTTCGTCAATTTTACGATCGCGTTGCCCCTGGAATTTACTCTGAATTCGATGGACCGGCCATGCTGCCGTTGATCGCCCCGCGCGCGTTGTTGACGATCAATGGAGCTCGGGATTCGAAGACCCCTCGCGAGGGTTTGCTCGAGTGCATCGACGCGGCCAAGAAAGCTTACGCCGCAGCAGGAGCCTCGAACAAAGCTCAGTTCATCATCGAGGAAAATGCCGGCCACGAGGTAACTCCGGAAGCCGCGAGAACCGCGACGGAATGGTTGGAGCGCTGGCTGCGCTAGAATCGATCCGCCCGGGCCTCAATTTAGAGCGATCAGTAAGACCATTTTTCAAGCCAGCGGCCAGAGTCCACCATGATGGGAGCCATCTGAAAGAAGACGGCGAGCAAGAGGGCCAGCGAGCCCAGGCAGAGAAAAATGGCCAAGGAAACAATCGTTCTCGACCATGACACGCCCAGCCAATTACGGAATGCGGCCCAGGCCGCAATGAGCCAGACGAAGGTAGCGACGCCACGCAAGGCGGCCATGGACGCAATCCACAAAAGGCCTGGCGTCTGGATAACCTGAGGCCACTCCTTGTCGGAGTCCAACAGAACCTTCGCCGCGTAAGTGCCCTCCGATCCCAATAAAACCTTGAGTTTTTGCGTGTCGTGGCCGGATGAGCCGAGAGCGATGATTTGAGCGAACAACTCAGGCCGCAGGAACCTCAAGGCACTCTCGTCGATCGCCAATAGCAACGAAAAAATCAGCAGCCAAGCCGCGAAAGAATACGAAAAGGCGGTAAAGAAGGCGCCGTAGCCGGGGCGTGCTCCCACCAACCGCCAACAGATCCAAGTCAGGACGCCGCAAGAAACAAACGCCGCGAGCTTTATAACGGCGTTGGCCGCGACCAAGCGCCAGGAGAACGGCGGTTCGTTCACAGCCGCAATAGCAATCGCAGTCAGCAGGGCAGCAGCCAGAACTCCGACAGCGTCGAAGCGGCTCCGGCTCGAAATTTCTTGAAGATTTAGCGCGCCGCCGGCTCCTCGAGTACCGGTTCTTCTACCTTAGCCGATCCGTTGCGGGCCGCGTGAGCCTGCGACCCGTTGGAATGGTCGCCGTTGGACTTTGTTTTCCGTGCTGCGCCCAGTTGCTCGAAACTCGGCCTCATCTTGGCGGCCAGCGTTTCGACGTAGGGATACTTGAACATCCCTTCATGCCCGCCGGCGACACAATGCACCACCGATTTGCCCACCACCGGTTGACCCCATTGCTGGGCCATTTGCCAATGCTGGCCGTTGGGCGTCTCAGCTGCCTGCACCATCAAAACGCGTCCGGAGTAGGGCGGCGGTTCGTAGTGGGTGGCTGCGTAGAACAGGATGGGGTCGATATCGAGCAACCGGAGATCTTCGTCCTGAAGGCCTAATTCGATGGCTGCCACGTCCCGCCGTCTCATCATTTTGCCTCGGGCGATGGTGAGACGCTCCTTGGTGTAACGCAACATCTCCCCGGGGTTCGACTTGGCGATGTTGCCGAGATGGAAGAGCCACTTCTGCGCCCGCATTTGCGCTTTGGCCACTCCGTCGAGACGCCGGCCGTAAGCCACGTTCGGCGAGTCGATAAGAGTGAGAAGCTCGACCTCCTGTCCCTGAGAGATCAATTGCCGGGCAGCTTCGTAGGCCAGCACGCCATACAGGCACCAACCGCCGATGGAATAAGGACCCTCGGGTTGGTATTCGCGAATGGCCTCGACGACATACTTCCCGAGGTCCTCCAGCCGGCACGGATCCGGCAGGTTGATCTTCTTGAGCTGGGTGAGGTCCACGCCGCAGAACGGTTGGTCCTGGCCGAGCAAACGAGCCAGCGGCAGGAACAAGGGGCTGGCGCCCAAGCAGATGAAGGGGGGCCGGGTTCCCTGCGGTTTGAGAGGAATCACGCGGCAGACGGTGGTGACGGTTTGCTTGCCGCCCAACACGATCGCCAAAGCTTCGATGGTCGGCGATTCCAAGACGGTGGCCACCGGCAGTCTCTGTCCGAATTCTTTTTGAATTTGCGAAATCAGGCGGATCAGCAAAAGCGAGTGTCCGCCTAAGTCGAAGAAATTATCGCGAATACCGATGTCAGTCACATGCAGAGCGTCGCGCCAGATGGCGGCCAGCTTCTCTTCGACCGGGTTGCGGGGGGGAATGACGGAGCGCTGCTGGGGAACCAGGTCGGGATGCGGCAGCAGCTTGCGATCGATTTTTCCGTTGGGCGTCCGCGGGAACGCATCCAAAGGCACGAAGGAGCTGGGGACCATGAAGGACGGAAGTTGAGATTCGAGGAACTTGCGAAGCTCCATGGGCTGCGGGGCCGACGGGCCGCGCTTGACGACGTAAGTCACCAGGGCGCTGCCCTCGGTAGCGTAGTCGACGGTGGTTACAATGGCCTCCAGAACAGTGGGATGCTGGGCCAGGGCGGCTTCAATTTCTCCCATTTCGATGCGATGGCCGCGAATCTTCACTTGATGATCCACGCGGCCCAGGAAGTAGAGCCGTCCATCCGGCAAATACTTGACCAAGTCGCCGGTTCGATACGCACGCTCGCCGGCGAAATCGAGATCGACGAATCGCTCGCGCGTGAGCTCGGGCCGATCCAGGTACCCGGGCACCACGCCTTCGCCGCCGATGTACAGCTCGCCCGCTACTCCCACCGGAACCTGCTGGCCGGTGGCGTCCAAAACGAAGACCGAAGTGTTGGCGATGGGGCGGCCGATGGTAATTTCCTTGGCCGCGGGCGGGAGCTGCTCCATGGTGGACCAAATGGTGGTTTCGGTGGGTCCGTACATGTTGTAAATTTCACCCACACCGGCCTGTTGCAACTCGGCGGCGAGCGACGGCGGCAGCGCCTCCCCGCCCACCAGGAATTTGCGGAGCGAGGCCAGCGCCTGACGGCCCATCGCGTCCCCCAACAGCAGGCGAGCCAGCGACGGTGTGCACTGCATGTGCGTGACGTGGTGTCTCAGAATCTGTTCCGGGATCGAATAGCCCATCGGGACGGCGGGGCGATTGGCGCGCACCTGTAACTCGCGCAAATTGTCCAGATTGGCGAGCACGGTTTCGGCGGCAATGCCGAAATCGACCAAACACGCCACCTCGTCCACTCCAATGTCTTTCAGTTTTTGCAGAATCGCCATGCAGCTGTCGACGGTGCCGAAAAGACCGCTGGTGGCGAAGTAACGGGTGAAGGCGTGATCGATTAGCGCTTCCAAATCTTCCTGGCTCAGGGTGGTGGAAGACAAATCGTCGCCCAGACCTTTGACCACCTGCTTCATCAAGTCCACCGAACTCTTAAGGTAGTTGCAGAACGGCGTGCGGACCAGCTCCTGCACTTCCCCTTCGCTCGCGCCGACGAAGGTGTGGAGCATCAGCGTGACGTGTCCCTGCCCCGACGGATTAGATTTGCGGTATGCGTCGCGGTAGATCTGGATTTTGGAAGCCAGGTCCTCGAAGCTCTGCCCGAGCAGATGGGTGAGCAGGTTGGCGCCCGTCTCACCGGCGTCCTGAAAGGTCTTCGGATGGCCGCCGGAGGTGATCCAAAACGGCAACTCGGGCTGGATGGGCCGGGGGAAGATGGAAACGCTGACTTCCTTTCCGGATCCGTTGACACGTTGTACCAATTCGCCGCGCCACAAAGAGCGCACCGTTTCGAGGTCGCGCATCATGATGTTCTTGCGGTCGGCGTACTGGTCTGGTTTGAAGACGAAGTCGCGATCATGCCACCCGGAGGCCACCGAGATGCCGACACGACCGTTCGAAAGATTGTCCACCAGGGCCCACTCCTCAGCCACACGGATCGGATCGTGGAGCGGTAGCACAACGCTGCCGGCGCGGATCTTCACATTTTGGGTAATAGCGGCGAGTGCGGCGCTGGTCACCGCGGCGTTGGGGAAGAGGCCGCCGAAAGCGTGGAAATGGCGTTCCGGCGTCCAGATGGCGCTAAATTTATTTTTGTCCGCGAATTTGGCGCCTTCGATCAGAAGCTTGTACTTGTCCGCACCGGCGCTTTCGTCGCTGGCGAAATAGAACAGGCTGAAATCGATGCCGTGCGCTCCGGCCAGGAAGGCCTCCGGATTGGCGGGGAGAAATTGATTGTCCTCTTGCAGCACCACGCGGTAGCCGCGGGCCAGCGTCCAAAATAACTCGAGAACGGAAATATCGAAGGAGATACTGGTAACGGCGAGCCACACGCCGGGGTTCTGCTCGCCGAACTTCTGGTCCATTCCAATGAAGAAGTTCACGACGTTGCGGTGATCGACCACGACGCCTTTGGGCTTGCCAGTGGAGCCGGAGGTATAGATCACATAGGCCGGGCTCTCGCTGGACATCGGGACGCGCGGCCTGGCTTGGCTGCATCTTTCGAGCGCGTCGTACTCGGCGTCGGAATCGATCGCCAGCACCACGCGCGCAAAGCCCTGCACCTGCGGGCGAAGCTTTTCCTGGGTGAGAACGATGGACGCGTGCGCATCGGAGAGCACATACTTCATGCGCTCGGGCGGATAAGTCGGGTCCAGTGGAACATAAGCGCCGCCGGCCTTGAGAACGGCGAGCAGAGCGACCATCAGTTCGAGGCTGCGCTCCATGGAGACCGCCACGCGATCTCCCGGCTTCAGGCCCTTCGATAGGAGCAGGTGCGCCCACTGATTAGCACGATGGTCGAGTTCCTGATAGCTCAACCGTTGGTTGCGAAAGACCAGCGCGGTGGCGCCCGGCGAGAAATCCACTTGCTCCTCGATCAAGTCGTGCACTGTCTTGGTGCGGGGATAATCCACCTGGGTCTGGTTCCATTGCCGCAGTTGCTCGCGCTCGTCGGCGGTCAGCATCGGCAAGCTTGCAAGCGTGCCGTCCCAGCCGCGCGACATCGCCTCCAAGATGGTCCGCATGTGCCCCATCATGCGCTGGACGGAGGCGGTGTTGAAACGATAACGGTCGTAAGCCAGGCGCAGGATCAGGTTCTTTTCGGCATAACCGTACAAAGTGAGCGGATAATTGGTGCGTTCGCGCAGACGAACATCCCGATGAGCCCAGTTACCGCCCTGGGCCTGCATCCTCTTACTGATTTCGTAGTTGTCGAACACCAGGATGCTCTCAAACAACTGCGCTCCATGAGGGATCTCGCTCCAGGATTGAATGGAGGCCAGCGGCGTGTGTTCGTACTCGCGAATCTCAACCTGCGAGCTGCGAATTCCTTTGAGCCACGCCGCGATGGGTTGGCTGCCCTCCACCTGGACGCGAACCGGGAGCGTGTTGATGAAGGTACCGACCATGTCGGCCGTGTCGGAAGCAAAACTGCGGCAGGCGCGGGTGGCGCCGAACACCACGTCGCCCGACGCGGAGTAGCGGCTCAGCATCAAGGCCCAGGCGCCTTGGACCACCGTGTTGAGCGTCACTTGCTCGCGCTTGGCCAACGCGCGCAGCGCCTCGGTGGTTTCGACCGAAAGTACGAACTCTTCCTCGTCACGGCCGGTTTCGGCGGCGGCGGAGGGATCGAGCTCGGGCACCTGATTGGCCAGAACGAAACCACTCAGGTACTGTCGCCAAAAGCGTTCCGCCTTTCCCAGATCCAGGTTATCGAGCCAGGCCAGGTACTCGGTGTACGGTTTACCTTCCGGAAAATCGATGGACTTGCCTTCGCGCCGGGCGTCGTACTCGGCGAACACTTCGTTCAGTATTCTAGGAAACGATCGCCCGTCCATGGCGACGTGATGGAACGTAATGATGAGCGTAAAGTCCGTAGCGCCTAGCTTGAAAAGAGTGAAGCGGCACAAAGGCGCTTGGTCCAGGCGGATGCCGGTAATACGATCCTCTTCAAAAAAGCCGCTAAAACGCTCGTTCCGGCGATCGGGGTCAAGCGCAGTGAGATCAATGAGATGGAAGGTAGCTTCCACCTGAGGATGCACCGACTGAATGGGCCGCTCCAGCTTTTCCCAACTCAGGCTCGTCCTTAGTACCGGATGGCGATCCACCAACCTCTGGCAGGCATACCGCAGGGCATCTACGTCCACCGCTTCCGGTAACGTGCATACCAGCTGTTCTATATCCACACCCGTATGCGGGTTTTGGATGTGGTGAAAGAGCATGCCCTCTTGGATTGGCGACAAACGATAGGACACGTTGTGCATGATTAAAATTGTACCGGGGCGGAGTGTCTCCTTAAAGACAGCTTTAGTACTAAGAGTCCTACTTAGAAGGTAAGCCGCTGTAACTGAGCCTCCAAATCTTCTGGGCCCCGTCGTCGGAGATCAGAAGGCTTCCATCGGGTAACTGTAAGAAATCGGCCGGGCGGCCCCAGACGTCATGCGTGTCGGGCGAGAGCATCCATCCGGAAACGACTTCCCGCAGCGGGCCAGCGGGCTTAGCGTCCCGAAACGGAATGAATCCAACCGCGTATCCGATTCGTTTGGAGCGATTTACCGAACCGTGCAGGGCGATGAACGCTCCTCCCTGGTATTCCGCCGGGAACTGTTTGCCGGTGTAAAAGAGAATGTCCAGAGGTGCGATGTGAGCGCCCAACAGAACATCGGGCGTAATGGTGGACTCCACCAATTTGTCGATCTGCGATACCTGAGTGAACCCTCTGGGGTGTTTCAGCAAATCCGCCAATAACTTAGCACCGGAATTCCAAGGGTCTACATGAGGACCAATGTAAGCATAAGGCCAGCCATAGAATCCGTGCGGTTGGACGTGGGTGAAATAGTCGGGCACCAGGTCGTCACCCAGATCGTCGCGCTCCATCACCGAAACCCAGACCGTGTCCGTTCCCGGATATAAGCGCAAGCCGACCGCGTTGCGGAGCCCCGAAGCGTAGATCTCACATCCAGACCCGTCAGGATTACACATGGAGATCGCGGCCCGCCGTTCGTCCTCTCCGACATTGCGATTCGATCCCGAGCCGATCGAAACGTACAGCTTGGTTCCGGCGCGGTTGAACAACAGAGTTCGTGTCTGATGCATCCCCTTGAAACCCTTCAGCGACATGATCTCCTGTGCATCGGAGACCGTGAGCGCCTTGGGATCGAATTTGTAGCGTTTAATCGACTCCACCTCGGCGATATACAAATAGCCTTGCCACAGCGCGAGACCGTAGGGCCGGTCGAGATTGGTGATCAACAGTTTCTTCTGATTGGGGCCGGTGATCGCAAAGACCGAACCGCCGTTGGTGACCGTACCGTCGGGTAGGCGGTGGGAGCCGGACTCGATCGGCATTTCATCGCTGATCAAGACTGAACCGCCCGGCGCCAGCGTCATAAACCGCGGGGCCTGGAATCCATCGGCGTAGAAGTCCATGTGAAAGCCCGGTGGGACGCGCAGTTCCACGTTATCCGGCTTAGGAACGATTTTCGGAAAATTGTATACCGAAGGGGTCGCGTAGGGCGGAGGCAATTGCGGCGACTCGGTGCCGGCGCTAGAAGTCCAGACGAATGCCAGTGCTACCGAAGGAATTATCGCGAGCTTGAGCCATGCCACAGGTCGAGCTTACTATAGTTCTCGGCCTAAAAATAGGGTACTGGGCCCTAGTACAGGCCATGCGAATGGGCCCGTTCTTCGGTCCATTTTTGCCTTAGTGTGGCCGGACGGACGAATGTAAACATGTTCGTGGCCGACCGTACAACGAATGCTCTTTTCATCCGATACCATTAGCGAGTGCGGTTTGCATAAACACTTTGCTATGGCGGATGCTGTTACAAGCAGGAACCCGGTGCACCTCGAAACACCCCTTCGTCCGCCGACAGACAACTATCGGCCCGCGCTGTTGCCGATTTGCCTTTTTGTTTTTTTCCTGATGTTCTTCTGGTGGCTGCCGTCGAGTGACTACACAGCCGTCGATGGCGCGCTGCGGGCCCTGGGGGTCTACCACGATCCATCGTTTTTGTTTCACGGCAACAATCACCTGCTCTATCCGTTCTGGGTATCGACATGGAACAAGCTGGCCCAGGCGGTTGGAATCAGCGCCTCGAACGGTTTCGAATTCATGCGCATCAGCCAAGCGATGAATGCATTTTTTGGCGCCGCGGCGATCGCTATTATGTGCTCCATCCTGCAACTTTTTGCGGAATCTGAACTGGCCGTGCTTTCGAGCGCTGGGTTCGGATTCTCGACCGCGTTGCTGCTGCACGCGACGAACTCGGCTGAGCCGATACCCGGCCTGTTCTTTAGTCTTCTGGGTGTCAGAGTGTTGATGGAAGGATTGCGGCGGGAAAATCGCTGGATCCTGGGTGCTGCTGGAATCTGCTTTGCAACCGCGCTGGCTTCCTATCAGGCCATGGGGACGGTGGCCGGCATTGGAGTGTTCGCGTGTGTTTGGTGGGCGTCCAGCCGTAATGAAGGTAGAGTCGCCCTCCGGGTGGTGGCGTCGCTGTTCTGGGTCACGTTGGGCGGTCTGATCGCAGTCTGCGGTATCTATGGCTTTGCCTATTCGCATCAAGGAATTGCTATCAGCCGTATGCCGCGCCAGTTTTTCTCGCTGGGCGGCGGTCCGGAGGTTTATTCCGGATTTACTATTTCACGTATTGTGAACGTGCCGTTCGGGCTGCTGCGCAACCTTTTTAGCGATGTTCCTCCGGGATACCACGGGATTCGAGCGTTGCTGCGAGATCCCCACCGCGCGTTTTGGATTCCGGCCGTGCTGGCCGGCTTGATAGTGGTCGGCCTGATCGCCTGGCTGGCGTCGAGGGCCCTGTGGAGATCGGCACGGAAATGGCCTGGCAGCGTCGTGCTGGCCGGAATCGTAGCCGTCGCCATGCTATGTTTTCCGCTGCTGTATTGGGATCCGGGGTACGACAAGCTTTGGCTGCTGCCTCTGGCCGCGTTTGCGGCGGTTGCTGCATTCGCTTTTCGTCCGGGACTGCTGGGTACGGGCGAGAGGAAGATACTGACCACGTTGCTGATTCTGGTGCTGGCCGCGGAGATCGGGGTCAATGTCCCGGATGTATTCCGGAGCCACTTTGGAGCCACGCCACACTTGGCGGATGCCCGGGATCTCAATGCTTTGATTACGCCTCGCGATTGGGTGGTGCTGGACTTTGATGACGTGTCCGGACTCTGGCTGAGTTTCTGGGGCCAAGACGCGCACACTCTGATGCTGCCTTCCTCCACCGCAACGGATGCCAAGGAATGGCTCGATTCGGCGAAGCGCGCCCGCCAACAGTCCGGTGCGAGAATCGTGTTCGTCGGTGTATTGGATCACGATCCTAAAGCGTGGAACGACTTTCTGGGAGCAAAGGTCGGAATACCATACGGGCTTTTGGACGAGTACCGCGCTCATCCCACCATCCTTAAAACGTACGCCGATCAAACGGGAACCATTACGGTAAAAGCATTTCAGTAACCGCCAAGCCCCCGACTAACACTTGAGGAGATGAGCGACACAGATACAGGCATGCCGTCGCTGGTCTCTGTATTGGTGTGGCGCACGCTTTCAGCGTGCCGCGTTGGCATTCGTGCCAACGCCTGATGCTTTCAATAATGACCGGGACAGGACACCAGCTAGGGTTGGCTTTGCGGCCGCGAGCGGCTCCGGCGTTGCTGAAACGCCGCCGTTACGGCCGACATCTCCGGTCCCGTGAGCAAGGATGGGTCACACGCCGGCAAGCCTCGCTTGCAGGCCTCCAGATTTCGGTTTCGAAACGCAGAGCGAGACGCGTTTAGATCGGTGTCCGTTAGTTCCAGAGGCTGACAACTGGCTAGTCCGTCCTTACAGGATGCTTGGTTCCGTCTTTGCAGCGCGGCCCGGACCAGCTTGGCCTCCTCTTCGGTCAATTCCGTCGGGTCGCAACTAAATGATCCATCCTGGCAATGCTCGATATTGCGCCGCGAAGCAGCTGCCTTCACCGCGACCGCTTCGTTGGGAGTCAGCCGGAGTGGATCGCAGTTGGGTGACCCCTCGTTACACTTGTCCAAATTGCGGCGCAGCGAGGCGGCCTCGACCGCCTTGGCCTGCTGCGGTGTCAGCATAGTTGGATCGCAGGTTGCCGAACCGTCCAGGCACTTATCGTAATTGCGCTCCTGGACGATATTGTGAAGTGTATCCAGGTCCTTCTTGTTCAGCAGGAAGGGCTCGCAGGTCGGTGAGCCGGTGTCGCATTTCTCCAAATTGCGCCGGTAACGAGCCGCCTGGACGGCGGTAGCCTCAGCCGGGGTTAACCGGGTGGGGTCGCAGAGCGTCGAACCCTCCATGCACGAATCGAGATTCCGCTTCAGGGAAACCTGGGACACCTGCTTGATTTCGTCCGGGCTGAGCGCTGAAACATCACATCCCGACAACCCGTGGAGACAGGTTTGCAGGTTGGAGTCGGTGGCAGCCGCGCCAGGCTTAGCCTTGGACTTGGACTGCGGCGCCGCCAAAATTCCGCCTACCAGTGCGAGGAGGGACAATACCAGCGCTGTTCGAAGCGACATCCTTTACCAGTTTCCCTCAACTTTGCTTTTTTGTCATGAAGAGCGATAGTTACTAATATTCAGGAGCTACTCAATCTATTTCAGGAGCTACTCAGCGATGAAATTTTTGTTCGCATTTTTTTCGTTGGCGTCCCTAGCGGCGCAAAGTGTCACTGTGGAAGTAGGCGCCCAGCCGGTCGGCACGCGGAGGGCGTTGAACCTGCAATCGGGAAACGGAATTCTGGAGACCTGCAGCGATGAAGGCGCCGGTAACAATCGGGTCACTTGTACGCCCTCCTACAATTCGGCCCTGATATCGACCCACGACAGCGTTCATAACAACGAGAACTACTGCCTCTCGAGCAACGGCACGACGCAATATGCTTGCAAGCTGCCGTTCAAAGCCGCGACGGCTTATCAAACCGGCATGACTTTTGTCCTGGTGACTGACGCCACCTGTAGCGCATCCTGTTCCCTCAATATCGACACGCTCGGACCCGTGACCATTAAGAGAAGCGACGGGACCACTGATCCGGGAGGCACGCTCGGCGCCGGTGAACCACAGTGGGTATTCTACGATGGCCGGGTATTTCGTTTGATGGGCGGGGGTACGCCGCATACCGGCGAGGAGAGCGGCGGCGGCGGGCAGCGCGATGTCACGGCTCGCCGTTTTATCGCTTCAATGGAGACCATAACCTACGCCAGCACGGTCACGCTCGAGACCACCGCCGGCGACGTTCATAAGACCACTACGAATAACGCCATCGGCGACGCTACCATCCGGGCTGCCACCGGCGGTCTGGCCGGACAGCACATGTGGGTCATCGTCGTGAACGATCAATTGAGCCCGAAGACGATAACTTTCGGGGAACATCTCAAGAGCGCGGGCAAACTCACCGGCACGCCCGGCAAAACCGCGACTCTGCAGTTCATTTCTGACGGCACAGTGTGGTACGAAGTGGCGCGATCAACCAATTTGTAATCGCGGTTCTCGAGCGACCAACACCTAGGTTTGCAGAGCACAAGTACTAAGTTCTGGAAAGCGAATACGCTAAGATGAAACAAAGCCCAACCCGTTGAGTCTGAAGAAAGTCGGCGTGAGATTGCCAGATGATCGATGCAGCAGTCTCGCCCGTACTGGTACCTGGAGGCGCGGGATGGATCTGGAAGTTCATTGACACTTGTCATCGCCATCCGCCATACTCCAGAAAGCTACGGTACGTTTGTAAAAAGGCGAACATGTCTCGCAGCCCAAAGCGGAAACCAGGCAGGGGCGCTTAGGTTATGATCCAGCAGATGGGACTGAAATGGCGGTAGCTTGCCCTAAGGTGTCGCGTTGGATTCGATTACGAGCGGCTTAAGGCGAGCGTAGTAGGAGCAGGAGGGATACAGTGGCGGTATTGAAGCCCAGGGAACGCTTAGTTTACTTCCGGATTTCGGAGGACGAATTCCGTCAATTTAACAGCGTGTGTGAGCAGGGGGGCGCGCGCAGTGTGTCCGACCTTGCCCGCAATGCCGTGCAGCGTCTTATTGCGGATGGCCAGCGGCAAAGACAGGGGGAGGAGTTGGAGGAGAAGATGCGGCTTCTTGAGAACCTGATCGCAGCTGTAACCGAACAGTTGCATTTGTTGGCGAGGAGCCAAGGCCGAGCCGGAGCGGATGGTTTTCAACGCGGCAGCGGGCCAATGTCAGCCGGCCAGAGCGCTAGGAGGGAAGAATAATCATGCAATTCCTTCCGGACGATCCGAACCAAAACCTGTACGCCGCGGAGAATTCGCTTTTACCAGACACCGCTCGCCAACCCTATGTGGTTGTAAATCCAACGCCCGAGGAGGCCGGGCCTAAGATCGATGCCGGCCGCCTGTTGCGCCGGTACTGGCTTTTGTTGGCAGTCCTCATGGTGGTGGGCGCTGGCGCCGGATTCCTATCCATCGCGGTGATCACGCCGATGTATCGCACCAAGCTGTTAATGGAGGTTCAGAACTCCAACGCGAGCTTGCCGAAGGGCGCCGGTTACCAAGCCGGCCCTCAAGAGGACAATGACGTAAACATTCAAACGCAAATCGGCATCATGCGCAGCGGCAGCTTTTTAAAGCGAGGGGCCGACCGCATGACATCGGAGATCCCGCCGCTGGCTCCCACCGGGCACGATATTTTCTCCCGTTTGCGCCAGCGCATGAGGCCGACCACGCAGGATCCTCTACAAGGATTCCGGACTGGACTGGGCGTTGCGATGGCGACGTTTGACGCGCGGCCAGTCATCCGCACGCGGCTCATCGAGTTAACGTGTGAATCGACGAGTCCGGAGGTTGCCGCGGAGTTCTTGAATTCCATGGCCGCTGAGTTTTCCGACGACGGTTCCCGGTCCCGCATGCAGAGCGCACAACGAACCAGCGAGTGGCTGGCCGCTCAGATTGAAGAAACGAAGGCCAAGGTGCAGGAAGCCGAGGAACACCTGCGAGATTTCGTGCAGGCATCCGGCAACGTTTTCGCCGGTCCCACCCAGGACGTCACGCTGGAGGACACCAAACTCGTACAGTTGAAGGGCGAACTGGCGAAGATCCAAGCAGAACGGATTGCCAAGCAGAGCCGCTACGAGCTGACGGTGAAGAATCCGCCGGAAACGCTGGCCGAGATTTTAGATGATCCAACGCTGCGCGGGTACCAAGTGCAACTGGAAGGTTTGAAGC
>JBKQHJ010000033.1:0-3321 GCA_052148835.1 Bryobacteraceae bacterium
GGTGAAGCGAAGCCCGTGCATTCGGCGACGCCCGAAGACGCGGCGCAGATCCTGGATTCCGCGCGCAACGTGGTGGTGATTCCGGGCTATGGAATGGCCGTGGCGCAGGCGCAACACAAACTGCGCGAAATGTTCGATATCTTGACTAAGCGCGGCGTGGAAGTGCGGTTTGCGATCCACCCCGTGGCGGGACGCATGCCCGGGCACATGAACGTGCTGCTGGCGGAAGCCGACATCCCGTACGACAAGCTGTGGGAGATGGACGACATCAATCCCGAAATGGCGAACGAGGACGTGGCGTTGATCATCGGCGCCAACGACGTGGTGAATCCGGGCGCGGAGACCGATCCGAACAGCCCGATTTCGGGGATGCCGATCATTCAGGCTTACAAAGCGCGCACGGTGATGGTGATCAAGCGCAGCATGAATCCGGGTTTCGCGGGCATCGACAACGATCTGTATTATCGCGACAACACGCTGATGTTGTTTGGCGACGCGAAATCGTTTTTGTCGAGCATCGTGAAGGAATTGGGCACGCTGGCGAAAGTGTAACGCCGGGCTCGCTCACGCTCGCGGTTCCGTAGTCGGCAACACCACATTGACGGTTGGGGCGGCCGACGGCAGGCCGATCTTGGCCTCCTCAAAGCGCTGGATGATTCGGCGATTCATCTCGCGGCCGACCATCCATTGCTGGTTGGGGATGGTTTTGAAGCGCGCCTTGATAATGGCGCCTGAGTTGTCCAGCTTATCGACGCCCAGAACTTCGATGGGCGCGAGCACGGCCGATCGATAAGGCTCCTCCTGGCTGAGCTCCTCGCCGATACCCTGGAGGACGGAAACCACATGATCGGTGTTCTCGGTGTAGGCGACGGAGAGATTGAACACGTAATACGAATATTCGCGCGTGAGATTCGTTAGGCCCTGGATGGCGCCATTAGGGAAAACATGGACCGCGCCATCTTCGCCGCGCAGCACGGTAGTACGGAGATTCATCTCTTCCACCAAGCCGGTTTTGCCGTTAATGGTGGCCACATCGTTGACGCGGAGCTGATTTTCCATCATGAAAAACATGCCGGCTAGGACATCCTTAATGATGTTCTGCGCGCCGAATCCGATGGCGACGCCCACGACCCCCGCGCCGGCGAGCAGCGGGCGGACATCGAAATTCATCTCGTTGAGGATCATGAGGCCGGCGATGATCCAAATCAGGACAAACATGAATTTGCCTATCAGGTTTGAGATGGTTTCGGCGCGCTTCTCCAATTCGTATTCGGTGCCGCCCCCCCTTTTGAGCATCATCCTCACCGCATAAGTGCGCAGCCCCCGCAATAGCCGAGCGATGGCTCGCGTTGCGATGTAGGCGAAGATCAAGATGGCAACGATGCGCAGGGCGTTGGTCAAAACGGGGGCGTAGTAATCCGGATTGAGCAGTTCGCCGCGAGTCGGGAGGTGCTGGAGCACGATTATTTGGTGGTCTGCTTTTCAACAGGAATCGGCTTGGGCATGGGGACGCGCGGCATCATCCGCGGGCGCATCGCGGTGTTGTAGACGAAGGCCGCCATGATGGCCGCGCATTGCATCATATCTCCTGGCTGTACTCGATCATAAACGTCCATGTTGGAGTGGTGAGTGCGTGTCGAGTAGTCCATGGGATCCTGGAGAAAATTGAAGCCAGGCAGGCCAACGAAATCGAAAGAAGTATGATCGGTTGAGCTGGGGCGGGGCGCAGACGGGGCTGTGACACGAACCACGGCCGTGGCGCCGAGATCGTTGAAGGGCTTCAGCCATTCTTCCAGGATGGGCGCGGCTTCATCGTTGCCGGATGCGACGATGCCACGGAAGCGGCCGGTTCCGTTGTCGTCGTTGTAATAGGCGGACAGCTTGAAAAATTCGGGTTTGGGCTGCATGGTTTCACGGTCCGCGAAGTGCTGTTTGACGTAAGCCTTGGAGCCGAGCAGACCCTCCTCCTCGCCGCCCCATAGCGCGATGCGCACGGTGCGGTCCATTTTCAGATTCAGGGCTTTGAGTATGCGCACGGCTTCGATGGCGACGGCCGAGCCGGTGGCGTTGTCGGTAGCGCCAGTGCCGCCATGCCAGGAGTCCAGGTGCCCGCCCAGCATCACGATTTCGTCTTTCTTGCTGCCGCCTTCGATTTCGCCGACGACGTTGAACGAATCGGTGGGCGAATCGATGAACCGCGCTTGAATATCGAACTCCATTTTCACCGGGATGTTGTGATCGAGCAGGCGCACCACGCGATTGTAATGCTCGGGAGTGACGACGACCATGGGCGGAGGAACGGGGTCCTTGGGATCGCGCGAGCCGCCGGCCTGGCCGAAGACGATGCCCGCGTCGCCGATGTTGCCCGACTGCACCACCACCAGCGCGCCTTCGTCCTTGAGAAATTGATTCGATTTGTTGCGAAACTCAGTGCGTTTCCGCGCTTCGGGCGATTCCTCGGGACCGAGCGGGCGGAAGAGATTGGGCAGCCGTCCGGGATCGATGCTGGGGCTGAGTTCGGCGTCGGTGAGGCGTCGTCCCGGCGGATTGGTGGGCATCTCGAGATCGCGCGACTTGCTGGACAGCACGATCTTGCCGCGTAGCTTGCCTTTGAACTTGGCGAAATCCTCTTCGGTTACGAGCGGCGCATAGATGGCCTCGGCCTGCACGGGGCCTTGTGTTCCGGGACTCCAAGCCAGCGGAAAGCCGATGAGCGGCGCATAGGCGGGTTCGAGCATGTGACCGGCGAAGCGCGTGTAGGTCCAGCCGCGGCCGAAGGGGCCCCAGGATTCCTCGTGGACGTTGGTGAGGCCGTACTCGGTAAGGCGCTTGACCACCCAATCGCCCGCGGACTTGAAGCCGGGAGAATTGGTGAGGCGCGGGCCGTTGGCGTCGGTGAGATAGAAGACGTGGTCCATCACCTTGGAGTTTTCCAGCGCCTCGGCTTTGATGCGATGAATGACGGACAGGTCGACGGGTTCCTGGGAAAGGGCGGGCAGGGCCAGCGTGAAGGCGAGGAGGGTGTTGCGGACGGTCATCGGGTGCGGGAGCTCCTTGAATAGAGCTTACATCGTTGGCGGTTGGCGATTCGCTGTTGGCTATTGGCCGGAG
The DNA here is from genome assembly GCA_052148835.1 of Bryobacteraceae bacterium. Taxonomy (GTDB): domain Bacteria; phylum Acidobacteriota; class Terriglobia; order Bryobacterales; family Bryobacteraceae; genus Palsa-89. The sequence goes on from JBKQHJ010000033.1 coordinate 3,112, forward strand.
AGGGTGGAGCAGGATGTGTGGGGTGCGACGCATTTTTTTCGCACGGCGGCGAATTTACGGCGAAGAGCGCGAGGGCGGCGAAAATCATGCGCTACTAGTCTCCTGTCCCAGTGGTTCGTGACATAAGTCAGTGCGATTGGGCGGCGGTAGTGCGCTGAGCGTAACGAGCAATGCTGGCCAGGATCTGATCGGCCGTCTTGGTCCAGACGA
>JBKQHJ010000034.1:0-35933 GCA_052148835.1 Bryobacteraceae bacterium
CCAACGCCGTTCGTCTGGACCAAGACGGCCGATCAGATCCTGGCCAGCATTGCTCGTTACGCTCAGCGCACTACCGCCGCCCAATCGCACTGACTTATGTCACGAACCACTGGGACAGGAGACTAGTGCGTCATGGCGTAAGTAACATAGTTGACGCCGATGCGGATCGCCAGCCCCGAGAACTTCTCCGGATAGGACGGATCGTCCGCGAATTCCCACGCGTCCCCGACATCGGAGTTATAAGAAATAGCCACCATGATGCGGCCCTTGTCGTCGTAAATGCCTCGCCAGTGCGCGCCGCGGCCACCCTCGCCGCAGTTTTTGCAACCTTGGTACAAGTGCGCCGCGCCGGGAATCTGAAACCGATCGTCGAGATCGAACACGGTGTGAAAGATGGCATCGCTATTCGGAATGTCCACGATGGGACGATCCGGAAACACGAAGCGAATCCGCTTCAAGAACATTTCCCACTCGTAGTCGCCGTGAAAATCGTCGGCCATGAAGAAGCCGCCGCGCAGCAAATACTCGCGCATCACTTTGGCTTCCTGCTCGGTGAAGCCCCACTCGCCCACTTGCACGGCGTAAATCCACGGCCAGTTGAACGCTTCATCGCCGTCTTCCATCATCACGGGTTGCTCCACCGATCGGACTTGAATGCGCGTCAGACGCCGCACGGCTTGCGAAAAATGGCGGTCGGCGCGCGGATAATCCTGGGTCCACAGTGATAAGCCTTGCCGGAAATCGCCGTCAAAGCGCCCCGCGTAGCCGTCGTTCTCACCCGGCGGAAACATGAGACGCGCGAACGTCCACTCGCCCGGCACTTGCCAATCGGGCGTCAGCTCAAAGCTGAAATATTCGACGCCGGGAAGCTGCCGGAAGGGCTTCTGGAACGCATACAGCGCGCCCAGGAACGCGAAGCTGCATCCCAGCAAACACGCTGTTCTTCGCCCGATCATCGATGGCACCCATCCCGAGAATACCATTCAAGCAGCCTGCCGATTGCTATACTGCGTCCGTGCCTGAATCTACTTTTTCGATGGCCGGGCGAGCAGCCCTGAACCAGTCGGCCACCGATCATCGCTCCGCTCTGGCCGCCGGATTTCTCGGCTGGACTCTGGACGCCTTCGATTTCTTCCTGGTCACACTGTGCCTCACCGCCATCGGAAAGGAGTTTCACAAATCGGATTCGGCCATCGCGCTTTCCATCACCGCGACGCTGGCCTTTCGCCCGGTGGGTGCGTTCGTCTTCGGATTGATGGCGGACCGCTATGGCCGACGTCTTCCGCTAATGATCGACCTGGTGTTCTTTTCCGTCTGCGAGGTGGCCACCGGACTTGCGCCCAACTACACCACCTTCCTGGTGCTGCGGGCCCTGTTCGGGATCGGGATGGGCGGCGAGAGGGGCGTTGGCGCGTCGCTGGCCATGGAGAAGGTTCCGCCCCGGCTGCGCGGTGTGCTTTCCGGCTTGCTGCAACAAGGTTACGCCGCGGGCAATCTGCTGGCAGCGCTCTGCTATTTCTTCCTATTCCAGCGCTGGGGCTGGCGGCCGCTTTTCTTCCTGGGCGGATTACCGGCGCTGTTGGCTCTCTTCGTCCGCTTCCGCGTGAAGGAATCCGAAGTCTGGCAAAAAACTCGCGAAAAAACCTGGAGCGGGCTGGGGCGCGCCATCGCATCGCATTGGAAACTGTTCCTGTATCTCACGCTCCTGATGACCATGATGAACTTCGTCTCGCACGGCACGCAGGACATGTATCCGACATTCCTCGAACGCCAATGGCACTTCGGACCGTCGCAGCGCTCCTTGATGACAGGCATTTCGATGATCGGGGCGATTGTCGGCAGCTTTGTAATCGGCCTCCTGTCGGACCGCATTGGCCGCCGCCGCGCGATGATCATCGCTTTGCTCGGCGGAATCGCGATGGTTCCGCTGTGGGTTTACGCACCGTCCACGGGGCTGCTGGTATTGGGCGCATTTCTGGTTCAGTTCATGGTGCAAGGTTCCTGGGGCATCATCCCCGCGCATTTGTCCGAGCTTTCACCCGACTCGGTTCGTGGATTCCTGCCCGGCTTTGCATATCAATGCGGAGTGCTGGTGGCGAGTTCGGTGGTTTACATTGAAGCCGTGTTTGCAAGGACCATGAGCTACGCAACCGCCATGGCGCTCACGGCGGTAACGGTTTTCGCGCTGGCCGCGATTGTGACGGGAGCAGGCAAGGAGCGCAAGGGTCACGTTTTCGGTGCGGGAGCATGAACTGCGGCGGTAGGGACAGCGCGAGCATCGGGGAGCGATGGTGTTAGTTCGCCCGCGCTCAGCGTTAGTTCGATGAAACGGGGCCCTCGGAGGGGTAGTCCTTACTCACCCAGTCCTCGTGCAGGTTGGTCGGCAAGCTCAGCACCCGAACGTGCGAGAACCCGAGTTCCTTCAGCGTGCGATACGCCGGACGAATATTGGGGCACTTCAGCATGGGGCAGCAGCCGCAGTAGATTACGATGTCAGCGTCCTTCGGCAGGTCGGCCACGGCTTTTTTCAGGGCTTCAATCCCTTCCGGCTTCGACGTTGGACCGGCATTGATGGCGTGCACGATGTGCTTGCCGCGATACAACACCGGAAAAGCCGCGGACAAAATAATGGGAGCGTGGCCCGACGCAATGGCTTTCGCCAGTTCGGCCGGCTGCAGCAGCTCCCCGGGAGCCCAGGGATCCGAGGCTGCCTCCTGCGCCCACGCAGTACAGATCGCCATCATTAGGGCCGCGGCGGACGCCATCATTAAAGCCGCGGCGCGCCGGAAAGGTGCCTTTTTCCTAGGGTTCATAAGGAAACTTCCGAATTCCTTTCATGCACTCGGCCAGAGCCTGTAATAGCGAGGATCCCCAACCCGTGGGCGTATAGGGCGCCGTTTTCTGATTGGTCTGCTTGTCGGCTTGGGCCAGAAACCGCATCGCCGGATCGGGCGGGTTTACGTATTCTCGGACCGTGATCAGGAACTCCACGTCGCCCCCGGGTTGTTGCTTGAGCATCGAGTAGTGCTCGATTTTGCACAACCGCTCGGTGGGTTTCTCTTGCGCGTACGGCCAGTCCGACAAGTGCGATCCTCCTTGGAAACTAGTTAGGGAACTAGCCCCTCAGTGTATCGCAACAAGGCCTTGGCGCGGATTGCGCGGGCGCGTCAGTGTTCGATTTCGCCGGTGTGGTTGTTGGTGAGGAAGATGTCCAGGAAAATGCTCAGCACGTACCCGAGGAATGCCCCGGCCGCCCCGCATCCGATCAGGGATTGAATAGGCCCGTATCCCAGCCGGTCGCCCAGCGGGATCGCCACCGCGCAACCTGCCGCGGCAAACACCGAAGCTACCAATAGCCGTTTTCTCATTTCTTGTTCATCCCTCGTTTCAAATACCAAGCTCAGTATGCAGCCAATAGGGGATTGAAACTAGCGGTAATCACTGTAGGGGAGACTAGGGGGACGCCTGAGCTGTGGTAGTGTTTCTCTCTAGTACACCGTACCCGACCCGTCCTAAACTCAAGCCGCCGTACTAGTCGAAATCGAACGGCCTCTTGGGTGTGGGAGCGTCAGGATTCTCTTTGGCTTGTTTCAGCAACTCGTCGAATTTCCGCTCCAGCACCTTGTGATGACCCTTGTGCTGCTCGAAGGACTTTTGAAACACCTCGCCCCGCCGCGCCTCCTCGCCTTTCAACTTTTGGACGGCGGCGCCAATGTCCTCAATGGACGGCGGCTTCTTGTGTTCCTCGAAGCTGATCACGGCTTGGAGCTCGGGATCAATCTGCAGCTTCGCTTCACAACACGGACAGCGCACTTCTACGAGCTGGCGTTTGCCTTTGGCCATATTGCAATACTCAGGTTACTGATACTAGCGTACCCGCGCGCGGGACGCTACGCAATCGGCGTATTGAGCACGCTCCATTCATGCGTTAGCGCTCGGGGTCTGGATAAGGGATCTCGCGCGTGCCTTCATCCAATCCCTCGATCCGGATCATGGACGGTTTCGCGGGAGTAGCCGCCGGAGCCGGCGCAGGATTTGCATTCCTCGCCGCGTTCTCGGCCATGCGTTCCCCCGCTTTCTCTGAAGCCGCGAGCGCTTGCGCGGTTCTTTCCAACTCCTGCTCGTTTAGCCGCAAGCTGATCTTGCCGGCGGACCCATCCACATTGAACTTCAGCTTCTTGGCGATGTCCTGCGTTAGCGCGTCGAGGCTCTTGTCCTTGGCCGCAAGACTCACGGCGTGCGCCAGGTCCGTAGTCACGCGTTTGGCGGTATCCTCCGACGCGAAGCGCAGGATGAAATCCGCATCCAGGCCGGTCCGCAGATTGAGGCCCGCTTCAATTCCCTTTGCTCCGGCGGCCCATTCGTTGCCTCCCAATAGCGCCGCCACCGTCTCGTTCGACACCAGTTCCGAGGTATCCATAATCATCCAGATTTCGTACTTGGCGTCCAGTTCGGCCGCGCGAGCTGCTATGGACCCGGGCGCGGGCGAAGGCTGCGGCGCAGCACTCGCAAATTGATTTCGGTCCAGCGTGGCGAACAGGGTCGGCGGGTCGCCATACAAAATGGTTTCGGCGTCGAAAAGTACGTAGGCCGTGTTCTTGTTCCGCTGGTCCTGCGGCCGATAGACGTGGAACGCATTGTAGGACTGCGCCTTCGCGCCGGAGCTACTAAAGAGCTGGCGCACTTGCGCGGCGTCAAAATGTCCATGGATAGCGATCAGAATCTGCGCGTCGCCCGACTCGGTGGGGGAATTGCCGGCCGGATCATCCGGCGAATCGGCGGACGAATTTGTGCCCGCCGACGAAATCAGAACGCGATCGATCGAGTCCAGCAGCTCCCGCAGGGGAAAGCCCGGCATAGCGCCATGTGGAATCCACTTTTCGCGAATCATCGCGCCCGCCGGCGTTTGCCGGATACGCGCCCAATCGATGCTGATCACGGCTGTGGCGTTGGGGTTAGCGAATCGCCATAGCCCGGGGTCGGCTTGGCCGCGCGCGAAAGTTGGCACCAGCATTAGAGCGAGAGCAAGGACCGAACGTGGCATATCTACAGATATCTATCGGCTGAATCGGGCTCCGGGGCGAGGGAGCGAACGGCGATTGAGGATGCGAATTAGAATAATACGAGCAATGCTATAGTGGAAATGCCTTCCTCGCCCGTACCCGGGCCCGTAGCTCAGTTGGTTAGAGCGCTACCTTGACACGGTAGAGGTCACAGATTCGAGTTCTGTCGGGCCCACCACTATTCTTCAAACACTTACACGGACCCGGCCACGAAGCAACGCTCGAAACAGCAGGATGTTCGCTGAGATCGCGCGGGAGCGGCGCGGTTGACAGGAGCAGCGGTTGAAATGTTGCGCGTAAATTCGCACTTCCGAGCAACATGAGTCACCTGCCCACGGGATGCCGAGGATGTGGCGTGATAGACTCGATCCTCGGGGATTCATCCATGCGCTACGCCTTTGCGGTTGCACTATTTGTAACGTGGTCCGGCATATCCTTGGGACAACCCAGGCGTGTCGACGATGCCGCGCTCCGGAATGCCGCGAAGTCGTCTTCCGATGGCGACTGGCTGAGCTACGGCCTCACCCCCGGCGAGACGCGTTTTAGTCCGCTCACCCAGATTGACGCGTCTAATGTGAAGCGGCTCGGCCTGATTTGGTCTTATGAAGCTGGCGAGGGAGGAGGCGACCAGGAAGACACGCCGCTCGAATGGAATAACACAATTTTCGGCGTCACCAATTGGAGCATCGTGTTCGCCGTTGACGCGCGCACCGGCCGCGAGAAATGGCGTTGGGATCCCGAAGTCAACCGCAAACCCACCAGCGACAAAATGTGCTGCGGCATAGTGAACCGCGGGCTGGCGCTCTATCACAATAAGATTTATGTTCCCGTGAACGACGGCCGTCTGGTGGCGCTCGACGCGGACACCGGCAAGCCCGTTTGGGAATCTCGCGTCTGCTTTGTGCAGGACGAGCAGACTCTAACCATTGCACCGCGCATTGCCAAGGGAAAAGTGATCGTGGGCACGGCTGGTGGCGACCGCCCTACGCGCGGCTTTTTTGCCGCCTATGATGCGGACACCGGGCGCCAGGTCTGGAAGTTCTACACCGTTCCCGGCGATCCCGCCAAGGGCTTTGAGTCGGAGGCGATGCGCAAGGCCGCCGCCACTTGGGAGGGCGAGTGGTGGAAGCTCGGCGGCGGCGGTGCGGTATGGGACGGGATATCCTACGACCCCGAGAGCGAACTGGTGTACGTGGGCACAGGCAATGCCGAGCCTTGGCCCCAGGCGCTTCGCACCAAGGACACCAGCACCGGCAGCGATAACCTGTACGTGGCCTCCATCGTGGCCGTCAACGTGGATACGGGCCTGCTCAAGTGGCACTACCAAATGGTCCCCGGCGACGAGTGGGATTACGACAGCGTGCAACAGATGATCCTGGCGGATCTGAACATCAATGGCCCGGACGGTAAGACAAAGACACGCAAGGTCCTCATGCAGGCCAACAAGAACGGCTTCTTCTACGTGCTGGACCGCATTACGGGCGAGTTCATCTCCGGCCAACCCTTTTCACGAGTCACCTGGGCCAAGGGGATCGATCAGAAGACGGGACGGCCCATCATCAACACCGAGGTGAAGTACGGTAAGGATCCGACGCCGGTATCGCCCGGTGGCGGCGGCGCCCACAGTTGGTCGCCCATGTCCTACAATCCTCAAACCGGGCTGGTATATATTCCGAGCCGGGGTTGGGACACGTTCTACTATGCGGCGGATTACGATTTCAAACCGGACCCCTCGCGTGCCGGCGGATCTGGGCAATCGGGTTTGAAAGTCAACACATCCGGAATGACGCGCAGGCCCGCGGGACCCGCCATTGGTCCGGAACCTCTGCCTGGCGGAAATGTCAGCACTCTGGTGGCTTATGACCCGGTTAAACAGGAGATCCGCTGGCGTGTGCCAGTGGGCAACAGCAGGTTTGGCGGTACGTTGAGCACCGCGAGTGGTCTGCTGTTCCAAGTGGCGCCGGATGGCCGCTTGATCGCCTACTCGGCGGACAAGGGAGACGTGCTCTTGGAGCTGCGTACCGGGCTACAGAACGGCATGGGCCCGCCGATCACTTTCGCCATCGACGGCAAGCAGTACATCGCGCTGATGGGTGGCTCGGGTGGCCGGCAGAGTCTTGGCACTACCAACCCGGGAGCCGTCACCTCGCAGCAGAAGCCTCAGTTGTTGGTATTTGGCCTCGACGGCAAAGCCGAGTTGCCCAAACCCGGGGCCACGCCCGCACCAACCTCGGCGGATCCACACCAATAGAGATTTAGCGCCAACCGAGCGCCGGGGCAACAGTAGTCAGAATTGCCTCCATCACATGCGCATTGTAGGCCACGCCTAGTTGGCTTGGGACGGTGAGCAATAGCGTATCGGCCTCCGCGATCGCCTCGTCTTTCCTAAGCTCTTCGATCAGGACATCCGGCTCGGCGGCGTAGCTGCGGCCGAAGATCGCCCGTGTGTTTTCGTCCAGGAATCCGATCGTGTCCTCGTCCTTACCTCCTCGTCCGAAATAGGCACGATCCCGGTCGTCGATCAACGCAAAAATACTGCGGCTGACCGAAATGCGCGGAGTGCGTGCGTGGCCAGCCTCCTTCCAGGCTGCGCGAAACGCGCGAATCTGGCCGGCTTGTTGGATGTGGAACGGCTCACCGGTCTCATCGAACTTGAGGGTTGAGCTTTGCAGGTTCATTCCGAGCTTGGCGGCCCAGGCGGCTGTCGCATTGGTAGCCGACCCCCACCAGATACGATCACGCAATCCCTCCGAGTACGGCTCCAGACGCAGCAGCCCTGGCGGATTGGGAAACATGGGACGTGGATTCGGCTTAGCGAAGCCCTTGCCGCGGAGCAGCTCGAGAAATTCTTCCGCGTGCCGGCGGCCCATGCCTGCATCGTCCTCGCCTTCCATTAGGCGCTGGCCAAAATAGCGCCAACCATCGATCACCTGCTCAGGAGAGCCGCGGCTGATTCCCAACTGCAGGCGACCACCGGCGATAAGATCCGCAGCGCCGGCATCCTCCGCCATGTAATAAGGGTTCTCATACCGCATGTCGATCACTGCGGTGCCAATTTCAATCCTTCGCGTCTTAGCGCCGACTGCCGCGAGCAGTGGAAACGGGGATGCCAGTTGCCGCGCGAAGTGATGAACACGGAAGTAGGCTCCGTCCATTCCCAGGCGCTCGGCCTCCACGGCAAGGTCAATGGACTGCAGCAGGGCGTCAGCCGCGGACTGCGCTCGTGACTGAGGCGAGGGTGTCCAATGGCCGAATGAGAGGAAACCAATTTTCTTCATTTAAGATAAGTCTACTGTGGAGGTTAGTGCCACTGATTGCTTGCAAATGTTTACTGAGCCGCGACCGTGAGGAAGCCGGTCCCGAAATGCCTTTTTCAGCATCCTGTTAGTGATTCAGCAACCCCGGAATCACTGGCGCGTCTGGAAATACCGTCGATAGCGTAAGCTCGCGATACTTCTTCGCCTCTTCGGCACGCGCCGACTCGACGTTCTTCACGCGAGCCTCTGCATCCTTGCCGAGAATCAAGCGCTTCGGAACGTCCTGCGTATTCGCCAGCTTCACGATCACATCGGCAATCTTCTTTGGATCGCCCTCTGCGTTTCCGCGAATAGCAGCCAGTAACTTGTAGATGGCGCCCACCGACTCTTCGTACTCCGGCATTACTTCCGGCGAACTCTCGCTCGCCCTCTGCGCCCAGTTCGTGCGGATGCCACCCGGCTCCAAGGTGCACACCTTTACTCCAAACGGCGCCACCTCGGCGCCGAGCGAGTCGCTGAAGCCACCCACCGCCCACTTGGCCGCATGATAGGGCGAGTTGCCCGGCATCGCCGTGCGCCCGCCGATGGAGGACACTTGAAAAATGTGCCCGCTCTTTTGCTTGCGCATCACCGGCAACGCGGCGCGCGTCGTATACACGACACCGAACAGACACGTCTCCACCACATCGCGAAACTGCTCGGATGTCATCTGCTCAAATGGAGCAAAGTATCCATAGCCTGCATTGTTCACCAGTACATCCAGCCGGCCATACTTGTCCAAAGCGATCTGCACGGCGGCCTTCGCCGCCTCTTCCTCACGAACATCCAGCTTTACCGGCGTGATGCGCTGCCCGTACTGCTCTACGAGAGAGTTCAACTCCTCCATGCGCCGGGCCCCCGCGACGACACTGTCTTCTGTCGCTAGCGCGGCCTCTGCAATATCGCGCCCCAAACCGTTGCCGCTTCCCGTAATTAGCCAAACCTTAGCCATGTCTTCAGTTTCCTCTTCCGATTAGATTCACCAATAAGCAAGCGGTTGCTCGTTTTATGATGGAATGCAAGAGTTCGCGTGGATGCGCCGCCGTGAGAACGGAATTGCTGAGATTCAACGGAGCTGTCGAGCGGGATCCCGCCATCGATGCGTGGATGAACGAGCATGCTGGTGAATTGGGAGCCATCGCGCGTCAGTGGTTCGAGGTAATGCGAAAATGCGGGGACGAAGTCCGGGAACTTTTGCATGACGGCTGTCCGGTTGCATGTTTGGGAGATGCGCCTTTCGGCTACGTCAATGTATTCACTTCGCACGTAAACGTAGGGTTTTTTCAAGGTGCAGCCCTGCCGGATCCGGCCCGCTTGTTGCAAGGCAACGGTAAGTTCATGCGCCATGTGAAACTGAGACCGGGAACGGAGTCGAATCTCGCGGCCCTAAGCAGACTGATCGATGCGGCGTACTCGGATATAAAGGCGCGCGTCGAAAACGGCTAGCTCGGAGAAACGGAAATTCCTCAAGCTACACAACAACTAAACTTGACATGATGATCTAAACTGAATCGAAATGTCCGTTCCGACGCGTCCGCTACCGGACGCCGACCGCGATAAGTCCGTCCGCATGTCCCTTGTGGTGGTCCTGTTGGCGGCGGCACTGATCTATCTTCCCGCTCTCTTTTCGCCGCCCTTCCTGCTCGACGACGTCGATGCGGTGCAGGCCCAGATCGCGCGCAACATGCTGACTTCAGGCGATTGGGTGACCGCGCGAATCGACGGCGTGGCCTACTTCGAGAAATCGCCTCTCATCTACTGGCTCATGGGGGTCAGTTACCGCATCTTCGGCGTTCACGATTGGGCCGCGCGGATTCCCATTGCCCTTTCGTCGATCGCATTGGCCTGGCTGACGTTTGCTTTCGGCGCGTGGGCCTTCGGCAGGCGCGCGGGCTATTTCGCAGGCCTCGCGATGGGTACATGCATCGGATTGTGGCTCTTCACGCGAATTCTGATTCCCGATTGCACGCTCACCGTTTTCACCACCCTCGCGATATGGGCGTTCCTTCGCGTCTTCGACGCCCGGGAAACACGGCCGCGACTGTGGGCTTATGTATTCGCCGCCAGTCTCGCCATGGGGCTCCTGCTGAAAAGCCTGGTCGCCGTGGTGTTTCCCGTGGCCGGCGCGCTTCTGTACCTGCTTTTCACCCGCCAGCTTTTTTCGCCGAAGACGTGGCGGCGGCTGCATCCACTCGGCGGCCTTACGATTCTGGTCGCCATCGCGGCGCCTTGGCATGTTCTCGCCACCATTCGCAATCCGCCGTACTTCGCCTGGACGCTCACCAGCGCGCCGGGACATTATCACGGCTTCTTGTGGTTTTACTTCATCAATGAACAGCTGCTGCGTTTTCTGAACCTGCGCTACCCCCGCGATTACAACACGGTCCCGCGCCTTTGGTTCTGGCTGTTTCACCTCATCTGGCTATTTCCATGGAGCGTCTACTTTCCCGCCGTCGCGAAGCTGCCGTTCAAGCCGGTGGACCGCGCCGGACACACGCGCCTGATGGCGCTCTGTTTCGCCGCCTTCGTGTTGATCTTCTTTACGTTTTCGACCACGCAGGAATATTATTCGATGCCGTGTTATCCCGCCCTGGCTCTGCTCATCGGATCGGCGATCGCCGCCGGCGGAAGCTGGATTCGGAAAGGGACGGCCGTGCTGAGCGCCCTCTCTGGACTCGCCTTTGCCGCCGCGGCCGCGATTCTACTCCTGGTCCGGCACCTGCCGGCTCCCGGTGACATCACTGCCGCTCTCAGCAGTCATCCCGGGGCGTATTCGCTCTCGCTCGGCCACATGGAGGACCTGACGCTGGCTTCGTTTGCGTACCTGCGAGTGCCGCTCGCCATTGCGGGGGCGGCTTTTTTGGTGGGCTGCATCGGGACCATCCGAACACGCGGGGCGCGGCCATATGCCGCCGCCGCTTTGATGATGGTTATTTTCTTCCAAGCGGCCCGTTTCGCCATGGCAAAGTTCGATCCCCTGCTGTCTTCACGCGATCTGGCGGAATGGATCAACCACGGCCAGCCTGGACGAATCATCGTCGACCATCATTACTACACCTTTTCCTCGATCGCGTTTTACACCGGCCAACCCGAGCTGCTGTTGAACGGCCGCTGGAATAATTTCGAATATGGGTCGAACGCGCCCGGCGCGCCGCACGTTTTTCCCGACGACGCCGCGCTGAAGAATTTGTGGGTCGAACCAGAACGCTGCTACCTCATCGCCAAGGCCGACCAGGTTCCGCGTTTCGACAGTCTGCTCGGCGCGGACAAGTTCACAATCCTGGCCACCAGCGGCGGGAAAGTGCTGCTGACCAATCAGCCCGTCACTTCCGTCCCTCGCGGCGCTGCGCAATCGCCAAGCCGCGCGGAGTAGACAGCAGCACCACCGAGATCAAGCCTTCTGCTTCCATGCGAAGCACCGCTTCGCGCACGATCTTGAAGTGGGAGCTGGCATCGTGAATCACCAGCAGCCCCCGCGGATCCAGCCGCGGCAGCAACCGCCGGACCTCCGCCTCCCGGTTCTCCAGGTGGCTGTCGCTGTAGAGCAGGTCGATAGTCTCGTCGATCTTGCTTTCCAGGCTTGACTCCAGACGGGATTCGATCCAGGAACTTAGTCCGGACGCTTTGAAGCGCTCCAACGCCCGTGCCTGAATCGCCGGATCGAACTCCACCGTGATCACCCGGCCGAAACCGTTCTCCTTTGCGCCCTCGGCGAGCTTCAGGGTGCCGTAGCCCAGAAATGTTCCGGTCTCGACAATCAGCTTGGGCTTGGTTGTCGTAACCAGCGTCTTCAGAAAATCCAGCACCTCCATTTCGGTGGTCTGCGAATCGCGCATTCTCCACAAATCCGGCTGCGGGCATTCCGGCGTCGGCGGAGTGTATTCAGGCTGCGCGAATTGCTCTTCGTCGGCCACGGTCTCCAGGATTCGCAGTCCTTCGTACTTGCGCAGGAACGGGGGAACAACCAGCGCGATCATAAGGGCTCCGCAAACCAGCAGCGGAAGGGACCAAAGCGCACTGCGGAAATCGCCGGAGTGGACCAGCGTCAGCAACGCTACGCAGGCGCCGGCAAAGAAAAGCCACTCGCCGAAAATCAATCCAGCAGGCCGCTGAAACTGGATCTGTTTGCGGCCTTCGGTCCAAAAGACAGGGGCAAATAACAGGCACAGCAGCGCACCCTGAAACAAAACAGTATGCAAATGGATCACGCCTTCGCGCGCGGCCTCGGGATATAGGCCAACGAAGAGCGCCACGGCGCAGGCGAACGTAGCCGGGGCAGGCATCAGATCCAGTGCACCCAACACCCCCAGGCGCGACATGCCGCCCAAATTCAGATGTCTCCGGCGGAAATCCAGCGCTAGAACAAGCAGAAATCCGGCGACGCCGAACAGAATGGAAGCTCCGGAAAAGGGAGTCAGCACTCGGATCTCGGACGGCGCGAACAGCGGTGGAATACAATCAAAATAATGCTCATTTCGCGCGACGGGCCGCATTCTACGCTGCCCAAACCTTTTTTAGTATATCTGCTGCTGGGTGTCACGATCATAGCCGCTCCGCTTGGCAATGTGCTGCTGGGCAGGGGAATGAAACATGCCGGCCCGCTCGCCCTCTGGCCTCCCATGGAATTGATTTCTAACGGCCTTAAAGTTTTCCAGACCAGATCGATCTGGCTCGGGATCGGCTCCCTGCTCACGTTTTTTGTCGCTTACATGCTGTTGCTGTCGCTCGCCGATTATAGTTTTGTCCAGCCCGCCACCTCGCTCTCCTATGGCGTGGTGGCATTGCTTGGACGCCTGATGCTGGGCGAACAGATATCCACCCTGCGCTGGGCCGGTATTGGCGTCATTTGCCTCGGTGTTTTTATGGTGGGCCGCACAAATCCCCGAACCACGGAGCCGGGCTAGGCCTTGCATTTCCTCCTTTTTGTGGTGATCGTCGTCGCCGGAACGGGCGGTGAGTTGTGCGTCTCGCGAGCCATGAAACAATCCGGCGCCCTATCGCACGGAGCATCGGGATTTCGCCCGGCCGCAATTTACAGGACCATCATTACGGGTCTGCGCAGTGCCTGGATGTTGTTGGGAGTCGCGATGATGGCGGCGGCGTTCTTTGCATTGCTCGCCGCGTTGTCTATTTATAGCGTTAGCTTCGTTGTCCCTGTCACCGCCCTCAGCTACGTGGTGGGCTCATTCGGCAGCGCGACCTTCTTGCGCGAACGCGTCAGCCTGCATCGCTGGCTGGGCATTCTCTTGGTCGCCACTGGGGTCACTTTAGTGATTCTCGGCAAGAACTGATGCGGCGCGGGAGTGCCCCTCGCGCGTCTGCCCGCGGGTGCCCGATTGTCGCCTCGCCGGGGGGCGGTTGGGTGTAAAATAACTCGGGACGAAAAGTCACAGCGGAAATTCCGTCAAGATACACAACAGGAGGGGACCGTCATGTCCTTGCGACCAGGAATGATTTGGACAAGGGTCGCGCTCGCAATCGTTTTTACGATCGGCGCGGCGTCGACAGTAGTTGCGCAGCCTCCTCGCGGGCCGGTTCCCGAACCGTACACACCCGCGGCGGACGCCAAGGACCTGAAGGCCGTGCTCTTTAAATGGATGTGGAGCACGGGCATGCTGAAGGGCCATGATGAACGCGACATGGTGGCAACCCTCGAATATCAGGGCAAAGGCACCATTCAGGTGGACGGACAACCCTGCACGCTTACCAAATATCGCGCCAGTACGAACTACCAGACCTTCAGCCAGCGGACTCAGTACACCTGCACGCGGGCGAATGGAGAAGCGTACTCGAACATCGAGGTGGTCAGCGGACTGTACGCCTGGAACGAGGACATCCCCGGTGCCCAGATCGGCCCCACAAAGGGAAACACCACTCCCATGCCAGCGAGCGTCGAGGAGCGGTTGATCCGAATTTGGGCCAGTCCTCAGGGCGCAGCCAAGGCCGCGGTCGCAGGGACAACGGATACATTCTGGTTGGGGGCCAACCCAGGCACTCTTTTCGCCGACGGTGTCGCGAAGGCCGGCCAAACGTCTGTATCGTGGGAGAACGGCAAGCCGGTGGTCGCGTTCCCGATTCCAGGCGTTCCGGGCGCCACCGCGACAGCTACCCTGGATGCGAACTACAGGGCCGAGCGCGTGGTGGTGAAGCACGGCTCCACGACCACCGAGTTCACCTACAGCGACTATCAAGACTGGAACAACCCGTTGAACAAAATCGGGGTGCTGTACGCCGGAAAAATCGCCGAGCATCGTAACGGCGCGGCGGTGCGCGACCTGACAACCAGCGTAACGGAGACGGGCAACGTGTATGTGGTTGCGCCCGTTCCGGCCAGCGTACAGGCGGCCATCAAGGTCACCGGGCAGCTTCCGCAGGGGGTCATGGCTAAGACGGAACCTCCCGTAAACAAGTCGGCTCCCACGCCGCAGTTGGCCGGCCATCCCGACCTGACGGGCAACTGGGCCTGGAACGACTGGATTGGGAACTACATGACCGGCGGAGGACGCCGGCGCAGCCCCTGGCAGGCTGCCGACAGTAATCGGACCACCAATCAGACCGAAGATTTTGAGCTCTACTCGCCGTCGCGGTTCGGCAATCTGGGTCGTCCGATATACAAGCCGGAGTACTGGGACAAAGTGCAAGAGCTAGACATGTGGACGAACAAGTATGACCCGGTGATGACCTGCCAGCCGCTCGGAGTCCCGCGCGAGGGCCCGCCCCGGCGGATCTTCCAGACGGACAAGGATGTCACGTTTATCTATCAGGGAGGCGATGCAGGAGGCGGGTACGGCGAGTATCGCGTGATCCCCACCGATGGCCGCTCGCACCCCAAATCGGCCGAGTTCGATATCACGTATATGGGCGATACCGTGGGACACTGGGACGGCGACACCCTGGTGCTCGACTCCGTCGCATTCACCGATACCACCTGGCTCGGCCGCGGCGGTTTGTTCCACTCCGATCAAATGCATGTCGTGGAGCGATTCAAGCGTGAAGGCGATGCGCTGCTGTACGACGTCACCGTGGAAGACCCTGAAGTGCTGGCGGAGCCCTATGTGTATCCGACACGAGTGGTACGGCGCAACACCAATCCCAACGCGGGCCTGGTCCGAGAACGAGGCAACTGCGAGGTTCAGGAGTTGGGTCACGCCTCGTCCCAAATTCGCCACTAGTTACTGAGCCGCCATGCGTAAGCATGCGGAAAGCAAGGAGCCGGACTATGAGTTCCACCAGACGCACCATCCTGGCAGCGCAACCAGCGCCGTGACGCGCGTGTTTGCCCAGCAGGAACCGGCAATTACTGAGCCGCCATGCGTAAGCATGCGGACTCGCGACTAAGATCAATCAAGGAGGACGCTGACTATGGGTTCCACCAGACGCACTATCCTGGCAGCGGGGGCCGCGGCGGCTGCAACCTCCGCCGTGACGCGCGTCTTTGCTCAGCAATCGGGCCCAGCAGGAACCGGCAAGTTCTATGAAAGGGGTCCGGTTCGCATTTACTATGAGGAGGCAGGCTCCGGCTTCCCGCTGTTATTGATTCCGGGCGGAGGGTTGAACTCGACCATTTCCTTCTTCACCGGCAACTCGCCCTTTAATGCCATCGAGGAATTCAAGGGACAATATCGCTGCATCACCGCGGATCTGCGCAACGCCCCCAGCGGCCAGTCCACCGGCCCTGTTGAGTTCGAACGTCCGTGGGAATCATACGCCGACGACCAGCTCGGCCTGATGGATCATCTGGGGATCGACAAGTTCATGGTGATGGGTTTCTGCATTGGCGGCCCCTTCATCTGGAGTCTGTTGAAGCGCGCGCCCAATCGTGTTGCCGCCGCCGTGCTGGCGCAGCCCGTGGGCTGGCGTCCGGAGATGCGCGACCCTAAATACCCAGGCGTATTTTGGAAGAACTGGGGTGCGACGCTGATTGCCAAGCGGCCCGAGATCACGTTGCAGACGACGGACCAATTTGTGACCAATATGTTCGAGACCAACCCCGACTTCGTCTTCACCGTGACGCGCGATTTCGTGCGCAGTTGCCAAAACCCAATCTTGGTTCTGCCCGACGAAGTCCCCGCCCACCCCTACACCGTCGCCATGGAGTGCGCGATGCTCGCGCCCAAGGCCGAAGTGAGCATCTTCCCTTGGAAAGAACCGAAGGACCGAATCCCGCTAGCGGTGCGCCAGGTTCATTCCTTCCTCAAGGCGCACCAGCCCGCTTAGGCGGCGGTGGCGAACAACGGGTCGAACTCGAATCTCGACTTGGACGGACTGTCACGCCGTTTTGCATGCGCGCGTAGACCGTTTTACATCAGTGTGACCCGGACTGTGGCCAAGTCCTTTAGAACAGCGATCCAAAGCGTAACAACCACCCCAACGTCGCTTCAATCTACATCGTGTTACGATCCGCTCATGGAACTGAAATGGAGCTGAAGAAGTTACTGAGGGAGCTTGATCTTGGAAGTTCGGTGGCAGAATTTGACACGGCCCTTGATCGCTACTTCATCGAAACGGAAGCCTTCTACGCGCTCGCACTCGACAAGGCGGACATAATCGCCGGAGAGAAGGGTACCGGCAAGACCGCTCTGTTCCGCGTGTTTAGGCAAAGGTACACGAGCATTCCCGAGTTGGAGCACGTCGAGGTCATCGCGGGCTTCAACCCTGCGGGAAATCCTGTGTTTCAACGCCTCGTCCAGATTGATTCGATGTCCGAAGCTGGTTATGTGACGGTCTGGAAGGCCTATCTCCTCTCGCTGGTTGGGAACTGGCTTTTGGAACTCTACGAATCAGACCAAACCAAATCGATGAGAGACCTGGATTTCATGCTTCTTCGTGTGGGACTCCGCAGCAAAGACGATTCGGCAGAGACCATTTTTTCAAAGCTCGTCCACTTACTCAGTCACTGGCTTAAACCAAAATCTGCCGAAGTCAAATTCTCCATGACCGACAGCGGCATTCCGATCATTGCCCCCACTCTGGAATTTGGTACACCCGAACCAACTGACGCACCGCCAGACTTGATACCTCATGAAGAGGCATTGGCAATGCTCAACAAGGCTCTCACGGAGGGCAACGTGACAGCCTGGGTCGTGCTTGATCGGCTGGACGAGGCATTTCAAGGCTTTCCGAACATTGAGGTTCCGGCACTCCGTGCGTTACTCAGAACCTATTTAGACCTACTCGCGTATCCAAACATTCGGTTGAAGCTTTTCGTCCGGAATGACCTTTTTAGAAAGGTAATCCAAGGTGGGTTCGTAAATCTCACGCACGTGAATGCTCGGAAAATCGAAATCATATGGGAAGAAGAAGATCTGCTGAACCTTTTTTGCCGTAGGGTGCGCGATTCGTCCGACTTTGTGAAGGACGCGGAATTGGGCGATCTCAGCGACAAGGACATGTTCGACCGAATTTTCCCAGGTCAGGTCGATCAAGGGGCCCGTAAACCCACCACATGGGCGTGGATGATGTCACGAATTCGGGATGGCAACGGAATCAAGCCGCCCCGGAACCTGATCGATCTAGTTGCAAAGGCGAAGGAAGCCCAAATCCGAAGTGAGGACCGAAATGCGCGAACCTACAGTCCACAATCGCCCATCATCGAGGCGGATTCTGTTCGGCGCGCCTTGCGAGCGCTAAGTGATCAAAGGGTTCAGGATACCTTGCTAGCAGAGGCGGCGGATTTGGCACCAATGATTGAACGATTTCGCGACGGCAAGGCAGAACATAATTCCAGTTCGCTTGCTGCCCTATTGCAGGTGCAGGAACCCGCCGTCCGCAATACGATAAAGCCGTTACTTGAGATGGGTTTTTTAGAGGAGACAGGAAGCTCTTACAAGGTGCCGATGCTGTACCGCGAGGGACTTGCAATCACTCAGGGGAAGGCTTTTACCGCTGAGCCTGATATGGAAGAAGAGACGTAGCTGAACCCCGTCCGACGCCCACCTGCGGCCCTACGTTGGCGCTTTACTCGCCAGCCGATCCTCTCCAGCGCAGCCAGAACCCGCCTCGCTTTACTGGCGGGCCAGTTGCTCCTCCGGAATTTTGAAGGAGACGCCGAGCGAAGACGACGGAAGCTCACCGTGGGCGATGCGGTCGGCAATTACCTCAATGGCAACGCGTTCCGCATTGCTGATCGCCTCATCTTGGGTGTGGCCGTAGCACATTACGCCCGGCAGTTCGATCGTCTCCGCGATCCAACGCCCGTCTTCCTCCCGATCGAGTTCGATCGTCAGTTTCACCCCTTCATCATATGCCCCCGGCAGGGCGCCCGCCCTCGCGCCTGGCCCGCTTCCGTTCACTTCACTCCCGCATCCATCTCCCCCTCCCACCCAACAACATCCGCCACTCCGCGCACGAAAACGCCATCCGCCCATGCTAGAACCGCACCGGAGATTCTCACGCATGACAAACCCGATCCCCGTGCCAATAGCCAATAGCCAACCGCGAATAGCCAACCGCGCCAACCGCGCCGCCGTAAATCGGGCAAACGCCCTCCGCTCCACCGGGCCCCGCACCGCCGCTGGCAAACAGCGCTCGTCCCTCAACGCCGTCACCCACGGCCTCACCAGCCGCTCCCCCATCCTCGCTACTGAGGATCCCGTCGCCTACCAACAGCACTGCCGCCAGTTCTTCGACGAGTACCAGCCCGCCACTCCCACCGAATCGCATCTCACTCAGGAACTCGCCGACACCGCCTGGCGCCTCAACCGCGTCCCCGTGCTCGAAGCCGCCCTGCTCGACCGCGCCGCCAACCCGCCCTCCGATCAAGCCGCCATCAGCTTCGATATCGTCGACGCCCACCGCGTCCTCGCCACGCTCGGCATGCATTCTCAACGCCTCTCCCGTCAGTTCCAAAAGACACTCGACCAGCTCCGCGAAATCCAAGCCGAGCGCCGCCTCCAGCAAGAGCGCGCCCTCAAGCGTGCCGCCGCCCTCCTGGAGCTCCATAAACACAAAGGACTCCCTTTCGACCCGGCTCAGCTTCTGAAAGAAGCTGGGTTCGTTTTTTCAAAACACGAAATCGAAGCGTTCGCCCAACGCCTGATCCTCCTTAACGAGCGCACAGCGCGGGACGCGCTCGCTGGGTGAAGAAAACCATCGCGGCCCGCTGCGTTGTGCGCGACGTTTAGAGGAGAGTCCCGCCACATCGAACACGTCCTTTTCCACATGCAGCCGCCCATCCAGCGCGAAGCCGCCCGCGCAGCCACCGCCGCTTATGAGCCGCAGCCGTAAAGCATTCGCGTCGACGATTCTTATATACTTTTGAAACGCGGAGGAAGCACATGAACCGAACAGCGCTCATCGCAACTATCTTATTCGCCATCAGCACGGCCAACGCGGCCATTGACGATCCGGTGCGGCTCGACACAGGTATGATCTCCGGGACCACAACCGGCAGCCCGGACGTCCGTGCATTCAAGGGCATTCCTTACGCAGCGCCGCCGGTAGGCGATCTACGCTGGCGCGCGCCTAAGCCGGCCGCGCACTGGGAAGGAACTCGCAAAGCGGATGAGTTCGGCCCCGTGTGCATGCAGGGCGGCAATCAGAAGATGAGTGAGGACTGCCTGTATCTCAACGTCTGGACGGGCGCGAAGGCCGCAAGCGAGAAACGCCCGGTTATGCTGTGGATCTACGGCGGCGGTTACACCAGTGGCTCGGGGTCGCAGCCCATGTACGATGGCGAGGCGCTGGCGAAAAAGGGCGCGGTGGTGGTGACGTTCAACTACCGGCTGGGCGCCTTGGGCTTCTTCTCCCACCCCGAGTTGACTAAAGAATCGGACCGGCGCGCAGCGGCGAACTTCGGCGTGTTGGACGCGATCGGGGCGCTGCACTGGGTGCAGCAGAACATCGCGCGCTTTGGCGGCGACCCGAAGCGCGTCACCATCTTCGGCGAATCGGCCGGCGCCGGCATGGTGGCCAACCTGATGACCATACCCTCGGCGAAGGGCCTCTTCGAGCGCGCCATCGGCGAGAGCAGTGCCTGGTCTACCGCGCGGATTGCCCCGTTGAGCACGCTCGCGGAAGCCGAACAGGAAGGCGTGAAGCTGGCGGATGCAGTGGGTGCGAAGTCGCTCGCGGAGCTGCGTGCGAAGCCGCCGGAAGCGATTCAGAAGGCCGGGCGCGCAACGGGGCCGGTGGTGGATGGTTACCTGATTTCGGAGGATCCGGGGAAAGTCTTTGCGGCGGGTAAGCAGATTGACGTGCCGGTGCTCACGGGATCGAACCGCGACGAGTCGTTCGGGGGCAATCCGAAATCGGCGGCGGAGTTTGTGGAGCAGGCGCGGAAGCGGTTCGGCGACCTGGCGGATGCGTACTTGAAACTCTATCCGGCGGACTCCGACGATCAGGCGCGCGAATCGGCGTTCTATTCCGGGCGCGACGAGATGGCGTTCGTGATGCGGAACTGGGCACGGCTGGCGGCCAAACCGGGCAAGTCGAAAGCGTTCGTGTACTATTTCACCGAGCAGCCGCCGCGATTGCCGAACGCGCGCGGGCCGTTCGCTCCCGGGCCGCATGGCAGCGCCACGCACGTGTCTGAGATCCTCTACGCATTCGGCCATCTGGATGACAGCCGGCCGTGGACGGACAGCGACCGCCAAGTGGTGGATGCGATGTCGTCCTACTGGGTAAACTTCGCACGCAGCGCCGACCCGAACGGGAAAGGGCTGGACAAGTGGCCCGTGTATGACGGAAAGAACCAGAGCGTTATGGTTTTCGGCAATCCGCCCGAGGGCGCGCAGTCGCCCGGCGAGGCGCAGCTGGCGTTCTTCCGATCGTATTTCGATCAGCTGACGGCGCGATAGGCCCGAACGCTGGAATCGAATCGCACGTTCCTCGACTGTGCGTCCCGCGCAAAATCTGGTAGTGTATGAGACACTACCAAAAATCTTAGTTAGAGCGAAAATAACCGAATGCCCAGCCTGTCTAGCGCCGAGCAGCCCCTGATCACTGTCGACGATCTACTCTGGTTCCTTTACCTTTACCCACTCCGAATTCTCTCGGCCATCGCTCCCCGAAGTCTTCTGTATTCGATTGGCCGGCTGTCCCGGCTTCGCGGGCAAAAACGCATGGATATGGCGGTGCGGCGAATGCTCAGCGTCCAGTGCGCCCGAATCCCGAGTCACCAGGTGCCACGGATCGCCGACAAGTTGCTTGCGAATTCCGCCGACCGCATGCTGGATGACTTGGTCGTCAGTTGGCCCTCTTCCCAACGAAGATTGCGTTGCACCGAAGTCCAGGGTCTGGAGCACCTGGAGCAAGCACGGTCGGCCGGCAAGGGAGTTCTGCTGCTCACGGTTCACTTTTGCGCCACCCGCGTCGCCAGACGGCATCTGGTCACTATGGGATATCCGATCCTCACAGTGCGCGACCGCATCGCACAAGGAGATTGGTGGGGACGATTGGGGCGTCGCGTTCTGGCGCCGCGCCGCGTGAAATTTTTGCGCTCGATTATCGGAGAATCGGCCTACACGCGGGATCCGGCGTGCGTCCTGAAAATTTTCAACCGGCTGCGAGCTGGGGGGTTGGTAAACATCCATTTCGACGGGGAATCCGGGACCAGAACCATTCCGTGGTCTTTTCTCGGCTCTTCCCGGCACTTTTCGACGGGGGTCCTGGACCTGGTCCGATTGTCAGGCTGCGCCGTCGTGCCGATGCTCTGCCTTGGCCGGAGTTCGGGATTCCGCATCGTTTTCGGCCCCGTCCTCGACATCGTCCGGGCTACCGGACGCGATGAGTTCATCCAAGCTAACCTAGCCGCTTTCGTCCAGGCCATCGAACAACAGATCGTGGATCACCCGGAGGAGTGGGAGCCATGGATGGTCGCCTGATCGCCGGCCAAGAAACAATGGCCCGGATCAGGAAGGTCTTCGTCGAGTCATTACATCTGAATATCCGCGGTGAAGAGTTGCCTTATGAGCAGATGCTGGAAGAGGCCGTCACCCTGGATTCCATCGCCGTGCTCGAATTCATAACGGCGGTTGAAAAGGAGTTCGGAATCACGATGGAGCCGAAATTCCTCGAAGTGGAATTCGACTTTTTGAGGGACCTGTCTGCATTGGCGTCGTACATCGAACACCGGCTCCAGACACATCGCGCCAGATCCGGGGGCGCATCGGCGTGACCGATCGGTTCGGGTCGGACAACTCTGAAGATTTCCTCCAGCTCCAGCGGCACCGCGCGGAGTCGCCGTCGGCAATTGCTCTGACTTCTCTTGAACGCGCCGCACTAACTTACCTGGAACTCGACGATCGGCTTCAGGCGCTGCGGCGCGATGCGGCTGCTGCGGGTCTCCACCGCGGCGAGATCGCTGCCCTGGTGCTACCCAACGGGCTGGATCTGATCGCCGCATTCCTGGCAGTGTCCGGCATCGGAGCCGGCGCGCCTCTCGATCCCTCGTTTACAGAAAGTGAGTTTCGCTATTATCTGAATCGACTGGGCGCCCGGATCGTCATTGTTCCTGATGGAGCGGCTTCGCCTGCAGTTGCGGCCGCCGGCGCACTGCGCATTCCGGTGCTTAGAATTCGTCCGCCTGGAGCGTTCCTATACACTGCGCCGGACCATACGCAGGCTGCCATGTCTTTTCGGACAACGGATGCCGCGCTTCTGCTGTTCACCTCGGCAACTACCGGTACTCCAAAGCTGGTTCCGCTCACCTGGACGAACCTGCACGCCATGGCAACTCGCGAGATTAGCGCCCTGCAACTGAGCCCAGCGGACCGCTTGTTGAGCCTGATGCCTCTGTTCCATCTGCATGGACTGGCTGCCGTGCTGGCGCAGTTGTTCTGCGGGGGCGCCGTTATCACTACCTCGGGATTCAACCCTGCGACATTTCTGGCTGACCTCGATCGCCTCCAGCCAACTTGGTTCACATCGAGCCCTCCAGTGAACCGCGCCATTCTCGCGCTGGCGCGGCAGCACCCGGAAGCTTTCCGGCGCGGGTCCTTGCGATTTATTCGTACCACCGGTGCGGCGCCACAACCAGAAGTGCTCACGTCGCTCGAAGAATCCGCCGGCGTTCCGGTGCTCGGCGGCTATGGACTGACGGAAACCGGCGGCGTGACGCGCAACACAACAAATGCCCGAAAGCCTGGATCGGCCGGCCGGAGCAGCGGCCTGGAAGTGGCTATTGTCGATCCGCTCGAAAATCTCATCGTGGACGGCGGGGAGGGAGAGATCGTCGTTCGAGGGCCGTCGGTAACCTCTGGATACATCGACGACCCGGATGCCAATCAATCTACCTTTCGCAACGGGTGGTTCCACACCGGGGACGTCGGGCGACTGGACAGCGAGAAATTTCTGTTTATTACCGGGCGAATTAAGGAAATAATCGTCCGAGGGGGCGAAAAAATCATTCCCCAAGGAGTGGAGGACGTGCTCGCCGAGCATCCGGCGGTGGCGGAAGCGGTGGTATTCGCGGTGGCGCATCCGACGCTTGGAGAAGACATAGCCGCCGTGGTTGTACTGCGCGAGGGATCCGCCGCGACGGCCCTGGAGCTGCGACGGTTCGCGGCCACCCGGTTGGCTCCATTCAAAGTGCCTCGCCGGATCGAGTTTCTCGACCGGATTCCGCGAACGTCCACAGGAAAGCCGCAGCGATCCCTGCTAGTCGAGCGGTTTCGTGCGTCCAGTCTAATGCAGTTGAGCAAGTCTACTTTCGGATCGTGATTGGCGCGGCCGGATCCTGGTAAACCACCCGGCCGGCGAACAACGTCAGCTCGCACTTGAGGTTCTTGATATCCGCCGAGGGCATGCTGTACAGGTCGTGATCCCAGACCGCGATGTCGGCTTCCTTGCCGGGCTCGATAGTTCCGATTTTGTCTTCGAGAAACAACTGCCGCGCGGCCCAGGCGGTGTAAGAACGCAGCGCGGTGTGGACGTCGATGGCTTCCGCGGTGCCAAATGGATGCGCCCCATAGACGCCCTTGAGCGTCTCGCGTTCGATCGACGCCCAAATTCCGTAACGCGCCGGATAGGGAGTGACGAAATAGTCCGAGCCTCCGGCCCACACAATGCCCTTGGCGAGCCACGTTTTGAAGGGCTCCAAGCGTTGGGAGCGCTGGGGGCCGAAATTTCCCGCGTAGGTGTCGCCGATCCACCACATGAATTCCGCTTGCGCCTCGGGATAGCCGGCGTCGTATTGCTTTTGCAAAGACGCCATCACGTCCATGGCGTGATCGGTCGGGATGTTGGCATGAATGATGCTGTGCCGCAGCCCGCGCGTGGGCTTTTCTTTCAGGACTTCGGCGTAGGTGTCCACAACCGAGTCGATGGCACGGTCTCCAACGGCGTGGGTGCCGACGTGAACGCCGGCTTGATGAAACAGGCGCACCATCTGGCGATAAACCTGGGGATCGGTGGCGGGATAACCGACGCATCCACTTCAGTACGGTTCTTGTTCCAAGGCTGGTACATCCAGGCGGTGCGTGCACCGCCGCTGCCGTCCATGAAGATTTTGGCGCCGCCGGAAAGCAAGAGACCGTCGCCCAAGGAGGCGGGCGGTTTGGGGAGAGCGGAGAGTTTCGCCAGGATCCGCCGGGCGGATTCGAGCGTGTGGCCGGAGTCCCAAAGGACGAAAACATGTTCGTCCAATTTGTTTTGGCGCAGCAGCTCGCGGTAGGCGTCCCACTCCGGTTGTCCGATGGCCGCGTCTTTGACGGCGGTCATGCCTTCCCGATGCAGCCCTTCGAGGGAATGCAAGATCCCGGTCCGCCATTGCTCGGGGGCGGTGGGAGGAATCAGTTTCACCACCAGGTCCTGCGCCGATTCTTTCAAGACACCCGTGGGGCGGCCTTGGGCGTCGCGATCGATGGTCCCGGCGGGCGGGTCCTTTGTCTCGGCCGTAATATGTGCGAGCTTCAAAGCATAGCTGTTGGCGACGCCATAATGCCCCGTGGTGTGCGTCAGCCAGACGGGATTGTTGGGCGCCACTTTGTCCAGGTCGGAAGCCAAAAGGTAGCGCCGCTCGGCCAGCTTGCCTTCGTCCCATCCGGCGCCGAGCAGCCATTCGCCGGGCTTCAACGTCGCGGTCTTCTCGCGGAGTTTGTCGAGAGCTTGGCTCACGCTCGAAATGTCGCTGAGCACGACGTGAAACATTTCGTCAACGCCGCCTTCAGCGAAATGCCCGTGGGTGTCTATCAAGCCGGGAGTGGCGGTAAGGCCGTGAAGATCGATGACGCGCGTGGCCGGGCCGGCCCGGCGCTGGATGTCGGCGGTAGATCCGACGGCAACGATTTTATCCTTGGCGATCGCGACAGCCTCTGCGACGGAGTCCTTTGCGTCGACTGTGATGATTTTGCCGTTGATCAGGATCGTGTCAGGAGTCTGCGCCTGAGCGATGGTTACTAGCGTGAAAAAGAGGCAGCCGGCCGCGATGCGCAACATCCGAGTGTAGCAAGGCTTCCGAGTGTCGCTCGTCTAGCGACAGCCGTTTTCGCCCTCGGTCAAGCAAATCGACGAGGTGGGAGGCGGCGGAATGGGGATATTGCGTTCGGTCATCAGCTTGGTGAGCAAGGCCGCGGCTTCGGGATGCGCAATCGCCGACTGCACGCCGACGCGGACCAGACCGCGCGCCCAATCGAGCGGGATCCAGGTTTTGCCGAGCAGCGCGCCGTTGACGCTGTCGCGGCTTCCGCCATCGTGCGCGTCCAGCTTGGCGCCGTGGTCCACCAGCAGTTGAATCACTTCCAGGCGGCCTTTGTGGGCCGCGCCGTGCAGCGCCGTGCGGCCTTCGTCGTCGGCGACGTTGGGATCAAGCCCCAAATCCAAGCACATCTTGACGGCTTCAGTAGTCTGCTCGGGCGACCATTCGAACGTCACGCCTTCCACCCAACCGATTCCAGACGCGACGGCCAGGGGCGTCACATCATGCGCGGTGAAAATCTTCGGATCGGCGCCGTGCGCGAGCAGCAGCTTCATCAGCTCCACGTCGCCCGATTGCGCGGCTCGCAGAAACGGCGTCGCGCCGTCTTCGAACAGCCACTGCATGGTGAAGTTGGTGCGCGTTTCGGTGCTGTCGCCGGTACACTCCTCAGTCGTCGATTCGGCGCCGCAAATGCGCGCGTTGACGTTGGCACCCTTGGCGATCAGCAGCTTGATGAAGTCCAGATGATCCATGTCCGGATCGCGCACCGGATAATCGCCGCCTTCGATGTTGCGATTATCGGTGGCCAGATACAGCGCATTCCAGCCGCCTTTGTTCGGGATGTTGGGATCGGCGCCGTGGTCGAGCAAATACGCGGCCAGCTTGTAGTGGCGGTTCTGCGTGGCCACCAGCAGCGGCGTCCATCCATAAAACGTTCGCTGATTGACATCCGCTCCCGCTTCCACCAGCATCTTGGCGCATTCGATGCAATTTTCGCGCGCCGCATAAACCAGAGGGGTCAGGCCGCCGCCGTCCTTCTTGGCGGGACGCCTGAAAAACGCCAGGACTTCATCCTCACCATTGGGTTGCGCCGCCGGAACATTCTTGTTGGCAACCGCTGCCCCACCTTTAGGTGCTGGCGCGGGGGGCGCGGGGGTTGCAGAAGAAGCTTGACCTGCGGGGCGCGGCGGGGTGCCATCATTTCCAGGACCGCGTTTGCCAAAAACGCCGAAGCTGGAATGCAAGCGCTGTTTTACGGTATTTGCCAGATTGTTGCGCGCATTGCGGGTATCGATTTCGGTTTGTGCGCTCACGCTGGCGCCATGCTCGATCAGCAGTTTCACCGCTTCGGGATGCAACTGCTCGGTGGCCCACATGAGAGCCGTGGTTCCCCGCAGCGTATCCTTGGCGTTCACGTCGGCGTGATGATCCAGTAGCAAACGGATGGCGTCGAGGTTGCCCGTACGCGCCACCAACATCAGCGGCGTCTCGCCCTCCGGCCCCAATTGATTCACGTCGGCGCCGGCCTTCAACAGCTTGTCGATCATCGGCGCGCTACCGTGCAGCGATGCCAGGTATATCGGAGTAGCGCCTTCGCGATTGGCGAGTTTGATGTTGGCACCCGCTGCGATCAGCAGATCGGCCATCTCCAGATCGTCGCGGTAGACCGCCCATTGGATGGCCGTGGCGCCGTCGGCGTGCGCGGCATTCACGTCGGCCTTCTGCTGGATCAGCGATGCGACTCCCGCCCGATCGCCAGCCATGGCTGCATCGGCGACCGCGCTGTTGCTTGCGAAGGCTGGAGCCGAGATAGCGAGTACGCTGGCGCAGACTAGCAGGGCGGCTGAGCGCATAGATTTAAACCAAACCAGGTAACCGGCCCGTGCTGTCGCCGATCTGGTCTTCGTGGACGCCGTACAGGTCGAGGACGCTGGCCAGCAGGTTGCCGGTAGGAACGGTCTTGGACGGATACGACAAGTGGCGATTGCCTTTGAGCTGCCCCGAGGCTCCGCCGATCAGCAAGTGCGGTACGTCGTAATGCAAGTGCTGGTTCGAATCGCCCATGTTGGTGCCGTAGAGGATCAGCGAATGATCGAGCAGCGTACCATCGCCATCGGGCGTGTTCTTGAGCTTGTCGACGAAGTACGCCAGGCACTTGATGTGATACTGGTTGAGCTTGGCATAGCGCGCGATGGTCTCTGGGTTCTCGGCGTGATGCGAAATCCCGTGGAAGCCATCGTGCACTCCGCTTTCCGGATAGGAGCGCGATGTCAGATCCCGCGCATAGAGGACGGTTGAAACCCGCGTGATGTCGGCCTGGAAGGCCAGCCGCTGCAAGTCGAAATGGAGCTTGACGTGTTCATCGAACGACTCAGGCACGCCGGCCGGAATCACGACGCCTTCGGTGGATACGGTTCCGGTGGCCTTCTTGGCGATGGCCAGGCGGCGCTCCAACTCTCGAATGTCGGTTTCGTACTCATCGAGCTTGGACCGGTCGCTCGGGCCCAGGTCCCGTTTGAAGCTGGCCAGCTTGGCCGTCACCGAATCGAGAATGCTGCGATCCTGCTCACGCCGCGCCGCCCGCTCGGCCGGAGTGCCGCCCGCGCCGAACAAGCGCTCGAACGCGACTTGCGGATCGAGTTCCATCGGCAATGGCGAAGTGGGAGTGGACCAGGAAATGGTATTCGAATAGGTGCAGCTATAGCCTTCGCCGCAGTTGCTCGAATTCGCGCCCGGATCTTCGAGCGCCAGTTGTAGCGACGGCAGCAGCGATCCTTGTCCAACATGCTGCGCGATGATCTGATCGATGGTGGTTCCGTCGTAGATGTCCGCGCCGGTGGTCTTCTTTGGTTTATTCGCGCACAAAAACGCAGCCGCTACCCAGTGATCGGCGCCGGTTTGTCCGGGAGGAGGCTCGGCCGATTTGGACCACAGTCCGCTCATGATCACGGTGTGCTCGCGGAACGGCTCCAGCGGCTCGAAAATCATCGAGTATTTGAAGTCTTTTTCGCCGGGCGCGCGTTTCGGCTCGCCCGGGCCGCCCGCTTCAGGCACCCACCAGCCGGGCGCAGCGCCGTGCGGAATGAAGATGCCAGTGAAACGAGTCTTAGGGTTCGCCGCGGTCTTGGTGGTTAACGTCTGCGCCGGAATCATGGAATCGAGCAACGGTAGCGATAAGGCGACACCGGCGCCGCGCAGCAAAGTGCGCCGGGAAATGTGCTTTTTAGTAATAAACATGATCGCCTTTCCTTATTGTATTGAGGCTCTGAGCGGGCTCCCGTTGGAGGTAACCTGTTCCTTCTGATTCGCCTGGAACGGCTCGCTCTTTACGATCCCTACTATTAATGATGAAAACCGGTAGTTCTTCGACTCGGATTCCCGCACGATGGAACGAATCAGCGGCATGTCGTAGTATTCAGTGCCGCGGCCCATGGCGTAAATGAACAGTTTCTCGGTAACCACGCGAACGAATTGCGGCGAATAGCGCAACAGCGCCTCGCGCATGCCCTTGACACCGTCCAGCTTGGAGCCATCCACGAGCTTGCCGGAAGGATCGATCGGGCTGCCATTGTCGGTAGTCCGCCAGTGGCCGACCGCGTCGAAATTCTCCATGGAGAAACCGATCGGGTCCATGATCTTATGGCATGTGGCGCAGGGCTCATTCTTGCGATGCATTTCCATCTGTTGCCGCATGGTGGGCTTCGCACCGCCATGAACAGCCGAGCCTTGATCCTTTAGCGTAGGAACGTTGGGCGGCGGATCGGGCGGGCTGACGCCCAGGAAAATCTGCATCATGTCCTTCCCGCGGACCGTCGGCGTGGTGCGCTGCGGATAAGAAGAGATGGTCTCGATGGCCGCTTTGCCGAGCAGGCCGCGGCGCATGTCGAAGTCGGGGGTAAACTCGACCCGGCGGAAATCGCTGCCATACACGCCGGGGATGCCGTAATGTTTGGCCAGCCGCTCGTTCAAGAACGTGTAGTTGGCGTTCAACAGATCGATGAGGCTGCGATCTTCATGAACTATACTGCCCACAAAGAGCTCGGTTTCCTTGCGCATGGCGAGGCGCAGGTTGTCGTCGAAATCGGGAAAAACTGAAACGGTCGGCGCCCAGGTCCCGAGCGCGCGCAGGTTGAGCCACTGACCTGTAAAGTTGATCACTAACCGGTCCGCCCGCTGATCCGCCAGCATGCGCCGCACCTGCTGATCCAGCACCGCCGGATCGTGCAGTTTGTTCTTGCCCGCGACGTCGATCAGCTCGTCGTCGGGGATGCTGCTCCATAAAAAGAACGACAGTCGAGACGCCAGCTCCAGATCGCTAATGTGATAGGTTTGGCCGGGCCCTAGATTGCCCGGTTCGGCTTCCTTGCGGAACACGAACTCCGGATCGGCCAAGATGCGTTGCAACGCGCGCTCGACGCCGGTGTCGAAGTTTCCGTCGTTGCGGCCTTGCTGATAAAAAGTCATCAGCGTTTCGGTATCCTGCGCGGTAATCGGACGGCGGAAAGCGTGCCGCGCCAGCGTGTCCACGATCTTCTTCGCGCAGGCCGTTTCCTCGGACGCATTCGCAGGATGGCAAACAAAAATCTTCTTGACGCTGGCCGAATCGCTGGCGCCCGCCGGCTTAAACGGTCCCAGGACTTCGATCTTGCCTACGTGCGGATAAAACTTGAAGCCCGGCAGCCCGCCGGTTTCGATGGTGCTCCGCAAGAAATGCTCGTCCAGATCCTGGCTGGGCGCGAGCTGGGTAGCGAGAAACGTCACGCCTACCGTGTGCAGCCCCGCCTTGACTTGGAAATGGAGGTCGGCCGTGCCGCCATGCACGGGCTTGCCGGATGCAACTTCCTTGTCCCAATCGTACAAATGAATCCGCTGGCCATCGATGAGCAGTTCCAGCTTCTCGCCGGTGATCTCGCCGAACGCCCGGTTGCCGTCCATCAGTCCTTTATTAATAGGGAAAACTTTGAACACGTAGTCGCCGTCGGCCGGGAACTCATGCTGGACCACGAGGCCGCCGCGCGTGCCAAACGGCATCCCCTCGATGTGATAATCCTGCGACGTGTCGGACGCCACGCGATAGGTAGCCAGAGCCGGCTCATTGACATCCCCCATGGCGATCCGGCTGATTTTGGCCGCGGCCGTGGTGTAGCCTTCGAGCAATGCAGGCGATAACGCCAAAGCGCCGGCGATATTG
The DNA here is from genome assembly GCA_052148835.1 of Bryobacteraceae bacterium. Lineage (GTDB taxonomy): Bacteria > Acidobacteriota > Terriglobia > Bryobacterales > Bryobacteraceae > Palsa-89. The sequence continues at coordinate 30,907 of JBKQHJ010000034.1, forward strand.
TCGAACCCGCGCGTGGAATCGTCGGACGGCAGGTACTTGGTGGGGTCGATATCCAGCGCCAGCATGTCGTGAATCACGTTGGCGTATTCGGTGCGATTCAGCCGATGCAGCCCGGGCGGCGGCAGGTGCGTTGCCGCGTTCTTATCCAGCTCGCCTTCGAGCCACGTGACCATCGATTCGTAGGTGTTCCAGGCGGGCCTGGGCATCCCTGAGGGCGGCATCATGCCGGCACGCAGCTTGCGCACCACCAACTCCCATTTTTCGGGGTGATCGGCGACGTGGGCCGTATCCAGCTTGTCCAATTCCAGGTTGGCAGTCTTCAGCTTTTGGTTATGACAAACGACGCAGTATTGATTGAGGAGGGCGCGTTCGTCCGATTGGTCGGAAACCTGGGTGGGGGCGGTCGTTGCCTGTGGACTTGCTGTTTTAGCAACCAGGACCACGGCCAGGGCTGTCACGAAACCGGAAGTGCTTCGTATCGTCATGGATGTTTCCGGGCGGTCTGGGCCTTTCTCCGAGAATACGTCTATCCTACTGATATTGCACTTTTTGCTGTTGGAACGTAAACCACAGCCGTCTCCAGCACTGCTAGGAGAGACGAACTCATTCATTCTATTGTTACTGCCCCCGGGGGGTAACTTCGCCTAACGGGGTAATTTAATTGACGGCTTGCCAGTATTTCGGCAGATTCGGCTTGGTGGCCCGGACGATCTCGAGGACGGCCTGGCGATCGGCGCCTGAGATCTTCGCGAAGGTTTGGGTCTTGTCGCTCCCGGTCAGGATTTCATAGAGCCGGCGGTAAACGTGCTGGCGAACCACATCCGGCATGGCGTCGAACGCCGCCGAATAGATCATATAGGACAGCGGGTATCGGAACAGCCGTTTCTGCAAATCAAAGTCCCGCAATGACCGGCCAGTGGGATCGCGCGGCCCGCGCGCGGCGAACGTTTTCGTGAACGTCGAGACGCCTTTGACCGGCTCCTTCAATTGCGCCTCGTCCACGAAAAGCATATAGCCGACCATCTCCTCGATTTCCGTATTGATGCGATCGCGCGCGGCATCTTCCAGTTTGCCTTTGCCTTCACGCAGCGCGATGCGCGCGTCCCATCCGATCCGCGTCATCAGATTAATCATGCGCGTCTGGTGCTCCAGCGTCATCAGCGCGACGATGTCGCTGGTGGGCGCCAGATACCGGGACGTATTGAAGCGGTCCTCGAGGCTGGTGACGTTCTGCGTACCTTCCTTTAACGTGCGCCCGGGATTCAGCGGATCAGTCAACTCGGGATTGTTCCCAAGATGCACCTGCGACCCATGCGTTCCCGTCACGTACCAGCCGCCCCAGCGCTCGGCGAAATCGGTGCGGCCATCGGTGATGTACGCGCTACCGTGCGAGTCGCGACCCTCGGCATCGGTGACCGGATGCACCGAGCTGACCATGATTCCGGGAATACCCATGGTTGGCGCGCCTTGGTGACAGCGCAGGCAATCGTCGCGGCGTGCGAACTCGGGCTTCTCGGACTTGTCAGTGTCCAGCGTGTAGAAAACGGCACCCTGCTTGGGATCGATGCCGGAAAACTCCAGCGCCTCGCCGTTCTGCACAAATCCGACGGCGGTGTCGTCGTTAAAATAGATCGCGCGTGGCGTGCGCGGCGAGATATGCGAGGTCTGAATGCTGGTGCGCGAGAATACCAGCACCTGGGAATCGATGTTAATGTCCAACGCCTTCAATACGGCCGGCAGATAGCCCAGACCGTTCGGCGCGTAGTCGAGTTTCGCTTTTCCGCTTTCGAGCTGTTTTTCGAGGCGCGCGATCGTGTCCGAGGCCGGCGCTGCGTATTGGATGGCAGGATCGTCGAGGGGGACGTAGAAGGTATCTTCCAACCGGTCGGCCAACGCAACCACGCCCGCCGCCAGTGCAGCCAAGCTGAAACACAAAGCAACTCGCATCCGCTGTTATTTTAGCGCCTGGTCCCAACTCTATGAGCATAGATGTCCGAAAACGGCTAATTCGCCGCCGAGTTCCGGCTATGATCGATTCGGATGCAATTCACGCGCGAAACCTGCCGGGCCGCTCGCCTCTCGCACGATCCGCGCTTCGACGGGAAGGTCTTCATCGCCGTGAAGACCACGCGCATCTTCTGCCGCACGGTGTGTCCGGCGCGTTCGCCGAAGGAAGACAACATCGAGTACTATCCGTCGGCCGCCGCGGCTCTCGAAGCGGGCTTTCGGCCCTGTCTGCGCTGCCGTCCAGAAAGTTGGGGCACCGCGGCGTGGAATGGCACATCCACCACGGTGGCGCGCGCGCTGCGGCTGATTCACGAAGGGGCACTTCACGAATTGGCCGAGCGGCTCGGTATCGGATCGCGTCATCTGCGGCGATTGTTTATCCAGCACTTGGGCGCGACACCGATCGCGGTGGCGCAGGCGCAGCGGCTACTGGCGGCGAAAAAACTAATCGATGAGACCGCGCTGCCGTTCACGGCGATTGCAGTAGCGGCCGGCTACCGCAGCATACGCCGGTTCAACGCGGCGTTTCGCGCAACGTATGGGCGAAGTCCGCGAGAACTACGGCGGGGTTGGAAACATCAACCGAGCGGCGGACCCATTACGCTGACCTTGCGCTTCCGGCCGCCCTACGATTACGATGCGCTGCTCGAGTTTGTGGCGCAGCGCGCGATCGCCGGAGTGGAATCTGTGCATGGCGATGTTTATCGCAGAAGCTTTGTGCTCGAAGGCGATGCCGGTTGGCTGGAGGTACGGCCGCAAGGCGCACACGCACTGACGCTGCGCGTGGATTTTGTCGAACCAACTCGGCTGTTGCACGTGGTGGGGCGCGTGCGGCGCATGTTCGATCTGGATGCCGATCCATTAGCCATCCATTCCAGCTTGAAGCGCGACCCGCTGCTCTCTCGCTTGGTCAAGCATCGGCCTGGTCTGCGTGTGGCGGGCGCCTGGGACGGCTTCGAATTGGGAGTGCGCGCGATTCTCGGCCAGCAGGTGAGCGTCGCGGGCGCATCCACACTGACCGCGCGCCTAGCCGCCAGGTTTGGACATCCGCTGCCATTTGAAATCGACGGTCTGGCCTGCACGTTTCCGGCGGCCGATGAGTTGATCACCGCCGACCTCGCGATCGGGATTCCGAAGTCGCGCGCCGAGGCTATCCGGGAGTTTGCGAAGGCGGTAGTTTCGGGAGCTCTGGTGTTCGATGGCACTCACGACGCCGAGACGTGTGCCGGCCGCATCTGCGCTATTCGCGGCCTTGGACCTTGGACCGCGCAATATATCGCGATGCGCGCGCTCTCGGATCCGGATGCATTCCCGGCCGGCGATTTGGTCCTACTACGCGCGGCGGGGATTAAGACAGCGGCTGAAATGGAGCGTCACGCCGAGCGCTGGCGGCCCTGGCGCGCGTATGCGGGAATGCACCTGTGGAGAGGAGTCAAGGATGGAACAATCGATATCGCACACAGTCTTCTACATAGTGATGGAAAGCCCCATCGGCGAGCTGCTGCTGGCGGCGGATGAGGCCGGTCTGCGCCACATTTTGTTTGCCGATGGCCGGGAGCCCGCGAAGCCGCGGCCTGATTGGCGGCCGGTGGGAAACGATGACGCAACGCCGCTGCGCGAAACGATTGGTCAACTGCGCGCCTGGTTTGCGGGGGAACTGCGGGAATTCGACCTGCCACTCGCGCCCGAAGGGTCGGCCTTTCACCAACGCGTGTGGCGCGAGCTGCTCAACATCCCCTATGGCGAGACGATTACTTACGGCGAACTGGCGCGGCGGATCGGATCGCCAAACGCTTCGCGCGCCGTCGGACGAGCCAATGGCGCCAATCCGATCCCCATCGTGATTCCGTGTCATCGCGTCATCGGCAGCGACGGAAAACTTACCGGCTATGGCGGCGGGCTGCCCCGGAAGGAGTTTCTGCTAGCCCTGGAGCGTAAACAAATGCCGCTGCCGTTGGCTGCCAGCGCCGCGGCGCCTACGACTTCGGGAGCATAGGCTTGCCTTCGTGCGAGACCAGCAGGTCATGCATGTCGTTGGCGTGCTCCTCTTCATTGGTTAGGATGCCTTCCATCATTACGCGCGTGGTGGGGTCCTTGTCGGCGAAATATCGAATCAGCTCGCGATAGTGCTCGCAGGCGATCCGCTCGGCCACCAGGTTCTCTTTGATCATTTCAACCAGGTTCGCGCCCACGACATACTGAGAAGCCGATCGCGACAACAGCCCCTCTGGATTAAAGTTCGGCGTCCCGCCGAGCTGGTTGATCCGGTCAGCCACCTCTCGCATGTGGCCTTGCTCTTCCTTGGCGTGCTGCTCGAACTCTTCCTTCACGCTGTCGCTTGAAATGCCCGTGGCGGCGATGGCGTTCATGGTGTACCGCAGCACGCAGACGATTTCGGTGGCCAGCACCGACTGCAGGATGTCGATGGTCTGCTCGACATCGCCTTGGTAAGCGGGCGTTACCGCTCCCTGGTCTATATTTGCGCGCGCGCGTTTGCGCAATTCTTGAACATCCGTCAAGAACGGTTGGTTGTTTGTCGCTGTTTTGCTCATGAGATCTCCCCGATCGAACGCTAGAATATTTTCTTAATTGCCTTGCCGATGCCTTTGCCGATCTTGCCTGTACCTTTTACCGCGCCCACGCCAACGTCTTTGCCCGCCACGCCCGCGCCTTTACCGACCGAGGCGGCCGCGTTGATGGGGTGAAGAGTCACCAGATCCAGCGCACCCTTGCCGGTTCCCTTGGCCAGATTGCCCGCACCCTTGGCCGTCCCTTTTCCGATGTCGCCGGCGCCGCTGCCGATCTCCTTACCAGCCCCGCGATGTTGTTTCGGTTCGTCCGACTGGGCCCACGCGGACACCACTAGCCCAAGAATCAACAGAAAATGCTTCACACGTCGTGAGACGCACGAGCGGGCAAGAATGCTGCAATGGATTTGTTATTCCAATACAATGATTCGCGTACCATCCACGTCAGGGAAAGGAGCACTTTCATGCGCTTACCAGCGGTTTGTGCCGGGA
>JBKQHJ010000035.1:0-6434 GCA_052148835.1 Bryobacteraceae bacterium
CATGGTGCACCGGACAAAACCCGGACAGAAACCGGACAAACGCCGGACAAACACCGGACGGCGGAGCCTCGGTGCAGTTCGCCCGATCCTAAGCCGCCAGGCTTAGGGATGGTGTCTTTCTGAAAGCTACACTCTCGAAAGAGAGCGAAAACGCTCTCCAGCTCAAAACGCCACTCAGAAGCCCACATCGCGTACATACGCCTCATAACTCACCCTCGACCCTTCGCACGACGATTTCACCGATGAACCGCGCCGCTTGGGCGGAGAAACGCTCGGAACGAACGCTCCCGCGCAGCGAAACGACGCGATGGGCGGCGATTGCGGCCAGTAGCGGATCGAGCCCGGCGCCATTGATGACCACATCATGACTGGCGAAGGCCATCCGCACCTGTTCGCTGTCACCCTCCGCGTAAACAAATTGATGCCAGGAAAGCACCACGGTCTGCTTCTGAAGCACGATCTCCAGCGTTGCGACAGGATCGCCGGCGCTGATGACCCACGGAACGTTACCGCCCGAGACCGCGTTCACGTCGGCGCTCCTTTCTCTCGCGGAGCCGTGAGAGCTCTTGCTGAACAACCTGCTTGGAAGCTGCGGTGAGCAACGCGGCTGCTCTCCGAACCATTTCGCGCGCCATTTCGATGCCTCGCGGAGCGCCGCGGCGAATGCACTTACTTCTGTCGCGCAGAAGTTCCGTGGCTGAGGTTCGTGCCATGGACCGGCCGACCGTCTCCTGCAGGCGTTCCTTGTCGCTCGTGATCACTGTTACGCTATGCCGGCCACGGGACGCTGCAACGTAGAACAACTCCTTTTGCATGCCGTCGCCGGAGAGTATGACGGAGTCCACCGTCTTGCCCTGGCTGCGATGCGCTGTAACGGCATAGCCGTGGGTGAAGCTCCGGTAATCGGCGGGTAATTGGCGGCCATCTTCGAGGTGAATGTGGCCGAGGACGTCGATGCCGGAAACAGTCACCAATTCGCCATTAGTGATTCGCAGCCCGGCGTCTCGACGATTGGCAGTGAGCAGTAGCCGATCACCTGCCGAGACTTCAATCGGTTTCGCCTCTAATATATCGAAGCTTCCGGCGTGTCTCTTAGAGACTGTCGATCGCGTTCCATCCGCTGAGCGAATCGCGATGCCATTCTCCGCTACACCCACAACCTCCACGGCCTCGTTTTTTGAAATGGCTCTGACGGCCCTGTGAAACCCCAGCATTTGTCCTGGCCGGTAGTTCTGAAGATCTGCTTTCTGCGCCTTTGTCCAGTTGAGCGAAACGTGGCGTGTGAGCGCTACGCCTTCGCCAAGTTGTCCACTCGCCCTCTTACGATCACGGATAGCCTCCGTCACGCGATCGATCTCGTCGTGAGTTGCACAGACCACCAAGGTTTTTCCTTTCGAACCTGCGAAGGCGTCTGCGATCGCACCAGCGCGATCAGAAAAACCAACCTCCCGAACCGCGCCCATCGCATCCAGCTTGGCGAATCCTCGTTCGGGATTCCGGCGAAGCTCTTCCATCGCGCCGCGGTACTCCTTGCGGGTCTGCCGCTGCACCTGGGTCAGAGCTACGGTCTTGAGTCGCGATTCCTTCTCCAGGATTCGCAAGGCGTCGCCTGCTTCCACGCTTTGGATCTGTTTGGTATCACCGCTGAATACGATCCGTACGGAGCTCACCGCGGCCATCTTGATCAGCTCTGCCATCTGGCGCGCCGAAACCATGCCGGCTTCATCGACAATGACCACCTTGCCTCGGATGTCGCCGCCAATGCTCTTGTCCTGTAACAGCCGCTCTATCGTGATGGCGTCGGCAAAGCCCACTTTTTGGATCTCCTCGACGGCGCTCATGGTCGGAGCGACGGCTAGCACATTTCTACCGGCCTCCTTCAACCCACGTAACAGCTCCCGCAGCGCTGCAGTCTTGCCTGTCCCCGCCGCGCCGCTGATGCTCACTGCTAGGTCCCGCGATCGGAGCACAAACTCCACAGCGTTCTTTTGTTCAGGGCGCAAACTGTCCGCGGCGACGAAGGAACGTCCAGCACCGACCGGCTCGAATCCGCCGACTCCGCGGTTGATGGCGGCGATCATCCAGCGTTCTCGCTCCAAGCTGGTGTCCGTTGCCACCTCGCGGCCTGACCGCAATATTCGGCCGGCGGATTCCTGCACGCCGAGTTCGCCTTTCAACTCGCTCAGCCGAATTCGGCCACGGCCCTGTCGTAAAGCTTCAGTCAGTAACGTATGGTCCAGGGCAACGGAGACGCGCTCGAAGATGTGATCCTTGGCGTGCTCCAGGGATGGGGCACTCGATTCCATCGACCGAGCAAGCGGGCGTTGGGTCTGAATCTGCGTCAGGGCTTTCTCGTCGCCAGGGGCCAGTTTAGCCCGCTGTTTCGTCCGCAGTTCACTCGTCGAGATCTCGATGAGCTTGTCCGCCCGTGATTCCCGAACCAGCACCGCAACCTCGTTGTCTGTCGGACTCCGCCCCTGCTTCGCAATGAACTCCCCGATGGCCTGATCCCGCTGGATGCTACGTTGGCTGAACTTCTCGAGTAGCTCCTTGGGGACGCCCCGGATCTCGAATCCGGCATCGTGGCCCTTCGAGTCCCGCTGGCTTTCGATCTCATATCCAAGCGCTCGGACTTCGCGAGCAAGCGCATTGCGGTAGACCTCGGAAAGATAGGCGCGGCGTTCGTACATCTCCGATGCTTGCAGCGCCTTCCATCGGCCTTCCGTTCCGTCGTACGTTAGGTTGGCCGCGACCGCGTGCGTGTGCAACTGCGGATCGAGCTCTCGGCTCGTGTCGTGGTGATAAACGGCCAGCGCCATGTTCCCAGTCGGCCGATCCTCATTAGCACCGGCTTGCCGCACTCGGCTGGCTGCATACGTCTCGGCTTCCTGGAGCGTCTCGCTGACTGCTTTGCGATGCGCCTCGATCAACCTGTCGTCACCTCCAATGATCGCCAGAATCGAAACCGACTTCGGAGCCGAAATCGTGAAGTCGTAGAGGCTTCGGCCTTGTGCCAGCGTCGTACCATCTGCTGCCATGCGGTCTGCGCTGCGGCGAATTCTCAAAAATTCGCGCGTTCCTGGGTCCAGACCTTGCCGCAACGCTTCGAACTCTTCGGTCTCCACAGGCCCACTGAGGCCCAACAGTTCCGCTCCGCGCCCCTGCCACTCACCAGTAACGCGCTCGCCCTCGGCATAGTAGTCGCTGTGCTCCAGGTGCCGGGAAGAGTACCCTTTGCCATCCGACATGGCGCGGATCGTTAGCATGGATGCCTATCGCGCCACCGCTCCGATCCAGTGCTCGTACCAGACAGTTAGCCCGCTGCCAATCAGTATGCAGAGGACCGGGAGTACAAACAACAACCATCGATAATCCTGACGAACCACAGCCATGAGTTCGTCCGCCTGGCGCTTGTTGCCGGAGATGGCCTGCGATGAGGTAGTTTCGAGACTCTGAATCGCTCGATCTGCTTTGACCACGGCGCCATCGTAAGCATTGTTCAGGGAATCGGTAGCGGAAACGAAGTCGCTCGTTGCCTTCTTTATCTGCGCGGCGTTCACCGCCAACGCGTCTGCGGTTTCAGGGATCGTGGTCTTGATGAATTGCTGTCGCAGACTTTCGTTGATCTCTGCCGCTACTGCCGGTGGGTTCAAGGCCTTGGCGATATCCGCCGACACCTGCGCAAGTCGATGATCGATTTGCCTGCTCGTTTCGTCTACGAACTCGTGGACATCGCCTAGGAGTTTTTCGCACCTGGACACGATCTGCTCAAACCGCTCTCGCTCCAGCGCCATTTGTTCGGGCAGTTTCACCATGATGAGGACCAGGTACTGCATCGCTCGTATGATCCGTAACATCTCGTCATTCTGGGGTAGCGAGCGGCAATGGCGGAGCTCCCGGTAAAAACCGGCGCGGGCCTCAACCGGGAGGAAGTTTGCGATTCGATCGATCGTATCGTCGTCAAACGGATCGTCTTGGTCAATCGGTTTGTCTTGGTCGTTCATGGCAAGAGTAGCTCCCGCACCTTGTCAAACTCGGCGAAAAGCCGTCTGCGATAACTTTGCGCCCGCATCACGAGCGACGATTGGCGCAACTCAGGTGCCGAGGTAAGTCTGGCAGCGACTGCGCCCAGGGTAACGCCGTGATTCCTTGTGGCGTTTTCGAGCACCGGCAAGCGGAAATCCATGCGCACGATGGCCGGTGAATACGTCTGCTGAAAAAGAAGCGCCTGGTGCGTCTCGCGCCAGTACCGGAAGTCGGTGTGCTCGGTGATGGAATTCTCGACGATGAGGTAAGCGGTTCGATCGCGCAACCGCGACGCCCATGCGAGGACGCTCTCCACGCTCGCCGGGTCGGCCGTGATCACGCCGACCGAGGTGAACGTGATGCCGGCCTCGGCAACACTTGGATACATTTTGTCGAACCAGTCGTAGGTTACCTGTCCTGCTCCCGCACCCATGTCCGCCAGGATCACAGGCGGCCCGTCGGTCAATTCATCGACGAACGCGTCCAGTCCGGCGGGCGTGTGGATGTTCACCTTGGGCACCTGACCGCCGAAGAAGTGCGTCAGCGATCCCCGTGACTTGTTCTCCGTATCCAGATCCAAGAGCTTGACCGGAATGTCGTTCTCCTGGAACCACTCGGCCAAGCCGGTCATCACGCACGTCTTGCCGACTCCGCCTTTTCCGCCCATCGAAAGAATCACCAGTTTTTCGGCAGGGACCGCCATTGTTGGTGGTTCCGGTATACTTTTCGCGCCGTTCATTTTGGTCCTCCTGCTTTCGTTCCACTATGTGGGAGACAATCCTCCCTCTATTTATAAAGAGGCTTTGAGAAAGCCAAACCTCACCCAGTTTTTTTGTGTGGAGCTCATAAAAAAGTTTTACCGTCCCGGAGTGCCTCCGCCATTTCCTTTATAAGTGAGGGCGTCCAGTCGAAGACCCGAAGTAGGGCACCGTCAAGAACGGTTCAACAGTGATTACGAAATCAACCGGTCTCAAGGACAATGCACGGACGACGTTGGGACGATGCTCCGTTCTTTCCGCCCATGTAGAGGATCGCCGGTTTGTTCGGCGACCGACCGCCGTCGCACATGTGATCCCAAATCACTCACCGTTGTACTCATGTTCAACCGCCTCGAATCGCCTAACAGGCTGCGGAAAAAACTCTCTGCGGGAAGCGAGCCCGGCCTGCTTTCGTGTTTTGAACCAGAGTTTCTGTCCGCCGGAGCCGCCTGAAGCGACGTGGCGGGACCTTCAGGCCCCTGTCAGGCAGTTGCGGGTGTGAGATTCCGCAACCGAACCAGGTTGTAGGCCGCCGCTGCGAACGTGAACATCCAATCAACTCGCTTCCGCCCGCGATGCTTGGTCTTGCGCAAGCCGGCGACGGTCTTGATCCAGCCGAAGATCTCCTCGACGCGTTTGCGCTTGCGTTGGCTCACAGCGTAACCTGGGTGCCGCGTGGTGCGCGCGTCAATCGCGCTCGATCGATGCTTGTGTTCATTCTGCGCCACATGCGGCGTCACGCCGATCGCACGTAAGGACGCCACCATCTGCTGCGTGTCATAGTTTTTGTCGCCGCCCAATGTGATTCGCCTGTTCCCGCGCCTCACACGCCACGCCATTACCCAAGCCGACTCGCGTTCGGCCTTGCCCGTCGATTTCGTCAGCCGCGTATCCACCACCAACCCGTTGCGATTCTCCATCAACACGTGCGCCATGAAGCTCAGCTTCGATTCACGGCCACGCGACTTCTTGAATAGCCGCGCCTCTGGATCGGTGGTCGAGCGATGCGTATCGTTGCGACGCTCCTCGCCATGAAAGTTTACCGATGGATTGCTGCTTCCGGCATTGCTTCCCTCATCGGGTGGCTTGCCCTTGCCGTCCTTGCGTTGAAAGCTCTTGTGCCCGGCCCAGGCCTCGATCAACGTCCCGTCCACCGTGAAGTGATCGTCCGAAAGCAACTGCTGGCCGCGCGCCTGCTGCAACACCTGATCGAAGAATCCGTCGGCTACTTCGCTCTTCAACAGCCGCTCACGATTCTTGGTAAACACCGTCACATCCCACACCGCTTCGTCCATATCGAGCCCCACGAACCAGCGATAAAGAATGTTGTAGTCCAATTGCTCCATCAATTGCCGCTCGCTGCGGATCGTGTAGAGCACTTGCAGCAGCAGCGCGCGTAGCAACTTCTCCGGCGCGATCGACGGACGCCCGTGTTTCGAGTACATTCGCGCAAACCGCGGCGACAGCCCCTTGAGCGCCTCGTCCACCATCCGCCTCATCGGTCGAAGCGGATGATCCGGTGCAATCCGCTCTTCCGCCGTCCGGTAGCTGAAAATCCCGCCTTGTTGGTTGTCTTCGCCTCGCATAAAACAAAGACGTTCATTATTGTCTCGGGGTATCAGTCATCGAGGATTTTTCCGCAGCCTGCTA
>JBKQHJ010000036.1:0-137304 GCA_052148835.1 Bryobacteraceae bacterium
CGTACCTTCAGGGTAAACCGATTGGTGGCGCACGCCTTCTTGGGGAAGTGTCCGGACGACTGCGAGGTCAATCACAAGGACGCCATAAAGGCGAACAACCAGGCCTCGAATCTGGAATATCTCACTCATCGTGCAAACATAAACCACGCCGTGAGCGCCGGTATCTGGAACCGCCCTGCCGGCGAGACGCATTGCCACGCGGTTTTAACCGATGATCTGGTGCGTGAAATCAGGAGACGGGCAAAAACCGAACCGGTGAGTGCGATCGCCAGAGATCTAGGAATGCCATATCCGACCATCTACTCAGCAGCGAGCGGCAAGTCATGGGCTCACGTGAAGGAGGCTGCGTAGATGTCCCTCCTGGGCGGCTTGGGAGCGCTGACCGGGCTGTTCGCGAACAGTCCGGCGAACCGGACCACGACCACGTCGGGAACGGGAACCACATCGTCGAGCGGCACCTCGACGGTCGGGCAAAACCTGACGCCGGGCCAGACCGGGCTATCGAACACGATCTACCCGCTGCTGCAAAGCCTGATGACGCCGAGCGGGGCGCAGGCGGCGATAGCGCCGTTCACGGCGGCGTCGATGGACGCGACCAATTCAACCTACGGCGGTCTGGCGAACACGCTGCGGAGCCAATTTCTAAGCACGGGTAACGGGCAGAGCGGTAAATACGGGACGGGGCTGGTGCAGGGGAATTTGCAGCGCCTGGGCTCGTTGCAGCAGGTGCAGAACACGGGGCAGGAAGAGGCGGCGGCGCTGCCGTTGCAGGCGGAGAGTGTTGCGAGCGGTCTGCTGGAACATCCATTCGGATACAGCTCCACCACTTCGAACACCGGATCGAACACCTATAACGGGACGACGGTGGGGCCGGGGAGCGAACTGGCCGGCGCGCTGGAGGGCGGTTTCGCCGGCTTGAGTTCCGGCAGCAACGAGTTAGCGACCCTGCTCGGGCAGATGAACGGCAGCGGGGATTCTGGCGGTGGATTCGCCAGTCTCGGAATCCCCTCGCAGATCGGTTCGCCGCCGACGACTTCGTCTTATACGGGATTGGAGTAACGCCATGTCGACACCGGGTTTACAGTGGGCGCAGTTGCTGACTCAGATGGGCGGCCAAGGGGTGAACGCCATCAACCAGGGCATGGCCTCCGGCAACGCGGCCAGGAATACCGACATCAAGCAGCAGCAGCAGGACCTGCTGGCGCAGCAGAACCAAGATCAGGAAATCCAGCACGCGCAGCAGCAGGGGGCTAAGTACGTCGGGCCCGGCGGGATGATCCAGGAGCAGATGCAGGCGCCGGATGGAACGCCGATCACGGTTCACCGCCAACCGACCGACGATGAGATCGTGACCACGTATCCCGGCCGGAAGGGGCAGGCGCCGGTGAAGATGGCGTGGCCGTCGATGCACCAGCAGATCATCAATCAGCTGAACGACCGGGCGCCGGCGCAAGCGGCGGACGTACAGCAGGCCGGAGCCGTGGCGGGCGCGCAAGAAACGGGCCGGTTGCAGGCCCAGGCGCAAAGCATTCAGCCTACCGACGACGCGCAGACGGCTGCACGGAAAGCGAATTTGAAGGCGCGCGGCATTCCGATGCCCTCCGACGTGGCGCAGACCTTGGGATATCCGGCGGGAATGCAAATCCTACCGGAAGAGCTTCCTTCCCTGCAGGATGCGGCGCAAAAGGCACGGGCCGCAAACCGCGTGAAGCTGGGACCGGGCGAAACAGTTTACGATCTCGGGAATTCCGGAGGCGCGCCGGCCGCGGCGGCCGCGACACCAGCGGCCGGTGGCCCACCGGCAGCCGCTCCAGCCCAAACGTCGGGCCCTGGCCAGGCTCAGCCGGGCGCGGCGAATCCGGCGGCTACCGCGGGAGCTGCTCCGCCGGCCCCGGCTCCCGGAGCGCCGCGCGTGCTGGCCGGCGCCGGAGCCAATATGGGAGCGATCGACTGGCAAAAGGCGGTCGATACCGCGATACCGGACAAAACCTCGCCGCTCTACAACACCACCAACAACCGGGTGCAGACCTGGCTGAAGCTCGGCAATGCGCAGAAGGCCCAGGAGACGATCGATAAAGCGGCCCAGGATTACAACGCTCCGAGCGCGGCCGTGGCCATCGAAAGAGCCACATCTCCCTACAAGATCGCGCAGCAGGTAGCGGCGGCCAAAGCGTTGCGCGCGGGCGATAACCCGGCGGTGGCGGGCGTGGCTCCCGCGTCGATAGGCGTCGTCCAGAACGCGGCTTTGAAGATGGACACCGATTACATAAAAGCCAAGGCCGCGACGGACGCCATGGGGAGCATGCTCGATCTAGCGGAGCGGGGGAACAAGGCGGCCGGCTCGAACGTGCCGCTGGTGGGCGTGGAAACGCTGAACGCGATCAATGGCATCAAGCGCATCAGCTCGGCTGAGATCAGCCAGTATGGGGGCGCCGGGAGTCTGCTCGATCAGATTCAGGGCAAGCTCGGAAAGCTGACCTTGGGCAAGCCCATCCCGGCGGATGTTCTGAGCGATATCAGGGAGCTGCACCAGATGCTCGGGCAGCAGAGCTACCAGGACTACACCGACAGCCTGTCGGCTTTGAATAACCGCACGGGGGCGAAGTTTCAGCCCAATCTGCCGCCGCCGAACATCCGGAAGGGACCGGGGGGCGCGGGAGGGCCAGGAGGCGGAGCTACCGGCGGCCCAGCGGCGGCCGGCGCAAAGACATTCAAGACCGGCGACACGCGGGTGATCAACAACAGGACGTATACTCGCCAAGCCAACGGAAACTGGATGGCGCAATAGATGGCGGACGTACTCACCGACGCCGACGTTGCGAGTCACGACGCCCAGACCACGCCGGCGGTTCTCACCGACGCCGACGTCGCCATGCACGACGACGGCACGCATCCTTCGTACTGGTCGCAGGTGGCGCATAATGTGCTGCCGAGCGCGGTTCACCTTATCCAGAACACGGCGCCCGGGCCGACCGCTTACACGCCTCCCGCAAATGCGCCGACAGCGCCGGCGCCGGGGGAAGACGATGGGCCGTCGCTGAAAAATCTGTGGCATAACACCGGGGGCGCCGCGGTCCAATCGATTTCTGATCTGGTTCACAGGCTCGCGCACCCCGCCGATTACTTTCGGGATGATCCGGTGGGCGCGGTCAACACTTACGGTAACCTGATCCGCGGCGCGGTCGAACTGGGCAAAACCGTAGTGTCCGCGCCTGGCGCGGCCAAGACGGGCGCAGTCACGGCCCCGCCGGCCGCAGAGGCACCACCCGAAGGAGCGCCGGCAGCCCCGCCTGAACCCCCGGGGCCATCGGCAGAGCCGCCTGCCGGCGGCGTGGCCGGTGTGCTGAGTGATTCGGCAAACAAACAATACTCTTCCGCTCTGAACGCCACCACGCGCGGGAACAAGGCCCGTAGCGCGGAGATCGTCCCTCAACTGATTCGGCGCGGCATCACGGGAAGCGTCAGAAGCATCGCTCAGCAAAGCGCCGACAAATTGCAAACAGTAGGGCAGCAGCTCTCCGACGCCTACGAGGACTTGCCGGCCGGGAGTTCGATCCCGCTGGCTGACGTAACCGGGAAGATCCAGCAGGCGGCTAACAACGCGTTCACCGTGCCGACGGCTTCCGGCCCCTTGTCTCCTAGTCCAGTGGCTGACGCTGGGCTGAACCACACCGCATCGATCATTAACCGGCTCACCACCGCCTCCGATCTCGATCCCCTTAGCGGGGAGCGAACGATTCCGGTCGATACCGCGCGGCGCTTGCGGCAGTACTACGACAGCGTTGCGGCCGATGCCGGAAGGTACGACGGAAAAGCGCTGGCAGATCAGACCGCCGGGGCCGCACATGGCATGGCCGCCGACGCGATTCGCCAGCAGCTGGCCAGCGACTTTCCGGACATCGCGAAGATCAACAAGGAATACAGCTTTTGGAAGGACGTGAATAAAGTCACCTCCGACACTTTGCTACGCCGGCAGGGGCAGGCGAGCTCGCCGCTGAGCACGATGATTGCGCGCGGCGCCGGTGAGGCCGCCGGGTCGGTGGTCGGAGGTCCGGCCGGAGCGGTAGCGGGAGGTGTGATCGGCAACACTCTCCAGAAGCTGTTCAACAGCGGGTCGTGGAAGACCACCAGCGCGGTGATCAAGAACGATCTGGCGAACGCCCTGGCTTCCGGCAGTCCCGGAAGAATCGCGATTGCCACGCGGCGGGCAATGCTAGCCCCCGCCGTTTCCTCTGCCGCTCGAACCAGGGCGACGCCTGCCGCGGCGTTACCGGCTGCGGCGCAGGGCGATCAACAGCCACAGCCATAGCGAGGGCCAACAGTAAAACCTTCAAGGGGCTGTTTGGCACGCGGGTCGTTCTTCCGCGTTGAACAGGGCCTTGAGGAGGTCCCACACGAACCACAGCAGCGGCCACGCGATGAGGCTGGCGGCGGCGCGCCATCCCAATGCCAGATACCAGCCCCAACTATCCCGAGCGGTCAGCGAGGCGGCCGGGATGTCGAGATACGATGCGTCCAAAGTGCCCCACATCGTAACGATTCCGGCCAGCACAGCGAGTCCTATCGCGGCGAGAACGCCGGCTCCGATCAGTGTGCCGATTACTTTCGTCAGGGCCATCATGAAGGTCTTCATTTTTGCTCCTCCCGAAAGCTTCCACTTTTTCTAAACGCCCGTCAATTCCCCGCCGGCCGCGCCAGCAGTACACTCGAAGACGCCTGGGGGTAGTGCCTCCTGGAACACTGACTCGCCAGACTACCGGACGGAGGGCCGGAGGCAATAGCCCGCTGCGGGTAGCAGCCGGGCCCCGGAAAACGCGCGCCCATCGCGGCAGTTGTTCGACTCGCACGTGCTGGGTGGTGGCTGGGCCCGGCAGGATGGATTCTATCACAACCAGGCCGAGGCACAGTGCGACCATCGCGTAGCAGCTCCAGCGGTAACAGGTCCATCGCATTTGCCAACTAGTGTGCGCTCGCGGGCGAAAATTCTCAATTCCCCGCTTTCCCGCCGGAGGCATAGGCCCCTGCGGTTAGCGGCAATTTACAAACGGGCATGCGGGAATCGGCGGACCTGTTCATCATTGCGATTTTCTGCGCGCTGGGGTGGAGCTACTACAGCGCCCAGCGCGCCATCCTGAAGGAGCTGCGGGAGCTGATCCGCCTGGGGCGCATCGAAATCAAGAGGGAATTACGGGCGAAGCGGGCAGGCGGGTCGTGAACTGGGAAGTGATCCATGTCGTGTTGACGGTGATCCTGGCGGTGGCCGGGCTGATCAACTACCTGATGCTGCTGTCGATCCAGCTGGCGATGGTGAAGCTGATGCTGGAGCTGAAGGAGTGGGCGCGCAAGGAGTTCCCGTCGAACACGGCGTACGAAATGGGCGAGGAAGCGACGCAGCGCCAGATCGACGATCTGAAGAACAAGAGCCGCGGCGGCCTGTAATCGCGCTAGCTATCTACAGCGCTCCTCGAAGTTCTCGCCGTGCGAGCAGCGGTAGACGCCGACCTCCACTCCGGTGACGATGCGGGATCCGACGTAACTGCCGGTGGCGCCCGCATGCAGCGGGCAACTGGCGGTGAGCGGGCAAGCCTGGGAGAGCGCGGCGGCCAGGGCCAGGAGGGTGAGGGCAGCGATTTTGGTGGTGATGTTTTTCATGCTGCTGAAGTGCGGACGCGGGCCGGCAATTCTCGCGAATATTGGGGATTTTCTAGGGAATTCGGGGGGAGTTTGGCCGGTCCCAGGGGAGTACTACTAAGCAGGAAAAGCGGGGAATCCGGTAAGTCGAACGGATAGCTATCTATTTCGGCGGCTTTATGATTGAATTCGGGCCACCCTGGATTATTTCAAACCCTGTTTCCGAATGGGCTCGGGCTGGGGTTTGGGGGCCGGCCTGGTTTGTTCGTACCACATGCGCACGGCGGCTTCGAGCGCCGCGCTGTCGCTCTTGAGGTGCTCGGTGGCGGCGCGTTCCCGCAGCAACCAGATGACGGACTGCGGCAGGTAGACGGTGGTTTTGACCTTTGGATCGGTGCTCACCGGAATTATTTTCTTCATCCTTTCAACGCGATGACGGTGTTGCCGTCAGTTGGCCTATTGACGGTAAACACCGCATGGCGGTATTCTTGACTCGCGATGACAAGCAATACATTAACACGACCGCCGGATGGCCGCGCGGCGCGAGGGCGAGTGGCGACGACCACCTGGTTGCCGGAAGATCTGCTGAAGCACGCCAAGAAAGCCGCCATTGATGCAAAGACGTCTCTCCAGCAAATGCTGGAAGACGGCCTAAGACTACGCCTCCGCGAGATGGGCTTCACGCCTGACGTATCGGCCGAAAAGCCGCAGAACGGCAGTGCCCCTCGAAAGGCGAAGGGGTAGCGGCGATGGCAAACCTGAACCTGACCGCGGCCGATGCGCGGATGCTGCGCCAGGCGCGCATCGTGGACCCGAGGGCGGATGGGTGGAGCGAGCGCGGCATGAACGAACTGCTGGAAGCCGTGGAGGGCGCCATGGAGGAATCCGAGCGAATGACCGAAGGCGAGCGGGTGAAGCTGGAGCGCGACGCGCTGGCGGTGGTGCTGGAGCGGGCCGAGCGCGAGAAGCGGCGCCGGGAGCGGCGGATTTGGCTGCTGGCGTGGGCGAGCTGGCTGGTCGGGGTGGCGCTCGTCAGCATGGCGTTGTGGAAGGGCTGGAGGCACGCATGAGCGGCGCATATCCGGGCGGCGTGACGCAGGCCAGCTTCGACCGCGACATGGACGAAACGATCAACCGTGGTGCGATTACGAAGGCCGATCCACGGGCCATCGAACGTTTGCGCTGCACGCTGGCGCGCGTCGATCGCATCCAGGCGGCGGCGGCGCTGATCGAGTTCGCCGAGTTCCGGCTGGGGCCGCTCGCGCACGCGCAGAAGAGCGACCTGCTGTTCGATAACTTCGCCGGCATCCATGTGGACGAAGTGGAAGCGGCGATTCTAAGCGCGGAGAAAGGGCAACATGGCGCTGCAAACGTGGGATGAGGCGCTAACCGCGCGGCAGGAAGCGCCAGCGGGTGGTAAGAGCAACTGGCTGCTGTTCGCGGCATGCGCGGCGTGGTGCGGCGCCGGGTGGTGGATCGTGCTGGCGTCGCTCGTAACGCTAGTGAAAGGGTGGCTCTGAGATGGCATTTCAGAAAGCGGTAAAGCGCGACGCGAAAGGCCGGGTGGCGCTGGTCGGACCGGCTGGATCCGGCAAGAGTTATACCATGCTGACGCTGGCGCGGGCGCTGGCCGGCACGGAAGGCAAAATCGCGGCGATCGACACCGAGCACGGCTCGCTATCGAAGTACGCCGATCTGTTCGATTTCGACGTGGCGGAGCTGGCCAGCTTCACTCACGACAATTTCCTGAAGGCGCTGGAAGAGGCGGCCCGGGCCGGTTACGCGGTGTTCTGCTGCGACAGCATCTCGCACTTCTGGATGGGCAAGGACGGAGCGCTCGAGTTCGTCGACACGCGCTCCAAGCGCAACAACGGGGATTCGTTCGCCGGCTGGAAGGATTTCCGGCCGCACGAGCGGGCCATGATCGATGCGATTATCGCTTCGCCCCTGCACGTGATCGTGACCATGCGCACGAAAAACGAGTACGTCACGGAGAAAAACGACAAGGGCAAAACGGTGCGGCGCAAGATCGGGTTGGCGCCGGTGCAGCGCGAGGGCATCGAGTACGAGTTCGACCTGGTCGGGACGCTGGACGACGACAACACGCTGCTGGTAGACAAGACGCGCTGCTCGGACTACTCGGGCAAGGCGCTGGCCAAGCCGGCGGCGAAGGATTTTCAGCCGTTTATCGAATGGCTCAAGGGTGTTGCGTCCGAACCGGACGGGCAGAAAGGAGGGGCGAAGGACCAAGCCAGAGACCAAGGGGGCGGCCAAACTTCCAGGGAAACGGCCGCCCCTGCTACTGCCGTTTTAGCGCCGCGGGCCACACAGCACGCTGGCGTGCCGGTGCCGCTGCGGGCGATTTTCGAGCGCCTGCAGAAAGGCGGCTATGGCAACGAGGCCTTGCGGCTGGTGCGGACCTGGATGGTGGAAGCGATGCCCACGGCGGGAGAAGGCGAGGCGGCGCGGCTGATACGCAAGCATAACCTGGCGGGCAAGACCGGAAGGCTGGAGGACGTGAAGGCGTGCCTGCTCGAGATGTACAGCGTGGTGGAGTTCGCGCGGGAGCAGAAAGCGAAGGCCGAGGGCGGCTATCAGGCGACGGATGAGGACGTGCCGAAGTTTGATCCTGTTCCGCAGCCGCAAACCTTGTACCCCATGGAAGAGGAGCCTGGATATGCCGACTAACGAGCTTACGCTGCTGCCGCCTCCCGGGGGCACCGCTCCGGTGGGGCCGGAATTCGCTCAGGTAGGGCCGCTCTATAACATTCTCGACGAACTGATGAAGTTGCAGGCGCTGGCCGAGGAGCCCGACCTGGCCGACGAGGAGCGCGCGGCGATCTCAGAGCAGATCGCGAAATACATGTCGGCCCAGATTGTGGGCCGCAAGATCGATGGCATCGCGGCGACGCTCCGGGAGTGCGAGGCGCGGGCGGCGATCGCGGCCGAAGAGTCGAAGCGCGAGGCGAAACGCGCCGAAAGCTGGCTCGCGCGTTTCCAGCGCATCAAGGACGCCACGCTCAGGGCCATGCAGGCGCACGGCATCAAGAAACTGGAGACACCGTCCAACGTGCTGCGCATCCAGGGCAACGGTGGCCACGCGCCTCTGGAGGTGTACGCCGCGGGCCAATTGCCGGGGGATCTCAGGCGCTACCAGGTTCAGTTGAGCGGCTCCGATTACGTCGTGCTGTTCGGCCTGGTTGCCATTTCGGAAGTCTCGAAAGACGAGCGTACACGACTGCTGAAGGTGCTGGAGGCGGCGCGCTGGGAGCCGGACGGCGAGCGGATCCGCGAGGCCATGCGAGGGCCGCGGGTGGAGTGCCCGGAGTGCAAGGGCGTGTTGGACGTGACCAAGGGCTGCGAGCGCTGCGGCGCGGTCGGGACAGTGGCGCCGGAAGTGCCTGGGGCGCGGCTGCTCGAGCGGGGCGTGCATCTGAGGGTGGAGTGAAAGGGGCCGAACGATGGTGATCAGACTCCACTGGCAGGAAGTCGCCGACATCGTGACGAAACAGCTCAATATTCCCGGCTTGCAGCTCGGCGAGCCTCGGGTGATGCAGCGCGTACCTTACGGGGATGACGAGGAAGTCGAGAACCCGATTTTCGAGTTTCCGATTGTGGACGCGGCGAAGCCGGCCGATGTGCCGCGCAGTGGGCCGGAGCTTCTAGCGGTTGCGGCCGCTGAACCTCCAGACGTGCCTTTTTAGGGGGGTGTGATGCAGCACGTAGCAGTGGCTTCGAGCAACGTCGCATCAATCGGCTACGACGCCGAGTCGCGCAAGATGCAGGTGAAGTTTCAAAGGCGGCTCAACGTATGAGTACGACAACGTCTCGCCCGAGGTCCACGCCAAGCTATTGAACACGCCGTCGCCGGGCGGCCACTTCGCGAAGCACATTCGTCCGGCGTTCACGGGGCGGAAGGTGGGGTGATTGGGGATGGTGATGGAGCGACCGCCGGCTGTGACCGCGCTGGCAGGCGGTTCGAAGACGACCGGGAATCGCGCGTTGGACTTTCGGGGCGTGTACCTGACGCGCGCGGGCGCGCTGGTGCGGATACTCGCCTGGAACCAGGCGCGCGGCTGTTGGGTGGGCAAGCGATTAGACGGCACGGGCGTCCAGATCGACATGAGTTGGGACGCGCGCGGGAACCACACCAACCCCGATTTCAACCTGATGGACCGGGTGACGGGCTATCCGCTGCGAGAGATCAAATTCGGGCTGTTGAAGGTGAAGTGATGGAGTACATGGCGCGGTACATCAGGGGGGCAAATTGAACATTGAGATCGTTTTCGACAAAGCGCGGTTGGCCGATGTGAAGCTGGCGCCGGCGGCTGCATCCTACAAGATCAAAGTGGTGGCCATCGCGACGCCCAGGGTCGCCAAGGCCATCGGCGCGCCGTGGCTGCTCGATAGGGGCGCCCTGGTGCGGAGCGGCTTCAACCTGGCCAAGACCGACTTCGTGCTGAACAGCGCGCGGCTGAAGCACTCGCTCGACAAGACGCAGCTCGAGGTGGTCTCGGACCGCGTGACGCAGTTCAAGCTGTTCCGCACGGGCGACGGAAAGAAAGACGCCAAGCGGCTGATGGTGTGTTTCGTGGCGCACGTGGTGGGGGCGCCGTTCGAGACGCTGGAGCACTGGTTGAAGGTCGGGGAGGGCGAGGGGACATGCACGCTGATCGCGCTGCAGGCGGAGCTCGACTTGGGCGGCAAGAAGGATGCCGGCAGGCAGATACCGCTGCACGCTCCGAAGGCGGCGAAGAAAACGAAGGGTGTGTCGACTAAGCCGCCCGCGAGTGTGGACCGGAAGGCGTCGGGCGCACGGGAGAAGCGGAAGAAGGCGAATGGGCGTGGAATGCCCGACGCAGCCGTCACGGCGCCGCTGGAAGGCACCGCGGCCGGTAAGCATGCGCCAGCGCTGAAGAACGCCGAGGCCCGGAGCGGCAAGGATGCCAGCGCTGGCGCAGAGTTGCGATGAACCCCACGCTGGTCGCCCAATCGATCGCTGAGCAGCACCTGGCCGCCGCGCCAGCGGCCGCGCGGTTAGCACTGGCGGAGGATATCCGGTGGGCCATCATCCAGGGGCAGATCGCGGCGCGGCAACCGCCGGAGCTGCCGCCGTCGATGGCGTCGACGATCGTGTACCGCATTCTGCATTTCGTCGACGAGTACCGGGCGCGGCTGGGCTCGGGGGCGCCGGAACTGGAGAACCTGCTGCGCCAGGCGCGGGCGGAGGTGTGCGCGCTGCACGGCATCACGCCGGTGGAAGACGCGCCGGTGGGTGGGCAGCGCAAGCCGATGGCGCGGGCGGCGGAGCTGAAGCGGGGAGCGGGGGCGTAGTGGTGACGCTGGAGGCCGCGAAGCATGGGACGTTCGGCTGCCCGGTGGGTGATAGCAACAAAGCAATACGGCGTATTAACCTGTTTCTCGAAGGAGAACAGGATATGGCGCGTCGTCGCGGACAGAAAAAAGGCTACCTGCGGGCCGAACACGGTAGCTGGCTGCTCACCTACCGGATTTACGAGTGGGACATGGAGGCCAAGAAGACCAAACCACGCAGACGTGTGGTCACCATTGGCCCGGCGGAGGGCCTCGGGAAGCTCACCGAAAAGCAAGCCCAGCGCTTCGCCCACGATCACTTTCTCGCGCCGCTCGACAACACCGTGCTGAGGCCGCTGTCGACCCTGACCTTCGAGCAGTTCTGGGACAAGAGCTACCAGCCGCACAAGATCATCCGCAAAACGCTGAAGCTGGCCGCGCGCATGCAATACCTGAGCCTGTGGAAATGTTGGATTCAGCCGGTGCTGGGCGCCGTGAAACTGTGCGAGTTGCAGCCGGATCACGCCCAGACGCTGGTGGATCGCATCCTCGCGGCGGGACGCAGCACCAAGACGGCCAACAGTGCCCGTATCGTGGCGTCGTCGGTCTTCAGCTACGCGAAGATGCTGCGGGCGGCCTCGGGCGACAATCCGTTTGGCCTGGTCGAGATGCCGGAGTCCCAACCGGTGCGGCCGCCGCGGGCGCTGACCTGGGAGCAATGCCAAGCCCTACTCGGGCTCTTGCCGCCGCTGGTGAGGGAGATGGTTCTGTGTGCCATCACGCTGTCGATGAATGTGTCCGAGCTGCGCGGGCTGCGCTGGAAGCACGTCAACCTGTCGCCCGAGTGGGTGCCGCTGGGCGGCGACGATGTGGCGCCTCCGCTGATGATCGCGGTACGGGAACACTACTATTACCGGGAGCGTGGGACGCTGAAGACCAAGAACCGCAAGCGCAACCTGCCGCTGCCCGTGGCGCTGCAGGCGGCGCTCGCGGTGCTGAAACTGCGGTCGAGGTTTAACTCGCCGGACGATCCGGTGTTTGCCAACCAGGCTGGGAAGCCGATCAGCGATAACAACGTCGTCAAGCGGGTGTTCGCGAAGCTGCCGGTGGAGCTCGCCTGGGTGACCTGGCACGTGTTCCGGCACACGCACGCGACGCTGACGAAGATGCTGGGAGCGAGCGGGCAGGATCGGCGGGGGCTGATGGGGCACGGGTCATTCGAGATGCTGGAGCACTACACGCATGAGGATTACGCGCGAATGCGGGAGATCGTGGAGGGGCTAGCGGTGCGGCTGCTGCCAGCGGCGACCGGAAAGAAGGAGATCGTGAATTGAAACGCGGAAGGCAAGTCCACGGCTTAGCGGGCGTCAAGCAGGCCACCTTGGCGAACAGTGACGATCAAATCCAATCGGTTCTTGTGACGGATGGTGAAGATGGCAGCGTACGACTGTCGTTATCCACTTCTTCCTACCCGGCGATCCTGTCACCAGAAGACGCAAGATGGATTTCGGAGCAACTGATCGCGTCAGCTATTCGGCAGGAGCACCGGCGCAGCGGGGAGGAGCGGGTGAGTCAGCTATTCGGCAGGATGAGCGAGCGCAGCGGAGAGGAGCGGGTGAAGTGACAAAGAAGGGAACCGTTAATATAAAAGGGATTTCTCCGCTGTTGATGTGTTCATTCCCGTTGGTGCCAGTTCCCCACATGGATAAGCTCAGCATGAGCGAGCAGGCCGAGGCGGTGACGTACAGGGACCCGGGAACTGGATTGCTCTGCATTCCAGCGGTTAACATCCAGAGGGCACTCGTGGCCGGGGCTGCCTACAGTCACGGAAAAGGGCGCGCTTCCCTGCAAAAGCCCACCTCAGCCTGTGTGCTGGTTGGCCCTGAACATGTTGACCTTGGACGGAGAGACTATGCTCTCGACTCCAGGCCTGTCCGCATTCCAGCTACTGGCGGCAGAATTGTCCGTCATCGACCGAGGCTTGATGAATGGGAGTGCTCCTTCACGGTGGAGTTCGATTCGGAGTTGCTGTCAGAGGAGCAGCTTAGAACGATTGTGGATGACACCGGGTCGCGCATTGGAATCCTGGATTTCAGGCCCGAGAAGAAGGGCATGTTCGGAAGGTTCATGGTAACCGGATGGAGTTTTTGAAAATGGACATTGGCGAGGCTTGGCTTGGCTTGGCCCGGCGTGGCATGGCGAGGCGTAGCCTGGCGCGGCAACGCGGCGCTTGGCACGGCATCGCAAGGCCACGCGCGGCACGGCACGGTTTTAACGAATGAGGAGTTTTCTGACCGGCAGTTGACCAGCAGCGAGCGCAGCGGAGAGGAGCGGGGTGAAGTGATTTACTACGTCCCGAGATTCGTTTGGCGCGCGGCTCTGCGGCTGTTCGAAGCCGCGGAATCGGCGTGGGCATGGGCGTTCTGGAAGTCGGAACGCCACACCGAATGGGCATGGGATTGGCTTGCCAGCGAGCTTCGCGACTACAAGCCAATGGATCGGCTGCACCGTTGGCTTTGTGAGATGAACGGCCATGGCTCCGTGGTGTTCTACAAACCCTACGGCTTGGAGCCGGATATGCACTGTAGGCGGTGCGGCGAGGATCTGGGATGAGCAAGCACAGCGGGGAGGAGCGGGTGAAGTGAGCGAGGAGCGATGCATGGCAGATCGAGACCTGATTTTCGGAGAGATCAGCCGGGAGCGCCAAGCGCAGGACGCCGAGTGGGGAGGAGCAGCTCATGACGATGAACACGGTCCGATGGATTGGTGCAGTTTTGTGGACCGTCAGCGGTTGTTGGCTCAGAATGCCAACAGCTTACGGGAGTTCGAAATTCGGATGGTGAAAGTGGCGGCGCTGGCCGTGGCTGCAATCGAGTCATCGCGGCGGCTAAGCACAGCGGAGAGGAGCGCGTGAAGTGATCACGGTCTGGGAAGAAGATTTTCTTGGTGACGACACCGCGAATCTCTCCGTGGACGGACGGATAGTCGGCCACGTGTCGCCAACAGGGGCGTCGTGGGCCGTGTTCTATGGCGCGGAGATGATCGCGATCCGACCCGACAAGGTGGCGGCGCAGGGCGCGCTGCTGAAGTACCACATGGAGCAGCGAGCAGCGGAGAGGAGCGGGTAAAGTGAGCTACATAATTACGGCGCGTTGCGAGAACGGCCACAGCCAGGAGATCAAGATCGATGGCGAGCTCGGGCTGGAGTGGGCGAAGGGGCAAGCGGGGTTGCTGGACGGCACGTCGCCGATGTACCTGCACTCGCCCATTGGCACGGATAGTGTGATCGGCAAGTGCGGTCTCTGTCGCACTCAGATCCGGTGCGAGGTCACTGAGGGTCCGAACGTATGAGCCAGACGCGAGCACCGAACCCCATGCGGCCCGAAGAAGACCACGGCGACGTAGCCATTGTGAACGACGGGGATTTCGCGTGAAGCGCAGCGGAGAGGAGCGGGTGAAGTGAGCAAGCAGCGCGCTGCAAAATCCGAAGGGCCGTGGGTAGCGGCGGACAGGTATCTCATGGGACACGTGTCAGAGATCGCGGCATCCGCGCGGGCACTGCAAGGACAGGTGGCGAATTACATCGCGGGGCTCGGTGATCTCAACAACGACGCTCCGACCGAAGTTGCTCGAATGCGCGGTGCGATTCTGCTGTTGCGCGCGGAACTCAGCGAAGCTCGCGAGAATCTGGATAAACAGGGTCGCGAGGCCACGAAGAGCGCGTTGGAAATGGGGAAGGAGTTGGCGAGTCAGCAGGCCGCGCTGAAGAAAGAAATTGCGAAGACCAAGGGGGTCGAAAAAGACAGCCAGCGTACTCTCGCCGCACTGACGCTGCGCTGGGAACAGGAGCGCAGTACCGCCGAAAAGATGCACCAGCATCGATACGACTCCCTGGTGGCTGAGTATGAAAAGCTGAAGGGTCAGTTGGCGATGTCAACGCTCTACGGGACTACGAACGGGAGCGCGAAGGCTCCGGCGGAACGCGCGTACGCAGCGAATGAACCGCTTCCCGTGAATGTTATTTCTGAATTTTCTGACCAGCAGTTGACCAGCAGCGAGGAGTTAGGTGATGAAAACAAAGGGTGAAGTAGCTGAGAGCGATTGGCTTCGAACCAATAGGCCGGGGGTTCGAGTCCCTCCGGGCGCGCCAGCTTCCTTAAAGATAAAGGTATCAAACCCCGGACAGGTGAACGTTGGTGGGGAAAGACCGTGCAGCGCATCTTAGAAGCTGGGATTACGTAGCTTGGTTCCTTACCTCTCCCTAGGTCCCGAGTCGCACCGACTCCGTAATAGTCGCCGTCATGAAGCGCTAATCCTCAATTTCTGCAGAAACAATCTGTCGGTTTCGTCAAACAAGAGGTCTTGCTCGATCATCGCAGGGCCGGCCAATCGCCTCTCCGCCGCAAGAACCACCAACCAGCCCACGTGTGGAGGATAGTCGGCCTGGATCACATACCGTACGCCGGCCACCCAGAGCTGGTTGGGCTGGATAGGCACTTTCCGCGTGAAGACTACGCATCGCCCAAAGTCGAATCCCTCCGACGCTGTCACCTGGATCGCAGTTGTTTCATCCACCACCACAACGCCGTCGATGGCTGGAATCGGGTACTCTACGATATGAACCTGGTGCCGCCCATCGTCCACGAGCAGATGGCGTAACGCGTCGGCGTAGGCTCGATCCTGTATAGCAATCTGGACGTTGTGCATTTGTAGATCTCATGCGCACGACATGCCATCTCCCCGAAGATGCGGACGAGCTTCGCAAAGAAAGTCGTGAATCCTGTTTGGTTTCAAACGGATAGCGGCATTCTCCCGGAATGGTGATTCCGCGAGCAGGGGAATCAGTCATCTCGGAAGTTGCGCGATATTACCCAGGTTGCCAATGGCGAATCTGGATCGATTGGGTGTTCCGCCTTATTCTGAGTGACACGCTATTTTCGCCGCGAACAACAGCCCGATTCCCACCGCCACCGCGATTCCACCGTACACCGCCCATCGAATTTGGCCGGTCATGAAGCTGCCGGGGAGGACGTTGACGCCTTGAAGAAACCAGATGCAGCCGACGGCGATGAGGAGAATAGCAACGATTCGTATGACAATCCTCATGTTCACTCCATGCTGAACGGCGCGGCTACAAGTCTCGCACGCCTGCGTGGCGCGCCCGCGCCCGCTTCGTTTGCAAGCAAGGTATGATGATCACGATCGCCATGACGCTATCGCGGAGTCGACCATGAAAACTGTCCCTCACGTACTGTTATTTTTTACGCTGGCAAGCGCCGCGTTGGCCCAGGGAACTCAGCCCACCCCGGACAATCCCATGTCCACCTGGCTTCGCGACGCCTACCTGCGTAACCGGAGCAACATCGTGCGGCTGGCGGAAAAAATGCCGGAGGAGTTCTACGATATGCGACCCGGCGCACAGCCGGAAGTTCGCACTTTTGGACAGCAGGTGGGGCACGTGGCCAACTTTAACTTCCTGTGGTGTTCGCAGGCCAAGGGAGAAAAGAATCCAAATACGGCCAATCTCGAAAAGCTGGGGACCAAGGCCGAGTTCGTCAAGGCCCTGAATGACGCGTTCGCCTACTGCGACCCAGTTTACGAAGGCCTCACGGATGCCTCGGGGGCACAACTGATCGACATCACGCAGGAGAGTGGCCGGCAGACTCGGAGTCTGCGGATGGGCCTGCTCACCCTGAATTACGGCCACAATAACGAGATTTACGGAAGCATGGTGGTTTACCTTCGTATCAAAAACATCGTGCCTCCCGCGTCCGAGCCTCGCCCGCCGCAGAAGAAGTAGAGTCCTCCAAATAGCGAAAGGACCGCCAAGTCGAGGAGCGGACGCCCGGCCTCGCGGTCCTTTTGTTCGATACCTTATCCCTCGACTAGCTGCCCCAAACCGCGGTTCCTGCCTTGAGGGTCGTCTTGGTCCTCATTGCCTTGTCTCCTTCCTTGGATTTTTTGAATTCTTTAGGCCCCGTGCCACCGTTGTTTTGCCGCGGGCTAGGTGCCCCAAACGGCCGTTCCTGCCTTCACATTCGTCTTTCTTTTCATCGCCTGCCCCCTTTCACTTGATTAGTTCGTAAAGCGCCGGCAAAACGGCTAACCACCTGGCCAATTTTTTTCGCGCCCCGGCCAGCCGCCTATAGGAACCGTCTACGGTGTGACAGAATACCTTCTTATGGAAGCGGGGACGCCAGTGACGCAACTGCTCGTCGCCTGGAGCCGCGGCGATCGCAATGCGCTCGATGAACTGACGCCCCACGTCTATCGCGAACTGCATTCTCTTGCCAAGAGCTATTTGCGCCGGGGCCGCCCCAATCAGACGCTGCAGCCCACCGCGCTCATCAACGAAGCCTGCCTCCGGCTTTTGGGCCAATCCGAACCGATTCAGTGGGAAAATCGCGCGCATTTCTTCGGAATCGCCGCCCGTCTCATGCGCATGGTGCTGGTGGATTACTCTCGTTCCCGGAACGCCGCAAAACGCGGTGGATCGGCGGACCCCGTCACGCTGGAGGAAACGCTGGTTCTTTCTCCCGGCCACGCCCCCGATGTTCTTGAGATCAATGAAGCCCTGGATCATCTGGCCAGGGTGGATGAGCGGAAGGCCAACGTCGTCGAACTACGCTACTTTGGCGGCATGGATCGGGAAGAGATTGCAACCGCGCTTCAGCTCACGGTTCCGACCGTGAAACGCGATCTTCGCCTCGCCGAAGCCTGGCTTCGCCGCTATCTTCGAGGTGAGAGTCCGGCATGACGGGCGAGCGGTGGCAGCGTGTAGAAGAGGTTTTTCATCGCGCCGTTGATCTCGCGCCCTCCTTACGCTCCGGCTTCCTGGACACCGCTTGCGCCGGCGATGTGGATCTGCGCCGCGAAGTCGAATCGCTGCTGGCCAACGACGATTCGAAAGACAATCTGATTGAAGCGGCCGTTTCCCAGGCCGTAGGGGAACTTCCTGAAGAGTCGCCGGTTCCGCGCGATCACCTGGTTGGCCAACGCGTCGGCCCCTACCTGGTCAGTGAATTGATCGGTGAAGGTGGAATGGGCTTGGTCTTCAAGGCTCGCGACACCGAGCTCAATCGGTCCGTGGCCATCAAGGTTCTTCCGGCTGACCGGCTCGCCGATCCCGAGCGCAAGCGCCGTTTCCTACAAGAGGCCAAAGCTGCCTCCCTACTGAATCATCCCAATATCGTCACCGTTCACGGAATCGCCCATGAGCGGGATACCGACTTCATCGTTATGGAGTTCGTATCCGGCAAAACCTTGGACCAGTTGATCCCGAGCAAGGGCTTGCCGCTGAAGCGGGCCGTCAAGTACGCCTTGGAAATCGCCGATGCGGTCCAAGCCGCGCACGCCGCCGGCATCGTGCACCGCGACATCAAGCCCTCCAACATCATGATCACCGAACAGGACAGGGTGAAGGTGTTGGATTTCGGCCTGGCGAAGCTCGCCGAACCGGAGCCGGCTTCTGAAACCGAACGGACCGAGCCGCTCACCACCAAAGCGGGCATGGTTTTTGGAACCGCGGCCTACATGTCGCCCGAGCAAGCTGAAGGCAAACCGGCGGATACGCGCTCGGACATCTTCTCATTCGGCGCGCTGCTGTATCAAATGGTGACTGGCCAGCGCGCTTTTCCAGGCCAGAATGTAATTACCATTCTCGCGGCGGTGATCAACCAGGAGCCGCCCGCGCTGGCAACCTTGGTTCCGAATGCTCCGCGCGAACTGGAATGGATCGTCGCCCGTTGCCTGAAGAAGGACCCCAACCGCAGAATCCAGCACATGGTGGACGTGAAGATCGCGCTGGAGGAGGTTTGGGAGCGGCTTGAGTCGCCATCCGCGCCGGTGCCTATTGTTCGGTCCGGTCGTCGCTGGATTGCGCCCGCGCTGGCCGCGGCGTTAATTGGATTAGCGGGCGGAGCCTGGCTGAGCCTGCGCCTCTTCCACAAAGAGCCCATCACGTTTCAGCGGCTCACATTCCGGCAGGGCGATGTCATCGCTTCCAAATTCGGGCCCAACGGAACCATCGTCTACACAGCCGAATGGGATGGCGCACCGCCAGCCTTCTTCGTAGGCCAACCCGGCAATCGCGAGGCGCGTCCCTTAGAGCTACCGTCCGGTACCATCCAATCTGTGTCCCCATCGGGCGAGATGGCTTTGCTGCTGGGCGCATCCGACATCGGCACATTGGGTACTCTTGCCCGCGCCCCGCTGGCCGGCGGCGCTCCCCGCGCCATTCTCGAGCACGTTTCCTGCGCCGATTGGGGCTCTGGCGGCGATTCCCTCGCCGTGATCCGAACCGAGAATGGACAGCATCGAATCGAATATCCGATCGGCAACGTTCTCTATCAGACGCCTTCGCTGCGGCCCCCCATATTTTTGCGCGTTTCGCGTCGCGGGGACCGGGTGGCGTTCTTCGATTACACAACCGAGAGCGACTACTCGCTTCGGGTGATGGACGCCCAACGCCGCACTTGGATTCTTTCTAAGGGATGGCGCGCCGTCGGGGGCCTGGGTTGGTCGCCCGATGGCAAGGAGGTCTGGTTTGGCGGCGAGCGCACCGGCGGCGATCCCGGTATCTACGCTGTGAATCTGTCCGGCCGGGAGCGCTTGCTGAGTCAGATCGCCGGCTGGCCCACGTTACAAGACATCGCGCCAGACGGCCGCCTGCTGGTAGGAAATACAGACACCCGCCTCGGAATCCGCTGCCTCACTCCCGGCGCCAAGGAAGAAAGCGACCTGGGATGGCTGGATGCCTCCATGCTATGGGACATCTCGAACGACGGTCGAGAAATCATCTCTCAGGAGCTCTCATCTGGACAAGGTCAGAATCCCGCCATCTATCTGCGTTCTACCGACGGATCGCCCGCGGTGCGGCTTGGTTATGGTAACCGGCCCGCCTTGTCGCCCGACGGCAAATGGGTGGCCTGCCTGCGGAGAGATCGCGAAAGCTCGCAGGTTGTCCTGCTGCCTACCGGAGCAGGGGAGGAGAAGCCGCTTCACACCGGTAGTATTCAGCCCGAAACGGCCGAGTGGTTTTCCGACAGCCAACATATACTTTTCACTGGGAACGAAGCGGGCCAGCCGCGTCGAACCTACACGTATGATTTAGCGAATGGCCCAATCAAGGCGGTCACTCCGCCCGGCGTGCGAGCGTCCGCCGTGTCACCCAACGGTCAGTCCGCCATCGTTATCCGCGACGGCCAGGCCACCCTGCTCTCACTGGCTAGCGGCAAAGAGGCTCCGTTGGGCGCGGTTGGACCGGGTATTTCGGTGATTCGATGGAGCGGCGACGGGGCGCACCTTTTTCTTCAGCGCGGCGATGCCGAACATCGAAGCGAAACCATCCTGCGAATGGACGTACCCTCCGGCCACACGGAAATCTGGCGCGATCTCAAGCTCCCCGATCGTACTGGGTTCTTCTTCGGCTCCGCCCGGCTCTCGGCCGACGGCAAGTCCTACGCCTTCACGTTCCAACGTGATCTGGCGACGCTGTACTTAGTCAGAGGGATCCAGTAATTGGTGGCACGTACACTTGACGTCGCCAACCGTGCATGACGCGCCCACTGTAGGCGCTTTGCAGCACTGATCTGCATCGTCGCCTCCAGCGCCGCAACCAGTTACGAAATGGCCGAATTTTTGCATAGCTCCGCGGAATCGGAGAGAAATCTATGAATGTCAAGCTCAGGGTTTTGATATGGTGCGTTCTCGCCCTGGCCCCGGCGTTGGCGGGTCAAGCTCAAGTCAAGCTGGCGATCGTCAACATAAATGCTGCCTTGATCGGCACCCGGGACGGCCAGAAAGCGGTGTCCGAGCTAAACGCGAAACAAGCCGCCAAAAGCAAGGAATTCGAACAAAAGCGAAACGAAATTCTTGGATTACAGAGTCAGCTCGACAAGGGCGCCAATTCGCTGAGTGAGGCAGCGAAGAATGCTCTGTTTGCCAGCATCGCGGCCAAAAAGAAGACCGTCGAGCGTGAAATGGAGGACGCCCAAGCCGACCTCCAAGCCGACGAGCAGAAGATTCTCCAGCAACTTGGCGAAAAGATACTGGCCGTGGTCCAACGTTACGCACACGACAACAGCTACACATTGGTGCTGGATGTAGGGGCGAACACAAGCCCTGTGTTGTACGCGTCGACCGGCATCGATATCACGAAAGACATTATCGCCCTCTACGACAAGAACGCCGCGGTCCCGGCTCCGGCATCGGTGCAGCCGTTCGGGAAATAGCCGCCGTAGGATTTTT
Source organism: Bryobacteraceae bacterium (assembly GCA_052148835.1). Taxonomy (GTDB): domain Bacteria; phylum Acidobacteriota; class Terriglobia; order Bryobacterales; family Bryobacteraceae; genus Palsa-89. The sequence goes on from JBKQHJ010000036.1 coordinate 21,193, forward strand.
CGTGCCGCCCTATGTGCTCCTATTGACAGCCGCCCCTAGCCGCGATAAGGTCGCTGCATGGCCTTGGAGTACTTCGATTGGGAGGTCGGCGACGTGCTGGTCCTCCATTTGCAAGGCCCCATCACGCTCGGCCAGGCCACTCAGACTCTGCGGCAACTCCTCCAGGACACCATAGCCTCGGGAAGAACCAAGATTGTGCTCAATATGGCTGAGGTTTACTACATCGATAGCAGCGGCCTGGGCGAATTAGTGGCGGCCTCAACCCATGCGCAGCGCCAGGGCGCCAAAATAAAGCTGATGAAACTTGCGCCCCGAGTGCAAGACCTGATGCAGCTCACCAAGCTTTATCAGGTGATCGATGTCTATCCCGACGAAGACTCCGCCGTCCGCAGCTTCACCACCTGACGCGCTGCTAACGCAGCTTCACCACCTGACGCGCTGCTAAAGCAGCTTCACCACCTGACGCGCTGCTAAAATTGAGGCGGTGCCCACGGCGACTGAACCCGCTCTCCCGCTCAAAGCCACGGCCCTCCACGACGTCCATCGGCAAATGGGCGCCAAAATGGTCGATTTCGGCGGCTGGGAAATGCCGCTGCAATACTCCGGCATCCTGCAGGAACACGCCGTGGTCCGATCCGCCGTCGGCCTGTTCGACGTGAGCCACATGGGCGAAATTGAAATCCATGGCCCGGAGGCGGGCGCGCTCACGGACTATGTCACCACCAACAGTGTCGCGAAGCTTCAGCCCGGTCAGGCGCAATACTCGGGGCTGCTCTACGAACACGGTGGCTTCGTCGACGACATTCTGGTGCACAAGGTCTCCAGCGGCCATTACTTCCTGTGCGTGAACGCTTCGAATCAGGAAAAGGATTACCAGCATATCGCCGGCGCGAATCGGTTTCAGGCCACTGTGGAATTGGCAAGCGATCGCTACACGCAGCTCGCGATCCAGGGTCCTTTCGCGCTCCGAACCCTGCAAAAGCTCTCCCATGCCGATCTCGCGGCGATTCGTTATTACCATTTCAGCGATGATTTAGCCGCGGGAATTCACACGCGCATCGCACGCACGGGTTACACGGGCGAAGATGGCTTCGAGATCTATTTCGCGCCCCAACATTCCGAGCGCATCTGGAGCGCGATCCTCGATGCCGGACAGGAATTCGGGATCCAACCCTGCGGCTTGGGCGCGCGCAACACCCTGCGTCTGGAAGCGGGCATGGCGCTCTATGGTCACGAGATTCACGCCAGCATCACGCCACTCGAAGCGGGGCTCGGTTGGATCGTCAAGCTCGACAAAGGCGAGTTCATCGGCCGCGCCGCTCTCCGCCAGCAAAAGGAGCGAGGCGTTACTCGCAAGCTGATCGGTTTTGAAATGACCGGCCGTGGCATCGGCCGCGACGATTACGAAGTCTTTCTCGATGGCGCCCCCGCGGGCTGGGTTACAAGCGGCGGCCCTTCGCCGACCCTTAGAAAAAACATCGGAATGTGCTACCTTCCTGCTGATCGAGCCCAACCGGGGCAGCGGATTCAGATCGTCATCCGCAGCCAGCCGGTCGACGCCGTCACGGTGTCTTTGCCATTCTATAAACGAGCTAATTGAATGTATCCAGAAGATCTTCACTACACCAAGCAACACGAATGGGTTCGCGTTTCAGGCGATGTGGGCGTGGTCGGCATCACGGACTACGCACAGAAAGAGCTTGGCGATATCGTTTATGTCGACCTCCCGCGCGCCGGCGCAAAAGTGGAACAGGCCAAAGTGATGGGATCCGTGGAGTCGGTGAAAGCGGTTTCCGATCTCTACTCGCCGGTCTCGGGTGAAGTCGTCGAACTCAACGATGCGCTGGCCACGGCGCCTGAAAAGCTCAACGAGAGTCCACACGGCGACGGCTGGTTGGTCAAGATCCGGCTATCGGTCCCGGATGAAATTCAGGGGCTCCTTTCCGCGGCGGATTATGAGAAATTCGTTGCGGCGGAGGAAACCGGGCACTAAACTCCCGGCCCCGCCCGCTCGTGCGCTATCTACCGAAATCCGATATCGAGCGAGGCGAGATGCTTCGGGCATTGCGCGTCGATTCGCTCGAAGACTTGTTCGCGCACCTGCCGGAAGAAGTCCACCTGCGCCGGCCGCTCAATATTCCTCCCGGAAAATCCGAGTACGAAATCGTCGATTATTTTCGCGCGCGTGGCGCCGAGTGCGCCAATGATTACGCGTCGTTCCTGGGTGCGGGCGTCTATCGTCATTACCGGCCCGTGCTGGTGGATACGGTGGTTTCTCGCTCCGAGTTCCTGACTTCCTACACTCCCTACCAGGCCGAAATCTCTCAGGGCACCCTCACCACCATCTTCGAATTTCAAACCATGCTCTGCCAGCTGACAGGCATGGAAGTAGCCAATGCGTCCATGTATGACGGCTCTACCGCTGTTCCCGAAGCGGCGATGATGGCCATGCGGTTAACGCATCGCAATCGCATCCTGGTTGCGCGCGGCGTGCATCCGGAATATCGCGAGGTGCTGGCGATCTACGCACGGCATCAGGGCATGCCGGTGGTGGAAGTGAACTACGAACGCGAGAGCGGCGCCCTCGATACCAGCGATCTTGAAACGAAAATTGACGATCAAACCGCGGCTGTGATTCTTCAGTCGCCAAACTTCTTCGGCATCGTGGAAGACGTCCGCCGCGCGGCCGAGATTGCGCATCGCCACGGCGCACTCCTGATCTTTGTTTTCGCCGAAGCCGTTTCGCTTGGGCTTCTGGAGCCGCCTCGCGACGCCGATATCGTGGCCGGCGAGTTGCAATCGTTCGCCATTTCTCCCAGCTACGGCGGCCCATTTGCAGGCGTAATCGCCACCAAAGAAAAATTCATGCGCCAGATGCCCGGCCGCATCGTCGGCCAGACCAAGGACACGCGCGGCAATCGTGCGTTCTGTCTCACGCTGGCGGCGCGCGAGCAGCATATCCGCCGCGAGAAAGCTACTTCCAACATCTGCACCAATCAAGCTTTGGTCGCTTTGATGGCCACCGTCTTCATGACGGTTTACGGCAAGCAAGGTTTGCGCGAGCTGGCGTCGCAGAACCTGGCGAAGTCCCATTATCTGGCGTCGAAATTGCCCTTACGATTCAGCGGGCCGTTCTTCAACGAATTCGTGGTTTCGACGAAATCTCCCGACGCCGTCAACCAGTCGCTGCTCGATCGGAAAATCATCGGCGGCCTTCCGCTGCGGCGCTTTTATCCCGAGCTCGAAAACGCGCTACTGCTGTGCGCGACGGAAATGTCGAAGCGCGAAGACATGGACATCGTCGCGGAGGCGTATACCCGATGATCAAGAAAGTCCGCCCCCACATAAATCAAAACGAAGCGCTTCTGTTTGAGCACAGTTCGCCCGGCAAGCGCGGCTACCAGTTACCGCCTCTCGACGTTCCCCCGGTCGATCCGGCTGCCGCGCTGGGCCCCGAAAATACGCGCGCTGAGATAGCCGATTTTCCCGAAGTGAGCGAAGTGGAAGCCATCCGCCACTTCACGCGCCTATCCACGCAGAACTACGCCATCGATCTCGGCCTTTACCCGCTCGGCTCCTGCACCATGAAATACAATCCGCGCGTCAACGAAGAAGTCGCGCGCGTCGAAGGGCTCGCCTGGGCGCATCCTTACCAACCCGAATCGCTTTCGCAGGGAATCATGGAAGTGATGGCGGCGCTCGAACAGATGCTCGCCGAGATCACCGGTATGGACGCAGTCACGCTACAGCCGTCCGCCGGCGCGCAGGGCGAATTCACCGGCATCCTGATGGTCCGCGCGCTGCTCGCGTCACAGGGGCATCCTCGCAAGAAGCTCCTGATTCCGGATTCGGCGCACGGCACCAATCCCGCGACAGCAACAATGGCCGGCTACGCGGTGGAAAACATCAAGTCGAACACGCAGGGCATGATCGACGTCGACGAACTCGCGCGCGCTGTCGACGAAGATGTCGCCGCGCTGATGTTGACCAATCCCAACACACTCGGCGTCTTTGAAGAACACATCACGCGCATCGCCGAAATTTTGCACTCGAAAGGCGCCCAGCTCTATATGGACGGCGCCAACATGAACGCGCTCGTGGGCATCGCGCGGCCAGGCGATTTCGGCGCCGACGTTATGCACCTCAATCTGCACAAGACGTTTTCTACTCCGCATGGTGGCGGAGGTCCTGGCTCAGGTCCAGTGGCCGTGAAGCGGCATCTGATCCCGTTCTTACCCAAGCCTCGTCTGGCGCGAACCGGCGATCGCTGGTCATGGAACTACGATCTGCCGCAATCCATTGGCCGCGTGCGTGCCTTTTACGGCAACGTCGGGATGCACATCCGCGCGCTGGCCTACATCCTGGCGCACGGCGGCGACGGTCTGCGCAATGCCACTCTGGACGCCGTTCTCAACTCCAACTACCTGCGCGTTTTGCTGGAACCTTATTACGACCTTCCGCACCAAGCTCCCACGCTGCACGAATGCGTCTTCAGCGACGCACGCCAGGCCACGCGCGGCGTACGCACCGGCGACATCGCCAAGCGCCTGATCGATTACGGATTCCACCCCTATACCGTTAGCTTTCCGCTCATCGTTCCCGGCGCGATGATGATCGAACCGACGGAAACCGAAAGCAAAGCGGAGCTGGATCTTTTCGTCGACGCCCTGGTCTCCATCGCCAAGGAGGTGGAAGAAACGCCGGACTTGGTATTAACCGCTCCGCACGACACGCGCACTAGCCGCGTGGATGAAGTTACCGCGGCGCGCAAACCGATCCTGCGCTGGAAACCAGACACCGGTTCGTCGCGATAGCAAGAAAAACGAACGGGCGCGCTCGAGTTGCCGTACCGTACTATGGGTGCGACACCCTGAATGCGACCAGGACGACGAAGCCGGACGGCGGAATTCGTGGCGTACAATCGCGCGCTCGGAACGCTTGGGCCGCGGGTGCCCGGCTTTTCCGATCCATTTGCCTATTATTTCCTTCCGGCCAGATGGCAAAAGAAGGTCGAGCAAGCGCGCCACTCGCTCGGGAACGGATCCCGCAAATCCCCATATCCTTTCTGGCAGCGCGGGATGGGTGTGTTCAATCAGTTTCGCACCGTCAGGCTGGATCGAGCCATCGTCTCCGCGCCGCCGCAACAACTGGTCATCCTGGGCGCGGGCCTGGATAGCCGCGCCTGGCGGTTGGATTGCCTCAAAGACACCGTGGTCTTCGAAGTCGACTACCCCGCCAGCCAAGCGTGGAAGCGGGAGCGCTCGGCGGCGATTCCCTATAAAGCAAAAGACGTCCGTTTTGTCGCCATGGATTTCGAGCGCGACCTTCTCGCCCCGCTGATCCAAAACGCCGGCTTCGATCCGCGGAAATCCACTTTCTGGCTTTGGGAAGGCGTCACCATGTACCTACGCGCCGCGGATGTGTCCGCCAACCTCGACGTCTTCGCCGGCCTATCCGCGCCGGGCAGCCGGATTGCCCTTACGTATCTTCGCAAGAAGAATGGCCGTGTTCCGCGCAGCCTGTTTCTTGCATTGATGGGCGAGCCGGTGCGCTCGGCTTTTAAACCGGCCGAGATAACCGAACTGGCCCAATCGCATCGTTGGCGGCTCGCGAGCGATACCACCATTAAGGACTGGCTCACCGAGACTCCCGGCCTCGAGCTGAAACGCCACCAGATCGGTTTGCAATGGTTTGAGTCAATTTGGATCGGCGAGATCGAGTGCTCATGAGCCCGCAACGTACGCCTAAAGCATTGTTTTAATTGCGTCGATAGCTACAGGTGAACGTTGTGTCAACCGAGGTGCCACCTCTAACACCGTCTTGGCCCAAGGCGTCCGGGCCGAGCATGTCCGGGCCGAGCATGTCGTGGCCCAGGCGCATCGGTGCGCTAGCGGGCGTTCTGGCGATTCTGCTCGCGTCGGCGGTGCTGGTTGGATGGGCCATCCACTCCGCGTTGCTCGTTCAAGTTTCGCCGAATCTGCCCCCCATGAGGCCCAACACGGCGATTAGTTTTATAGCAGCGGGGCTTGCTCTGCTAGGCATCGTGCTCAATAAACCGCGCTGGACGGTGGCCTTCTCCGGTATTGCAGCCGCCGTGGCGGCAGGCTCGCTTATGTCGGGCGCCGGCCGCATGTCATCCCTAACCAGCATCTGTTTTCTCCTGCTTTCGATAGGCTTTGCCGTGGCCCAGCTAATCCCGCTCGCCAAGCGGTCTCCCGTGCTGGGGGTCACAGGAGTGCTCATTGCGGCGGTTGGCGCGGCCGGTGGCATCAGCGTGGTCTGGGGAAGCGGTGAGACTTTCGTTTTCGGCCTCCCGACCCGTGTAGCTTTTTACACCGCCATTGGCTTCTTGGTGCTCGGGATTGGCGTGATGGCTCTGGCTTTGGACCTGATTCAATCCGGGCTGAGCGAGCTTTGGGCGCCCCTCGGCGCCGGCCTCTTTCTGGCGACGGTGAGATTTGGGCTTTTGCAGACCTTCTCGGCCCGGAATCAAACCGCTTTGTCGTCCGCCGTCTCGTTCTTGGGAGCGCTGCTGGGCGCGGTGATCTTCGGGGTATTCGTCCACCTGGCCTTGCAAGCGCATTTGCAACGCCGCGCGCTGAGAACCGTGAATCGCAGGCTGGAAGAAGAGATGGTGGAACGCCGGCGCGCCGAGGAAGAGGCGCATGCGGCGAATCGCGCGAAGAGCGAGTTCCTGGCGAACATGAGCCATGAAATTCGTACTCCCATGAATGGGGTTCTCGGAATGGTGGAACTGGCGCTCGACACCGCACTCGACGCCGAACAGCGCGATTATCTCGGAACCGCCAAGGAGTCCGCCGAAAGCTTGATGACGGTGATCAACGACATTCTGGACTTTTCAAAAATCGAAGCCGGAAAGCTGAATCTCGAGATAGTGAATTTCAGTATCCGGGAGAGCCTGGCGCAAGCTCTGAAGCCACTTTCGATGCGAGCGCAACAAAAAGGTTTGTATTTGAACTGGCAGGTCGATCCGAAAGTCGTCGATCTGGTGGCCGGCGATCCGGTTCGTTTGCGTCAGATCGTCGTGAATCTGGTTGGCAATGCCCTCAAGTTCACCAGCTCCGGCGGAGTTACAGTGTCGGTGGTAAGCGAATCAACCAGCGCCGATCGTGCCGTTCTACGGTTCACGGTCAAAGATACAGGGATCGGCATCCCAATTGAAAGGCAGAAAGAAATCTTCTTTTCCTTCACGCAAGCCGATAACTCCACCACGCGCCGTTATGGCGGCACTGGGCTTGGGCTGACGATATCGCATCGGCTCACCGAGATGCTGGGCGGCCGCATCTGGGTGGAAAGCTTGCCCGGCCAGGGCAGCTCGTTCCATTTCACGGCGCGCTTGGGGATCGTTGCGGACTCGCTACCTCTAGACGGCCAGCTCGTCTTGCGGTCGGCGTCATCGTCGGCCGGTTCCGCATCTTAATTGCGGCATCCCGATCACGTTACCAGCTTTCCTATGTTTCCTTCGGCGCGAGGCACTTAGCGCCCACGCGTCCACGATTGCACCCCGCTCACGCCGTACGCTTGCGATGAAAGGCATCCGATGAAACCTGAATCGCTCCAAAAAGTCGCCGAAACTTTGCGCTCAGCGCACCACCAGCACTTGGGCGTCACCGCCCACCCGCCCAAGCCGGCCCATGCCCCCGCGGCCGCCCGCCTCGAACGCCCCGACATTCAATCCTTCACCAGCGCGATGGATCGCGCCACAACGCAATGGCCCGATAGCGATCTTTGTCTCATTGGATCGCAAGGCGCCATCGGTCCCACCAACATCGACGACCCTACCGACACGCTCCCCCCGGGCTTTCTCCAGTTCCTCGATCCTGAAACGCTGCTGCGCATCCCGGTCGGCGATCCGGAAGATCAGGGCGATCAAATCGACTAGCTCCGGCGTCAGCGGCGTCAGTACCGCGGACCGAAGTGGCCCACGCTCCTCTCGGCGCCGTGTCACTATGGTTGTGTCTATGACGCCCTCCCAACCCGCGCCGAAATTTCAACTAACCAACACCAACGATTACCGCGAAAGCTACGCCAACAGCGTCCAGATCCGCGTCAATCTCTGGGACTTTTTTCTCATGTTCGGCACGGTGAACCAAACCTCTCCCGACTCCGTCACCATCAACAATTTTCAGGGCATTTACTTGAGCCCGCAACAGGCCAAGGCGTTGTTGAACGTCTTGACCCAGAACATCTCGCAGTACGAAGCCACGTTCGGCGAAATCAAACTGGAGCCGCACGCGGGTAAAACCGGCTCCATCCAATAATTTGATACCGTGACCTGATGCGGGTGACGTTCCGCACCCTCCTACTCGCGGCCGTTTTAGCGCTGATCGTTTTTCTCACGCATCTTCCTTATTTGGGACTGCCTTACTTTTGGGATGAACTCGGGCAGTTCGTCCCGGCGGCGCTCGACATTCTTCACGACGGCGCGTGGATCCCACACTCCACCGTCCCTAACGCGCATCCGCCCGGCGTCATGGCTTATCTGGCGCTGGTCTGGCGAGTTGCCGGGTATTCGATCGCGGCCACTCGATTGTCGATGCTCGCACTGGCCGCCGCCGGCGTCGTGCTCACTTTTTTCCTGGGACGCGATCTCGCGGGGCATCGATGCGCTGCCATTCTCGCGGCGCTATTTCTATTGCTCGACCCGCTCTTTTACGCGCAATCGATGCTGGCGCAGCTCGACATGCCCGCCATGCTCTTTACCGTGGCCAGCCTGCTGCTGTTCCTCAACGATCGCCACGCCGCCGCGGCCGCCGCGTGCACCGCGCTGGTGCTTTCCAAGGAGACGGGCGCGCTCCTGCCTCTAATTTTTATCGTTGTCCTATACCGCGATCCCGCGCGCTCCAAGTACGCCGCTTTTTATCTCGCGCCTTTCGCCGCTCTGGCAGTCTGGTTCTTCGCGCTTTGGCGGACCACCGGCCACCTCTTCGGAGATCCCGGCTTCACGCAATACAATACGATTTACTCGCTCAACCCCGTGCGCGCCTCCGTTGCGCTCCTACGCCGCTTCTACTATCTCTTCATTGCCGACTTCCGCTGGGTAGGCTCGCTTGCCATCCTCATCGCCTGCCAGAAAACCTGGAAGAAAGGCGAGCTTTACTCCACGCGGCCCTGGAAGATTGTCGGGTGTTTCATCGCAGCGCACATCGTGCTGGTCAGCCTGCTCGGCGGCGCGGCGCTCGAACGCTATCTGCTTCCCGTTCTCCCGCTCGTTTACATCGCGATGGGTGCTGCATTTGAGCTTCTACGTCCGCGCTGGCGCTACGCGGGCGTTGCGGTCCTTGCTTCGGGATTGCTTGCTGGACTCTTTTTCAATCCGCCCTTTCCATTTCCCTACGAGAACAACCTCGCCCTGGTCGACTTCGTCCAACTTCACCGCGCCGCCGCTCAGTTTCTCGAGAAGACTTATCCCAGCCAGACCGTTTATACCGCTTGGCCCCTCACCCAAGCGCTACGCAATCCCGCGTTCGGCTATGTCCACCGTGCGATGTCCGCGGCCGAAACCTCGGATCTCCGCGTTTCTACGCTCAATGCCCTGAACCCGCACTCCGTCGACGTGCTGGTTCTCTACTCACGCACCTGGGAACCAAGCTGGGGCGTTTTGCAATGGCCTGCGATCCGCGGCTTTCTGGGCCGTTATTACGAATACGAACGCGAAATGACCCCCGCCGAGGTTCGTCAGCACTTCGGTCTCGTTCCCATCCAACGCTGGAGCCAACATGGCCAGTGGATCGAGATCTTCGCCCGGAACTAACCGAGTTCCCGCGCGACGGACGACTGCAAAAGTTAACGACACGAGGCTAAACTTAATCGCTAAACTTAAATCGATGAAACACGCAAGCTGGCTCTTTGCGGCGGTAGCGCTTTGCGGCTCGTCGGCTCTCGCCCAAACTGTCCCAGGCTCAGCTTTCAAACTTGCGTTGCCAGACCATCCAGGAAAATTGAAATGGTCGGCGGACGGATTCACGGTCCTTCAATCCTCCGCGAAGCCCAACGGGAGAGAGATCGGAATTCGCGGCCGAGACGGATCTCACCGGCTCACCTTTTTAGCATTCCTCTTCGTATTTCCTGAACAGGCTCCGTTAACCAGTGCAAAATGTCGTGAAGGGGTTCTCGGACCGGAGGAGAAGAGTAACCCAAACTTGAAGATCGCCACTCGTTCGGAGATTGTCAGGGCAGGCCAGTTGCCCGTCGCCGTCGCGATTTATTCAGCCCAGGCCAAGACTGGCTCGACCATTTACTCGGTGAGAGGCTTCATTGCCAGTGGCGACGTCTGCGGAGATCTGGAGCTCTATAGCGAGAAGCCCATCAGCGCTGAAGATGCGGACATAAAAGGTATCTTGGCGACTTATCAGCTCGAAGAACACTACGCCCCAAGATTCAGCGACATCCTCGTTTATGCACAAGTCTTATACAAAACGCGGATGTACGCAGCCGCGGCGCCGATGTTTGAACAAGCATTGATGAGATTGAAGGACGAACCGAGCGCAGTTACGAAGGACGGGAGACGCATTCTAATAGACCAGGCTGGGATGGCGTACGGTATCTCGGGTCAAATCGCAAAGGCTCGCGCAATTTTGGAAAGAGCAGTTGCGGAGGATCCAGATTACCCTCTCTACTACTACAATCTCGCATGCGCCGACGCAGAGGAGAACAAACTACAGGACGCTCGTCTTCATCTACAACAAGCCTTCGCACGCAAAGCCAATGTGGTGGCAGGCGAAGCAATGCCAGATCCGACGAAAGACGACTCGTTCCTGCCGCATCGTGACAACCGGGACTTCTGGAAGTTCGTGGAAGGCCTCCAGGCGAATCGATAACCTCGGCACCAGGAAAGAGCCTACAAGAGCCTACTTGCCCACCAGATGCTCCGGCTTATTGTTCTCGCAGACGTATTCGAGTAATTCCTCCTGCGGCGTCAGATCGAATGTCAAATTCGTGTGGTACGGCTTCACAAACGTCCTCGGATCCTCGAAGGTTACCGACGCTTCCATGTGCCCGAAATCCACGCGCCGGTAGCGCTCCGTCATGCGCAGCATTTCCGTATGTGGAATTGGCCCGCCGCCGATGCCACCCAACCAACTCCGGTCATTGAATCCGACGGTATCGATTACGAGCACGTCTCCTTCCCACTTGCCCACCGAGTGCCCCATCCACGAGGGACTCCAATTCGATGGATGCGCCCGTCCATCGAGAAAGACCTGGCGAAAGCCCGGATAGTCCTCGAAAAGGATGATCAGAAGCGAAGGATTCTGGACAAACTTGCCGATGAAAGGCGACGAGCTTCCAGGCACCGGCGGTGGCCCCGGAAGGCAGTGGTTATGCGGAGCGTCTTTTCCGTTGCTCTCCGCATGTTCCTTCGTCGACGCCGCGGCCCACGGCAGGAGCTCGGGCGCTTCCGGGTATGGATCGTCTTTGACCAGCCACACGCCCGACAAGTCGGGCTTCCCGTTCACCAGCTGAGGCACGGGCCGCGATGGAACTTTCGCGCGTTTCCGCATCACATCGGCCAGCCTGCCGGGATCGTCCCCGAGCGTGGTTCCGTTCACTGTTTCGGTGAGAGCGATATTAAGTTGACTAGGTTTGCCTGCTTCTATCACTATCTCTTTGGACACGCGATTGTACGCACAGCACGGCATCACGATCGTGAGCTGATAGGTTCCGGCAGCCAGGCCAGTGAGCGCGTAGCCGCCATCCGGCTTGCTGGTGGTCCGCGCGTGCGAGCCGGTAGCTTTGTTCGTTAACTGGATCGGCGCATCGGCCACCGCAGCGCCGTTTGGACCAGAAATCAAGCCGGTTAGCGAGCTTGTACCGGTCTGGGCGGAAACCGATGCGGTGAACGCCAGGGAGCAGATTACGAGCAAAAGCCGGGACATCCTGCCTCCTCGGAATCAGAATTTTGGGTGATCGATTGAGCGTAGCACAGTGGGTCCGGTACCTTTTGTTAGTAAGCACTAAGGTTTTTTAAGGCTGGTGCCCGGCCCGCCCTGCTCTTAGCATGGTATTGAGGGGGAAATCCCATGCGTTCGCTCGCGCTCACTGCGCTGCTCGGAAGTCTCGTTGCATCCACCAGCCTGGTCGGTCAAAGTCTGACGGAACACGCCGCCGCCGCCGCCGGCGCCACTATTGGTACTGCTGTCGGAAAGCCGGTCGGCACCGCTCTCGGCAGCGTCTTTGGCACCGTGGATAAGACCGTGTCAAAAGCCGGGACCGCCAAGCCCGCGAAAGCTACAGCGACTACGCCCGCAGCCGCCAAACCCACGCCTGATGCCTCGCCCGTAACGACGGCTAGCGCGCCAGTGGTGCCGCAGTCTTCGGCGAGAGGCGCTTCGGCGGGAGGTGCTGATGCACCGGTCGGCGGAGGGGGAGGCGGTGGCGGCTCTTCTCATCATTCGGCTCGCCGGCGTGAGGCTCCCGTTGAGGCGCAACCGGTGGCAGCGGCCCCCATCGTGCCCGTAGTGGCTGAGCCGGTGATCAAGGAACCGACCATCGCCGAGGTTGCCAGCGTCAGAGTCGGCGCGACGTCCAGCGAGCTACGCGCGGCGCTCGGTGCGCCTCAATCTACCATCAGCATTCCCGATGACGATGGTCATCTACGCGAAATCCTTCAATATTGGGCCAAGGGCGAGCCGATCGGAACCATTCGCCTCGATAATGGCCGCGTGGTGAGCGTGCAAACTAGCAATTAGCACCCTGCTCCTCCGCGCCATATTCCTTCAGACAGCTCCACGCGGCGAGGCGACGTTCGCCCGCGAAACTTCGTTTGCCCGCTAAACTGATAATTGTGTTCCGCTACCTCGCGGCTCTGGTTTTGATTGCCCTGCGTCCTGTTGCTGCTGCCGGCACCACGGCGGATTTAGGCGATGAAATCCAGAACGTTTCGTTAGATCCCGGCGAGTGCTACCGCGTTATCGATCTGAATTTCAACAAAGAAGATGTGAAGGTGTATCTGGGGGCCGGCTACCTGATGTTCACCAAGCCCACTCGAGGCACACGCTTAGGCGCGGTCTTCGTTGCCACCGCCGACGGCGGGGACGGCGATGTGCTGCTTCTGCCACCAACCCGCAGTGAGCGCTCGTCGATGGCCGCTTTTACAAACTCGCCCAATCTCGAGGAACACTTCAAAACCGCGGCCTTCGTCTTCACCGACGGAACCGGCGACGATCTTCTAGCGCAGGTTCAGAACAATCCCTCGTCCAAAAACAGCGCCGAGATGGGCGGCCTCATCGCCGAACGCTGGACCTCCATCCTGAGCAACCTGATATCCAGTTTCGAAACGCGCGTGGTGTTTGACGTATTGTCACGCCAGCGCGACACGGGGCTATTTTATATGGCGGTCGCGGGCGATCAACTGGACAATTTCGACGTGCTATACGATCCCACCTCGCAAGACCAGATCGTGGTGGGCAAACTGGATTACCACGACAATCGCACTTATTTCAATACGTGGACCGCCTTTCAGGCCCGCTCGTTCCGCAACGGAGCCCTGCCTCGCGGCCCGCATTACGCGCTCGACAACATCCGCATCGAAGCTGTCTTGCAACCCGATTTAACGATGCAGGCGGTCACGCGGGCGACGCTCACTTTGCGGCAAAAGGAGACACCGTTCGCTTTGCCCTTCAATTTGTCTCCCGACATGCGCGTCACCGCCGCCAGCGTGGACGGACGCCCGGTGGAAGTCTTCGACCGCGAATCGCTTCGCTCGAACCTGATCCAAGCGAATGAAGAACGCCAATTGCTGCTGGTCTCCGATTCCCCGCTCGACCCGGCGGTCCCGCACGAGATCGAAATCCATCACCAAGGCGCGGTAATTCGCGACGCTGGGAATCAGGTGTACTACGTGGGATCGCGCGGCAGCTGGTATCCGCGTACCGGCGGCGGTTTGGCCAATTATGATTTGACGTTCCGTTATCCGAAAGATCTGACTCTGGCCGCCACGGGAACGTCGGTGGAAGATCGCATCGAAGGCGAGTGGCGCATCACGCACGTCAAGACGGATGTCCCCATTCGATTCGCCGGCTTCAATCTCGGCAACTTCCAGTCCGTGGTTCAAGAGCACAATGGATACCGCGTTCAGCTATACGCCAACCATCAGCTGGAGCGCGCGCTGACGCCTAAAGCCGTGCTTCCGCCCATGCCGCCCGTGGACGACCCATTTCGGCGCTGGCGTCCCAAGGCGGCCGGCGAGCCCAACTCTCTCCCTCCATCCGGTCCACCCAATCCCGCCGCGCGCATGGACGAACTCACCAAGGGCCTTCTGGACACGCTCGATTTCATGACCGAAGAGTTTGGCCCCAGCCCCATCCGCAATATCGCCGTTACACCCATCCCCGGCGGCTTCGGCCAGGGGTTTCCGGGCTTAGTTTACCTCTCCACGCTCGCTTATATCGATCCGGGGCAGCGACCCCAGGCCCTTCGCCAGCCCTACGAACAGACCTTCTATTCCGAACTGCTGGAGACCCATGAAGTGGCGCACCAATGGTGGGGGAACCTGGTGGTTCCGGCCAGTTATCGCGACAACTGGCTGATCGAATCCCTCGCCAATTATTCGGCTCTGCTATTGCTGGAGCGCAGGAAGGGCATCAAGGCCGTGGACGCCGTGCTGGACGACTATCGCACGCATCTGCTTACCAAGACCGCCGCGGGCCGTACGCTTGATTCCGCCGGCCCGATCGTTTGGGGCTATCGCCTGGAATCCTCGCTCGCACCCGACGCCTGGCGGATAGTGACCTACGAGAAAGGCACCTGGATTATTCACATGCTCCGGCGGCGCCTGGGGGATGAGAAATTTCTCGCCTTGCTGCGCGACATCGCAAGCCACCATCATTCCATCAGCACCGAAGAGTTTCGCGATCTGGCCCGCCAGTACGCACCCCAATCGCCCGATCGCGATTTGAAGATCTTCTTCGACAATTGGATTTATGGAACCGGGATTCCGGCTGTCAAGCTGTCCTACGCCTGGCACGCCGCGAAACTGTCTGGAACCCTTGTCCAGCGGGATGTCGACGAGGCTTTTACCGCTTATGTGCCCGTCGAAGTGCAGACCGGAACCAAGACCACCGTCTATTGGTTGCCGACCGCGAACGACCCTGTCCCGTTTTCGATTGCTCTGAAATCGCCGCCTACCAGAGTGGCTCTGCTCGCCGACAGTTGCCTGATGACAACTTCGAAATGACACTACGGAACCCTCTTCTAAACTGCCCATGCCCATTGCCAGCAAACGCAAAGTAGAAGCGCACAAAGCCGCGCCGATCGTCGCCGTGGAGCCGGAGCCGCAGCTGCAAGAAATCGATCTACCGCCCATCATCAAGGTGACGGCTCTCGTTTTCTCTTACGACAGCGCGCCCGCTCTGCGCCGTTGCCTGGCGGCGCTCGAAGGCTCCAACGATCGGGCTTCGGTCGAGATTCTGGTGGTGGATTGCGGCTCGCACGATGAAAGCGCGCAGCTCGATTCCGAGTTTTCCAATGTCACCATGCTGCGCTTGCCGCGCTACTTCGGCCGCACCAAGGCGCTCAACATCGGCACTCGCACCGCGGCCGGCGAGTATCTGTTGTTCATGACTCCCGAAGTAGAAGTCTTGCCCACCACCATTCCATCGCTGGTAAAACATCTGGAGTCTGAGCCGGAGACGGTGGCGGTCTGCCCGCTCCTGATCGATACACAAACCCAGCCGGCCAGCCAGTTCTTCCGCCTCCCGACGCCCGCTACCGGCCTTGATCTGACGCCCGTCGCCGTGGACAAGACGGCCGAGGTGTTTCCGGTCGAGTGCGCCACGTTTCAAGCCTTCCTGGTGAGGAAATTTTTTGTCAAAGGCCTCAATTATCTTGACGAGCGCTACGGCGACTCCTGGTCCGACGCGGAACTTTGCTACCAGATCCGCCGCGTCGCGCGCAAGATCTCGGCGCTTCCGCAAGTGACCGCGCTCTACACCCCGGGTTCGCCCTATGCCGAGTCCGCCCGTACCATACTGACAGCCGACCGCGTCCACGGAGCGGCCGTGTTTTTCGGGAAGCATTACGGTTTCGCCGCCGGCCTTTTGTTTCGCCTCAAAGCCATACTGGGCGCGCTTTTTACCCTCCGCCTCGCGCTTTTCGCGGCCTTGATCTCGGGCTCCAAAATCGACGGCTCGCAGACCGCGATTCTGTGATTATGGCCACCCGGTTGAAGAAACGCGCTGCGAAAGTGGCGAAAAAGACCGCGGCGAAGCCCATTGGCAAAAAGCCAGTTGCGAAAAAGCCGCTTGCCAAAAAGCCGGCTTTCCGCGTGGACCTGTCCACCTTCCCTCCGGAATCGGTCCAATCGAGCGAGCGATCGCTCTGCGTGGCCTGTGTCTGGCAGATCTTCACGCAGGCCATGAGCCTTGCGCCCAAGACCGCGCTGGCTCAAATCAGGCGCTACACGCCATCTATTGAAGAACTCACCTCCGCCGAGGTCGCGCGGCCGTTCTTTGCCGCCCGCGAAAAGCAGCCCTGCCCGTACTGTGGATCGCCCGTCAAATGGCAGGCGCGGATCGAGACCCATCGCATTGAAAGCGGTAAAGCCACCGATGTTCTTCGGCGCAGCCTGGTGAAGTCGCTGCCTAAATCGAACGATCAATTCGTGGTGCTGGAGCAGAAAGCCACGCAGCAGCACGCATTTTTCGAATGGCTGGAAAAAATTAGCGCGCATTTGGATCTGGAGCATCCGGCCTGGCTGCGCGACGTGTTGCTGCATTATCTGAGCCGCAAAGAACCCAAGGTGAATTGGCAGGCGCAATTCGCGGGAGTTCATTCCATCCGGCGCTCGCGGCGGCTTGCTCCCGAGCAAGAAGCACCTGCGAAATCCTGGGAAACGGAACACGGGCGCCTGTTCCTCGCGCCCATGTTGTTCGATGAGTTGCTGCTGGTCCAGTACCTGGTGAGCCGTTCCCAACTGGCCGGCGGCTTGACGCTGGAACGCCGCTTCACGCTGCCCGAGTTGTGGCACCGCCTGCGCCACTCCGGCTATTTGCACTCTATCGGCGTTCAGGCCAATAACCCGAGCGATGCGTTGGAACAGATGCTGGAGCATCTGAGCGGCGGAGAAGCTTCGGTGCGCTACTACCACATCGTGGACCGCCGCGAGCTTCTCGAAATTGTAAAAACGCTCGAGACCGAAAAGCCTCGGGCCCGAACCGCGGGGAGCTGAAACATGGAATCCATTCGAACTACCTGCTGTGTGGTGGGCGGCGGACCGGCCGGAGTGATGCTCGGGTACCTGCTGGCG
The DNA here is from genome assembly GCA_052148835.1 of Bryobacteraceae bacterium. GTDB lineage: Bacteria > Acidobacteriota > Terriglobia > Bryobacterales > Bryobacteraceae > Palsa-89. The sequence continues at coordinate 38,459 of JBKQHJ010000036.1, forward strand.
CGGGCCGGCGTGGAAGTAGTGGTTCTCGAAAAACACGCGGATTTTTTTCGCGATTTTCGCGGCGACACCGTCCATCCTTCTACGCTCGACGTCATGCGCGAGTTGGGGCTGCTGGAGGATCTGCTCGAATTGCCGCACCAGCGAGTGACCTCGGTCAGCGCGCGCATCGGAGATTACGAGTTTCACGCCGCCGATTTTAGTCACCTGCCCACCCATTCGAAGTTCGTCGCGCTGATGCCCCAATGGGATTTTCTGAATTTTCTTGTCGCGCACGCCCGGCGATTCCCCGGCTTTCAGCTTCGGATGCAGCACGTAGGTATGAACCTGATCGGCGACGGCCAACGAGTGGTTGGAGTGGAAGCGCGATCGCCGGAAGGTCCCGTGCGTTTCCAGGCGGATCTGGTGGTGGCCTGCGACGGCCGGCATTCAACCATCCGGCAGGCCGCCGGTCTCGATCTTCAGGAGTTCGGCGTGCCGATCGATGTGCTGTGGTTCCGTATATCGCGGCGAACCGGGGATCCCGAGCAGGTGTTGGGGAACATCAATTACGGCAAGGCGCTCATCCTGATCAACCGCGGCGATTATTTTCAGGCCGGGATGATTATTCGCAAAGGCTCGTTCGAGCAATTGAAAAGCGCCGGGCTGGACGCATTTCGCGAGGCCATTGCGCGGATCGCACCGTACCTTGCCGATCGCGTGGGCGAGCTTGCGAGCTGGGATCAGATCAAGCTGCTGACGGTGCAGATCAACCGGCTGCGCCAGTGGTATCTTCCGGGCTTGCTGTGCATCGGCGATGCCGCGCACGCCATGTCGCCGGCGGGCGGTGTAGGAATTAATCTCGCCATCCAGGATGCCGTTGCAACAGCAAATCTGCTGGCCCGGCCGCTCCGCGAAGGAGGCATGACGGAAGCGTTGCTCCATCGAGTGCAACGTCGCCGCGAATTCCCCACGCGGGTAACGCAAACCTTGCAGGTGACCGCGCACAATGCTTTCGAGCGCGTATTTCAAATCAGCGGCCCATTGAAAGCTCCCTGGCAATTGAAGGCCTTCGAGCATCTGCCGGGCCGCAGGTGGGTGATGGGATATGTGGTAGGAGTGGGGGTTCGGCCGGAACACGTGGCTGGCGCGGCGTGTGCCGAAAGGCGTCAACAATGGTCGCTCAGAAAGGCCGCGGTAAGCGCCGGCGCGTTCCTCGGAGCAGTGGTCGCAACAATGCGCGCGTTGCGGGCTTAGATTTTCGCTTTCGGATTTTTCTTCCGTATCCACTCGACAAAACTCTGGGGCGCGGCCATGGTCGACAGGCGGCCTTGGCGGACCAGCGCCCAATCGTCGAACTGCTTCGACTGTTTTATCTCGGCGAGCGTTACCGGCGGATCGATGCGCCCCGCGTATTCAAAATCGGCCACGGCCGATCGCGGATTCTTCGGATCGGGCCGGGATTCGGAAGCCACTTTCGCGAAGCCGACGATGGCCGAATTGCCGCCGCTGTGATAGATGAACACCTTGTCGCCGGGCTTCATTTCGCGAATGGCGCGCACCGCCTGCGGGTTGTTCACTCCATCCCACGTGGTCTTCTTTTCCTTCTCCAACTGATCGATGGAGTAGGTCTCGGGGTCGGTCTTTGCGAGAAAGTACGCCATCGGGCAACCTCTTCTTACTGTATCCTGTGCGGGAGCCGCCCGCTGTATTCCGGGCGGCACACTGGTTCACTCACCCAAACATCAGCTAAAATGGGACGTTCGATTTGGGACGCCGCTCAGTCCGCCCATTTTCAGGCGGCGATCGGACCTCCAGACCGAGCCGGGCTTCGGATGGCGCGTACCGGCCATGAAGTTGCTCTCAGGCTTGGAAGCTTTTTTCTTGCGATGAATTTGCTTTAGGCTATGAACTGGCTGCGCAGCGTGGAAAGGAACCAGACTAGATGATGTTTCTCAGGCTTGGCCGCTTGCCAGCCCCTTTGCTTTGCTCCGCTGTGATTGCCGTTGGAATTGGTGTTCCAAGCGCCGTCGCTCAGAACCAGCAGCAGCCGCAACAACAACAGCAGCAGCCCAAACCCCCGAATCCGTTTGAGACCGTGCCCACGGCGCCAGCCGAGCCGCCCAAACCACAACTCGCGCCGGCCCCGCCGCCAGCCGCGCAAGAGCCATCCCGCGTCACCAGGCCCGGACAGCCGCCCGACAATGTTATCGAGGCCATCGAGTTTCGGGGCGCGCGGCGCGTTCGCCAGGATACGTTACAAGCTCTGATCTACACCAAAAAGGGCGACCCGTTCACTGAGGAAAGCCTGCATCGCGACTTCATGCAGCTATGGAACAGCGGGCGCTTCGACGATATCCGCATCGAGCGCGAGCCGGGCAAGGAAGGCTGGATCATCCGTTTCGTGGTGGTGGAGCGGCCGGTGGTGCGCACCATCAAGTACGAAGGCAACAAGTCCGTCAGCCAGTCCGACATTCTGGACCGCTTCAAGGATAAAAAGGTCGGTCTGGTTGTCGAGTCGCAATACGATCCTAATAAAGTGCAGCGCGCCAAGAACGTGATCATCGACCTGCTGGCCGAACACGGTCACCTCTCAGCCACCGTGGATCCGCAGGTCCGGCGCGTTCCGCCGTCGTCGCTTGAAATTACGTTCAAGATCAACGAAGGGCCCAAGGTCAAGGTAGGCAATATCGATATCACGGGAAATACGGTGTTCACCGACAAGCAGGTGATTCGTGCCATGAAGAACCTGCATCCCCTTGGCATCCCTTATTCCATTCTGTTTGAGAATCTGTTCGCCAAGACCTACGATCCGAGCAAGCTGGATGAAGACAAGAGCCGCGTGCAGGTGTTCTATCAGGAACACGGCTATTTCACCGCGCGCGTTACCGACGCCGTGGTCACCATGCGCAAAACCGGCGGCCAAGGCACGCACATTCCCTTGATTCATCCCAACAAGCCGGGCACCGCAGCCGACGTAAACGTCACGTTGGAAGAAGGCCTGCTATACCACTTGGACAACATTACGTTTTCGGGTGTGAAATTCTTCCGCACTCCCGAAGCTCTTATGACGCCGTTGTTCGGCATGGGGAAAGGCGATGTGTTCTCCACCGCCAAGCTCCGCAAGGGTCTGGAGAACATGCGCAAGCTGTACATGGACTTCGGCTTCATCGACATCGTAGCCGAGCCGTCTTTCGATCCGCAGCCGGACGGGAAGATGGATATGTCGCTCTCGGTCGACGAAGGGCATCAGTTCTTCGTCCGGCGCATCGATTTCTCCGGCAACGTCACCACGCGCGACAAGGTGATCCGGCGCCAGTTGCTCATCGACGAGGGCCAGATCTTCAACAACCGCCTGTGGGAGCTCAGCATCCTGCGGCTGAATCAACTGGGTTATTTCGAACCCTTGAAGGCCGAAGATGCCGCCGATATCAAGCGCGATACCAAGACCAATACGGTCGATATTACGCTCAAAGTGAAGGAACGCGGAAAAAACTCTATCCAGTTGAATGGCGGCGTTTCGGCCATCGCCGGCAGTTTTATCGGAGCGTCGTATTCCACCAATAACTTTCTTGGGCTGGGCGAGACCTTGAGCCTGAGCTCGCAGATCGGCACCACCATGCAGTCGGTCCAGTTCTCGTTCACTGAGCCTTACTTCCTGGACCACGCGGTGCAGACCGGCTTCACTTTATATGTTCAGCGCTACAACTACGATCAGGCTCGACAGGCCTCTATTCTCGAAGGCGTCAACCTGAACTCTTATTACAGCGCCCTCGGCACGCAGAACCTGCTGAACTACGTCCAGGATGGTTACGGCGGCACGGTCTTCGTTTCGTATCCGCTCAAGCGTAGCTTCGCCCGCGTGGGACTGACCTACGGCTATAACATTTCTAGCGTAAGGCCCATCACCACCGCAGCCCAGAATTACTTCAATTATATCGATTTCGAGGGTGTGGGCGGCCCCAATCAGCTCAGTGGCATTCGCACCAGCACCATCACGCCCTCCTACACCTACAACAGCATCAACAATCCGATCAATCCGACCGCCGGCCGGGAGCTGTTCTTCTCGCTGGCGTTCTCCGGCACCGAACTCGGCGGCAACGTGAACACCATTCAGCCGAACTTCGACGCGAAATATTTCCACCCGGGATTGAAAAAAGGCCATATCATCGGAATGCATCTTTCGGCGCGAATGATTATCGGTTATGGAGGCAAAACAGCTCCTCCGTTCTCGCGCTATTTCACGGGCGGCGAGAATGACGTCCGCGGCTTCTATGACTGGACCATCAGCCCCATCGTTTATCTGCCCAGCGACGTGGCGAGCGTGAACGTCTATAATGCCGACGGCACGCTGCGAACTCAAAAAGGCGTTCAGGTAACCATGCCGGTTCCTTCCTATCAGGTCACGTTCCCGGGAGGCGACACCAACGTCGTGGGAAACTTCGAATACCGCATTCCGATCGTAGGGCCCGTAACGCTGGCGATTTTCGCCGACGCCGGCCTCGACACGTTATTATTTCCCAACCAGCTCCGCCTCAATCCAGGACGGCTCGCGCAACTGAATCAGGAGTTTCCGGAGGCTGGGTTTACCGGCACCTCCTACGTCCAACCCGGCTCCGAAATGGTACGCACCTCCACCGGGCTGGAACTCCAGGTCTTGATGCCGGTGGTGAACGCGCCCTTCCGCGTGTATTGGGCCTACAATCCCACCCGTTTCGAAGGTACCCTGGCGGCGCCGGTGGTCGCGGACAAATCGTATTTCCCGAATACGGCCACCTACAATAATGCCCTCGCGTCCATCGGATCGGTTCTTCCCTATAGCGCCGAGCGCTCCGCGATGTTCCGATTCACGGTCGGGCGGACTTTTTGAGGAACTCGCGTGAAACCCGGCGCCGGTGGAGGACCCGCGCCTTCCCCTTCTAAAACCGGGCGGGATTGGATAGAGTAAAATGATTTTCGACATTAGGAGTCTCACTGTGAAAAGTAAGCTATTGCTGTGGCCGGTGCTCGCATTGGCCTTGACATGGACAGCCCAAGCGCAGCAGGGCAAATTCGCGGTCATCAACATTCAAGGCGCCATCATCAGCACCAAGGATGGTCAGAAAGCCGCCGCCGAATTGAATGCCAAGACCGCGCCCAAAAAGAAGGAATTGGAGCAAAAGCAAAACGAAATTAACGCTTTGCAGGACCAGCTCAGCAAAGGCTCGAATACGCTGAGTGAGTCGGCCAAGAACGACCTTTATAAGAATATCGAGGCCAAGAAGAAGACCATGCAGCGCGAGGTGGAGGATGCGCAGGCCGATCTGGAAGCCGACCAGCAAAAGCTGCTGCAGCAGCTCGGCCAGAAGATTCTGGCGGTGATCGAAAAATATTCTCGCGATAACGGCATCACCATGGTGGTGGACGTCAGCTCGCCGCAGACGCCGGTGCTCTACGCTTCGCCCAGCATCGATATCACCAAGGAAATTATCGAGCTCTACGACAAGAACGCCTCGTCAGCGAGCGCTCCGGCCCCGGCGCCGGCGGCTCCCGCCCCGAAAGCTCCCGCTACGACTGCCGCTCCCAAGCCGGCTCCCGCTAAGCCCGCGGGACAGTAACTGGCTTTTTGAAACGTGCGAGTAGAGCTTGCGAGCGGCCGCAAGCTGCGCGACCGCAATAAACCCGCGTATCGGCTGGCCCATTGGCCGATTTGGATTTTTGTTTTTTTCATCGCCCCGGGACCCTCCACGTTCCGCTTGTTCGAACACGGCTTCGACCGGCGCGAGCTGCTGTGGCTGGGCCTGGTGATCCTGGGGACCGGCATCGCCGCCCTGCGGGGCCAATTGCCCGGCGTCGAGCCGCGGCCCTACATTATTCGCTTCGTCGAGGACAAACCCAATCCGCTGTACCGCCGCATCTGCTACACCTTCGCCTGGAGTATCGTCATCACGTTTGCGCTGCTGAATTTCGCCGGGCTTGCCGTAGCCGTAGCGACGGGCGCCTGGCGGTTGAAGCAAATCTACGAATACGGATATTTTCCCCTGGCCATCGTGCTGTGGGCGCTGGGCGCGCTGGGTTGGCTGCCGCGGGTGAAGGCATCCACCAAAGGCGAGGGACACGAACGGCGCTACTTCTACGGCGCGGTGTGGGCCTCCTGCGTCGCCCAGCCGGTGCTCGGCATTCTGTGGAAGCTGCTGCCGCACACGCGCGCGGCCGACGCGGTGAAGTTGGTCGTCTTTACGGGACTTCTAGTGTTTTGCGGTATTCTGGCGCGCCGCGGGCTGCTGCCCAGGACCCGTCCCATCGTGCCGGGCGAGCTGGCCATCTCGGACTAGATCATTAACTCCGCGCCCACCGGGTCAACGTTTCCTGCGGCGGGGCTTCACATGGCTGCTCAACCACGAAGCGAATCCCTTGTCCTTGAGAACCCCCGCGGCCAGATCCAACACCGCTCGCGTGGCGTCTTCCTCCAGCGCCGTGAAGCTGTAGCCATTGGTTTCTAGGAACAACACACCAACGATGAATCCGGTCCGCTTGTTGCCGTCCACAAAAGGGTGATTTTGGACGATTCCAGCAATATAGGCCGCCGCCATTTCGATCAGATCTGGACGCTCGGAATACGCGAACAATTGCCTCGGGCGCGCCAAAGCCGATTGCAACAGGCCTTCGTCACGCACTCCCGGAGCGCCGCCATGTAGCTCGAGCATCCGTCCGTGGACGGGCAGCGCGACCTGTGGAAGGCTCTTTCATTTGGACAGAGCGCGCAGCGTGTTCGGATACCGGCTCACAATGTCGTCCACCGGATCATTCGCGCTATAGTTGGCGAACCACTCCCGGAAGGCTCGCAGTTCCTCGGCGCTGAGCTCCTTCACCTGATTTTCGACAATTTCCAGCCTTGTCATGTTCGCACCCCCAGCTTATCTCAGTCCCTTGCCCTTTCCGGCACATAGCTTCCGCAACATTTCCATATTCCTCAACTCGTCGCCCGGTTCATCCACCGGCGTCTCCAGAATAAAGGCTTTCGTGCGGAGTTTCGGATGTTTGAGGATCCTGCGAAACCCCTCTTCCCCGATATGCCCACGCCCAATATGCTCGTGCCGGTCCACGTGCGATCCCAGCGGCGCTTTCGAATCGTTGGCGTGGATCACCCGCACGTTGTCGAGGCCCAGCGCGCGATCCAGTTCTGCCACCGTCCGCTTCAATCCAGCCGCCGAGCTTACGTCATAACCGGAAGCCAGGCAATGGCAGGTGTCGATGCAAAACCCGATTTTCAGATCAGTCAGCTCGGCCGCGAATTGCCGCATCACGCCCAGCTCCTCGAAACGGCTGCCCAACGCAGCGCCCGCTCCGGCGGTGTTTTCGAGCAGGACTGTAAGATGATTTGTCGTATCCAGACCCTGCGCCGCTTCCGCCAGCGACCGGATCACCGCATAGATGCCCTGCTCCACCGAATGCCCTTTGCAATTGCCGGGATGCGCCACCAGATACTCGGCCCCGATCGCCAGGGCGCGCTCGATCTCGCCGCGAAACGCCGCCGTCGATTGCAGTCGCAGCGGCTCGCTACAGGACGCCAGGTTGATGAGGTAATTGTCATGGATCACGAGCGGAGTCAGATCGTAACGTTCGCGGGCGCGCCGCAGCAGTTGTACGGCGCTCGGCGCCGGCGGCGAGGCTCTCCACATGCGCGGGCTGGCCGAGAAAATCTGAAACGTGTTGGCGCCCACTTCCGCGGCTTGGATCGCGGCATTTTCCAGCGATTTTGAGATGGAAGTATGGAGCCCGAGGCGCAAGGAAATCCGATGGTAGCAGGCGCTAAGGGCGCTGGGCCCGTCCGCCGATATAAGGCCATGCGATCTCTTGCGATCTGCTGCGCCGTGGCGGCTACGTTCCTGCTGAGCGCTTGCGCTCGCGCCCGCGTCACCACCCGAATTCAATCTGACGGTTCCTGGACACGGACCGTCGTACTAACGGGCCCGCAGAAAAAGGACGGCCTCCAGGCCACGCCGGGCGCCACGCTCGAAGACACCTTCGTTGTTCCCACCGGCAGCGGTTGGAAATCGTCGGAAGAAATCAAGGACAACAATCGCATGTTGACGCTTGAGCGCTCCTTGGCCGCTGGCGCCGCGCTCGAGGGCGACCTTTCGATTAAGGGCTCCGAACCCGGCAAGCTGCGGCTGGTGAACCAGGTGACGGTCACAGCGGCCGGACCCCATCGATTGGAATACCGTGAAACCCTGCACTGGAAGGGACCGCCGAACCAGCTGCTGGGCGACATCCAGCCAAAAGACTTGGCACGGTTGAAATCGCATCTTCCTGCACCGCTGGCCACCGATGCCAATGCTCACGCGCTTGTGGATAAAGCGATGGAACTCGGGGTTCCGGTGCTGTTTGGACCAGGCGATCCTTTACTCGCACTCGGGGTCCTGCATCCGGACCTGGCGCTATATCGCGTAAATCAAAGGATGGGCGCCGTGCTCGTGAAGGCGCTGGAGCAGCAGTTCGGCGACAAGATGCAGCCTGCTGAGCGCCGCGAAGTGGCCCGGCAACTCATTCAAGAGACCTTTGACACCAGCAAGATCACGCAGTCGGATTCCGCGGCCGCCGCGGCAACCTCAGGGAACAACTCAGGGTTGACGCCCCTGATGTTCATCGTGCAGCCGCCGGGCAAGGTGGTCTCCACTAACGGCGAGATCGATGAGTTCAGCGGAGAAATCTTCTGGGCGCTGTTCGAAGAGGCCGCGTCGTATAAAGACGTCGTCCTGACTGCCGTCTTGGAAACGAACTGACGCGGTTAGGAGTACAATTCGTGCATGTTCGTTCCGCTGACACCCATCCGGTGTCTCCATCGCGCCGTGGATCTGTTTCCAAACAAAATTGGCATCGTATCCGGGGAACGCCAATTCACCTACGCAGAATTCGCCGAGCGCTCCGAACGGCTTGCTTCGGCGCTTGAAAAACACGGCGTTGTTCCCGGCGACCGTGTGGCCTATCTTAGCTTCAACACGCATCAATTGCTCGAAGGCTATTACGGAGTGGTGCTGGCGCACGCCATCGTGATGCCGCTCAACGTCCGGCTGGCGCCGCTGGAACTCCAAAACATCCTCAATCATTCCGGCGCGCGCGTGTTGCTATTTGAAAACGACTTCGCGCCGCTGGTCGAACAACTCAAGCCCGCGTGCCCGGCCATTGAGCGTTTCATCGCGTTGGATGAAAGGGGCCGAGGCGCCGATTTGAGCCCCGCCGATCTCAGTTATGAGGAGCTGCTCGATCAAGGACATCCCGCGCGTGCCGATATTTTCAGCTTCGATGAAGACTCCATCGCCGAGCTGTTCTACACCAGTGGCAGCACCGGCACGCCCAAAGGCGTCACGCTCTCCCACCGGACGCTTTACCAACACGCGCTCTCGGTGGTGAGTTTATATCGCGAGCCGGAAACCATCGTCGACCTTCACACCATCCCACTGTTCCACGCCAATGGTTGGGGCCGTCCGCAAGCCTCCACGATGCTTGGCACCAAGCAGATTATGGTCCGCCGCTTCGATCCCCTCACGGTCTTCCGGCTGATTCAAACGCACGGCGCCACCGACATGGCGATGGTGCCCACCATGGCCAACGCATTGCTCAATTGCGCGGAGCTCGCGGCCCACGATATTTCGAGCCTTCGCACCATTGTGCTGGGCGGCGCGGCAGCCTCGCCCGAACTGATTGCCCGCATGGAAAACGCATTTCACTGCGACGTCTACGCCGGGTACGGGCTCACCGAAACCGCTCCGCTGCTGACCACCTCTTGTTCCAAACCGGGTTCTTACTATGCCTCCGATGCCGACCGGCAGCGCCGCCGATCCATGGCTGGATGGCCCGTGATCGGGGTGGAAGTGCGCGTGGTGGACTTGGACATGCACGACGTTCCCCGCGACATGCAAACCATCGGCGAGATCGTCACCCGCGGCGATCACATCATGGAAGGCTATTTCCGCGAGCCCGAGGCCACCGCCGCCGTTATGACCGGCCCCTGGTTTCATACCGGTGATATGGCCGTGTGGGACGAAGAGAGCTTCATTCAGATTGTCGACCGCAAGAAAGAGATCATTATTAGCGGCGGCGAGAACATCTCGTCGCTCGAAGTGGAGAAGGCCATTTTCGCCCACCCGGAGGTTTTTGAATGTGCCGTCGTGGCCGCGCCGGACCAAACCTGGGGCGAGGTTCCGGCCGCCATCGTGGTGCGGAAACCAGCCTCGGCCCTAACGTCGGATCAGCTGCTCGAGTTTTTGCAGGCGCGGTTGGGCAAGTTCAAGCTGCCCAAAATCATTGCGTTCAGCGAAGACCCGCTTCCCAAAACCGGCACCGGTAAAATTCGGAAGCTGGTGCTGCGGGAACAATTCTGGCAAGGTAAGGAGAAAAGGGTGCAAGGCTAATAGACCGCTTGCTGACGCGCGCGGCTCAGTACTGCGCTGTAACGGAGCCACGACCGTTAGGAAGTGGTTTCCCGCTGTACCCATCCTTCGTGGTATTTCGTCTATAGAGGGCCCCATGAAGCTCGCATTTCTGCTCGTTATCGCCGCGTTTACCCTGGCTGCGCAATTCGGCCAACCGCCCGGCGGATATCCAGGCCGCTATCCAGGGGGAGGTTCGCCCAACGGCAGCCCGGGCTCTGGACGCTCCCGGAAAACCACTCGCCAGGAACAGCCGGCTGGCCACACCGAAGTTGTGAGCGGTGTGGTGCGAAAAGTGGACGCCGATTCGTTCGAGCTGGAGGCCGAAGACACGCGTTTCCTGATCATCCAGTTCTCGGCCGATTCGAAATCGGTGCGTGTGGGCGACGGGCTGGATGTCACCGCCAACATGGATGCCGACGGCATGTTTCACGTGGTCAGCATGATGCCCAATAAGACGATTGCCGAAACGATCAATGAAAACGACAGCATCGGACCCGAGTTTCAACCTCAAGAGCCAAGAACTGGACCGCCGCCCACGATTCTTGTTCGCCCCGACGCCACGCCCGATCCCGGCGATTCCGGGCCACCGGTCCTGAAGCGCGGCAAACCCGCCGAACGTGCGTCCACGCCCATTCCCGCCGATTCCGACGCCGACACCAGCGCGAGCCGTCCTTCTCTCTCTAGAACGAATCCGCCTGTACCCCGCGGCAATGCCCACATGGTATTGATCGAACAAGCGCGCGAAGCGGCGGCCAACTTCCTGGAGGGCCTGCCCAATTACGTCTGCCAGGAGCAGACCACGCGCTACGTCAGCGAGACGCGCACGCCCAGTTGGAACGTGGTCGACGTCGTGTCCGCAGAGGTGGTCTACGACGATCACCAGGAGAGCTACCGGAACCTGCAAATCAACGGCAGGCCAACTAAGAAATCGCCGGAGGATTCCGGCGCCTGGTCCACCGGCGAGTTCGGCACCATCCTGGGGAATCTTTTCGCGCCTCAGTCCGCCACCGAATTCAAATACATCCAAGAGGACACCATCGCGCATCGCCCTGCGTCCGTGTTCGATTTCAAGGTGCTGCGCGTTCGTTCCAGTTGGAAGATATGGGTGCCGGGACAATACGTCGTGCCCCAGTACAAGGGCTCGGTCTGGATCGACAACAAGACCGCGCAGGTGCTGCGGATTGAGATGCAGGCCAAAGAGATTCCGGAGGCGTTTCCGGAGATTAGTGTTGAGACTGCGGTGGATTACGACACCATCAACCTGGGAGCCGCCGACAAGTTCCTCTTGCCGGTTCACGCGGAAGCTTTGAGCTGCTGGCGCAATTCGAACGAGTGCCAGCGCAACGCCATCGAGTTCCGCAACTATCACAAGTTCGAAGGCGAGTCCGTGATCAAGTTCGAGCAGCAGGAACAGAAGTAATCCCGAACATCGGCTGATACTTCTCGGGCAGTTTCACCGGACGCATGTCCCTGCCTAGAAATATGTGTTTGGTTGTGCCTGAGGCGAGTTGGCGGCCGGTCTCGGCTTCGCGAACTTCATACCCGAACTCCACCATGCGCTGGTTTGCTTTCGCCACCCAGGTCTTCACCGCTATCTCGTCGTCGTAGCGCGCGGGATACAGATACCGGCAGTGCGCCTCCACCACCGCCAGCAAAACGCCCTCCTCCAGTTCCATGTCGCGATAACGAATCCCGGCCGCGCGGCAATATTCGGCGCGTCCCAGTTCCATCCAGACCAGGTAGTTGGCATAATAAACCACGCCCATCTGGTCGGTCTCGGCGTAGCGCACGCGAAAACGCGTCTCATGACCGCCTGCGGCCATTGGGGTGACGGCGCTCGCGTGTTCCTCAGGCATTCGCGCCGTTCTTGCGGAGTTGCCTCATCTCTTTAGGCGTAAAAACCATGTCGGCCGGCTGAGTTCTCCGCTCGCGGCAGTAGGCGAGATAAAGATAGCCGTAGCTGCGAGTGATGTAGTCGTCCGTCGAAAAGCCCAGTAACTTCGCCGTTCGATCGATCCACCGCGGGCTACCCTCGATTTCCAGGTAGTTGCCGATCGGCGTTTCATCCAGCAGCACTTTGCCTATGCCGGGCGCCTTGCTGTACTCGGTGCGAAACTTTTCGTAGCGAAAAATGGGATGATAGCCGATCTCACTCAAGATCTGCTCCACTCCGAAAGCGTCCGGCAGAGGCACTTCGATTTCATGCCGCTTCTTGTATTTCCCTAGCTCGGACGGTCCCTTGTAAGTAAGTACGCTATGCGCCCCGACGCGCCTGACGCGGATCAGCTTGCCGTGGCTGCGAAGCGCCCGATTGGCGGTATCGAGCAGCACGTTCGATTCATAAACACGGCTCTTGGACACGCGGAAGCCGAGATCGCGCAGTGCGCGCCGGATTTTGCCCAGGTTACCGTTCAGTCTCAGTTTGATTTCGATTTCGAACTTCACAGGTTTGAACTCGGGTTTGAACTCAAGTGACGAGGCCCAGTTCTCTATGAAAGCAGAATGGGGCTGTTCTCACAAGTTTCATAAGCATGCAAAATTGTTTGTGAATCCCGTGTGTGTGAATCCGGGTGCGCCGGATCCATCGTTATACTGGTGTTATGGCGGTTCTGGTCAAACTGGCAGCCGCGCACAAGTTGGACCTGGGAATCCTGAAGGCCAAGCAAGCGAAACTGTTCTCGATTCTTAAGCCCATGCGGCGCGTCATTGTCGCATACTCGGGCGGCGCCGATTCGGCGTATCTGGCCTGGGCCGCGCACCGCGTTCTGGGCGAAAACGCCCTGGCCATCACCGCCGATTCCGCATCCATCCCTGAATCTCACAAGCGCGATGCCGAGGCCTTCGCGCACCAGTGCGGCTTCCGCCACGAATACATTGAGACTCGCGAGTTCGACAATCCGGACTACATAAAGAACGATCCGAATCGCTGTTTCCACTGCAAGGACGAACTCTTCACGCGTCTGGAAGTTTTGGCGCGCGAGCGCGGCATCGAGCACATCGCTTACGGCGTGAATGTGGACGACCTGGGCGATTACCGGCCCGGCCAGCATGCCGCGAAAATGCACCAAGCGAAAGCGCCGCTGGTGGACGCCGGCTTGTCCAAGGCTGAAATTCGCGAATTGTCGCGCCTCACCGGTTTGTCTACCTGGGACCGTCCGGCCGCCGCCTGCCTCAGCTCTCGCATCCCTTATGGAACACCTGTGACCCTAGAAAACGTCAAGACCGTCGAACGTGGCGAAGAAGCCCTGCGTCTACTCGGTTTCCGCCAGTTCCGCGTGCGGTTCCACGGCAAACTGGTCCGCATCGAAATCGCGAAGGATGAACTCGTCTCCGCGCTCAATCCCGAAATGGCTCAAAGATTTGTTGAAATCTTCAAACCGCTCGGCTTCCACTACGTGACTATCGACTTGGAAGGATACCGGCAGGGCTCGCTCAACGCAGTCTTGTCCGACGAGTTACCGAGCCGCGACCGTGAGGAAGCGGGCTAATTCCTCGTCCCAATGCTTTCCGTACGCCCCGCCAGCGGCTTAACGATCGGCCCGCCGCACACGCCGACGCCAATGTTCAGCAGCGCATTGAGCAGGTTGTAAAGCACCGCGTAGACCATCTGCTCGGTCACCGGCTGTTTGCCCGGCATGCGAAACGATACGGGCAGCTCTTTCGAGATTTGCAGCCGGACCGAATCGGGCAGCGTGCGCCCGGACCTGTCTTTTTGGTTCGCGAGCGACATGGGCGTCTGCAGCACGGCTCCGCTCTTTCCGTCGACATAGAACTGGCAACGTGAAAACCAACCCAAGTTGCCCGGATCAGCGGCGTCGAACAGCAGCAGCGGCGCCTGGCGATCGACGGCCGAAAGGTGCAGGTTCAAGGACCGCTGGCTTTCCTCGATCCGGTATTCGAACCCCGCCTGCTTGGCGATGCTCGCGACGAAATCGGGATCGAGCTCCAGGAGAAGGAATTTGTGCTCGCCTGCTAGCACGACCTGCATAAAGTCATTGTAGCGGGTCCTGCCCTGCGGCCTTGCAGCCCAGTACTCTTGCTACCCTAAATTCATGGAAGTTCACTTTACTCCGGAACTACAAGCGAAGCTGGAGCGCGTGGCCGTCGAGATCCATTGCGGCGCGGACCAATATGTCCAGCAGCTCGTCGAGCGTTATGTCGATCACGACGCATGGTTCCGACAAAAAGTAGCGGTTAGCCTTGAACAGCTCGACCAGAGCCAATTCCTGAGTCATGAGGAAGTCGGCGCTCGGCTAAAAACACTGTTCTAGATCTAGATGCAGATCCGCTGGTCGCCAGCGGCGGTTGACGATCTCGAACAGATCTTCAATTACATCCGAATCGATGATCCGGGAGCCGCGGAGCGCGTAGCTCAAACCATTTATGATCGCGCCGCCGCGCTCGGAGCCACTCCTTATCTCGGAAGGCATGGCCGGTGGAGGGAACGCGCGAACTACCCTTACCGCGATACCCTTTCATCGTTGTTTATCGCGTCCTCGAGCAAGCGGAAGCAATCGAGATTGCTAATATGATCCACGGCGCGCAGCGCTGCCACCTCCGCGGTAGTCACATAAATTTTCTTCGCTTAAACGCGGTGACATCGGCGGCACTTAGATCAAACCACTCGCCATTTCTCCTCTTCGCCTCGAACCTGTTGTGCCAGTACGCCTCGATACCAGTCGGATCGTCGGTACGAATTGAATGTACGGTGTGGAGTCGATCGGGCAATTGTATTGCGAGGTCGCGCTCCCGCCCGCCAACGTGGCTCGTTCTACCAATCTTGTAGTAGCGCCCTGATTTCATGAGATACACAAAGCCGAAGTTCTGCTCTGGACTCAAATCACTTTCGAATTCCTCAGATCCTGCTTCAGCGATTGCCGCATCACAAATCGCCAACACGTCTTCCTAGCCAGGTCGGCCACTGCAGTAGACGCGGATCTTTGCCACACGTTGCTGCTTCGCTTTCCCGAAACGACGGAAAGTCTCTGAAGCAGGGAAAGTTGGGTCTGAGCGGCGCTTTAGTCTAAGTGCGGCCACGGTCGGAAAACGCTTCAGTTCGCGTATCAGCCCAACGACCTTCTCGATCAGCCACGCCTCGTCGAATGGCCCTTGCTTAGAATTGCGTTCAAACCCAGCCTCCTCTTGTGCGTCGCCGAAGTTCTCCCAATATTTTCCGCGCCAGTCGAATTCCTTGATGCCGGTCGCGTCGCAAAAACGGTCCATTCCAAGTGGCTTGCCGCCATTCGCCTTCGCGGTCCGCCTGATCTCCTCCAAGATGTACTGCTTGTCCATTTGCCTGCTTTAAGGATTCAGCGTACTCGGTCGACAGCCGCCTTGCAATCGACAGGGAGTAGAACGCCCACCTCAACCCCAAATCCCCAACCCCCGCGAGCGCAGCGAACCCCCCCCAACCCGGAGCGAAGCGACCCCCGCCAACCCCCGTCGCCGCGCGACTCCTCGCGCAACGACCCTTGCCCCGTCTGCTAGCCTAGAAGTAGAGAGGTCTCGTATCCCATGGACAACGATGGCGCCGGCGGATTCCGCGGCGTCAATCTCACCAAAAAGTTCCGCTCCGGCGGGGCCGATCTGGTGGTGTTTCAAGACCTTTGCTTCGACATCGCACCCGGGGAACGCCTCGCCCTCGTGGGCGAATCCGGCGCCGGCAAGAGCACGCTGATGTATCTATTGGGCGGTCTGGACAGGCCTTCCAGCGGTACGATATACTTCGGACACCAGGACATTTCTAGTTTCTCGGACACCGAGCTCGCCGAGTTTCGCAACCGGGAGATTGGTTTCGTGTGGCAGAATCACTCGCTGCTGCCGGAGTTTACGGCGCTCGAGAACGTGATGATGCCGTTGCTGATTCGGGGCAGCCGTATCCAGGATGCGGAGCCTGTTTCGTTGGCGAGGTTGAATGAAGTTGGTCTACGAAACCGCGCCTCACACCGCGCGGGGGAATTATCGGGAGGTGAGCAGCAGCGTGTCGCGGTTGCTAGAGCCTTGGCTGGTAACCCGTCTGTTTTGCTCGCCGACGAGCCGACCGGGAACCTGGACTTCCGGACCGGTGAAATGATCATTTCCCTGCTAGAAGACCTGCATCGCTCTCATAACCTGACTTCGATTTACGTCACGCACAACCTCTCATTCGCGACCCGATGCGACCGTATTCTGCAGTTGGAAAAAGGGGATTTGACCCATCGGTCCCCCGCGTACTTGTCAGAAGCTGCGGTTTCTGCCCTGTCGGCGGGCCCTGGAACATCCGATAATGTGAAGGACGGCGGTAATTATGTTTGAACGTTATACAGAAAAGGCGCGGCGAGTAATCTTCTTTGCAAGATACGAAGCCAGCCAGTTTGGAAGTCCCTATATCGAGACCGAACACCTTTTGCTTGGTCTCCTTCGTGAGGACAAAGCTTTGGCGAATCGATTCCTGCGGTCCCACGCCGCCATTGAATCCATTCGCAAACAGATTGAGGCGCACACCACGATTCGCGAGAAGGTGTCTACCTCCGTGGATCTGCCGCTCAGCCACGAGTGCAAGCGGGTGCTCGCCTACGGCGCCGAAGAAGCCGAGCGTCTGAATCACAAGCACATCGGTACCGAGCATCTGCTGCTAGGCCTGTTGCGCGAAGAGAAATGTTTTGCGGCCGAGATCCTGCACGAGCGCGGCTTGCGCCTTTCGCAGGTGCGCGAAGAGATCCAGCGTTCGTCGTCGGAAAAGGTGGCATCCAACCGCCCCAAAGAAAGCTCGTTGCTGGCCGAGTTCAGCCGCGACCTGACACAGGCCGCCATGGACGGCTCGCTCGATCCCCTAATCGGCCGCGATTACGAGCTGGAGCGCGTGGTTCAGATTCTTTGCCGGCGCACCAAGAACAACCCGGTGCTGATTGGCGAACCCGGCGTCGGCAAGACTGCCATCGTCGAAGGCTTGGCCCAGAAAATCGCCGATGGCGACGTTCCCTCGTTCCTTGCCGACAAGCGCATTCTCGCTCTCGATCTTTCCCTTATCGTGGCCGGCACCAAGTATCGCGGCCAGTTCGAAGAGCGCTTGAAAACCATCATGAAGGAATTGATGGAGAATCAGAACGCCATCATCTTCATCGACGAATTGCACACCCTGGTCGGCGCTGGTTCGGCCGAAGGGTCGCTGGATGCCGCCAATATCTTGAAGCCCGCCCTCTCGCGCGGCGAGATCCAGTGCATCGGCGCCACGACGCCCGGCGAATATCGCAAGTCCATCGAGAAGGACCGCTCGCTCGAGCGCCGCTTCCAGGCTGTCAAGGTTCCTCCTCCTACGGAATCGGACGCCATCCGCATTCTGTTCGGCATCAAGGAACGTTACGAAAAATTCCACGCTGTCGCATATACAGACGAAGCGATCGAATCCGCCGTGCACACCTCCACGCGCTTTATCCCGGACCGCTTCCTGCCCGATAAAGCCATCGATCTGATCGACGAAGCCGGCGCACGCGTCAAACTCCGACAGACCACGCTGCCCGGTGAAGTGGCCGACATCCAGAAGCGCATCAAGTTCATCTTGCATCGCATGGAGAACGCCATCGCGAATCACGAATTCGAGAAGGCGCGTTTCTATTCGGACGAAGAGCGCAAAGAGCGCGAGAATCTGCGCCTGTTACGCGAGAAATACAATCTGGACGATACCTCCACTGGCGTCGTCACCAAGGACGATATCTAAGACGTGGTCGCCCGCTGGACCGGCGTCCCGATGACCGCCATCAAGGAAGAAGAAGTCAGCAAGCTCATTCGCATTGAGGAAGAGCTGCACAAGCGCGTCATCAGCCAGGAGAAAGCCATCTCCGCGCTGGCTCGCGCCATCCGGCGTTCCAGGGCTGGCTTGAAGTCTCCAAAACGCCCCGCCGGATCGTTCTTGTTCCTCGGTCCCACCGGCGTCGGCAAAACCGAAGTGGCCCGCGCTCTCGCCGAGTTCCTGTTCGGCAGCGAAAAATCGCTCATTCGTTTCGACATGTCCGAGTTCATGGAAAAACACTCGGTCTCGAAGCTGATCGGTTCGCCTCCCGGATACGTCGGCTATGAAGAAGGCGGCCAGCTTACCGAACGCGTGAAGCGTGCGCCTTATTCCATCATCCTGCTGGATGAAATCGAGAAGGCGCATCCGGATGTTTACAACATCTTGCTGCAGGTTTTCGAAGACGGCCAGTTGACCGATGGCCTCGGCAATACCGTCGACTTCAAGAACACCATCATCATCATGACGTCGAACCTCGGTGCGCGCTTCCTCGACAAGAAAGCGTCCATCGGGTTCTCGGCGCCATCGCTCAGCGGAGTTCCAACCAAGGTGGAAGACCAGGTAATGGCCGAAGTGAAGAAGGCCTTCAATCCGGAATTCTTGAACCGCCTGGACGAAGTGATCCTGTTCACGTCCCTCGCTGATGAGGACCTCCTTCAGATCATCAGTCTCCTGGTCGAACAAATCAACGTCAATCTGGTGGCCAAGCAGATCAAGATTCGGGTCAACGAAGACGCCGCCAAGTACATCCTCGAAAAGACCCTGGTGGATCGCAGCTACGGCGCGCGTCCGTTGCGCCGGGCTCTGCAGAAGTTCATCGAGGATCCGCTATCGGAAGCCCTGATCCAGGGAACGCTGCCGCGGCCTTCCGAGCTCGAAGTTTACCTCGGCGAAACCGGCATCTACTGCCGTCCGATTGGTAGCGCCGAGCTGCAGGAGCAGCCTGTCGGTGCACCCGCGGACGAGAACACACCGGCTCCGGCCGGCGGCACTCCGCTATACCTGTTCTAACTTCTCTTCTCTTCTGTACAATCGTACAGATGAAAGTTTACGAAGTTCAAAAAGGTGCGACCAGCCTGGGTGGATTACGCGCCGCGGAACGTCCCGATCCGCAGCCCGGCTGGCACGAAGTCCTGATCCGCGTGCGCGCCACATCGCTCAACTATCGCGACCAGATGGTGGTCACCGGGAATTACTTCGGCGGTCCTTGCACGCGCGACTTGATTCCGCTCTCTGATGGCGCGGGCGAAGTGGCGGCGGTTGGCCCGGGAGTCACCCGATTCAAGACCGGTGATCGCGTCTGCGGCACATTTTTCCAGGGTTGGATTTCCGGCCCGATGACGGAGCGGCATCCCGCCTTGGGGAGTCCGCTCGATGGAACGCTCGCCGAGCTTATCGTGCTCCATGAAGACGGTGTGGTGGCGATGCCGAAAACATTGTCCTTTGAGGAAGCCGCTACGCTGCCCTGCGCGGGGCTCACGGCCTGGAATGCTTTGATGGTGTCAGGCAAACCCGTGAAGCCCGGCGAGACGGTGCTCTGTCTCGGCACCGGCGGCGTCTCCATGGCTGGAGTGCTCTTCGCCAGGGCTGCCGGCGCGCGCATCATCGTCACTTCCTCCAGCGACGAAAAGATCAAGCGAGCTTGTGCGCTGGGAGTTAGCGATGGTGTCAATTACAAGCGCTTTCCGGACTGGCAGAAGGAAGTGCTGGAACTCACCGGCGGGCGCGGCGCCGATCACATCCTCGAAAATGGCGGCGCAGCTTCACTCAATAAGTCTTTCGAAGCCTGCGCGTTCGGCGGAAAAGTCGCGCTCATCGGGTTCCTCGCTGGGCGCGAAGGCGACATCAACCCGGCGATTCTTATGATGAAGAGCGGCTCCATGATCGGCATTGGCGTCGGCAGCCGCTCGATGTTTGAAGATATGAACCGAGCCATCGACGTGAACAAGATCAAGCCTGTGGTCGACAAAGTTTTTCCATTCGAGAAAGCCGCCGACGCCTTCCGCTGCCAGGCCGCGGGCGATTTCGTAGGCAAAGTAGTGATCGCGGTTTGATCGTTGAACTCATCGCGGCTGCCTCGCTGGGAGCCTGGATCTATCTGTTTAGCGCGCGAGGCAGATTTTGGGAGATAAGCGCTCCCCTCAAGCCCGCGCGGTCCGCGGCTACCATATCGGTCTGCGCCATTATTCCCGCCCGCAATGAAGAGACCTTGGTTGGAGAGGCTATAAAGTCGCTCCGTACCTGGCAGGTGATCTTAGTGGATGATCACAGTTCGGATCGAACCGCCGCGGTAGCAGCCGAAGCCGGCGCCTCAGTAGTTCCCGCCGGCCCGCTCCCGCCAGGATGGTCCGGCAAGCTCTGGGCCATTTCCGAGGGGCTAAAACACGCGGAGGCGTTTCAACCGGACTATCTGCTGTTCACCGACGCCGACATTGTCCATGGCCCGAATAATGTCGCGGAACTGGTAGCCCGCGCCGAAACAGGAAACCTTGATCTTGTTTCTTTGATGGTCAAGCTGCGCTGCCGTTCGCTGCCCGAAACGCTGCTAATCCCGGCTTTTGTCTTTTTCTTTTTCATGCTTTATCCGCCGGCTTGGGTTGCGCGCCGCGATCGCAAAACCGCCGCGGCCGCCGGGGGATGCATCCTGATCCGTCCCAGCGCGCTCGAACGCATCGGCGGGATTGCCGCTATTCGCGGCGAAATTATCGACGATTGCGCGCTCGCACGCGCGGTCAAGCGATCGGGCGGACGTATCTGGCTCGGCGCAACGGACGAAACCCGAAGCATTCGCGACTACCGGACTTTCGCCGAAATTCGCGCCATGATCTCGCGCACCGCCTTCGCGCAGTTGCGGCATTCCGCGCTGCTGCTTCTGGCCACCATTGCCGGGATGGCCGTCATTTACCTCGCCCCGCCGCTGTTGCTCCTCGCGCGCAATCCGCTCGCCGCGATCTTAGGCCTGGCCGCCTGGTTGTCGATGATGATCTGCTACGCACCGGCATTGCGCTTCTATGGCCGCTCGGTGCTGTGGGCGCCGCTATTGCCGTTGATCGCGTTGTTTTTTATGTCGGCCACCATCGATTCCGCGATCGCTTATTGGACCGGACGCGGCGGCTTGTGGAAAGATCGAGTACAGGATGTCAGATAAGCAAGAACTTACCACCATCGCGCGCAACCACGGAATCGGATCGCTTTCCCGCCACATCTTCTTGTGCGCCGATCAAACCAAACCCAAGTGCGCCGACCGCGAAGTCACCAATGCCTCCTGGGACTATCTGAAGAAGCGCCTGGCCGAATGCGGGCTGATGCAACCGCCAGGCTGCGTCTATCGCACGAAAGCCAATTGCCTGCGCATTTGTGAGCAGGGCCCCATCGCCGTAGTTTACCCGGATGGCGTCTGGTATCATTCGGCCACGCCCGAAGTGCTGGAACGGATCATTCAAGAACATCTCATCGGCGGCAAGCCGGTGGAGGAGTTCGTGTTCGCGACGAATCCTCTCAGTGCTCTAATTGGTAAGTCGTCAGACCGCTGAGCAGCTTGGGATAAAAGTCAGTCGACTTCTGCGGCATCACGCCGCCGGAGAAAGCCACGTCCGCCACTTGTTGCACGGTTACCGGCTCCAGCAGAAAAGCGATCTGCGCGCTCCCATCCAGAACCTTGGCATAAGCAGCGTCCAGTCCTCTCACGTATTCGATATGCTTCTGCTCCCGTACGGCTTCCTCGCCGATGCCGAGTGCGGAGCCGAGCAACTCTTCATGCAGCACCTTCACGTCAAGCTCGCCGGGTTTGCGATCGCGCTCGTACAATGAAACCTGCCCGCCGCTCCTCGCGACTCCGATGCGGATCTTGGCGGGCGCCGGGCTCTCAAAAATTTGCTTGAGCTCATCCAAGGAAGCAAGCCGCCGGGTTTGGATCTTGTTTGCCAGCTCTATCGGAATCCCGCTCAGCACGCGATGCGTCGCCAAAATCTCCAGCCCCGGCGAATGCATGTTCACAAAAGTCATCATGACCTTTTCGGCATCCTTCAGTCCCGGATTCTCGTTGCGAAACGCCAGCGCCGTCTCATAGCGATGATGCCCATCGGCGATCAGTAATTTCTTGTCCGCCATCAGCGCCTGAACTCGCGCGACCACTGCTGGATCGGAGATTTTCCATACCCGATTCGTGACGCCGTATTCATCCTCTAGCATTGTCACTGGCGCAGCCTGGGCCGCATCATCCAGGATCTTGTCGATCGCGAGCTCCGGATCGGGATACAGCATGAAAATCTGACCGAAGTGCGCGCGCGTGTGGCGCAGCAGCTCCATGCGATCTTTCTTCGGGCCGGAGAGCGTCTGCTCATGCCGATGCACCACTCCGGCCGCATAATCCTCCACCGCTCCCAATCCAATGAAACCCTTGCGCTCCAAAGTCTGGCCGCGATCGGGCGTGGTAAATCTCTGAAAATACGCGTAAATGCTGGGCTCACTCTCATGTTCCAGAATGCCGTTGCCGATCCAATTCTTGAGGAGCCCGGCCGCGCGAGTATAGGGGTTGTCGGTTTCGGTATCGGACGGTATTCGCTCTCCGAGAATGATGCGAACCAGATTGTACGGGCTCAGTGAGAGGTAGCGCGACTGCATGGCTGGCGAGATCTTGTCATAGGGCTGCGTGACCAGGTTTTCAACGGGCCCAGCCTTCGCGCTGTAGCGATAGGGTCGAAACGGAAAAATGCGTGCCAAGCGATCAGGATAACAGAGGCCCTCTGGGAGTCGGTCGGCATGCAGAAAGACGCGTAAAATGGAAATGGCACGGGATATGAGTCCTAAGAGCGAACCCGCCACAGCGGGTGGTGAGGGCGATGGCGCAAAGGACGAACTAGAAGCGCGTCTGCTCGCCGAACAGAAGCGCCATCAGGAAGAATTCCGGCAATTCGCTTATGCCGTCTCTCACGATCTGCGGGAACCGGTTCGGATGATCGTCAGCTATACGCAGTTGCTCGAGCGGCGCTATCAGGCTCAATTAGACGGCGATGGCGCCGATTTCATGCGCTATATCGTGGAGGCCACGCAGCGCATGGACCGGCTGTTGGGCGATCTGCTCACCTATTCGCACCAGTTTCGTTCATTCGATCAGCCGCTCGAGATGGTGCAGCCTGAAGGCGCGCTGCAAGGCGCGATCCTGATGATCGATGCTGCAATAAAAGAGAGCCGAGCGCAAATCACAAACGATCCTTTGCCATCCGTTCTAGTCGATTTTGCCCAGTTGACACAGCTCTTTCGGCAGTTGATTACGAACTCAATTATGTTCCGCGGGGCGGAGGTTCCAAAGATCCATGTTTCGGCGATCGACACGGGCGACGCGATCCAATTCTCCGTTCTAGATAACGGAATCGGGATCGATCCGCGCTATCACGAACAGATCTTCGGCGTCTTCAAACGGCTGCACGGGCGCGAGTACCCGGGTACCGGGATCGGTTTGGCGATCTGCAAACGCATTGTGGAGCAGCGCGGCGGAAGAATCTGGGTAGAGTCTGAGCTCGGCCGCGGCGCCACGTTCCACTTCACGGTACCGAAATAACTCAGCCTACTGGCGCGTCACGTTCCAATTTCCCGAGGCAGCCCCATTGCAGGAAAAGGTTCCGCTGGCTGTGGCTGCCGTGCCCATGAGAACGATTTGGCCGGTGAAGTTGCACGCAATGCCCTCCACCACCGAGACGCCAAATGTGACTTGCCCCGAAGCTGTCACAGTTCCAGTTCCGGATCCTGGTTGAGTTACGATAACCGTGCCGTTGTTAACGCCGGCTGACACGGACCCGGATAGTTTCTTGGTCCCCGCACCGCCGCTGTAGGTGCCATCGTAGGTTCCGTTAAAATCGGCGAGAGTTGTTTGGGGATTTACGGTGAGCATCGCCTGACTGGAAGTCCCTCCATACATTGCTGTGATCGTGACTGTCTGGGTCGAACTGATCGTGCCTACAGAGATGGTGAAACTGGCCGATGTTGAACCCCCCGGAACCGTGACCGAAGATGGCACGGACGCAGCCGAAGAACTGGAGGAAAGGGCCACGTTCACGCCTGCCGGCGGCGCAGGACCCGAAAGAACAACGGTTCCCTGGATCGACGCGCCAGAAGTGGCCTGAGATGCCGAGAGAGTCACGCTCGAAAGTTGTGGCCCTGAGCTGGCGCTGGTCTGGTAATTCGCTAGCGCGGTGCCGGAACTGAAACCGCCGTATGCGAAACCAAAATCCAACCCGTTCGCGGAGAAGGTCACCGGATTCTCCAGATTGGCAATCCCCAGGCTGGCGCTGGTTGTCGAATCGGGAAGAGACAGCAAAACCTCGGGGGGGATGGTGAACGTTCCATCGGCGGCTGAGGCGATGCATTCGAACTTCACGTCCAGGCCGGCTGTCCCGGTAGAGTCGCCACTGATCGACACCAGGCCGTCGGAGGTTCCGCCGGTCCAGTTTATGGTGAACCCTTGGGGCTTGATGATGCTCGACGCGGCGGACATGTTCGTCCAAGTGATGGCTGGCGGAAGCGTCACGGAGACGCTGAAGCTGCCAATCTGCGCTCCCGAGCCGCCAGCCCCGTTGAACGTAAACGTGCCCCCGGCCGAGGGGATGAATGTGCCAGGCAACGCCACCGAATAGGCCGCCGGGCTGCGGCCCGCCGTATATGTGAAGGCCGCTTGCTCTCCGCTTGGCCCGCTTAGAGTGAGGTTAGGACCGGCGCTGATTATCGTCGGCGAACCGGCCGAGTTGCCCTGGTCGACAACGCAATTGCCGACTGAAACCAAGTGGTCGGAAAATAGCTCGGAGTAGATCTGAATAGCATTGTCGGTCTTGAATTGAGCGGTCGCCCCGGAGGAAGTCTGCGTCCCTGCGGCGGTCTGTTTGGTCTCACTGTTGAGTTCCAGCGTGCCGATATTTGCGGAAGACTTTCCAATCAGGGTCTGCCAGTCATTGAAGATGCTGATCTGGTCGGTGCAACTGGAAGCGCCGGTCGGAGCGACCGGAATCGTGGCGTAGTTGCTGGTGACCGTGCCGCTCACCATTACCACCGAAACATAGCAACCCATCGGAACTCCTGAAGGCACATAAACGAACACCTCATCCACTCCCGGATAAGATGATCGTCCCTTGTAAAAAACCGTAGCCGAAACTCCGCCAATGTATACCTGCATCGGAACGCTCGTCAGATTGTTCGTCAGCTGCGGCTCGGTCTTGTCGTCGTTCTTCGGATCGGGACCGACGCCTGTTCCCCAGAAAGCGATGAGTTCACTCGGAGTGGCCGGATGGGTGGCAGCGATGGGAGTATAACTGGTGTCAAACGCGGCTGCCGGACCGAATCCCGCACCGTTGTTCGTCAGGATCCCGAAGGCGCTTTGGACTACTTGAATGGGCACGGCCTGGCTGGTTCCCTGCGTGCTGGTCACAGTGAGCGTCCCGGTGCCAAGCGGAGTGTCTTCCCGCAGGACTGCACCGATCTGAGTCGGCAGGACGTAGTACAAGGTCGGCTGGGTGATGGTGCCGTTCACCGTCACCGAAACGCTGCTCCCGTTCAGATTGTTGGTCAGTGGGAACGCCTCCGCCGTGTTGCTGGAGGTTGCCAGGTCGGTTCCTGCGATGATGAACAGCGAACCCGGCGAAATGCCGTAATTAGGCAAGCCCGGTTTGGTGCCGCTGTAGTTGTTCTGAAGCGCTAAAACCGAGGGTTGAGCGAAAACAGGAGCAACTCCTACGGCAAGAAACAAAAAGAATAAAGACCAAGGCGAAGGACGTAGCATGGCTTGCCAAGTATACATCCATATCGCCAGGCTCTTCGTAGTCGCATAGTACGCACGTACCAATTCATCTCGGACTTTTGAGACATCCTGTCTCATCGCCAGACAAGCTGTCTAAGGCAAACTGTCCCAGCCGTTTCCATCCCCAACATTTTAAAGCCACTTTGTTTGGATTGCGAACTGCCTTACTCCGGGCGGAGGAACAACCCAAACATGAAGCCAATAATTCGATTCGCTGTAATCGGACTGGCCGGCTCGCTCGCCTTTGCGGCCTCAAAGGTCTCCTCCGACATGCCATCGGCCACCCCCAGCGGCATGGTGGACGTGATCGTTCAGTACAAGAGTTTCGCGGCCCGAATCGCGCAACCGGCCAGCCGCCTGGCCCAAGTGCGCCGTCACTTCCGCAGCATTCCAGCCACGCATATGACCGTGCCGCTCTCGACTGTCCAAACGCTGGCGTCGGATCCGCGGGTAGCCTACGTGTCGCCCAACCGGAAAACGGTTGGCTTCCTGGATATCACCACGCAAACCGTGAATGCGAATCCGCTGTGGAGCGAAGGCTGGAACGGGACAGGAGTTGGCGTTGCTGTGATCGATAGCGGCGTCGCGCTCAAACAGGACCTCGCGTCGAGCGATGGTTCGCACTCCCGCGTGGTCTTCAGCAAGAGCTTCGTCTCGGGCGAGGACGCTTCCGATCAGTATGGACATGGCACGCACGTCGCCGGTATCGTGGCCGCGAACGGAGCGGAATCCACCGGACCGAATTTCACGCACACCTTCAAGGGCGTCGCGCCCAACGCGAATATCGTGAATCTGCGCGTGCTGGATGCCCAAGGCAACGGCCAGGAATCGGACGTCATCGCGGCCATCGACGAAGCCATCGCGCTGAAGGACCAATACAACATTCGCGTGATCAATCTTTCGCTCGGGCATCCGGTCTTTGAAAGCGTCAAGCTCGACCCGCTGTGCCAGGCCGTGGAAGCCGCCTGGAAAGCCGGCATCACAGTGGTGGTGGCGGCCGGAAATATGGGCCGCGACAACGAGCTCGGCACCATGGGCTACGCGACCATCAATTCGCCGGGCAACGATCCGTACGTGATAACCGTGGGCGCGATGAATGCCGAAGAGACGCCCTGGCGAAGCGACGACAAGATAACGAGCTACAGTTCCAAAGGGCCAACGCTGTTGGATCACGTGGTGAAACCCGACATCATGGCGCCCGGCAACAATGTGGTTTCGCTGCTGGCCTCGCCTAACTGCACGCTGGCCGCCGAACATCCCGATACGCTGATCTCCACCTCTAGCTACGAGAAATCCGGCCGCGGACTGTCGACCGATTATTTCAGACTGAGCGGCACCAGCATGGCGACGCCCGTGGTAAGCGGCGCCGCGGCCCTGATGATCCAGGAAGACCCGTCGCTGACGCCCGACACCATCAAGGCGCGGCTGATGAAGACCGCGACCAAGAACTTCGCGCGATTCACCACCGCGGCCGATGCGCATGGCAGGAACAGTTTCGAAACCCAGCAGAACATCTTTACCGTGGGCGCCGGCTATCTGGACATCGAGAGTGCGATTGAGAACAAGGACACG
This sequence comes from Bryobacteraceae bacterium, assembly GCA_052148835.1. Classification (GTDB taxonomy): domain Bacteria; phylum Acidobacteriota; class Terriglobia; order Bryobacterales; family Bryobacteraceae; genus Palsa-89. Next base: position 65,976 of record JBKQHJ010000036.1, read on the forward strand.
GTCGATTTTCAAGCCCTGTCGCCGGTGGCGCAATACAACCCGCAGAATCAGACCATCACGCTGGTGTCGGCCGATGCGCTGATCTGGGGCAGCAGCACGAACGTTCAGTCGAGTGCGGTCATCTGGGGAAGCTCGACCCTCGGAAGCGACAACATCGTTTGGGGTGAAAACATCGTGTGGGGCGAGAACATCGTGTGGGGTGAGAACATCGTGTGGGGCGAGAATATCGTCTGGGGCGAGAATATCGTCTGGGGTGAGAACATCGTGTTGGGCGAGAATATCGTCTGGGGCGAGGTTCTCTTCAATGGCGACAAGTAGAGCAACTATCTTAGGCCTTGCGCCATGTATAAGGTTGAAATGTCTCGCTCGAAGGAATAGGCGTAAGCGTCCGCATCCGGCGTCATAACTACCGGGCCAATTTGAACTCCGACGGAATCGAGAGTTTTGAGTTCCTTCCAAAGCTCGCGGCGGCCACTCGCCACATCGAGGCGATCGATCATTAAGGTTGCTGGCCCGTCCGTCCTTCGTAAGAATAGAAAGCGTCCGTCTCGGCTCCATTGAATCACGGATTCGCCAGGTTCCAGACTCGCGATTGGCTTGGTGCTGCCACCATGAATTGGGAACAGACTCAGCTTTCCGCCCGTGAGCATAGTTGCGTACTCTTGGTTTGGCGACACGTGGCTCACAATTACTCCTTCAGGAGTGAGCGGCACGGGATTACCCCCGTTCACATTCTGAACGAACGTTCTGGTGGGATGATCCGGCTCGTTTCCTTGGAATAAGATCTTTTCGCCGTCGGGGAACCAATCCACGCGATCATAATGCATTGAGGAAGGGCCAATCGTTCGCGCAACACCGGCGCCTGTTGGTAACAAAGTCAGTGATGTTCGCAGGCCGTCGCTTACGATACAGGCTATCGACTTGCCGTCCGGCGATAGCGCGGGGTGGTTACCGTCACCCAATCGAACGGCCGGCGAGCCATCTGTTCGCCTCATGTAAATCGCCATGTTTCTGGGCTTGCCGTAGGTTAACTCCACAAACAGAATTGTTTTACCGTCGTCCGAGATGTCGTAGATTCGTGAAGCATCAAACCAGGAGAGATCGCGTTCTTCGGCGACTCCTGGTGTGACTCCTAATATTCCGATGCGCGAATCCTCAACGGCCGCGAGGACCCGGCCGTCGCGAGTGATATCTTGCAGCGACATCTGGACTGGCGCCTCCGCTATGATGCGATCGTCTCCGTTCAGGTTTACCGCGTGAAGCGCCGGCTCACCACCAGTTTTAGTTCCCGAATACCAGATCTCGTCTCCCTTCGGCGACCATGCCAATCCTCCCGCGCCTCGCCAGCCGCGTGAGAGAACGCGTTTCACGCCATGATTATTCAGCAAGGTCACGGCGAAGTCTCCGATCGCATTATCAAACTCGAAGAACGCCAGATAGTCCCCTGTCGGAGAGACGCGCAAGTTAAAAGGCGGCCGGCCCTCGCTCTCACTCCGCACGGTTCCGATGGGATACTCGATTCGATTGCGGCCCCCAATGGTTCGCGACACCGCGAGACTGGAGCCATCGGGCGACCAATCGGCATCGCTGACGTTTTCCAGAATCTCGCGCGGCGCTCCACCGGCTAGTGGAACGCGAGCCAGCGTTCCTGGCGTCCCGCGTGCCGGGCTGCCAAGCAGAATCGCCATTTCTCCCGTGGAGCTGATGGAAAGGATTCTCGCATCAGGAAGATCGAGCGGGCGATATTCACTTCTCCCCGGTTGCATCGAGAAGATTCTGGTTGGGTCGGTCCCCCATTGCGCGCTGAACAGCACGGTTCCGTCTGGTGCGAATCTCGCTTCGGCGACGTTGCCCCGGCGGAAGGTCAACCGCTGAAAGGTTGGATGTGGATGCGCCAGCAGTTTCGAGCCAACATACACGCCGGCCGCCAGCGCGATCACAGTCAGAGCCCCCCACAAGAAAGGAGACCAGGTCCGCCCTTTCGTCGGGGCCCGCAAAACTGGATCCACGACGCCTTCACTCTCTTGCGCCAGATCCTCGAGCGCGATCTTCAGGTCCGCCACGTTTTGCCAGCGGCGCCGTGGATCTTTTCGCAAGCAGCGCTCGACGATTCGTTCTAACTCGCGCGGCAACGGATCCCGGGCTCCTGCGATCGGCGCGGGATCGGTGTGGAGAACCGAAGCGAGGGTCGAAAGCTGGGAAGCCCCGTTGAAGGCGCGGCGGCCGGTCAGCATTTCGTATAGCACGGCGCCGAATGAGAAGATATCGGAGCGTTCATCCACCGGTTGCCCTTCGGCTTGCTCGGGCGACATGTAAGCCACCGTTCCGGCAACTACGCCCGCCCCCGTCGCTACGTGAACGCTCTCAGTGGGCGCCCACACGTCCGCTTCTTCGGGGTCCCTTAACTTCGCAAGTCCGAAGTCCAGGATCTTGACCTCACCCTGTTCACCTACGATGATGTTGGCGGGCTTCAGGTCGCGGTGGATGATACCTGCGGCATGCGCGGCCGCTAGCCCATCCGCGATCTGTTGCGCATAGCGGAGTGCATCGCTCAGCCGAAGACCTTTGCGCCCAATCAGCTTATCGAGCGTTCTCCCGGGGACATACTGCATGGCGACAAAGTCCACCAGCTTGCCGTCCATCGGCGCACTGTCGATGTCGTAAATGGTGACGATGTTGGGGTGGTTCAGGGCCGACGCCAACTTTGCTTCTTGAACGAAACGCGCCCTGCGCTCCGCGTTGCCAACCGCCCCGGGAAGTAGAACCTTGATCGCGACTTCGCGCCCCAGCCGCGGATCAAAGGCCAGGTATACCTCACCCATGCCACCTTTACCGACGGGCGCACGGATCTCAAAAGGGCCGAGGTGGTCTCCCGCGGTAATGGGCATCCCAAACGCTCACCCAAATTATATCCCGGGTGAATTATCTTACCGACGCGGCGGCTTCCTCGAATACGGTCGCGAAAAACTCGCGCGACGCGGGCGAGCATCCAATGTGCACCGTGTCGCCGGTCACCTGAATAAAGCCCAGATAGCCGTCCCAGCCCATGTCGTCGAGTGTAAAATTCAGACACTCGCGCTCGCCGCGCGGTAGGTTAGAGCGGTCGATATCGAACACTTGGCCCGTGGAATGTTCCGGAAATTCCGGATCCACCAATAACGTTCCCGCCTCTGACGGCCGGTCGGTGGTGCCCACCAACTCCGCCACCTGCAACGGCACGAAGCGCTCGCCCTTGGGTTTCAACTCCTCAAAGAGGCGCCGCGTCTCAAACGCGATGTACAGCAACGTTCCGATGGCGGCCGGCGAGTCCTGCAGGTAGAGATCTCGATCGGGGCCATCGGCGACCTCCGGCAACGAGAAACCGAAGAATTTCGGATCGTCCAACACGGGGACCAGACCGTTCCCGGCGGCTCGGCGTAAGTCGTCCGGCGACCGGTAGAAAATATCGTGCGACTTTAGCCAGACCATCAAACGGTCCGCGGCGCGGCGCTGAGGATGGATCGGATTCTGGTACTCTTCAGCCAGTTCGCGGAAGGCCGCCGGATCGTCCTGATACAACTCCAGCAACTGCTCGGCGCGCTTGATCCGGAACCAATAGGTGGGCGAATAATCTCGCTGCATTTCGCGCTGCAACGCTTGGTAAAGTTCGGCGTGATGGGCAGGGTTGGCCGCAAAAAACATTTCGGCGACGCTGGGCTCTTTATGGTGCACCGCGGCTTCGGTGAGCGGGAGCAGATCGGACACGCAGCCTTCGCCGCAGTGATAGGCGAAAATGGCCCAGTCGCGGCCGCCGAACTTGGTTTCCAGGCGTGAGAGATATCGCGCGGCGGCCGGCGCGGCGCGGTCGGGGTTTAAGCGATCGTCGCGAACGGTGACGGTGTACGGAATTCTGTGGCGAACAGTCCGATAAACCGGTTTGCCGGCCTTTTTTCCTGAACGGCTCTTTACCAGCTGGTGCGAGGTAGTAACTTGAAATTTCGTGACTCGGACCACGCGCAGTCCCGCCGCTCGCGCCGTCGCTTCGGAGAATTGCATAAGCCCGCGCGGACCGGCCGGGCTGGCGGCCTGCGGATCTCCCCAGCTTTCCAGGAAAGCCACCGCCGAGATCAGCGAAACGGGCCAGCCGCTTTCATCAGAAGCGCGGCGAAAGATTCCAGCCAGACGCGCCCCCGTGATTCTTTCCGCGCCCGCCACCGCTTGAGGCTCCCGCATGATGGCGAAGGTTTGCGATTGAATCATGCGGTCCGTGCGCGCGGCCAGCAGGTCGGGCGTCATTTCCGAGCGGCCGGCGCCGATACCTGACAGTTGGTGCCGCGGCGTGAAATACTCGAGAGCGCCCACCAGCACAGTGCCGGAAAAGAGCAGGACAGCAATCCAACGGCGAAGCGATTGCACGCTTTTCATTCTAGAACAAATATGGGGTGAAATGTTTCAGAACTCCCACTCCAGAATATTCTTTTGGATGACGGGCCAAACCTTCGCGCGCGGATCGATCAGATCGAAATGGCCCGCCCCGGCCAGCGGAATCAGCTTCGAGTTCTTCGACGCCTTGGCGAACCGCTGGCTCATGTCGAATGGCACGATGTCGTCGGCGGTGCCATGAATCACGCGCTGCGGGGCGGGGATTGGCAGCAGCTCCATGGGATCGGCGGCGGCATAGCGCTGCGGAACGCGATCCGGCGAGCCGCCCATGAGCTCGCCTACCACGCCGCTGTTCAACTGCAAGGCGAAAGCGCGCCGCAAGTCCGAGACGGCTGCCAGGGGAACCACGCCGCGTAAATCGACAGCTTGTTGCGCAGCCAGCCATAGAGCCAACTGCCCTCCGGCCGAATGTCCCGCTGCGATCACGCGCTTCAAATCCAGGTTGTAGCGAGTGGCGATCGGCACCAGGTGCTGGGCTCCGTGAACGATGTCGTCCGACATGCCCGCCCAATCGCCGCCCGGATCGCCAAGCCGGCGATATTCCAGGCTCCAGACGGCGGCGCCAGCTTGCGCCAGCGCGGCGCATAAGTGGCCGGCGTGATCCAAGCTATAAGCGTTTCGCCAAAATCCGCCGTGAATGAAGATGACCGCCTGATGCGGCCCCGCGCCATGCGGAAGAAAAATATCCCCGAACTGCTGCGGAGCCTTTCCGTACGGAATGCGCGCGTTCGCTTTTGGTGGTGCAAGCGTCAGGATGTCCTGGGCCAAAAGGGGAGCCGCGGCAGCAGCAAGAAACGAGCGCCGGGTCACGCTTCCATTTTACTGAAACCACGAGCGGTTCAGAAAGAGTGTTAGAAAATCTCGCGGACTGCGACTACCTTAAATGTGAGAGGAGCGGGGTCCATCGCAAATCAACCAGCGGGCCAGGACGATTTGTACCAAGAGACGGTGGATGCTTATGGTCCCTCGCTCGATCGGCTCGCGCGCGCGTATGAAGCGGACCCGGAGACGCGCCGCGACCTGCTCCAGGACATCCATTTGCAGTTGTGGCGCAGCTTGGCCTATTTCGATCGGCGGTGTTCGCTCAGAACTTGGGTTTATCGGGTCGCGCACAACGTAGCGACGCGCCATGTGATTCGCCGGCGCCGTCTCCGAAACTCGCTCGTCAGTATCGAGGAACTTGAGGCGATGCCGGCGCAGGATGGCGAAGTGGTTTCGGACCAGCAACAGGCGTTGGATCGGCTTTCGATGCTAATCCAACGTCTGAAACCACTCGACCGGCAAATCATCGTTTCGTATCTCGAGGGCATGGACGCGAATTCGACGGCCGAAATCACCGGGCTTTCGGCGGCCAACGTCGCGATGAAGGTGCATCGAATCAAGCAGCTCTTGAAGCGCTGGTTCCATCAAGGAGAATCTCATGCCGGATGAACTCCCTTTCAACGATCCGCGAAAGATCTGGCAGGACCAGCCTAAGGAGAAAACGCAAATGTCCATAAACGAAATTCACCGCAGGGTACAAAGACTTCAGAGGAGCGGTCGTTTTGGGGCGATCGCCGGGATCGTGCTGGGCGTAGCGATGAGTGTTGTTTTTGCGATCACGTGTTCGAAGGTTCAATATGCAGTAACCCGCACCGGCTGGGCGACCCTGAGCGTCTGGTGCCTCTATTTCGCTTTCCAGGCATACAAATTGACGTGGCCTGGCAGCTTGTCGCCGGATGCGAACTGGAGCACATCCGTCGAGTTCTATCGGAGCGAACTTGAGCGAAAGCGCGACTACATGCAGCACATCTGGATCCGGTCCGGTCTCTGGCTGTGTTTTCTGGGCCTGGCGCTGATTGTCGTGCCGCCCATGGTACTGTTTATACGAACTCCGCGCCTTCTTCTGAACGCAGTGCCGCTCTTTGCGCTTCTAGCAATCTGGTTGGTTTCTTTCTTTTTCCTGAGGAAGCGCGAACAGGAGAAGCTCCAGCGGGAGATCGATGAATTGGAAAGGCTTAGAATCGATCCGGAGAGTAGAATATAAGGAAATGTTTCGACAAATACTGCCGCAGTTTATTTCGATTCTGCTCGGCGCGTGCTTGGCCATCACCCAGTCACAAGCGGCGCAAGCTCCCAAATCTGTCCGTCTTTATATCTTCGATTGCGGCACCATTCACACCACCAATGTGGATGCTTATTCGTTAAAGAAGGAGGAGGTTGGCTCAACCGAAATGGCGATTCCTTGCATCCTGGTCGTCCATCCCAAAGGGACCTTGATGTGGGACAACGGCGACATTCCCGATCGCGCGTTCCTACCAGGCGGCGGCCCAGCCTCGGCGGGAGTGGTGACGCAAGCCAAGCCTTTGTTGCCTCAGCTCGCGGCCGTCGGATATACGCCCGCCGATATCACGTATCTCGCGATGTCGCACTATCACGGCGATCACATGGCCAACGCGAACTCTTTCGCCGGTTCCACCTGGCTGGTGCGAAAGGTGGAGCGGGACCGCATGTTCTCCGATCAACCCATTCCGCGTTCCGATCCCGCTAACTATAACCTGCTTAAGGACAGCAAGACCGTGATTATCGATCAAGACGAATACGACGTCTTCGGCGATGGAACCGTCATTATCAAGTCCGCGCCGGGCCACACCCCTGGCCATCAGGTATTGTTTCTCAAGCTCAAGAAGACGGGGCCAATCGTGCTGAGCGGCGATCTTTATCATTATCCTGAGGAGCGCACGCTCCATCGTCTGCCGGTGGCCGAGTTCAACAAAGAACAAACCGCGGCCTCCAGGGCGGAGCTGGAAGTGTTCTTGAAGAAAACAGGCGCCCAGTTGTGGATCCAGCACGATTTTGTGGGCAACGCGAAGCTGAAAAAGGCGCCGGAGTTCTACGAGTAGGACAAAATCATGATATTGCACACTGCTTTCTCGCTTGCAGCCAGCGTGCTTCTAGTGGCCACGGCGGCTTTCGCCCAGGCCCCGCCGGACAGCGAGATTCGCAAAATTCTCGCCGATCGCGTCGGATCGGAGAACCTGGGTGTAGGCATCGTGGTCGGCGTGATCGACGCGCAAGGGCGGCGTGTGGTCGCTTACGGCAGTCTGGCGAAGAACGACAAGCGGCCGCTCAACGGCGACACTATCTTCGAGATCGGCTCCACGACGAAGGTGTTTACGTCGCTGGTGCTGATGGACATGGTGCAGAAGGGCGAAGTCGCGGTAACCGACCCGGTGTCGAAGTTCCTGCCGGCGAGCGTGAAAGTGCCGGAGCGAAATGGCAAGAAAATTACCCTGGCGGACCTTTCGACACAAAGTTCCGGATTGCCGCGGATGCCGTCGAATTTCAACACTAAGGATCCCTTGAATCCTTACGCCGATTACTCGGTGGAACAGCTCTATGAGTTTCTCTCCGGCTACCAACTGACACGCGATATCGGCTCGCAATACGAGTATTCGAATTTGGGAGTCGGGCTTCTGGGGCACGTGCTGACGCTCCGCGCCGGCATGGATTACGAAGCGATGGTGCGATCCCGCATCTGCGATCCATTGGGCATGAACAGTACGCGTGTCACGCTTTCGCCCGACATGAAGGCGAGACTGGCGGTTGGACATGGCCCCGGGTTGAATGAGGTCCCGAACTGGGATTTGCCTACTCTGGCCGGCGCCGGCGCTCTGCGATCCGACGCGAACGACATGCTCACTTTTCTCGCGGCGAATCTCGGCTATACCAAAACACCGCTAGCCGCGGCCATGGCGGCCGAAGTATCGATCCGGCGGCCGGCGGGATCGCCCGACATGCAGATCGCCTACGCCTGGCATGTGCAAACGAAAAATGGAAATTCGATCATTTGGCACAACGGCGGTACGGGCGGATACCGGACTTACATGGGTTACGATCCGAAAAGTCGCGTAGGCGTCGTTGTGTTGTCAAACATATCGTCGGAGCCTGGTCCCGACGACATTGGACGGCACCTGCTGGACGCGAGCTATCCGTTGCAGAAGGCGGAACCGTTCCAGGAGCATAAAGAGGTCACGGTTGATACTAAGATCTTCGAGAACTATCTGGGCAGCTACGAATTGGCTCCCAATGCGATCATGACCATTACGCGCGACGGCGATCAGTTATTCGGACAGCTTACTGGACAGCCGAAACTACAGCTGTTCCCTGAAAGCGATCGAAAGTTTTTCCTCAAAGTGGTGGATGCACAGTTGACGTTCGATACCGATGCGCAGGGTAAAGCGACCGCTCAGGGTAAAGCGACCGAGGTGACGCTTCACCAGAACGGCAGGGACATGGTAGCCAAGCGGATCGACGATGCTCAAGTCGCCGCATTGGCGGCCGCGTTGGCCAAACGAGTCAAAGATCAAACTCCAGCCGCGGGGTCGGAAGCGGCGCTACGGCGCAACATCGAAGAAGTCCGCGCTGGGCAGCCGAAGTACGAGTTGATGAGCGCGGGCTTGGCCCAGGTCACGCGCCAGCAACTGCCGCAACTGACGGGCATCCTTACGCAACTTGGGGCGGTCCAATCGGTGACGTTCAAAAGCGTAGGACCCGGCGGCGCCGACGTTTATGATGTGAAGTTCGAGCACGGGTCCACTGAATGGCAAATCATAATGGACTCAGACGGGAAAGTTTCGAGCCTCGGCTTTCGGCCGCTGTAAGTCCTGGTTACTGACTTAGACCTCGCGAGCTTATTGGCGTGAACCAGGCCGCTGGCTTACTGCATAGTCGGCTTTGGCTTCGCCGCTGGAGGAAATATCCTCCGCGCCAGTGTCCTCCAAGAGCTTTTTCGCGCGCTTCACCCATTCGGAGTTGTCGCAGTGAATAGAAATCAGAGTTCCACCGGATCGGACGCGGCCTTCAAAACGCTTGGCTTCGTATTCAGGAATTCCGAGTCCGACGAGCGTGCCCACGATGCCGCCCGCCGCACCCACCGCACCAGCGCCAGCCAGCATCGCGACGATCGGGCCGGCTGCAATCAGCGGCCCTACACCGGGAATCGCGAGAGCGCCGATACCGGCTAGCCAGCCAACGATGCCGCCGACCACCGCTCCCGTGGTCGCTCCGGTAGTGGCCCCTTCGGGAGCTTTGGTGTCCTTCTGATGAACGAAGTCCTTGGTGCCTGGATTCTCGGGCAAAAGAACAGAGACATCCGTGTTCCGGAAGCCGGAGTTCCGTAAAGCATCCAGGCCGCCGCTCAGAGCTACGGTGTCTCGATACACTCCAAACACTGATGTGTTACTCATGAGTTTCCCCCTTAAGCTGAATGCTCACGACTAATAACAGTAATTCACGTAAGACGACTTACTAACTACTTCTGGGAGACCGAAAGCTCGTCCGTGACTTTGCCGGCTCCTGCGATCTCGGTGGCCTTATCCTCGATGGCTTTCTTTTCGTCGTCGGATTTCACCGAACCGGTCAACGTGACTGCCCCGTCCTGGGCGCTGATGTGAATGTTATGCGCCTCTACAGAAAGATCCTTGTCGGAAACGACTGCCTTTCGGATCTTGGCCGTCAATTGGCGATCCGCTTTGCTCATCTTCTGGATGGCCGGAGCCTGTTCCTGCGCCGCCGCGCCGGGGGCAGCCAGCAAATACAATCCAGCGGAAGCAGCAAAAAGCTGAGCCGCTAATGCAAATTGCGAAGTGAAGAGTCTTTTCATACGCGCACCATAATGCACGGGAGATGCCAGAGCCTAACCTCGCAGGATCTCAAAGAGTTTCCACTGCATTCGCAGGACGTGACCTGGAATTCTTACCGGATGCTCCCAGGTACCCTGGCGTTATTGGAACGTGACAGAGGCGCCAGAATCGCGCGCATAATTAATGCTATGACTGCGTTGCGGTTTGAATGCCAGCCCGGCTGCACCAATTGCTGCGAACAACAAGGCTTCGTTTACCTGACTCGAGACGACTTGGATCGGATCGCGGCGTATGTGGGGATGACCGCGCGCGAGTTTGAACGGCGCTACGTGTATCGCACCAAGCATCTGCTTCGGCTCCGCGTTCCCCGCCACCAGCAATGCCATTTTTTGCGCGACGGCGGCTGCTCCATTCATGCCGTGAAGCCAGTACAATGCCGGGTGTTTCCGTTCTGGCCGGAGCTGGTAGACAGCAAGCGGGAATGGAAGAAGACGGCCGCGTGGTGCCCTGGAATAGGGAAAGGCGAGTTGGTGCAGATCGAGACGGCGCAGGAGCGCGCGGCGGAGATGCGAGCGGCGTATCCGAGTATGTATTAGGCCGACGACCGCTTGCTCACGCGCGCGGCTCAGTAGCTATTTCACGACTACTTTGTCGACGGCTTGATTATCGAACTCGTCGCTCACGCGGACGGCGATCACCTGCTCGCCCGCCGACGGACGATCGATCAACAGATGATATTCTTCCTCGGGAGAATCCGAGAGCCGGCTCACCGGATCGATCAACGCCCAGTCGCCGCCGTTCACCGAATATTCGGCATGGTCGATGGTGCTGCGTGCGTCGTGAGCGGTCCAGCGGACTTCGAGTTTGTTGCCGGCCGCGGCGCCGCCAGCGAGGTTGACGATCTGCGGCGGGGTGTTGTCGATCAAGAACGGGTCGCTGACCAAGGACGCGGTGAGCGCCTGGTCAGGCGGATTGCTGGGCGAATCCGACGCCGTCACCCGCAAGACGTACTCACCATCGGGAAACGCCGAAGTGTCCCAGCTCAGATATCGCTCCTTGACGTTGTCTTTGAGCAGCTTCCATCCGGATTCCTTCATGCCGCGAATTTCGACGCGATAAACCAGCGAGTCGTTATTCTCATCCGATGCCAGCCACCGTGCGCCCTCGAAACCTTTCGCATAGTTCAAGGTTTGAGAAATCCCTCCGTTTTCAATCGAAGCAATGCCGTTGCTCTTTTGCTGGCCGATGGGCGGAAGCGTGATGGAGTTGGAGGGCGTCAGGGAAAGCACTGGGGCGGGGAAGCGATAGTTGGGCGGTGTGATGTCGATCGCCTCCACTACGGGCGCCACGTTTTTTGGAAGATAGGCGGCCTCGATGTAGGAGACTTCTGGTTCCGGCTGGCCGGCGGCGGGCATCAAGTCAATTTTGTACTGCAAGAATCGAGCCGAGGGTGAAACAGCCCGGCCGGCGCCGCAAGAATCGCAAGCCGCGGCGCTCGAGTCAGCTTGTAGCACGGTCCAAGGACTCCAGTTGCTTTCCGGATGACTTCTGTTCCCGCTGCGCGTCGAGACCGTGATTTTCCCCAAACCGCGATAGCTGATCCGGCCCCAATAGGCGAAGGCTCCCGCATCCAGCACGGGGCTTTCGAACGACCCCTGCTTTTCGAAGGCGGGTCCAACGCGAAATACTTTACCGATATTTCCAGTGATGGCGAAGAGGTCGCCGCCTTTGGGAGCGCGCCCGAAGCCCGTCACTTGCGTGGGCGGCGCATTCAGAAGCAGCGTGCTCACGGTGTCCGAATCCAGCCGGTAGATCTTGCCGCGATTGCCGGTACCCACCAGTGGCAGTCCACCGGCGTCGAATCCGATGGCGTAGACGATGTCTTGCGGGCTCGACCAGACCTTACGCGGCGATCCGTCGGGATTGATCCGGTATACTTCCGAGCCACCGGCAATGGAAGGTCCGGGGCCGCCGGTAACGGGCGTGATACGAGCGTTACCTGCCCCTGACACTCCAACAAGAACCTGCGAAGGCGCTGGTCCAGGTGGAGGCGCCGCTTGCGCCACTGCGGTTTTATTTCCTACGCCCGAGGCATAGATGGCTCCGTCGCCCGTGACTGCCACGGCGGTGATCTCGCGCTTCGGCGATTGATATAAGACGAACCCTTGACCGGTTGGCGAGACTCGCAAAATCAAACCGCTCGGCTCGGTTCCCACGATTAAATTGTCTTGTGCATCGATGGCGAGCGAGCGGGCGTGGGTTTCCTCGGTCTTGAAGAACACGGAACCAGCCCCCGCGGGTGTGACGCGGTGGATCTCGCCTTGATCGCCGGTGGCGACGAACAAATCGCCATTGCCCGCGAACGCCATGCCCCAAATGTATTTTTGGTGTGGATCGTAGAACAGTTTCGGTTTGCCGTCGGAGCCGATCTTATAAATCTTGCCGTCGGGATCCGTGGCGGCGTAGACCTCGTCCTTGCCGTCGAGCACAATGGCATGGATCTCCAGACCGTCCAACTCGGCGAAGGGCCGGCTTTTTCCAGCCCGGTCGATGATGAAGATCTTGGCCGTACCGCTGCCGGTGCCCCCGCCCGCGGTGTAAAGGTTGCCCTTGGAATCGATGGCTAGAGTCCACAGGTAGGGCGTGGAGGAATCGAAGATCTCAGTGAACTGAGGCGCAAGAAAAATGCGGCCGTCGGCGCGCAGCGACAGGTTCTTGAGCGTTCCGCTTTCGAAATCGGCGCGGTCGCCATGCTGCCAGAAGTGGGTGTCCACGGCGAAGCCGGTGGCCAGGGCGCCGAGCGCCACCAGGAGGAGTCGAATTGTCTTCATGGAATGATGCTTACTAACTTACTTACTTTACGGTAATTCGGAGCGAGTAACTGCCGTCGATCAGCATGTCAAACGGAATGCTGCCTTGTTCGATCGCGCTTTCGGCGGAGGCTTGCAGATGACGGCTAGCGGTGCGATCGGTCTGCATCACGTTCATGATGGAGGCGGGCAAGCTGGGCAGCGTCTTGTCCTCAAAAAAGACGGTGGGGCGAGGCTCCACCAGCGAAACATAGAGCTTGTTGTTGCTGCGCTCCTGATTCATCAGCGAAACGGTCTGCTTGATGTCGATGAACGGCTCGGACATAGTGGCCACGCTTTGCATGCGGTTCAAGGTGTCGGCGTCGCTGAACAGTACTCGATGCTCGCCTTTGGGTAAGCCCGCGGGAATCTTGAGCGTGAAGTCCTTTTCAATACGATCGCCGCGATAGGGACGCACGAACACTTTCACCGGTACTTCGGTGCCGGCTTCCACTTCACTGGCCGGGACCCAGGCATTCTCGATCAGCGCTTCTCGGCGATCGGGCAGAATGTCGACTGTCGCATCCACGGACTTGAGCTTGGGAATTTGCACCGGGTTCAGGAACAGGCGATTGAATTTGTCGCCCCACCAGCCAGCCAACTGGTTGGGAACGGGCGCGGGTCCTTCATTGGCGGCGAGCATGGTGGAAAGGGAAACGCCCGGCTGTCCATCCAATGCAACTTTTCCGCTGAGCCGGTAAGTGGTTTCTTCCGCGAATTCATTCAAGCTCGAAATGGAGTTGAACAGCGTCATGGTCATTAGATACGGGGTCCACTTCTGTTGGACGAAGACGCTGAAGTGCAGATCCTTTTGCTTGCGGATCACGTTGTTGTCGCCGAACGAGCGCACGTGCAGGGTCACTGGAACCATCTGGGCCGTGTCGCCCAGGTCGCCCAGAACGCCGCTATGGCGATCCTGCTTCAGTGCGCCGACGATGGCGGTGGCGTTTCCGAACTTGGTGGGTTGGTATTGCGAAGCGAGCGTGGTAATCACGTCGGCCTTGGCCATGGGCATATCGACGGGGCCCAGGTTGAAAAACGAATGGCCGCAAAACAGCACATGCTTGCCGTCGTTATAAGTGACGGTACACATGGCGCTGACGCTCATGTCGCCAGTGACGAGAATGCCGCTCACGGCATCGCCCGGCTGCAACGACTGCTGCCAGCCAGCAGCCGGCTTGGAACTCATCATGGTGCTAGAACCACCGCCGCCTGCGACAGTCATGCCCATTTGCTGAAAATCGGCTGCAAAGGCGGGCAAAACGTTTTCACCGAAGCCGGCGAAGTTCAGGGGCGTTTCAATGGGCACCATGCTCGCGATGGGCGGCAGGCCGGAGACAGCGTCGGAAGCCGCGCCGGAGCTTCTGGGCGTGGACTTGCCGGGTGTGCGGGCGGTGGAGGGAATGGAATCGTCAAACTCGTTCACTTCGAGCATCAGCTCGATGGGCGTGATGCCGCACAGGGCGTCGGGCGAAAAAGTGCTGAAGCGTAGCGCGATGGCGCCCACCAGCTTGCCGTCGATGTACACCGGGCTGCCGCTCATCCCCGCCGCGACGTTGGTGCGCTGGCCCTTGCCGCCGAGCTTCGCCAGTATCACATCCTGCCCGGGTCCCCACTGGTTCTTATAAATGCCGAGGATCTCGACGGGAAGCGGCTCGGGCTCCGAACCCTGTAGCACGGTCCAGGCGTAGCCTTTCATCCCGATCTTGAGATCGGCCTCTTTGAAAATCTGGACCTTGCCGGTCCTGGGGCGGACCGGCGCGGGCTCCTGGCCAAACATCAGACAAGAGCACGCCGCTAGAACCGCGATTGCGGCAAACTTCTGCATGGGAACCATCCTTGCTGCTATGCACGCACTGTGTGCTGCTTGTATCTATTATCGTCCAGATTCTCAAAGAGTGGTAAGGCGCTCCGGCGGATGGTCCGAAATTAGCCGGAGTTGCGGTTAGGCGTCGTTCGGATTGCCCCGGCCGCCATGGCGATGTTCGACCGGCTGGGGTGGATGCACGGGACCGCGCGGTGGCGCGCCTTCGTCATCTTGCGGTAATTCGGGCGGCGAGTCCGCCTTCAATTCATCGATCATCGGTTGAATGATGGATGTCGGTTGCGTGGCCGGTTCAGGCTGCGCGCCGTCTGGTGTTTCCGTACGCTTTTCGCTCACGGTACACCTCCTTTCTGGCTGCGATTCTAGGGAGCCGATACCGGGTCCGCCGCCGGTGCCCGAGTGGAAGTGAGTGAAAAGCGCGGGGAAATAGCTTATTGGAGCCTGTGACTCCGCACGGTCCGGCTTGCAATATGTTGAGGTCCGGCTTGGCGAATCAGGTTTGCGGATAAGTCCCGTCCGGATTGTAGCCGCCACCCGGGTCCTGGTCTAGCTCGGCGGGCTCGGGATCGCCACAGTTCGGTGGCGCCACTTCATCCTCGGCGGGGAAGTTTGTGGTTGGGTTTTGCGTCAGTTCATCGATGATCGGCTGAATGATGGATTTGGGCTGCGCGGGGATTTCAGGATACTGAGGAGTCTTGCCGGCGGGTGTTTCGGTATGCTTCTTGCTCACGGTGCACGTCCTTTCTGCCTGCGATTCTAGGGAAGCCCGCTTACTCTGGTGCCGCGGCTGAGGTCGGAAGTGAATGAAAAAGGCCGCAATATATCCAGGGCACTTCGGTCATCAGAGTATCGGGACTGGGTGCCTGGATATGCGCGGAGCTGGCGAATTAAGTGCAGTTGCGAAATGATCAGCTCAACATAGCGGACTTGACAAAGGGATTTCTATAATATATATAATATAAATAGGCCGTAACAGGCTCTTGAAGTTTATCTATCTATAAGGAAAAGGTATCTAGGTAAGGAAAAGGTATCTAGGTGACAATTCAAGAAGTAGAATCTCGCCTTGAGCAGGGTCTCGCGAAACTGCGATCACCCGAGTACAAACCACTTGAAGCCCTACTGCAACCGCTCATTCCGAAGGGTTATAGAGTTCGCGTGTCCCTCGTGGACAAGAATGGCCGCAAGAAGCGCAAAACTGCGTCGGCGGATAATTGGTCTCCTGATCTTGGAGAGGTACGGGTTAACTTCGAGCCGGATACGAATCCGGATATTTTAGTAGCCGAACAAGAATCGGAATTGTCGGCTGAGTCGCCCGCGAGGACAAGCGATTCCGTTGCATCCGAACCGATATCGGACTTGGTCCGCACTCTTGATCGAGTTGAATTCAGGCCTGGCTACCAATTCGTAGCGCTAAAGTGGTTCCGCGATGTTGCTCTGCCCGGCGAGAGCTTTGACTGGGCACTCTCGGATTCTGCCCGGCAGAACATTTTGCGCGAAGCCATCGAAAGGCGCCTGATTTTGATAAGCAAGGTGCCAAATCCGAAGTCCCCTCAGTTCCCGGTAACGGCGATTCGCCTGAACCGGCTCCTTCCGGAGATCCAGGCGATTCTGGGAGAGCAGGTCGCGGATTCTGATTTCAAGCCCGTGGATATCCGAGGGGAGAAGTTGTCAGCAACGGTTTTGCGCGAGAGGCGTTAGCCGTTGGGCCTTTATTATCTGGAGACCAGCGCCCTTGTCAAGCTGTACGTTCGTGAGCCGGGCTCGGAACGCTTGCTGCGGCTCACTGCTCGCGCCAACAATCATCGCTTTGCTGTATTGGCGCTGTCGCGGGTTGAAATGCATTCTGCGATCCGCAGGCGGCAGCGCGAAGGCGATATTGACGCCGCGGTTGCAGACCGGTTGCTGCGTCAATTCGAGCAGCATCTCGAATCGCGATTCATAAAGCAAATATTGAACGACCAGCTCATCGATCTCGCAACAAGCTTAGTAAGTCGGAATGCGTTGCGCGCTTATGATGCGGTTCAACTAGCAGGTTGCCTGACGCTCAAAGAGAATTCCGCCAGTGATGAGCCGAGCTTCGTTTGTTCGGATCAACGCTTGCTCCAGGCCGCGGAGACCGAGGGGCTTGCCTGTCTTGATCCGACTACCACCAGCTGAAGCTGGGACTTTTCAACCCGCGACATTCGCCGCAAATCCCGGCTTCCGCCGCGCGTTCATCTGCTGTTCCCACCCGTAGGCCAGCTTGAACAGCGTCGGTTCGCTCCAGGCCGCGCCGAAAAACGAGAGGCCGATCGGTAGACCGCTATAAAACCCCGCCGGGACCGTGATGTGCGGATATCCGGCCACAGCCGCGGGCGTGGTGCAGCCGCCGGTATCGCGATCGCCGTTGACGTGATCGGTGAACCACGCCGGGCCCGAAGTTAGCGTCACGATCGCGTCCAACTTGTGCTGGGCGAGCAGCGCGTCGATGCCGTCCTGCCGGGCCAAGCGCACACAATCGGCACGGGCTTTGACATACGCGGCGTCGCTCAGCGGGCCTTTGGCTTCCGATTGAATGAACAGCTCCTGCGCGAAAAACGGCATCTCGCGGTCGCGATTCTTTTCGTTGTACGCGATCAGGTCCTTGAGCGTTCGCGCGGGACTCGACGCGGGAAGCCGTGTCAGGTATCGATTGATCCCGTCCTTAAATTCGTACAGCAAAACCTCGAGCTCGGGCCCTGCGAGCTGATCGTTCGTGGCGAGGTCAGCCGGATCGATCACCTCCGCTCCGGCCTTCTTCAGCGCGTCGACGCAGCCGTTCAAAAATGCGTTCATCGGCGCGTTGCTTTCGAAGAATTTTCGCGCGATCCCGAGCCGCGCACCACGCAAGCCGGTGGGGTCGAGGAAACGCGTGTAATCGGCCGCTGATTTCCCTCGCGACGCGGCGGTTGCAGAATCTTGAGGATCGACACCGGTTATCGCACTCAGCAAAGTCGCTACGTCGCGAACGGTCCGCGCCATCGGTCCGGCGGTGTCCTGGCTCGCCGAGATAGGGACGATACCTGATCTGCTCACGAGTCCGACAGTGGGCTTGATCCCAACGATGCCGTTGATCGACGACGGGCTGGTGACCGATCCATCGGTCTCGCTGCCGATCGCCCCTGCGCATAGACTGCTCGCGGCGGCCGCGCCCGATCCAGAGCTTGATCCCGACGGATTGCGGTCCAGCGCATACGGATTCTTGGTTTGTCCGCCGCGTCCGCTCCATCCGCTCGATGAATGCGTGGAACGGAAGTTCGCCCATTCGCTCAAATTCGACTTGCCCAGGATAATGGCGCCGGCGGCACGCAGCCGCGCGGCGACGAAAGCGTCTTGTGGCGATCGCCAATCGGCTAGGGCCAGCGAACCGGCGGTGGTGGCCATCGGATCGCGCGTTTCGATGTTGTCCTTCGCCAGAATCGGGATGCCATGCAGCGGTCCGCGCACGTGGCCGCTCTTTCGTTCCTGATCGAGCTGGCGGGCGGTTGACGCGGCGTCCGGATTGAGCGCTAGGACCGAGTTGAGCGTGGGACCATTTCGATCAATGGCGTCACTTCGATCAATAGCCTCGATCCGCCCGAGATAAAGCTCCACCAGCCGCGCCGAGGTCCACTTGCCCTTTTGCAACCCGTCGGCAAGGCTGGCAATGCCGACCTCATCGAGCTCGAAATCGCCGGGAGCAGCCGAGGTCGTAGTGGTCGCCGCGGGCACGTATTGACAACCGGTCCCACCGATCGCCGCGCCTGCCATCGCGGTAAGCAGGAACCCTCGCCGTTTCATGTGCCGTATGGTAGCATCTGTCGTCAGCGAGGAGGACAATCGCATGTCACTTTCGAAAAGATCTTTCGCCGAGTTCCTCGGGACATTGTGGCTGGTATTTGGCGGCTGTGGCGCCGCTGTCATCTCAGCCGCGTTTCCGGGGTTGGGCATTGGATTCGTCGGCGTCGCGCTGGCGTTCGGCCTGACCCTGTTGACCATGGCATTCGCCATCGGGCACATCTCGGGATGCCACCTGAATCCCGCGGTTTCGGTCGGGCTAGTGGTGGCCCGGCGCTTTCCGGCTGCGGAACTGCCCGCCTACATCATCGCGCAGGTATTAGGAGGAATCGCTGGATCGGGAATACTGTACTTGATCGCGAGCGGCGCGCCAGGCTTCAGTCTCGCGAATGGATTCGCCGCCAACGGCTATGCCGATCATTCTCCGGGAGGCTACGACTTGGGAGCTTGCCTGGCGGCTGAAGTCGTGCTGACCTTCATGTTCCTGCTGATCATTCTGGGCTCGACGGACAAACGCGCGCTTCCCGGGTTCGCGCCCATCGCGATCGGGTTAGGGCTCACTCTGATCCATTTGATCGGGATCCCGGTGACCAATACGTCGGTGAATCCGGCGCGCAGCACCGCTCCGGCGATTTTCGTGGGAGGGTGGGCTCTTAAGCAACTCTGGCTGTTCTGGGTGGCCCCGATCCTGGGTGCGGCACTGGCCGGCGCTGTGTACACCGTCTTTGAAACCAAGCCAGAGCCGATGGTGCGGGAAGCGCTATCGGGACGCTAGCGGCCTCGCCCAGCGCTCAAGCGGCGATATTCATTTCCTGCAGGAACTGCAAATCTTCCGCGGTTAGATCGACGTTGCCGTTGGAAGCCAGCGGCGGTTGCGGCGGGATATCGGAACGGCATTCCTCGTTGGGACTAATGGTCACGGTGGATTCCAGCATCAAGCACAGGTCGTAGCCGGACCGTTTCATCTCCTCAACAATCTCGCTGACGCGGCCCGACTCCGAAACAGCCTCGTCGATGGCTTCCTGAAGCTGGGCGAGTAAGAAGGACTTTTTTTCCGATGTCATGTCCTCTCTTGAGCAGTTAAATCGCCAACAATAGTTGGCATTTAATATCAATGACTTAAGTCTAGGGGAGGACAGAATGTCGCGAAGGGCAGCAGGCTATCGCGCCAAAGTGGCTTGCGTCGGAGTCAATGTGCGGCGGAGGGCTGGCGCTCGCCGTGTTTCGGGCGGCGCATGATGAAGGGCAGCGGGCTCAAGCAGGCGATGATCAACGACATCACGAAGAACGCGTTCTTGAAACTGAGGGCATTGGCCTGGCTTTGGACAGTGAAATAGGCCATCGCGAGCGCTTTGTTGGCGGCGGTGGCGGCGTCGTAACCTTGCGACACGAACATGGCTGTCAGCCCGTTCAAAAACTGTCTGAAATTTGGGTTGCCCAGGCTGGTATGGGACGCAAAAGCCACTTGATGCGTCTGGTTCTGGCGGGTCAGAAAGACACTGAGTCCAGACGTCCCGATACTGCCCCCGATGTTGCGCATGAAGCTGGAAATTCCCGAAACTTGATTGTTCTTTTCGCGCGGCACGCCCACGTAGTTGAGCGTGCTGATGGGAATGAAAATCAGCGGCATGAAAATCACCTGGAAGCAACGCAACAGGACGATCGTCATGAAATCGATCTGCAGATAAATGTTGGTCATCAGCCGCAGCGCGAACGAGGTTCCAAGAAAACCGATGCAGATCAGCAGGCGCGGATCGATTTTTGTCGCGGTAAGCCGGCCGGCCACCATCATCATAACCATGAGCACGAATCCCGCGGGCGAGAGCGCCAGTCCGGCGCGCTCGGCGGTATAACCCAGGCTGCTTTGTAGGAACTCCGGGATCAAGACCGTGGAGCCGAACAAGACCATCCCAAGGACGAACGAAAAACAGACCGCAGTTCCGAAATTGCGGTTCTTGAGCAGGCGCACGTCCACAATGGGATTGGGGTGGTACCACTCCCAGAGAAAAAACGCGGCGAGGGTCGGCAGACCGACGACGGTCAACGCGGTGATGAGACGTGAAGAGAACCAGTCCGATTCCTGACCCTTGTCGAGCACGAACTGGAAGCATGCAATTCCGGTAACCAGCAGAGACAGGCCGATGTAATCGATTTTGATGCCGGAGCTTTTACCCTCCCGGAGCCATGGCGGATCCTCCACCAAACGGCTGGTGAAAAAGAGCGACATGAGACCCACCGGCAAATTAATGAAGAAGATCCAGTGCCAGTTGAAGTTGTCGGTGATCCAGCCGCCCAGCGTAGGGCCGATGGCGGGCGCAAAAACCACCGCCATGCCATAAACGGCGAACGCTTGGCCGCGCTTTTCGACTGGAAACGTGTCGGCGAGGATAGCTTGTTCGGAAGGCTGCAAGCCGCCGCCGCCCGCGCCTTGGAAAATGCGCGCGACGATGAGCCACGGCAGAGTGGGAGCGATGCCGCACAGAAACGACGACACGGTGAACAGGACGACGCAGGTCATGTAAAAGCGTTTGCGCCCGAAGACGGTGGAAAGCCAGCCGGACGCGGGAAGCACGATGGCAGCCGATACCAGATAGCTGGTTAGGACCCAGACCGCTTCGTCGTAGGTGGCGCCGAGCGAGCCGGCGATATGGGGGAGCGAGACGTTGGCGATGGAAGAATCGAGCACTTCCATGAACGTGGCAAGCGTCACTGTGAGCGCTACGGCCCAAGGGTTGTGCGACGGCTTCCAATCCCGATGCGTTCCGGCCGGGGTCATTTCAACTCCCGATGCGTACGTCCGGCTCCACCGACATGCCCGGGCGCAGGCGATCCAGTCCGATCTGATTGGGTTTGAAGCGCAAGCGCACGGGGATGCGCTGCACCACTTTCACGTAGTTGCCGGTGGCGTTTTCCGGAGGCAGGACGCTGGCAATCGCGCCGGTACTGCCGCCGATGGTCTCAACGTAGCCTTCAAAATCCTGGCGTAGAGCGTCCACGTGAATGCGCGCCGATTGTCCGGGATGGATGTTGTGCATCTGCGTCTCTTTGAAATCTGCCGTCACCCATAGATCTCCGATCTGGGCGATCATCATCAACTGCTGGCCGGCGTTGATGCGTTCGCCGACTTCGGCCGAGCGTTTTAGAATAATGCCGGGCGCCGGAGCCACGATTTTTGTGTAGCTGAGCTTCAATTCCGCCTGCTCCAGCATGGCCTGCAAGGTCTGCGCATTGGCCTGCTGCGACTTCACGTTGGCTTGCCGGATGGCCACTTGGGCGGGCGCGTTATTCCGGTATTGCGACAGGCGTGCTTTCACCTGCGCCAGCTGCGCCTCCCGCTGCTCCACCGTGCGTCCGGCGGCTTCTACTGCCGCGCGATTGGCGGCTACGGTGGCGTCCTGAGCTTGGGAAGTGGCCTTAACCTGATCGAACTCCTGTTTCGAAACCTCTTCGTTCTTGATCAGCAACGTATAGCGCTCCAGATCGGAGTGCGCTTTGGCGGCATTGGCCTGCGCTTCGGCCAGGCGCGCGGCGGCCGATTCCCGATCGCGCTCGGCAACTCCGACGGCTGCTTCCGCGTTGGCCACGTCGGCTTCGGCGCCCGTGATGTTGCTGATGTTTTCCACCTGAGTGATCGGAACGTTGGGGCGCAGCGCCGTCACTTGGCTCGCGGCCTGCGCCAACTGCGCGCGTGCTTGATCGACAGCCACCTGAAAGTCGCGCGGATCGAGATCCACCAGCGGATCGCCCGCCTTCACGGTGTGGTTGTCGTCCACATAAACGTGCGTGATGGTGCCGTCCACGCGCGAGCTGATGGAGTTCAAGTGCGCCTCCACTTGGGCATCGTCGGTCGATTCGAATTCGCGGGACTGCAGCCAGAAATAAATACCGACACCGGCGGCAATCAGCAGGAACAGGAAAAAGATGATGAATGCTTTGCCGCGGCCCCGCGTAACCGGCGGTGTGGGATTCGGGGAGGGGGTCGTGCTCACTGGTGAACTCCGCTCAATAGAGTGGGAAGATCGGACTCAGCCTCGCCCATGGCGCGCGATAACGAGATGCGAGCCAGATCGAAAGCAAATAGCCCGGATATGTAGTCGCTCTCGGCGCTGGCCACCTGTTCCTGCGCCTGGACTACTTCCACCGTGGTTGCCACTCCCGCGTTAAAACGATCCCGCGCCTCGCGCAGCGTTTCGTTGGCGAAGCCTCGATTGTTCTCGGCCAGCCGGACCTCGCCGATCGCGGTTTCGAGTTCTATGAGCGCAGTGCGGACTTCCTGTTCCACCTGGCCGCGCTGATCGGCCAGCTCGGCCTGGCGCTGGTGCAGCGTGGCTTCGGCCTGCTCGACGTCGGCCTTGACGCGTCCGCCTTGATAGATAGGCACGTTGAGGGTGCCCACCACCGAATAAACACCGTGATTGGAAACCGGAGTGGGGCCGAGCACTCCGTAATCCGCGCTGACCGATGCCGAGGGAAGACGTTCGGCGTGCGCGGCCGACACAACCATCTCCGCGGCGCGCACCTGGCTTTCGGCGGCTTTCAGATCCCAGCGCTTCTCGAAGGCTTGTTGCACCGCGCCGGCCGGCTCGGGCACCCCGGGCGGATTGAAGGCCAGCGGCTCGCTCAAAATCAATTCCCGATCGAGCGGCAGCCCGATCAGACGCTCGAAAGCGAGCTTTTGTTTGCGCAGGTCGGATGCGAGCGCGTTCAGCCGCTGCTGCTGGCTCTGCAATTCCACCAGCGTGCGCGTGACGTCGATGCGGGCGTTGGTGCCGGCCTCTTTGCGGACTTCCGCTTGATGATAGACCGCCTGCGCGTTGTCTACTTGAGCGCGCTGCGAGGCCACACGCGCGTCGGTGGCGACAGTTTGCAAATAGGCTCCCGCTACGGCCAGCACCACCAATTCGCGGGAATCGCGCGCGGACAGGTTAGACGCACGTTCGCTTTCCTGGCTCGCGTGCCAGTTGCGTCGCGATACCGGATCCCACACCGTTTGGCTCAAGTTGCCCAGCAGTTGCGAATATTGGAACGGGCCGACCACCGTGGGGATGGAAAAGCCCAGACCCGGTGGCAAGTTGAATTTGAATCCGAACGCCGCCAGATTAACCTGCGTGCTTGTTTCGCTGGCATCCACGGAGATAGAGGGCAGCAGATTGCTGAGCGCGCGCAGCCGGTCGGCTCGCGTGGCGCGAACTGTATCGTCGGCCGTCAGCACTCCCAGATTCGCCGCCAGGCCCAGCTTCACGGCGTCGGCCAGCGTCAGGGTCACCGGTCCGGCCGGTGTTTTGCCGTCTTGCACGCTGCCTTGAAAATCGCCGCCGATCTGGATGGAGCTATTGACGACATTGGCGCCAGGGTTCGGCGCGGCCTGCTGCTCTGTAACCACCGCTCCCGGCGCCTGCCGTCCGGATGCAGGTAGTTGCATCGCGGGCGTGGATCGCTGCGCGCCCGTGCCTCCGAATTGGGCCGACACCAAGGAGGCGGAGACGCATCCTACAAAGATGGCACAAACAATGCGCGGCACCCTCATAATTTAACATATACATACTTGCATGTATATAATGTAGGTGGCCATGGGCGCTCCCGCCGAAAAAGTTCGCGAACAAACCAAGCACCAGCAGCGAACCGAGGCTACACGGCGCGCTCTGCTCGACGCTGCCCGCCGGATCTTCGCCCGCGATGGTTTTGAAGCATCGCGCATCGAGGACATCGCCAGCGCCACCGGCCACACGCGCGGCGCGTTTTATGCCCACTTCTCGAGCAAGGAAGATTTGTTCTTCGCGTTGCTCGAACAGGACGCCGGCGACCGTTTGCGCGGCTTGCGATCGGTACTCGAGCGGTGCCTCGATTCCGAAGACCGCATGCGGGCGTTGCGCAAATTCTACGTCGCTCGCGTATCGGATCGGCAGTGGGTCATGCTGGCGCTGGAGTTCAAATTGTTCGCGCTGCGCCATCCCAAGCTGCGCGCGCGGCTGGCGCGGACGCATCGCCGGATCCGGGAATCGCTAAAGCTGGAAACGATCGGTAAACTAATTCCCGAGTTGACGCGGGGCAGACGCGAATCCCGCGAAGTGCGCCGTGTGGCTCTCGAAGCCGTGCTCAACGGTCTGGTGCTGGAACACGCCTACGATCCCGAGACCATTTCTCAAACACAGGCCACCACGGTGCTCGGACGCATGTTCGATATTCTGATGGCGGCCAAGAATCACGCCTCGAACGGGGCGATCTAAGCCAAAACCGCTTGCTCACACGCGCGCCTCAGTACTACTTGCAACGCGCCGCGAGCAGGCCCGTGGCCTCCGCGATGTCGATATCGGCGATGAGCAGCCCTTCCTTGCCGTAGGGCTGGTAGCACAGCAGCGTACCGTCGGGCCGCACGATCGCGGACGTGGTTGGCGACCCCGCACTCGCGACGTTGACGGATGCGAAATAGCAAGTGTTCTCCGCGGCGCGGCACAGAATCGCTTTCTCATGGAAGGTGTTCTTCGGGTCGGCGAACGTCGCGGGCGCGTATCCGCCCGGTTCGGCCTCATGGAAGTGAGGGTGGAATACGATGTGTGCGCCGCGTCTCGCCGCCCAGCGGACCGTTTCGGGATAGCGCCAGCCCTCATGGCAGATTGCTATGCCGAATGTCAGCGGGCCTAGTTGGAAAACTCGCCGCCCATGACCGAATGAATAGGTGCTTTCTTCACTTGGATCGAGCTGGCATTTGTCTTGGAAACCAGCGATGGTTCCATCTCGATTGATGACCAGGGCGGTAATGATTAGGGCATTGTCGACAATACGTTCGGTGCCGAGAACAACAGCGAGGTTGGCCTTCGCGGCCGCGGCCGAGACGGCGGACCATGCGCGCTCGAGGAACACGGGGTCGGGAGGCGGAGCGCCTTTCCCCATTGCACGGTAACCGGGAACATAGCATTCCGGAAAGCAGACGATGTCGGCGCGCGCGGTGGACGCTTGCGCGATCGCGTTCTCGACTAAGGTGACCGACTCCTCTGGTGTCGCGGCGAACCGGATGTTGGCAAGTGCGATTCGAAACGTGCTCACAAAATCTCCCGCGTTCGTGTCATCGTCCAATCATCTACCGCGCGTGGTGGTGATCAGCAACACGCTGATTAGTATAAACAGAGTGCCCAGAATCGTTCGCAGGCCCAGCCCCTCGCCGCCGAAGAAGTATCCCACCAGCACGGCCACCACAGGGTTCACGTACGCGTACGTCCCGACTTTGGTTGGCGATTGATGATGAATGAGCCATATGTACGCGGTAAATCCGATGATGGAGCCGGCGACGCTCAGGTAGGCCAGCGCCAGCCACACTCCGAGCGAAACACGCGAAGGATGAAAACCGCGAAATTCTCCCAGCGCCGCCGCCGTCACAGACAGCAGAATACCTCCGGCCAGCATCTGCGCCCCCGAATTCATTACTTTCGATTCGGGAAGCGGCAGCTTCCGCGTCAGCGCGGATGACACCGACCAACTGATGGCTGCGATAATGAGCGCCACCGCGCCCGCCGTGTCGATCGGTGCACCGCCCAGATTGAATGAGTTGTTCATCAGCACGCCCACTCCTGCAATTCCGATCGCGAGCGCCAATGCCAAGCGTACGGTGAGCCTTTGTGTTTTGAGAAAAACGATTTCCGACAGCGCCATGAACGCCGGAATCGTCGCCAACATCACCGCGGCGATGCCGGAAGGCACGCGCTGCTCGGCCCAGAACAACAGTCCGTAATCGAGAACGAAGATCAGCACTGCCAGCAGGAATGCCGATGTCCATTGGCGGCCGGTGGGTGAGCGCTCGCCGCGCGCGATCATCCAGACATCCAGCACCGACCCCGCAATCAGGAACCGAAGCGCCGCCAGAAGGAACGGCGGTACTTCGCGGACGCCCACGCGAATGGCGAGAAATGTGGATCCCCACACAAAATAGATGATCGCGAAAGCTAAGAGAGTTTGCCACGCTGGCGGACGGGTTTCGGATTCCATGGCGCGTCCCTGCCAGCACTCTAGCAGGTTGTTTAGCGCTATCGCTTTCAGTTGACGCGCGCGCTATTGCTGGACGAATACGTTGAAATTGCCGATGCCCTCCCCCACCTGAAGTCCTATGCTCACCAAGTTTTGCTGCGGAGGCACGAAGTTGATCTGAAAAATACCCGCGGCCAAGCCCGGAGCTGCTCCGGCAAAGCTGACCGAATAAATAGGAGTGCCGTCGATCGAATCGAGTTGAATGGGCATGGGTGGCGCCGCGAACGGCGAGGCGTTGATTTGGCCGTCCTGGCTCGGCGGATTGGTGTTCCCTACGCCAGCCACATAAAGGACTATGGTTGAACCTTTCTTCGCCCGATTCGACGCCGAGTTTACTGTGAAATCCTCGTTCAATACCGCCAGAACCTGTAGGTCCCCCGGATTTACCGCCACCTGAACGGGGTTCGATTTCACCTCGTTGTATTGAACCTGTATCGTTGTCACCGACTTGGTAGCCAGCTCGAACGGTGTCACCAGATCGATTTCCTGAGCGCTGACGGAGAGTAGCGGCGCCGCCGCTCCATCGAACGTCACTTGCACGCCCGCCACGCTACCGGCCAAGATCCCCGATTGGATCACTCCGGGGGTGCCCGCAATCGGCCCTATGTTCTTGCCAAGGATTCGGATCACTTCTCCTGGCGCAACCCCGCGATAAGCGGATGGATTCATGGAAGGGTCTGGACTCACAATCGAATCGATGGCTACGGCTGTGGGCGTTGGATCGATTTTGGCGATGTAGGCCGACCGTGGCTGGCTGGCGTTATTGCTGTCAGCCGCGCCCGCGATGTACGCCAAGCCGGATGAGTCCAGAGCCAGGCCGTTGACGAAGTCCAAGTAAGTGGAAAACAGTAACTGAGTGAGGTCCGCGCTAAATTCGCTGATAAATCCATCCCCGAACCCGATTTGAAATGGGCCCATGGTCGGCACTGTATTGTCGGGTGTATTCAAATCGCCGGCAATCCAAATCGCGCCTGTGGAAGCTACGGCAATCAACGATGGGGACACACAGCCCGGCGCACCCATATAAGTCAGGCCCGCGACGGAATGCGCTTTCGGATCTAGCTTCAAGACCACCGCATTTCCTTGCGGGGAAAATACGGGCGGTCCAATGGTGAAAACCGCGCAGCTCGCACTGGCCTGTGATTGGTATGCGTTCGGAGACGAAGGCTGAGATAAGCCCGCGCTCTCGCCCGTGACATAAATATTGCCGGACTGGTCGAAGGCGATCGCAGTCAGCGAGTCGTACCCCGCGCCGCCGATGTAAGTCGCATAGTTGAGACTGCCGGCCGGGCTGAAGCTCGCAAGGAAACCGTCGTAATATCCTCCGCCGAATTTGGATTGCAAAGCGTCCGCGGTCACGGGAAAATCCGAAGAGGTAGTCCATCCGGTTACCCAGGCGTTTCCGCTCGCATCCAGAGCCACGGCCATGCCGGAGTTCGCACAGCTCCCGCCGAGCAAAGTCGAATAAACAGCCGTACCCGACGCGGCGAATTTGGTCACGAACGCAGCGCCGGAATTCGGGAAAACGGAGCCCGGGATTTGCTCGGTACAGTTCGCAGCGGGCGGAATTTGCAGGGCGTTCGTTGTCGTAGGATAAGTGCCCTGGGTTATCCCGGTGACCACCGCCTCTCCAGCGTCGTCTACCGCAATGCCAAAGGACGTTGACTGGCTCCCGAGAAACGTGGAGTAAATCAGTTGAGAGCCGTCCGCGCTAAGTTTCGCGGCAAACGCGTCCGAGGGCCCGATGAGTTTCGTCTGGAGCGCTCCAGACGTTGTAGGGAAATTCGGCGAGGTTGTGTATCCAACAACATGCGCGCTTCCGGTTCCATCCACCGCGATTGCATTCGCCAAGTCGTAGCCGTCTCCGCCCAGATAAGTAGAGTACAGAATCTGGCTGCCATCCGGATTCCATTTTGTGACGAACACAGTATTTTGCGTGAAAGCTCCCAGGAAAAAGGCTGAGTTGACCGGCGACACGAACATGGTTTGCGGCATGATCGAATACGGCACTGCGAGTTGCGACCACGTTTGACCCGCATTATTGCTTTGATAAACGATAAGGTCGCTGGTGGCGTACACCGTGGATGGATTCCTCGGGTCAACCACTACCGAAGCATAAGGGTTGCTGAGGGTCGACGATAAGACGACGGTGAATGTCTGGCCTCCATCCGCGCTCTTTTGAACTCCTGACCCATTGATCAGGTACAGCGTGTTCGGATTCGTGAGAGAGATCGCGAGCCCCTGGCTGGTCTGAACGCCTTGGTTCGCCCCGTCCGTCCAGGTATTTCCCCCATCGCTCGAAATTACGATTCCATAGTACGTCGCGCCAACAATTGTTCCATTCGACCCGAAAACAATGGAACCTACCGGGGTCTGCGATGGTTGGTTGTTCGCGTATGTGAGCGGGGTCCAGCTCTGCCCGGAGTTGGTGCTGCGGAACAGACCCGGTGGAAACTGGACGCTCGCAAACACGGTCCCAACCCTCATGGGATTGGCGACGATCGTCACGACACCGGTGCCCGTGAGACCGTTTGTCGAAGCCTGCCAACTGGCCGCGCCGTCAGTGCTGACGAAAACACCTTGCGAAGTCCCGGCATAGAGAGTGGTGGCAGAACTCGCATCCACGGCCAGAACTGTTCCGGGACTTGCAAGGCCTGTGTTCGTCGCCAGGGTCCAGGTTGTCCCACCGTCGGCGCTTTTGAAGATGCCAAGGGGCGTTGCGGCATAAACGGTCGACGGCGCCGAGGGTGCGGCCGCGATCGAGTTGACTACCGTGGCTCCGGCGAGCTTCGGAAAGTTCCAGGTTTGGCCGCCGTTGGCAGTCACCAGCAGAGGTGCGGTGCCCGGTTGGCTCTGCAGCGGATTTACCGTCGGAAAATCCGTCGACGTCGTGCTGCCGGTGACGTAAAGATTACCCGCCGAGTCGCGAGCCAATCCTGTCCCGCCGCTTGAGCCGCTGCCGCCAAAAAACTTTTGGAAGACCAATTGCGGATCGATCACCAACGCGCGATCGCGATCGTAGGCGCCGGTTCGGAATCGAACGTGATTGGAAGCGTCGACCCAATACGCCACGTCGACGGGCTGCTGCTTGCCCGCAACAATTTGATACGCGAATGCTTTTGGCTGACGAATCTCGACCGCCCCGGCGCGGAGTACAAGATCGCCCTTACTGTCTACTTCAATGCCGTCGATACCTTCAAACGCAAGCTGGATTCGTCTCGGATCGCGCCCACGGGCGACGTCGAAATCGTATTCCAGGTGCTCCTGATTCCCTCGAAACACCCCATCGATGCCAGGGTAAACGCCGCGCCACCGGACGCGCGCGTATAGATCGTAGGAGACGAGATCGTAGGACGCTCCCGCATCGCGGCCGAGGATGTAGTTCGCTTTGCCCGGCATGCGGTCCAGCGCTTCGAGCGACGATTGGGGACTTGCGCCCACTGCCGACATGCGCACCGTGCGGCCGCCTGCGCTCAGAACTGCTCCCGCGGACGTTACCGACAATGCATGGCTCGCGCCCCGCGACACATATTCATGATCGCGTGCTTCAAATGCCAACGCGCCAGGCGGACTGGTGGCGCGAATATTTGCGCCAAAACAGGACAGCGCTAGAAATATAGAAAGGAAAACGCGCACGACTTTTCTCCAAAGTGTGGACGCGAGAGATCAGTCCGATTCTAGCACCGGAAACTCGGTCCCAAACGTGTTAGCGTCTACTCAGGGCAATGTCATCGGTAATGCTCCTGTTGATAGCGGCCGCTCCGCTGCTGGGCCAATGGGTGAACGTCCCGGATAAAGTTCCGAGAACCAAGGACGGAAAGCCCGACTTCACCGCTCCCGCGCCTCTCGCGCCCGATGGCAAGCCGGATTTATCGGGAACCTGGATGCTGGACAAGGATGGTTTTACAGAAGACCTGGCTGGCTACTTCAATCCTCGCGGACTCCCAACGCAGCTATGGGCGCAAGCTATCACCGAGGAGCGCCAGGCCAACGGCGCGTGCGGAAAATCCAATGACCTGGTGCCTCCCACTCAGCATCCCGATACTTAACGTCTCGGCCATTGCATTTCCAATCAAGATCGTCCAACAACCGGACTTAGTCGTGATGCTCTACGAGTTTTTTGGCCAACGCCGGCAAATCTTTCTGGATGGCCGAACATTGTCTTCAGATCCTAACTCTGAAAATGCATCCTTTCACCGATGGAGAGTTGCAGGAGTTTATCTGCAACGAGAACGAAAAAGACGCAAAGCACCTTCACTAAGCGCGGTTCTAGCCGCGATTTTCCGTGCGTAGATGGATCTAATCCGCCGAGGCCGCAATCCGCGGAACCACACCCAGCAGCTCCCGAGCGAGCTCTTCCGGCAGGTCCAGCATCACGTCATGGCCGCATGCCATGGCGAGGGTCTTCCAACCCTTTGCTTTCGCGCCCTCGTAGAACTGCTGGAACGGCGACGGCGCCCAGCCATTGGCCAAGATGAACGTAACGTTCGTAATCCGGTCAATCGCTCCCGTCAGATGCAGGGGCTGCTGAAACGTGGCTAGCGGTTGCATGGTGCACTGCCGGTTCACCCAGTCGCGATCTTGGGCATTGACGTTGAACGCTTGAGCCGGAATCGGCGGCACTTTCCAGCCTTCTCCAGCCAGCCGCGCCCCTTCCAGTTGCATGTTCCTCATCTCGGCTGGAAGCGTATCATGCAGACTCTTGCCGTTCTCCAGAACGAACGCATCCAGATAAACCAGTGCGCCGATTCGATCCGCAATACGATCGGCCACGCCGCTCACTACACAACCGCCGTAGGAATGGCCGCACAACACCACATCGGAGAGCTCCTCCCACCGGATAAGGTTCACGACATCGTTGATATGCGTTTCCAGGTTCACTTGCGGAGATAACAAATGCGAGCGCTCCGCAACGCCCGTCAACGTCGGCGTGAAAACGTCATGGCCTTGCGCCTGTAGTATCCGGCGGACTCGCTTCCAGCACCAGCTGCCGTGCCACGCCCCGTGCACCAGAACGTATGTGGACATTCCCTATCGGCCTCCAGCCCTCATTATGGCAATGCGAACAGCCAGACCGCTCCGCCTTCGGGAACCTCCGGGTATTCGCCCGGGAACACGCGATTCAGGTTCGCCTGCACGCCTCGCGAATCGCCACCCCAACCCGCATGTACAGCGACGTACTGTTTGCCATCGACGGTAAAAGTAGTCGGCGGGGCGAGAATGCCTGAGTTGGTGGGAAATTCCCAGAGAAGCTTGCCCGTCGCCGCGTCAAACGCGTGGATCTTGCGATCGTTGGTGCCGCCGCTAAATACCACGCCCCCGCCGGTTGCCAACATGGAGCCCCAGTTCGGACTCTTCGCATAGTCGTGCTTCCATGCCAGCTTTCCCGTGTCCACATTCCAGGCCTGGACCTCGCCGAAGTGATCGGCGCCCGGTACGATATCGCCCGGCTGGAACTGCACTCCCGTGTATCCTTTGCCCGGCGAATACTCCACTTCGATTCCCGTCGATGCGCTGCATATGTTGTTGTTGGCCGGAATGTAAATCATGCGCGTCTTGGGGCTGAACGCGATGGGAGGCCAGTTCTTGCCGCCATGCAATTCCGGACAGTAGTCCGCATGCTTTCCGGTACCGGGCTTGTGGGCCGGATCTACATCCGGACGGCCTGTTTCGGGATCGATCCCCCGGAACACGTTCTGGTAGACGTAAGGCTTGCCTTCGATGAATTTGATACGTCCGCCGGTTGTCGAGTCGCCACGATCCAGGAACCAGAGGTAGCCGTCGCGCGCCACATCGATCAGTCCTTTGAAGGTGCGTCCGTTGCGTTGGAAATCGACCAGGATGGGTGGGGAGACTTCGTCCCAATCCCAGGACTCGTTTGGATTGTACTGGAAGTAGCCCTTGATCGCCCCGGTTGCCACGTCGAGTGCAATGGTCGAGGAAGTGTAGAGGTTGTCACCGGGTCGCTTGTCACCCATCCAAGGTCCGCCGTTGCCAACGCCCCAGTAAGCGAGATTGGTAGCGGGGTCGTAGTTCCCGGTCACCCAGATCGAGCCGCCTCCCGTCTTCCACTGATCGCCGCCCTTGGGCCAGGTCTCGCTACCAGGTTCGCCCGGCGCCGGTATGGTGTACGTTCGCCATTGCTCTCTCCCGGTCTCAGGATCAAAAGCCGCCACGAAGCCGCGGATGCCGAACTCCCCACCCGATGCGCCCACCATCACCTTTCCGCCGGCGATCAGCGGAGCAAGCGTGATGTAATAGGCCGCCTTGCTGTTGGCTACCTCGGTGGTCCAGACTTCCTGGCCGGTCCGGGCATCCAGCGCAACCAGGACGGCATCGCCCGAAGCGAAGTAGACTTTGTCGCCGTAGAGCGCGACGCCCCGGCTGGTATCGTGTGCGACGACAGCTCCCGCCCGGTAAGACTTTTTGTATCTCCACAGAAGATTCCCTGTGCGGACGTCGATCGCGATCACCTGGTTGTTCGGGGTGGATACGAACATCGCTCCGTTGTTCACCACTGGCGCGGATTCGTGAACCTTGGGCTCTCCCGTCGAGAAAATCCAGACTGGGCGCAAGTTCTTGACGTTGTCCACCGTAATCTGGTCGAGCGGGCTGTAGCCCCAGCCATCGTAGGTGCGGCGGATGGAGAGCCAGTTGCCGTCTTCTGGTTTCAGCAGGCGCTCGGCGGTTACCGGCTGGTAATTGCGCAGCACGGCGGGCATGGGCGCGGGCGGTGATGGAAGCTGCGGTTGACTGAACCCGATCCCCATCGTCACTTCAAGTACGCAGGCCAACGCGCCGGCCGCGAGGCAAAACCTACTGGCATCCAACATGAACTTCCTCCCCGGTGGTTCAGGATCTCAACGAGACCCGTCGGTGAGTCATCATACACGATGCACGTGCCTTGCAGCGCGGCCACCGTGACGCCAACGCTCACAGGACTAGTACCATGGGTATTGACAGCACCCTTAATATATCATCACATATAGATATGTTGATGACTAAACTCAAGCCATTTCGCGCCGAGCATGTCGGGAGCCTCCTTCGACCGGCGAAACTGAAGACGGCCCGGGCGCAGCACGTCGCCGGGGAAATCACGGCCGAGCAGTTGGCTGTGGAGGAGGATCGTGCGATTCGTGAGGTGATCGCGCGGCAGGAACAAGCCGGGTTGCAGGACATCACCGACGGCGAATTTCGACGGTCGTTCTGGCATCTGGATTTCTTTTCGGGGCTCGATGGTGTCGAGGTCTACGAGGCCGCGCAGGGCATTCAATTCAAGGGCGGTCAGACGAGGGCCAGGGGCCTGAAAGTAACCGGAAAAATCACGCCGGCCAGTCACCCCATGCTTGACCATTGGAAGTACGTGGCTGCTCACACCAACCAGACGCCCAAGGCGATGATCCCTTCACCCTCCGTACTGCACTTCCGAGGTGGACGTAAGGCAATCGATCCGGCCGTGTATCCTGACATCGACGGCTTTTATCACGACCTGGGCCAGGCTTACCAGCGGGTCATCGGCGATTACGCCCAAGCCGGTTGCCCATACCTGCAACTCGACGAAGTGAATTTCACCTACCTGTGCGACGAAGAGCAGCGCGCGATGCTCAGGGCGCGTGGGGATGATCCCCAAGCGCTGCCGGAAATCTATGCCGATCTGATTAATACGGCGCTGGAGGGCGCGTCGCCGGACATGTGCTTGGCGATGCACTTGTGCCGCGGGAATTTCCAGTCGATGTTTATCGCCTCGGGCGGCTATGAACCGGTGGCCGATGTTCTCTTCAACCGCGTGAACGTCGATGCATACTTTATGGAATGGGACAACGAGAGGGCGGGAGGATTCGAGCCGCTACGCCTGGTGCCGAAGCATAAGCACGTGGTGCTCGGGATTGTGACGTCGAAGACCGGCGCGCTCGAAAGCAAGGACGAGATCAAACGGCGGCTGGATGAGGCTTCGCGTTGTATCGATCTGGACCGGGTGTCGCTCAGCCCGCAGTGCGGGTTTGCCAGCACCGAGGAAGGCAACATCCTGCGCGAGGACGAACAATGGGCCAAGCTTGAGCGGGTTGTGCAGGTTGCCGAAGAGGTTTGGGGCTGAGAACGGCGAGGTCGGCCGCTGCAACTCGCAGTCTCTTGCGCCGACAGATGCACGGGGCGGCCTGCTGCGGCGAGCCGCTTGTTGGGTTCCGGGGCTATTCCGTTTGCAGAAAAACGGCCAACGCTCGCTTATGGAACGACCGATTCTCAATCCGCGGAACGGCGACTACATGGCCAGGTCAAACCTCCGACAACCGGCCTCCTGGCTCGGATCGATTACCGCGCACGCACACGAGTGGCCTGGATCGCGCTCCCAGGCCGCGTCCCTCAGATCGAGTTACCTACGCCGGACGATGCTCACGATGGCTGGTAGGTCAACATGATCACCGGACTCGTCGAAGTGCCGCCTTTCGCGTCGGTCACCACCAGCTGAACCAGGTACAGTCCCGGTCCATTTACAAAATCGACCGTTGCTTTGGGATCGGATGGCGACTCTAGGATAGCCGGTTGTTTGCCTCCCGATACCACCTCGAACAGATACTGCAAGCTTCCCGCGGCGCTCGTCGACCCGCTGGCGTCCAGCACCACGGAGGCCTGGCTGGTCGTCAAACTAAGGGGGGTCACGACGGCGGTCGTGGTGCCCGGTGTCGGAGCGGGCCCTGTCCCGGCCGTGATCGGGCTGCCAACCACGCCGTGGATCGATTGCGATCCGAAATGAACCGTTGCACCGCCCGCGAACGTCAACGTAATGTCCGAGAATGCGACTATTGTTCCTCCAGTGATGTTGGCAGTTAATGTCGACGCCGCGAGCGGCGCTGGGCTTCCATCTTTCGTAATGCTAACCGGGCCAGACACTTGGAACCCGCCAGTTGGATTTTGCGTGACCGTGCCGCCCACGATTGTGATGTGGTGAGTGTGCTGCATGCGGGAGGTGGTGCCAGAGGTGCTGTCGAGTTTCGCGTGTAGTCGGACAGCTCCATCGTCAGCTCAGCCGTAAAATTGGCGGTGCCGGACGCCCCGTTTAACGTCAGGCTCCACGGGCCGCGCATTTCCCACGGCCCCATGGGCGTCACGGTCGTCGAGGGCGAATAGTCATTGATTACTCCGCTGAACTGCGCGGGCAGTGGCGGTGTTTGGGCCAAGACGCTCGTAGTCATCGCCAGCATCAGAACCGCCGCATTGCGGACCGTCCGCCGAAAAGTTTTGCTCTTCATAAGGAACCTCCAAATTTGAGAATCGCGGCTTCTTCGTCCACTGAAAACGCGGATACAGAATCAAGCTGTTTGACTGCCTGGGTCAAACCGCAATGCGCAGAACCGCCTGTTTGCCGTCAAATGCCGCCTTTTGCAGTTACCTGGAGGCGGCGTTACAATGGTGGACCTACTTCCCCAGCCCGGGATAGTTCACGAAGCTATGGGCGAACCATCCCCAGACACGCCGCTGTCCGAGAAACCCCTCGAAAACCGGCTGGATTCTTGGAAGGAAATCGCGACCTACCTCGGCCGCGATGTCACGACCGTCCAGCGCTGGGAGAAGCGGGAAGCCATGCCGGTCCACCGCCACGTTCACGACAAGCGCGGCTCCGTTTACGCCCTCGCCCCTGAGTTGGATGCATGGCTCGAAAGCCGCAGACAGCGGCTGGGCGGGCAAGGTGCCGGGCCGGCTGATGAGAAAGAGAACGAGCAAAAGCGGGAGCCGATCGAGGAAGCGGCAGGCACCCCGAGAGCTGGCACGAAGCTGCGGGCGCGCGGCTGGGTTGCTCTGGCCGCGATTGCTGTACTCGCCCTGCTGGTTGCTGCGTACCTCACGTTCCGAGGCCGCGCGGGCCAGGCGGCGCAACCCAAAATCGAGTCGTTGGCTGTGCTGCCTTTGAAGAACCTATCCGCGGACCCGGCACAGGATTACCTTGCCGACGGGATCACCGACGAGCTCATCGGACGCTTGTCGAGGATACACAATCTGCGTGTTATTTCCCACACTTCAGTGATGCGATTCAAGAATCCGCAGGTTTCGGTGCCGGAGATCGCCAAAATGCTGCGCGTGGATGCCATTGTGGAAGGATCCGTAATGCGTGAGGGCAATCGGATTCGCGTCACGGCCCAGTTGATTCACGCAGCCACTGACGAGCACTTCTGGTCGGAAACCTACGATCGCGAACTACGGGACGTGTTTACCGTCCAGAGCGAGTTGGCGCAATCCATCGCTGAAAAGGTCCAAGTC
This sequence comes from Bryobacteraceae bacterium, assembly GCA_052148835.1. Taxonomy (GTDB): domain Bacteria; phylum Acidobacteriota; class Terriglobia; order Bryobacterales; family Bryobacteraceae; genus Palsa-89. The sequence goes on from JBKQHJ010000036.1 coordinate 102,764, forward strand.
TCGGTCACCGGGGTGGAACACCAGAGGCTCACGGCAGCGCGTTCCGTCGCACCGGAAGTCTATGAGAGCTATCTGAAAGGCCGGTTTGTTTACGACACAGGTAGCAGCCGGACTGCCATTGAAGAAAGCATCGGCCATTTCAAACACGCGATCGAGATGGACCCGACGTTTGCGCCGGCTTACGTCGGCCTGGCAAGCGCCTTCAGCCAACTCGGTACGGTTTTTGTCGGAGTTCCTCCCGCCCAAACGCGCCCCCAAGTGATCAGCGCAGCCCGAAAAGCGCTGGAACTGGAGCCGGACCTGGCTGAAGCGTATGTTGTCCTCGCCAATGTGCACCAGGAACAGTGGCACTGGGCCGCCGCAGAGGCTGAATACAGACACGCCCTCGAATTGAACCCCAACGACGCTGCTGCTCATGCCGAATTTGCTATGTGGCTGCTATGCCAGGGACGTACGGACGAGGCTGTGGCCTGGGCGCAGCGCGGCCGTGAGCTCGACCCTCTTGCCGTCTCCGGCGACAACGTAGCGTGGATTCTATTTCAGTCTCGTCGCTACGATCAGGCCATACGCGAGTTGCGCAGCGCACTGGCGGTGCAACCGGACGACGCAAATGCTCTCTCGACACTTGGATTCACGCTGGTCGCCAATAATCAACCCGGGGATGCAATCCCGGTTCTGGAGAAATCGATCGCTGTTTCCAACGGCAGCCCGGCCTCCAACGGCGTGCTGATCAGGGCGTATGCCCACGCTGGACGGCGCAAGGATGCTCTTCGGGTCCTCGCGGAACTCCAAAAACGCAAAGAGGCAGGTTACGTTCCCTCGGGCGCTTTTGTAAACGCTTATCTGGGACTTGGCGACAACAACCAGGCTTTCGTTTGGCTCGAGCAGGCCTACAAGGAGCAGTCGAATATTCTGCAATTCCTCAAAGTACATCCATACTTCGACCCTATCCGCGCCGATCCTCGATTTGCCGATTTAATCCGCCGCGTCGGGCTTAAGTAGAGGCAAAACCTTCTGGCATCCGAGTCGATCACCAAAATTGTAAGGACCTTGCGCTTGACACCTGATGCCGCCTCCGGCGGGGCTGAACTATTCCACTGCGATGGTGGTCCCCAGTTGAGTGCTGTGCGCTCCGAGCTGTAGCCGTATCGGCACTGCCGCTCCGGTAGGACTGCCATCTGGAATACGGATGTTGATCTGCTGGAGTCCTGGAGTGTAATTGGGCGCCAGGCCGGCGAAAGTCACCTCGGCGGCGAGTCCTCCGATGGTTGCACTGACTCCCGCGGCAAGCCAAGAAAGCCCGTCCCGTGCGACAGGATTTGCGACGCCGAAGCCGGTCCCATACACCATTACGATCGACCCGCGCGCTGCGGACGTAGCGGGAGCGGCGGCTCCATTGTAGGTGTAGTTCTGATTCAGAACGCTCGCCTGTCCGGTTCCCGATTGGTTGGCAGTGAACAACGCCGGCGACGCATCTATAATCCGCAGCGACGTTGCCAGCAAGATATCGCCGCCGCTTGAAATCTGCAACAGGGCGCTCGGTTGGAGGATCGCGGTTGACGGGACCACAAAGTTCAACTGCTTGGGACCATTGTAGAGGATCTGCGCGCTCTGTCCGCCGATCATAACGTGCAGGGGCTGCGCGCCGGGAAGACCGTTGTAGGAAAAAGTCAGAATGGTGTTCGGGCTGGCAGGGCCAGTCTTCCAGCTCGCGCTATTGACCACTGCGCCGATTGCAGGCGCGAGCGGCAGTTCGGCGGAATCGACGCCGCTGATGTCCACGGCAAAAGAACTGTCGCGCTGGCTTGGCGTGAAGTCCCAGAACCCTTGCGGTTCGTTCGTGCCCGGGGCGGCGGTAAAGTCTCCCGCACCGTCATACACGAATGGGTCAGCCAGGTACGGTCCAAACGGCGTGTTTTCCGATTCCGTCAAGACGAGCTGGTATGCGCCACTCGGCAGTGGCGCGGCGATGAGGGCGTCCCAACACCGGGTTGTGACGGGGTCCGCAGCGACTTCGCTACAGCCTCCATCGCGATTGAGGGCAACCAACAAGCCGGTAGGATCGAAAAGGGAGAGCGAGGGGTCAAATCCGCCAGCGGCAATTATCGCGCCCGCCGAATTGATGCCGCCGGCGTAAGACCACGTGCGCAGGATGACGGTTCCCGGCCGGGTGAGAGTAAAGGTGAATTGCCTTCGTTCGTCATCGTGAGCGAATACGCCAACGAAAGAGAAGTCCGCTCCAAACGCGGGCAAAATGAGAGCAACGATGCCGTATAGGAGGATCACCAGGTGGCGCATGGTCGCTTCCGGCTCTTTTAGTCGTCTCACTCCGATCTTTCTCTCAAAAATGGTTGATCTTTTCCTCACTAGCTATCCACTAATCCGTCATGAGCGGCAGGATCGTATTCGCATTACTGCTGACGGCGGCGGCGGGCTTAACCCAAGAGCTGCCGGATGCCGGGGACGCGCACGTGAATAGTCTCTATCCGGATGTAAATTTCGGAGCGCTCCCTTTCTTGCAGGTTGACGGAACCACCCGAACATTTGTAAAGTTCGACCTGTCGGGGGTGCCTGCCGGTTCAAGCCCTTCCTCTGTATCACGAGCCAGCCTGGTCTTGTGGGTTGGGCGCGTGGCCAACGCCGGCGAGGTCCAGGTTTCCGAGACGGCTGGGCCGTGGGATGAAGCCACGGTGACCTACGCGACCGCGCCTGCGGCAGGCGCTTCGGTCGCCATGTTTCCAGTTTCGCTGGGGTGGGAGTTCGTGACGGTAGATGTGACGGCGGTGGTTCAGCAGTGGCTGCAGAGCCCGCAATCGAATCAAGGGTTCGTCTTATCCGCCGCACCCCAGGCTCCGGCCACGGTAGTCTTCTTCGACAGCAAGGAGAGTGTATCCACAAGTCATGTGCCGGTATTAGAGGTGTCATTCGAGGCCGGTGTCGGCCCGCAAGGGAATCCCGGACCAGAGGGCCCAGCCGGTCCCGTCGGCCATGTGGGCCCGGCATCCACTGTTGCTGGTCCAACGGGGCCCGCCGGTCCCACCGGGCCTGCGGGTGCGGCGTCTACTGTTGCTGGTCCGAGAGGGCCGACCGGTCCCACTGGTCCCGCCGGTCCCACGGGCGCTGCTTCTACTGTTGCTGGTCCGACAGGGCCGACCGGTCCCGCTGGCCCCGCCGGGCCGGCCGGTGGTCTATCCGAATACGGTTACATCTACAATTTAGGCGCTCAGTCGGTTGCGGTAGGGGCGGCTGTGCTCTTCGACTCAAATGGCATTCTTACCGCCGGGATTTCGCATAGTGCCGGACTTGCCGCGATCACGATTACCGACCCCGGCGACTACAAAGTGACTTTCAGCATATCGGGGGTAGAGCCCAACCAATTTACGGTGTTCTTGAATGGCGTCCCGCTTACGGGAGCTACGTACGGTTCAGGCGCCGGCACGCAGCAAAACGTGGGGCAAGTCATCGTCTCTCTAGCAACGGGGGATGTCCTAACGATTCAGAATTATACTTCTGCCGCTGCGGTGACCCTCCAGACTCTGGCCGGAGGCTTACAAACAAGCGTCAACGCTTCGGTTGTGATCGAAAAACTGAATTGAGGCATCCCAGGCCTCTTTCAGCTACTTTGCTCCGGTTCACCGCCCGCCTCGCGAAAAAAATGCGCCACTCCTCACACAACACCCCACCCCCCAATCCCGTAAAATTGAACAGGTGCACTTGTGAGCCGAACTCAATTCCTCACCGTCCCGGCGTCCATGCGGTCGCGCTCGCCGCTACGCTTGCGATCGCCCAAACGCGTCAGCCGGTTCTTCGGCGATCTCAAAGTCCGTCTCAAGCTGATGGTGCTGCACAACGTTTTTTTCCTGATCCTAGCCATCGGCGTCTACTTCGCACTCTATCCTTACCTCCCCGATCACGCCAAAACCAACCTGTTCATCGTGCTCGGCGCCATCTACATCCTGGCGGTGTTGCTGCTCGAAACCACCATCATGCCGCTGTACGTCTATCGCCCGCTGCAGCTCATGCTGGAAGCCGATCAAGCCACCCAGCACGGCGATCACGATCGGGAACTCATCAACGAAGCTTTCATCCCCGGCGACGAGATCGGCCAAATCATGCGCTCGCGCAACGCCACCGTCAATGAGCTGCGAAAACGGGAGGAAGATTTAGGCGAAGCGCTCCGAAAACTCGAGGCGCAGGACCGCCTGGTCAGCCTCGGCCTGCTCAGCGCCAGCGTCGCGCACGAGCTCAACACGCCGCTCACCGTACTGCAGGGCTCCATCGAAAAACTCACTGAGACAACCGACGATGCCGCCACGCTCGAGCGTCTGGCCCGCATGCTGCGCGTTACGCAACGCATTCGCCGCATCAGCGAAACGTTGGTTGATTTTTCGCGCGTCCGCAAGCAGCACATGGAGCCCGTGCCTCTGCGCCATTTGATCGACGAAGCCTGGACCCTGGTGGCCATCGACAAAAAGGCCGCCGCCTCGCGCTTCGCCAATCGCGTGAGCGCCGAGGATGTGGTCTACGGCAATTCCGATCGCCTGGTGCAGGTTTTCGTTAATCTGTTGCGCAACGCGCTCTACGCCATCCCGGCTTCGGGCGAAATCGCGGTCCATTCCAAGCGCCTGAATCGCAACGCGCAGCCCTGGATCTCGGTCGCGGTGGAAGATAATGGTCCCGGCATCCCGCCCGACGTACTGCCCGACATCTTTGAAGCCTTCGTATCCACGCGCCTGGACGCCAAGGGCACCGGGCTCGGACTCACGGTAGCCGAAGGCATCGTTCACCAGCATGGCGGCACCATTACCGCGTCCAACCGGGCCGACGGCGGCGCGTCGCTCGAAGTAACCTTGCCGGCGTCCGGGGCGCGCCGCAACGGCGGATCGAATGGAGGAACCAACTGAGGTGGCACTAAAACCGGCTTCCGAACGAGCGCCCGATCCCGCGCCCATCAACGGCCTGGTGGATCTGGCGATTCTCGACGACGATCCCGACTTCTGCAATTACTTGGAAGACGCGCTCAAAGACGACGGCTTGTACTCCATTCGCGCTTTCGGTCATCCCGATGAGCTCTATGCGGCCTGCGAGCAGCGCCTTCCAGACATCGTGCTGCTCGACATGAAGATGGGCGAGTTCAAAGGCGACAAGGTGCTGGAACAATTGCTGGCGGCCTATCCGGGGCTCTGCGTCATCATCGTTACCGGATACCCCTCGCTCGAAGATATGCGCGCCACTTTCAAGATGAAGGTCTTCGACTATATCTCGAAGCCTTTTTCGCTGGCCCAGCTTCGCCAGACGCTGCACAACGCGATCGAAAAATACGGGTTTGGACGCACCGCTCAGGATCGCTTGCGCGAACGGCTCGGCCACCAGATCAAGATGCTGCGCGTGGAGCGCGATTGGTCGCTGAAGGATCTGGCCGGCTCCACCAAACTCAGCATTTCACAGATCAGTTCCATCGAGCGGGGCGCCAATCTGCCGAGTATCGAGAGCCTGCTTGCCATCTGCCGCGCCTTCGACAAGCGGCCTTCGGAAGTCCTGGCGGCCATCGAATTTTGACGCGGGCTATTTGATGCGAACCACCGCCGAAGCCCTTGCGCTGGTGGGCGCGTTCCCGGCATCGCCCGAGGAAGAAAAGAGCCGCGAGCTGATTCTCACCTTGCTCGAATCCACCGGCAAGCCGTTTTCACGAGATCAATTTCATCCCGGCCACATTACTTGCACCGCGGCAGTGTTGCATCCGAACGGACGTCAGGTCCTGCTGATGCATCATCATCGGCATCGCCGCTGGCTGCTTCCCGGCGGGCACGTTGAAGAATCCGACGTGACGCTGGGTGACACCGCGCGCCGGGAGGCCATCGAGGAGACCGCAGTGCGAATCGAAGCCGGAGGTCCAGCCCGGCTGGCAGGGATGGACGTTCACGGAATTCCCGCGCGCAAAGGCGAGCCGTTCCATCTCCATCACGATCTGATCTTTGTGTTCTCCGCAAACTCCGGGGAGTTTGCTCCCACTGAGGAAGCGCCGCAGGTGGCTTGGTGCGGAAGCGAGGAATTCGCGCGCTACCAACTGCCGTCCAGCATCACCCGCGCCGCCATGCGGGCATTGGAAAACGGCGGTACAAAATAGAAGCCGGTGAACACTCGGAGGAAGATGCTCACCGGCCGGCAACTGAACTGCTTTCGCGGATCAGACTGCCAAAGTCAAAATCAAATCCGCCACTTCAAAAGACGTGGCCCCGGCGCGCCAGGTTTCTGACGGATGACATCCGCGTTACAGTGTTCTGGTGACCGAGGTGATTTGGAATGGAGTGGTTGTTGTCGACAAGCCCGAGGGTCTCACCTCGCACGACGTGGTGAATCGCATGCGGCGTCTGGCGGGTACGCGCAAGGTAGGGCACCTGGGCACACTGGATCCGATGGCGACCGGCGTGTTGCCGTTGGTGCTGGGGCGTGCCACGCGTCTGGCGCCGTACTTTTCTTTCGGTGAGAAGACCTACGATGCCAGAATTCAATTCGGATGGGCCACCGATACTTACGATCGCGAAGGTTCCCAAACGTCCGAGCCCGTCGTCCCGCGGTTCTCGCGCGAGGAGCTGGAAGCCGTATTGGCTCGTTTTCGCGGCGCCTTTTTGCAGACACCGCCGCCGTTTTCAGCGAAAAAGATCGCGGGAACTCCGGCCTACCGGTTGGCGCGCAAGCACGTTCCCGTGCAATTGGAACCGGTGGAGGTGCAGGTGTTCGCGCTGGATCTGCTCGAATTCGACGGAACGACGGCGCGCATTTGTGTCCGCTGCTCGGCCGGAACTTATCTCCGCGGCATCGCGCACGACACCGGACGCGAGCTCGGCTGCGGCGCTTTTCTGACATCCCTGCGCCGCACTGCATCGGGCGAATTCAGCGCGAGCCAGGCCCGCACCTTGGAAGCGCTGGGCGAACTCGCAAGCCGTGGAGCTTTAGACCAAGCATTGATTCCGGCATCGCGGGTGTTGCCGGACATTCCCAACGCGACCGTCGACGCGCTCACCGCCGGCCAAATCCGCCATGGCAAGGATTTCCGGCTGTCGCCGTTCATAGAAAGAGCCGGATCGAAATACGTAAAAGCTGTTAGTCCCGAGGGCGATTTGATCGCTATTGGCGAGGTGCGTTTGCCGAATCTTTATCATCCGGTCTTGGTATTGTGAGCGGTAGAGCCACGAATGAAGCAAGTTTAATACCAACCTGGGCTGCGTCCCAACCGGGTTGGTTTATGATGCAAGTGTGCGGCTCGGTTTCGCGGCTTTGCTGATCATTGCGGGGGTGCCGTTCGCGATGAGCGGCTGGGCGCAAGAAGACGCAAGCCTGGAAAAACCGAATCACGTTGACAGCTCCAAGAGCGAACCCAAGTACGACCAGACGTTCTCCGGTCCCATCGTAGAACTGACCGCCGCCACGATTACGGTTTCGCGCAGTATCCTGGGCAAACCCGCCGAAAAACGCAGCTTCCTGATCAAGCCCGATACACGCGTGGAAGGCAAGCTGCGGGTTCACGTGAAGGTGACCGTCGGCTATGTCACTACCGACGAGGGCGATGTGGCGCGGTTGGTGGTGGTGCGAACCAAGCAGTCGGAGAAAAAGTAGCTACTTCTTCTTTTTTCTTTTGGCGGCCCAGCCCTCTTTGACCACTTGGCGCGCGCGGCCCAGAGCCAGGGCTTCGGCGGGCACCGGATCGGTGATCACGGAGCCTGCGCCGATGTAGCTGCCGTCGCCAATTTTTAGCGGCGCCACCAGCGTCGAATTGCTGCCGACAAAAGTGTCGTTGCCGATCTGAGTCACGTGCTTGTTTACGCCGTCATAATTGCAGGTGATGGTGCCCGCGCCGATGTTGGTACGATTGCCGATCTCGGAATCGCCTAAATAAGCCAGATGATTAGCTTTGGCGCCGGTGCCGAAGCGCGTGTTCTTGAGCTCCACGAAGTTGCCGATGTGTGCATTTTGGCCCACGCGGTTTCCCTGCCGCAAGCGCGCAAACGGTCCGACATGCGCGCCCGATTCGATATGCGAATCGGCGACGGAGGTAAACGGCGCTATTTCTACTCCGGTGTCGAGCGTGGAGTTTTCGACAATGGAGCAAGCGCCGATGCGGCAATCTTCGCCGATTTCTGTGCGGCCTAAAATTTGCGCGAAAGGCCCGACGATGGAATCCTCGCCGATGCGGACGCAGGAATCGATGGTCACTGTCTCGGGCTTTTCGATGGTCACGCCTTCAAGCATCAGCTCTTGCACTTTTTTGTCGCGGAAAATCTTGTCGACCGCGGCCAGTTCGGCGCGTGTGTTGATGCCCAGCAGCTCTCCCGGGTCCTCCAGTTCCATGGCGGCGACAGTGTGGCCGGCGCGCCCGAGGATCTCGACGATGTCGGTCAGATAATATTCATGGGCCGGATTGTCGGGCCGGATTTCGGCCAGGTGCTTCCACAGCAGGTCGGCGCGAAAACAATAGATGCCGGAGTTGATAAAGGGGATTGCCAGTTGCGCGGGCGTGGCCGCTTTTTGCTCGACGATGGCGAGGACCTCGCCATTCTCCCCGAAGAGAATGCGTCCATAGCCGGTGGGATCGTTCAGCCGCGTGGTGATCAAGGTGGCGGCGGCTTGGCTCGCGGATTGGCGGCGAACTAGCTCAGCAAGAGTGGCGGAGGAAAGCAACGGGCAGTCGCCATAGAGCACAACGACCAATCCCGTTTCGGAAGCGAGCGACGGTCTGCAGGCAAGAAGCGCGTGACCGGTCCCCTTTTGCTCGGTTTGGTCGACAAAACGGACGCCGGAGGGGGCTAGAAGGGCGCGAACCTGATCCGCCTGGTGCCCAACTACAACGGTCGCGTGGTCGGCGGGAGCGATGGCGCCCGCAGCCCGAACAACGTGCTCGATTAATGACAGGCCGCCCGCCCGATGCAGAACCTTGGCGCGCTTGGATCTCATGCGCGTCCCGAGGCCGGCGGCCAAGATGACGACGTTGATCTGCAATTTCATTCAGCCCGGCTAGCGCTCTCCAAGGACGCGAATCTTGCCGCGTCGCGTTCGTCCCCGCCTTGCCAATTGTAGTGCAACCTCCGCGGAAGCGCGTTGATCGTGACGTACGATATCGCCGGTAGCGAGCAGATCGGTGGCCACCACTTGCAGGCCCATCTCCTCCAGGTGATCGACGTCGTTGAGCACGGCGCGCACCTTCTGGGCGGCGTACTTGCGTCTTTGGCGGGCGCTGATAGGGCGCGTATTCACCACCGCCACGTCAATGAGGCGCACGCCGGCATGGCGATGAATGGCCTCCACGTGATCGGAAGCGCGGAAACCGATGGTTTCGCCGGGCTGCCACATGAGATTTACGAAGTAAGCTTTCAAAGCACGGCTGCGCTGGATGGCGGGCACGATCCCGTCCACCAAAAGGTTAGGAATCAAGCTGGTGAAGAGCGAACCCGGCCCGAAAGTGATAAGGTCGGCCTCTTCGATGGCGGCCAGGGTTTCCGGCAGCGGCGCACAGTGCCGCGGCTGCAAATGAATGCGGCGAATACGGGAGCGGCTTTTGCCGATCTTAGTCTCGCCCTTGACGATGGAACCGTCTTCCATCTCGGCTTCCAGCACTACATTGGTATTGGTTGCCGGATAGATGCGGCCCAGGCTAGCCAGAATCTCGGATGAGACCTTCACGGCTTGCGCGAAATCGCCGGTCAGGTTGGTAAGGGCGGTCAGAAAAAGGTTGCCGAAGCTGTGCCCTTTTAGACCGCGCCCTTCCGAGAAGCGGTACTGGAACAACTTGGAAAGCAAGGCCTCGTCTTCCGAGAGGGCTACCATGCAGTTACGAATGTCGCCGGGCGGCAAAACGTCGAAATCGCGGCGGAGGCGACCGGAGCTGCCACCATCGTCGCTAACGGTGACGACGGCGGTGATTTCGACTTCGCGGGGCTCCACGGCATAGCGCTTCAGGCCGTGCAACAGCGTGGATAGCCCAGTACCTCCTCCGATGGCGACAATGCGAAAAGGCGTCATAGCTTCTGTATCAGGTTGGCTAAACATAGGATCGCAGGTTTCCTGGCGGGCTTTAATGAGCCGCCGGCTCTAAATTAATAGACCTTCTGGATAGCAATCTGGTACTAGTTGGGCGGGAAAATTCTCAAACGGCGATCGGGCGAAGGTCTTAGGCGGCGGGCTGGTCGTCTTCGTCGTAGGCGGGGACAATGGTCTCGAGGTCTTCGGCTTCAAATACCTGATCGCAATCGAGGCATCGTACATAGTCCACACCGTCACGCCTTGCCAGGATTTCCGTGCGGGTGTGATTGCAGGGCTGCATAGGAAATAGGGAGATTATCCCCATTCTAAGCATGCCTAACGAGTTGTCAAGCCCCTAAAAGTGCCGGTGTGCCCCCCATTTGCACGGGTTTTTCCACCCAGGGAGGAGGGGCGGGGTTCGAGGACAGGCTCGGCGGCGGGTTCGGCCAGGCGGCTTTGTCACAAGATCGCGTACAGGATCACCGCTTCTTGTTTGGAACAAATAGATGCTAGAATGTTCGTGAGTGAAGGACTTCGACAGCGCCCGCGTCGAGCGCTTTAAGCAATCGACCAAAGAAAAACTGCGTGGCTTAAGTTGTCCCGATCATCACCAGCCGCCCCGCCTGCAGTTTTCTGGCATCTCTTTGCGCGATATCACCATCTCGATGAGCGGCTGTTGCGAGAAGCTGATGGGGCTGGCCAATGCGCGGATCGCGTCGGTTGAGGCGAAGGAAGCGGAGATGCGGAAGCCGGCGTAAGCGCCGCTTGCTCACGCGCCACCCGTCCGGCCTTCTTCGAGTCGATGTTCTCCAGTGCACGACTTCCGGTCGTCTCCGGATGTGCTGCTGGCGCGCGGTTCAGTTTCTATCGCGGTTCAGTTAGAATGCGGTGGATGCCTTCCCGGAACACGTCTTCCGGCGTCAACAGGCTGATTACCAGAAACGCCTCCCGTTCAAAATCAAAGAAAAAGCCTGGTTGGACGAGCACATTGTCTTCAGTGAGCAGGCCGAGCACCCAGTCCTCCTCGCTCCGGATACGCGGCGCTTCCAGCACGGCGTACCATCCGCCTTCGGCCGCCAGCGACGTCCACGGAGAATCTGGCCCAATCTGGCCGGCGAGAAAGGCGCGATTGGCCAGGACGCGCGCGAGGATTTGGCGTTGCAGATTGCCTCGCAGGCCGAGCAGCGCGGGCGCCGCCCATTGGACCGGAGCGCTGACGGATAGATAGGTGTCGGCGATCAGTTCCAGGCGTTCTAAGGCTTGCTCGCGAAGCTCCGGCGGTCCGCCGGCCACAATCCAGCCCAGTTTCAGCTGTGGCAGAGCGGCGACTTTAGAGAGCCCGCTGAGGCAGAACGTCAGGACATCATCGATATCAGCGAGCGAACGAACCAGGGGCGCTTGGGGTTGGAACAAATAATCCGCGAAGACTTCGTCGGAAATGAGCGCCAGGTTGTGTTCGTGGCAGAGCGCGAGGAGCGGGGCAAGTTCGGACGGCTTGAGGAACGACCCGGTTGGATTGTTCGGGTTCACCAGCACAATCGCGCGGGAGAGCGGAGTGATTGAGCGAACGAGCGCGTCAAAATCGATGGTCCATGACGCGTGGTATGCAAGCGGGTATTGGACAACGCGCACGGAATCGAGCGCGGCCAGGTAGTCGAAGAGCGGATAAGACGGCCGGGGAACCAGCACCTCATCGCCGGGGTCGGCCAGGAGCTTGAAGACGAAGGCGTAGGCCTCGCTGGTGCTGGCGGTCAGCAGAATGCGATCGGGACTGACATCCGCACCCAAGGCGCTGGAGTAATACTCGGAGACCGCGGCGCGGGCGGCCGGCATGCCAGCGGCGGCAGGCTCATAGCGGAGCGAGCGAGGATCGGCGAGCGCGGAGAGAATGGCTTCCGAGGGATAGACGAAACCGGCGGCCGTAGGATTCGATTCCGTAAGATCGAAGATCGGAATGCCAGCCGCCCGTTTTTCGTCCAATAACTGGCTGAGGCGATTGCGGGCCAGATCCCAGCGCAGCCGGGAAGAGAAGTGACGCCGGGAAGAAAATGGAGGCGCAGGCAAGGAGACAAGTTACCACGCCCTGGCGCGCCTCCGTCGGGAGGTGTCGGCTCTTAATTCGACGGGACGTTGCTGTGGGTCTTGGAACCGGAGCTGCCACTGCTGTGGTGCGAGCCGCTGCTGTGATGGTGCGTCGAACTGCGAGATCGATGACTGGAGCTCGCATGATCGGCGCTGTTTTCGCTCTTACGCGATTCGGCGGAGGCAAACGACGCAGCGCCAAGAATTAAAGCGCCGGTCAGGAGAAGAGAGAGATAAGCTTTCATGCCTTACGAGTGCGGCATGCGGGGAGAAAATCGCAGACCTTAATGAACGGTGTAGCGCGCCTTTAGACCGAAGGGTGCAATGTCGATATCGAACTTCTCTCCGCCGGCGCGGATCATTTGGTAGGTACCGCGCATCGTGCCGGTGGGCGTCTTGAGCGGACACCAGGAGGAGTACTTGAACGATTCGCCCGGCGCCAGGACGGGCTGCTCGCCGATGACGCCCGGACCTTTCACCTCTTCGACATGATCGAGCGCATCGGTAATAATCCAATGGCGGCTGATGAGCTGCACGGTGTCGCTCCCCTGGTTGGTGATGCGGACGGTGTACTCAAAGATCCATTCGCCCTGCTGCGGGCGAGAGTTTTCGGGAGAATGGCGAGATAAAACCTCGACTCGGATGGAGTTGGTGACGGCGTCGGACATCGGCGCATACTCCGAATGCAGATCAGGCATATGGCAAGCTCATAATAGCAAGGCGCTAAGGGGCTTGCGAAGACTTAGATGAGATGGACGTCGAAGAAGCGTTAATACGATGAAATGGGCTAGGGTGTTTCAGTCTAGAAACGATGACTTCCCAGAAGAATTCACTGTTCAGCGCATTGGAATCCCTGCCGCCAAAGCTATCGCCTGTCTTCCGCCTGCCTACATTGCCAGGTATTTCCGCAAGCATCCGACGATGGCCGAGGGCCTACTCCATGAGTCCTATGACAAGCGATTCACGCCGTCGACATTCATAGAAGAGGAAAGTGGCGGATTCAGGATTGGCTGGTTTTCGTCCAGTCTGGAGTACAAGCGCGTGAAGCAATTCTCTAATCTGGCGGATGCCGCTACCGACTATCTTTTGTTCTCGCTTGGCAAGGGTCGCTGGACGCCGCCGGAATCCGCGGATTCAAACTGAGATGCTGCCAGGTCGGTGGTGTTCGATAGAATAACAGGCAGGATTCCCTATGTCCGCCATTACGAATGCCCCTCCGGAAATCGCCGCCGAGCAGTTGCCGGCTGTACCGCTTACGCTCGAAGGTGCGAGCATGTTGCATCAGATGCTGCGCGTACGGTGGACCGCCTGGAAGCAGCTGGCCCCGGCCGAGCGAGCCGCGATCGCGCAGGAAGCCGCCGCCGTCCTGGCCGAGATGGAGCGCGAAACAAGCGGACAAAGCGCCGCGTTTTCGCTGTTGGGACACAAGGGCGATCTGATCCTGCTGCATTTCCGGCGGTCGTTCGAGGCATTGAACAAAGTGGAGCGGCAGCTGGCGGGACTCAGGCTGTGGGATTATCTGGAACCGTCGTCGTCGTATCTGTCGGTGGTGGAATTGGGGCTGTATGAATCGAGCCTCAAGACCTACGGCGCTCTAGCCGAACGGGGCATCGCGCCTTTTTCGCCGGAATGGAACGCGGGCATCGAAGAAGTGATGGCACGGCAGCGCGAAGCCATGGCGCCGCGGCTGTTTCCCGACATGCCTCCGCACAAATATCTGTGTTTTTATCCGATGGATCGCAAGCGCGGCGAGCTGAAGAACTGGTACCGGCTGCCGATGGCGGAGCGGCAGCGGCAGATGCATGAGCACGGTATGGTGGGCCGCAGGTACGCAGGCGACGTGAAGCAGATCATTTCCGGATCCATCGGATTCGACGATTGGGAGTGGGGCGTGGACCTGTTCGCCGACGATCCGCTGGTGTTCAAGAAGCTGATTTATGAGATGCGGTTCGACGAGGTGAGCGCGGATTACGCGCTGTTCGGCACTTTCTATGTGGGGATTCGTTGCCCGGCGGCCGAGTTGGGCCATTGGCTAAACGGTTAGCGGCATGAAACCCGAGGCTGCTTATCCAGCCGCCCGAATTGTCTCGCCCAAAGTCCACGCGTATTTCACGCGACAGCGAGCCGAATTGGTTTCTAACGGCGACCGGCGTCTGGCAACCTTGCCCGATATCGCGGACATCCAGGCGATGGTGGACGCCGCATTTTGGGCCAGCCTGCGCAGGGAAGAAAGTTTCATACCGAAGATTTCCCTGGCATTCGTTGCGCCTGAAGAGACCAAGAACGCACTGCTGCTGGAGCGGCCGCTGCCGTTGGACTCGGGACTGCTGACTAAAGTCTCGCCGGCGGTGGAGCGGCCTGGAATTCACCTAGGCGTTTCGCCGGGGCCGGACGGCTTGGTGGTATGGGGCGCCACTCGCGCGATACCTAGCTTATGTTTGGTGGTCGAGGTGGCTGCGCCAGGGTTGATCGTCATCAAGCATCACAGCAGCGAGACGAAGGGTAAGTTCGTGAACGTCGCGGTGCTGGAAGGCGATCAGGTGAAGATTATCGACGGGCATTCCGCCTCCATCCCCGATTGTCCGGCGATACTCACCGCATTGCTAGGACCGGAGTCGCCGTCCGACTGGGTGTCCTCGGTGACCCAGCCGTTGAATGTGCTGGTGCAACTGGCGATCTCGATGCGCTCGCACGGCCGCGGCGGATCGCTCCTGGTAGTTCCCTCGCCGAGCGAAGCCTGGCGCGAATCCATCGTCTTGCCGATACCCTATGCGGTGTCGCCTCCGTTTTCGACGCTGGCCGAATCCGCGCGCGCATCGAACGAAGACGGCCGGCTCAATCGAGCGGTGGATGCCGTTGCCGGACTTACCGCCGTGGATGGCGCAGTGGTGCTCACGGACCAATATCAGGTGCTCGGTTTTGGCGCCAAGATTACGCGCCGGCGGGGACATGATCTGGTGGACCAAGTGATGGTGACCGAGCCGATCGAAGGTGGCGCGGCCATGTTGGTTCATCCCGACAAGCTGGGTGGCACGCGGCATCTTTCGGCGGCGCAATTCGTACAGGATCAGCACGACTCGGCCGCGCTGGTGGCTTCGCAAGATGGGCGCTTCACGGTTTTCGAGTGGTCGTCGTGTGAAGGCATGGTGCACGCGCATCGCATCGAGGCCCTGCTACTTTAGCCATTTGCCATTAGCCGTTGGCCTTTTGCCAAAAGCCAATTGCCAAAAGCCAACAGCCATCGGATAAGCTAGAAGCGTCCAGGAGGCTCAGTGAAAACATCGCTACTTCGGCTTCTCGCGATCGGTTTGGGCGCTCTGCTACTCACCTCCGCCTACACCCGCATGCATTCCGCGTCCGTGATGGCGGACGCCGCCAAAGCATTCCTGGCATCGCTCACGCCGCAACAGCGCACGCAGGCCACCTTCCAGTTCACCGATCAGGAACGCTTCGATTGGCACTACATCCCGAAGGAGCGCAAGGGTCTCGCGCTTCGCGAAATGACGCCGGAGCAGAAGCAGCTCGCGCACGCGCTGCTGGCCGCGGGTTTGAGCCAGCAAGGCTACATCAAAGCTGTCAGCATCATGAGCCTGGATCAAGTGCTCAAGATCATGGAGGGCGGCAAAGGGCCGATGCGGGATCCGGAAGGCTATTTCTTCACGGTCTTCGGCGAGCCATCGGCGACCGGCACGTGGGGCTATCGCGTGGAAGGCCACCACTTCAGCCAGAACTATTCGATCGTCAACGGCAAGGTGCAGGGCGCGCCCAGCTTCTTTGGAACCAACCCGGCGGAGATTCGGGAAGGTCCTCGCAAGGGGCTGCGGGTTCTGGCGCGCGAAGAGGATCTGGGGCGACAACTGGTGAAATCGCTCACCGCCGATCAAAAGAAAACCGCTGTGATCAGCAACGATGCGCCGAAAGAGATTCTCACCGAAGCGTCGCGCAAGGCCGCCTTGAACGGCCAGCCGAGCGGGTTGGAAGCGTCCAAGATGACCGCCGCGCAGCGCGCGATTTTTCAGAGCTTGCTCGATGAGTATTGCGAGAACATGACCGACCAAATCGATCAGACGCGCGAGGATCAGATCAAGAAAGCGGGCGACAATATCTACTTTGCATGGGCCGGCGGCGAGGAGCCCGGACAAGGCCATTATTACCGCATCCAGTCGCCCAGTTTCCTGGTGGAGTTTGACGACACGCAAGATAACGCCAACCACATTCACTCGGTGTGGCGCGACTTCAACGGCGACTTCGGCCTGGATCTGCTGAAGGAACATTACCAGAGCAGCCACAAATAGTTTGGGACGCTTGTCTCTTACGCGCCGCACTTTTGTCGCTTCCCTCGCCGGTGCGAGCGCTTGCCTGGCGGGCGACAAAGGTCAAACGTACCCGACGGAATCCAAGCGCTACAGCGACGAAGCCACTGAAAACATCGTGGTCCGGTTGACGGATCCGGCGCATCAGAGCTGGCTGCCCGCGCCTTACAATCGGGCGATCTCGCGCAAGAGCGATTTCTTGATCTATTCGAGCGATCGTTCGGGCGCCATGCAGGCGTACCGGTTGGATCTGAAGACTGGACAATCGCGCGCTTTAACTGATGCGCCGGAATTGGCCACTGGTTCGTTGACCCTGGCGCCGGATGAACACGAGTTTGCATACCTGGCTGGGCGGCTGCTCTACCTGGGTCGTCTGAACGGCGGCCACACGCGCGAAGTTTACCGCGTGGAAGACGGATCGGACTTCGGAGCGGGATTCAGCCTTTCAGAAGATGGACTGGTGGCCGCGCTCATCGAGGAAAAGCCGGGAATGAGCCGGCTTCGTCTGATCACGATACGGACGGGCATGGCGACCACGGTGGTGGAATCCACCGAACCGATTTCCGATCCGCAGCCGCGTCCCAAGCGGGCTGGGCTGCTGTACCGGAGGAACAGTGAGCTGTGGGTCGTTAATTACGACGGAGCGCAGAATCGAAAACTGAAGATCGCGCCGGGCGGCCTGGGGACGGCCCTGTGGTCCGGCGATGGACGAACTGTCGACTATCTAGACCTGCCGTCCGATCGGAAACAGTTGAACAACATTCGCGAGTTCACTCCCGATACAAACGATGATCAATTTGTTTCAAACACCACCCAGTTTGTCACGATCAATCGCAACAGAGATACCAGCGTCTTCGTGGGAGCCAGCGGCAGCAAGGCCTCGCCGTACGTGCTGCTCCTGGTTCGGTCGGTGAAACGGGAGCTCACTTTGTGCCAGCATCGCGCGAGCGATCCGCGCCAGGTGACCGCGTTCTTCTCGCCCAACAGCCAGCGCGTCATTTTTCAGAGTGATCGCGATGGCAAGATGGCGATTTATTCCATCGCGGTGGACCGGCTGGTGGAAGAGACCGAAACCGAAGAGCCCTGATCGGCCGCCGGGCCATTGACGAAAAGCTGGGCGAACGCTTCCCCGGTCTTCCGGATGTCGTGGTTGGCCTCCACTTTGCGCCGGCCGGCAGCGCCCATCTTTTCGCGCCGTTCGGGCTGATCGAGCAGCGCATGGATAGCGCGCGCGAATTCAGAGGCTTCATCGTAGCGTTCGATGAGAATGCCGCAACTGGAATCCAGAACCTCGGGGATGGCGCCCACCTGGGAAGCGACTACGGGCCGCGCGCTAGCGAGAGCTTCGAGCACCACCAACGGCACGCCTTCGCTGCGCGAGGGAATAATCAGCAGATCGGAAGCGGTGAAGAGCGGCGCGAGGTCGTCCACCTGGCCCCGAAAATCGAAGAGGGCATCGAGCCCGAGCTGGTGGACACGCCGCCGGAGACGGCTCTCTTCCGGGCCATCGCCGGCGATGATGAATCGAAAGTCGCGTTGGGGCCGCAGAGCACAAAGCTCCCGTGCGATCTCAACCATGAGCAGCGGCCGTTTGCGGGGAGTGAGACGGGCGGCGAAGAGGATTTGCTTGAGGGAATCGGCTACCTTGATGGGCGACGGTCGGAAGCGGTCGAGATCCACGCCGTTCTTGACCAAAAGGATCTTCGATTCGGGCGTTCCCGTTCGAAGCAGGCGATCGCGAACCGAGCCTGCCAGCGCGATGCGGACGTCCAGGCACGATGCCACTTCGGCGGTGGAGGCGATCTGGTCCCAGCCTTCATCGAGGTAGTGATTCACGTCGATGATCTTGATGGACGGCAACATTTTTTTGAGCTGCGGAAGCGCGGCATATCCGTACAGGCTGTTCTGCAGCAGCAAGTAATCGCAGCGCCAGTTCGCAACCGCCGAACAAAGCGCCGCAGTGATTCGATCCGAAGCGACTACCCGAGCCAGATCATAAACGTAGTCGACACGCTCGCGCCATTTGGCAAGCCACCGATCGTCGCGCGACTGCGTGGCAAAGAGCAAGGTCTCGAATCGGCTGGAACACAATGTGCCCGCGATATCATACAGCACCTTCTCCGCGCCGCCTGGACCCAACTGCGTCGTAACCAGCGCGACGCGTTCTCGTCTCTGAGCGGGTTTAGGGTAGTAGACCAACGGCTCAATCAACGCGTCGCCTAGCAGCACGGACTTGGGCTGAAATTGGAGGTAGAAGGAGAGATCGAAGATTCGCCGCCTCGCCAACTTGTTGACGCGCTCCTTGAAACGCAGGGGGATCAAGCGTCCCAGCGACCGAGCCGGATGGCGCGTCCAGGATCGGAGAGAAAGCAGCTCGGCATTCAACAAATGCCGGTGCAAGCGGCCCCGTGTGGACACAGGCGGCACGATCGCCGGCCGATTTTCTGGTCCGCTCCAATATGCCAGCGCGGCCAACTCCGCGGCCTGAGCATCGAGCGGCCCGTCGATCGCGTTGAGAACCGCTCGCGATAGAGGCGCCTCGCCAGGCGCGATGATCTGAATGTCCTCGATGGTCTGATTGGCTGGCGGCTCGGTGGCGATGATGGTAGCGGAAGGCGACCAGCGAGCTTTGATTCGCGCGCGATTTTCGTAGCCGTATAGCTCCGGATGCAGGCTGCGAATGTAGGTCGCCAACTCGCGGTGGCGAGCGAGTGCTTCGTCATACAAAGACGGACCGTGTTTGCGGTAGCGGAACAGCGGCTTTGGTACGTAACGGCCGAAGCGTCCGCGCGCGCCTAATCGGAGCCAAAACTCCCAGTCTTCATAGCCGAAACATTTTTGGGTGTCGTCGTATCCGCCTGAGTCTTCCCAATCGCGTTTTCGAATAAGCGCCGCATAGGTAAGGTAATTGCGATCGAGCAATCGGTACAAGTTGTATTCGCCCGGCCGTTCCTGGTAGCTTTTGGTTCCGAACACCTGAAAAGCGGTATAAGCGAAGGCGGCGTCTGAATCGCGCAGGGCCGCGAGGCACTCGGCGATGTAAGAGGGATCGAGCAGGTCGTCGGCGTCGAGCGGGACCACAAAATCGCCGTTGGCAGCACGAAATCCGGTATTGCGGGCTGCGCCGAGTCCGCGATTTGTTTGTTCGAGGTAGGTGCTGACAAGAGGGGAGGCTTGAGCGAGAATGGCGGCGCTTTCCCTCTCCCGAGAGCCGTCGTTCACCAGGATGATTTCGGTGTGGGGATGCGTTTGTGCCGAAGCCGACGCGATCGCTTCCAGCAGAAATGCCGTAGGATTATAGGCCGGGATGACGATGGAGACCAAAGGGTCCGGCATGGATCAAGTCTGATGGTACCGGAATGGCCGCTTGGCTGGTATGTAGTTCTCTGCCAGAATGGACGAATAAGCAAGTAACGGAGGATCATGACCAAAACATTTTCAATCGGATTTGCAATGCTCGCGTGCGCCAGCGCCTGGGCCGTCGATATTCACGCCCTTGATGTGAAGCCAGGCCAGTGGGAGACCACGACGACGGGGCAGATGACGGGCATTCCTCCCATTCCGCCGGAGGTGTTGAATCAGTTGACTCCCGAACAGCGCGCTAAGATGCAATCCGCCATGGGTGCGCGCGGCGCGAAGCCGATCGTGAGCACCAGTTGTAAGACGAAGGAAAAACTCCAGCAGGCATGGAATACGGGCCAAGATGCGCTAAAGGCTTGTACGTGGGCGGTGACAACATCCACGTCCAGCAAGCAGGAGGTTCATATCGATTGCAGCCAAAATGGCATGAAGACCAGCGGAACGGTGAAGGTAGAGACCATCGACTCGGAACATATTCGTGGTTCCATCCAGATGATGGCGAACACGGGCGATGATGGCCATACGATGAACATGAATTACACGTTTACCTCCAAATGGCTCGGCGCCGCGTGCACCGACAAGTAGCGGCCGGTTAACGCAGCGTTCCGAGAAAATTTTCGAGATCGGGCGGTAGCGGCGCAGAGACCGTGATTCTTTCGCCGGCACTAGGGCTAGTGAACGCGATTTGGCGAGCGTGGAGAAAATAGCGGCCGAGTTCGCTCGCCGGAGCTCCGTACAACTTATCGCCGGCCACGGGATGATGGATGCTCGCCAGATGCACGCGGATCTGGTGTGTGCGGCCCGTGCCGATCTTCACTTCGAGAAGCGTAAATTTCTCGAAACGCTTCAGGACCTGATAGGACGTGGTGGCGTGGCGGCCATGGGCGAGGCGCGCGGTCATCCGGACGCGGGCCGCTGGATCACGCGCAATGGGGGTAGTGATGCGGCCCTGATCGTTCTTGACCCGGCCATGCACCAGCGCGACATAGATCTTTTCCACCTGCCGCGACGCGAACTGTTCGGCGAGATTCCGATGCGCGGCGTCGTTGCGCGCCACCAGAATAACGCCGCTAGTGAAGCGGTCCAATCGATGGACGATGCCCGGCCGCAGTTCGCCCCCGACCGTCGACAGCTTTCCAAAGCGGTGTAGCAGAGCGTTGACCAAAGTCCCCGAGTGCCGGCCTGCGCCAGTGTGAACCACCATGCCCGCGGGTTTGTTGATGGCGATGACATCGGCGTCTTCATAGAGGGCCTCGATCGGAAGGTCTTCCGGTGTGGCCTTGAGCGGCGGCAGTTCGCCGGGTTGCACCTCGATGCGCTCGGCGCCCTTTAGCTGGTAGGAACGTTTTTCGCGCGAACCGTTCACCAGTACGCGGCCTTGCTCGATCCAGTTCTGCAACCGCGATCGGCTGTATTCGGGGAGTTGATCGCTGAGGAATTGATCGAGACGTTTGCCGGCGTCGCCGCCGGCGGAGGTGATCACCACTTCACCAGTTATATTCAATAGGTGATTCCGAACGCAATCCGCGGAGATCGATTTGTCCTTGCGTTGCTGTTCCTGGGATTGCTCATAGCGCGTCTCTGCCACAGCGGGATCGTCTGGGTAGAAGAAGCGTATCCGACCTCCGCCGCCATCCAGATTCTACATGGCAAGATGCTGTATCGCGATGTTTGGTTCGACAAACCGCCGTTGTCCGCGCTCGCATATTTGTTGTGGGACGCGCGCATTGGAGTGACCCTGCGGATCGCGGGTGCGGCATTCGTTTTCGCCTGCTGCTGGATGTTGTGGCGATTCGCTTGCGACCTGTGGGGTCCGCGCGAAGGCTTGGCGGCGGCGCTGTTGCTTGGATTCTATCTGACGTTCGGCATTCCGGCGGCGGTGATGGCGCTGGCGCCCGATCTTTTGATGGTGCTGCCGCACATCGCGGCGGTTTATCTGGCTTGGCGCGGCCGGGCGTTCTTGAGCGGTCTGGCGGCGGGTGTCGCGCTGCTGGTGAATGCTAAGGCATTTTTCGTTTTGGCCGTTTGCCTATTCTTCGCCTGGCGCGGAGTTCTTTGGCTGCTCGGGGGCTTTGCCATCCCGAACATTGTGGCGCTGATTTGGTTTGGACGGCCCTACATAGATCAGGTGTGGCGGTGGGGCGCCATGTATTCCGAACAGACCTTTGCCTTCGCCACCGGATTCATCCGGACGGCCAACTGGGCGGGATTTCAGAGTGCATTGATCGTGGGTGCGGTGGTCGTTCTTTGGAAAGAATCGCGCTGGCGCTGGAAAATGGCGGCCTGGCTGTTGCTGTCCTTCGTGGCCGTCGCCGCGGGCTGGCGATTTTTTCCGCGATACTACTTCCAACTGCTTCCAGTGATGGCGCTGCTGGCCGCCCGTGGGTACACGCTTCTCGGCCGATGCCGCTGGATCATGCTGGTGCTGTTACTGATTCCGATGGTTCGCTTTGGTCCGCGATATGTGATGCTGGCCAACGATCTCGCTCACCGACGGCAAAGCAATTGGAGCGATCTCGCTCTCAACCAAGACAGCAAAGCCGTATCAGATAGCATCGGGCGAACGGGAACGCTGCTGGTCTGGGGTTATCGGCCGGATGTCTTCGCGTACACCCGAATGCCCGCGGGCAGCCGCTTTTTGGATTCGCAACCGCTCACCGGCGTACTGGCCGACCGGCATCTCAGTACCTCACAGCCGTTCGCTCCCGAATGGGCCGCGCGCAACCGGCGCGAGTTGATCGCGAGCGATCCCACTTGGATTGTCGACGGTCTGGGGCCGCTGAATCCCGCGCTCGCCATCACTGAGTTTCCGGACCTGCGCGAGTGGCTCGCGAATTACCGCGAAGTTGCACGGACGCGTTTCTCCATCATTTATCGATTGAAATAGCTACTCTCCGCTCCAGCACGCGACGCGTTTTTCAAGAAAGGCCGAAATGCCCTCCTGCGCATCGTGCGCCAGCGAGTTCATCGTCATCACTTCCTTGGCGTATGCGTAGGCTTTGGGCTGGTCGAGATCGATCTGCGCATAGTACGCTTGCTTGCCGAGTGTGACGGTAAAGCTGCTGGCTTCGGCGATCTTGCAGGCGAGTTCTCGCGTCGCGGATTCGAGTTCAGCCGCCGGAACCACGCGATTGACGAGTCCCCATTCGGCGGCGGTCGCGGCGTCCACCAGCTTACCGGTGAGCAGCATCTCCATCGCGCGTTTCCGACCCACGGCGCGGGAAAGCGCCACCATCGGAGTGGTGCAGAACAGCCCGATCTTCACTCCGGGAGTTGCAAAAGCGGCTTGATCGCTCGCGATGGCGAGGTCACAAGTGGCAACCAGCTGGCAACCCGCGGCTGTGGCCACGCCTTGCACTTGCGCGATTACCGGCTGCGGGATGGACTGGATCTTCGCCATCAGTTCGGTGCAAACGTCGAAAAGGCGGCGATACTCGCTCACTGTTCGGCCAACCATCTCGCTTAAGTCATGCCCCGAACTGAAGACTTTGCCGGAGGCAGCCAGGATGATGGCGCGGATGTTGGTGTTGGCCGCCAGCTCGTCTAGGCACTCGATCAGTTCCAGCATGAGTCCGAGCGAAAGAGCGTTGCGGCGCTCGGGCCGATTGAGGGTGATTACGCCGAGTGGGCCGTCGGTGGTTCGGAGGAGGTGTTGATAGGACATTGGCCGCTCCCTATTGGGGTGTGATTTCGCGAATCGCGGGGTCCTGATTGAGGATCTCACAGGCGCGGATTAAGGCTGCTTCTTGCTCGCTATTCATAGCCATCTCCTGTCTCAATCGTAGCTCTCCGCCGCTGACGAGTGCGCACTGCAAGGTGTGGCGATGACGAAATGACAATCCGCGAAAAGGGCGAACTGTCCGTCTGGACGTCGGTGCTGAGAATCTTCGAGGACGCGAAACGCCAATTGCCCAACAGCCAACCGCCAAGCTACTCGCTCTCGCTGCCGCCCACCTTAAGCACTGCCAGGAACGCCTCTTGCGGGATGTCTACACGGCCCACACGCTTCATCCGCTTCTTGCCTTCCTTTTGCTTCTCGAGCAGCTTGCGTTTGCGCGAGATATCGCCGCCATAACACTTCGCCAAAACATTCTTGCCCATCGCCTTGATGGTCTCGCGCGCAATCACCTTGTTCCCGATTGCCGCCTGCAGCGCCACTTCGAACATCTGGCGCGGAATCAGCTTCCGGAGGCGCTCGATCAGCAGCTTGCCGCGGTCGTAGGCAAATTCCTTATGGACAATCATCGACAATGCATCCACAGGTTCGCCCGCCACCAGAACGTCCAGCTTCACCATCGGCGAAACGCGATAGCCGGCGAGATGATAGTCGAGCGACGCATAGCCGCGCGAGGCCGATTTCAGGCGATCGTAGAAATCCAGAACTATTTCATTGAGCGGCAACTCGTACAACAAAAGCACGCGGCCCGTGCCGATATACTCGAACTTCTTCTGCGAGCCGCGCTTTTCTTCGAGCAGCTTCAGGATCTCGCCCACGTACTCCTCGCGCGTGATCACGGTGGCGTCGATGATGGGTTCTTCGATCTGCTTGATCGCGGACGGATCTGGAAACTTGGTCGGGTTGTCGACTTCGATGACGTTGCCGGCGAGCGTGGTCACCCTATAGCGCACGCCCGGCGCCGTAGTAATCAAATCGATCTGGAACTCGCGCTCCAGCCGCTCCTGGATGATTTCCAGGTGCAACAGCCCAAGAAAACCACAGCGAAAACCAAATCCCAGCGCGACCGAATTTTCCGGCTCAAAATTGAACGCGCTGTCATTGAGGCGCAGCTTTTCGAGCGCGTCGCGCAGCCGGCCGTGTTCGTGCGATTCCACCGGATACAGGCCCGCGAACACCATCGGCTTGATTTCCTGGAAGCCGGGCAGCGGTTCCGACGCCGGATTTTCAATGCTCGTCACGGTGTCGCCGATTTGCGCGTCGGAGACGGTCTTTATATTTGCGAACAGGAAACCGGCTTCACCAGCCGAAAGCTCGGTGCAGGGAACCGGCTTGGGCGATTGATAGCCGAGCCCTTCGACATCGGAAATAGCTCCCGTGGCCCACAGCTTGATCTTCTGTCCCACTCGCAGCGTTCCATCCACCACGCGAACCAGGATGATGACCCCGCGATAAGGATCGAACCAGGAATCGAAGATCAGGGCTCGGAGCGGTGCATCAGGCGACCCCTTCGGCGCGGGCACCAGGCGCACCACCGCTTCCAATACTTCTTTGATCCCGATGCCTTGCTTGGCGCTCACTAGGATGGCGTCCTGCGCCGGAAGCCCGATCACCTGCTCGATCTGTTCGCGAATTTTTTCCGGCTCCGCCGACGGCAGATCGATTTTGTTGATTACGGGTATGATTTCGAGATTGTGATGCAGCGCCAAATAAGTGTTGGCGAGGGTCTGGGCTTCGACGCCCTGCGAAGCGTCCACGACGAGCAGCGCGCCTTCGCACGCTTGCAGGCTGCGCGAGACTTCGTAAGTGAAATCGACGTGGCCGGGCGTGTCGATCAGGTTGAGCTGATACATCTGGCCGTCGTCGGCCTTGTAATTCAGGCGCACCGCGTGAGCCTTGATGGTGATGCCGCGCTCGCGCTCCAGGTCCATCGAGTCCAGCACCTGCTCCATCATTTCGCGCTGTTGGAGTGCGCCGGTGGCTTCGAGCAGGCGGTCGGCTAGCGTCGACTTGCCGTGGTCGATGTGCGCGATGATACTAAAATTCCGGATGAAAGCGGGATCCATGCGGTAGAATGAGGCCTGAAACTCAAGTATCCCATATCCCACCAAAGTGACCGAAGGAAAGCCCACTGAAGAGAACGTAAATGCGCGCGGCTTGCGGTTCGCCGTGTTGTGCGCGCGATTCAACAATGTCATTACGGACCACCTGCTCGCTGGCGCATTGGATGCCCTGAAGCGCTCGGGTGCGGAGGAATCGGACATCGAGATCGTGAGAGTCCCTGGGGCGTGGGAATTGCCGATCGCCGCGAAGGCCGTGGTCTTAGGCAAGAAATGCGATGCCATCATCGCGCTGGGTGCCGTGATCCGGGGTGACACGCCGCATTTCGACTACGTGGCTGGGGAAACGGCGAGCGGATTGATGGCCGTGCAACTCGAGATGGGAATTCCGGTGGCGTTCGGAGTGCTGACCACGAACACCATCGAACAAGCCTCCGATCGCGCCGGGGGAAAAGACGGCAACAAGGGATACGACGCCGCGATCACCGCCATCGAAATGGCCAACCTGATTCGCCGGCTGCGAAAATAGAAGCAGAATGGCGGCCCGTCACCGATCACGCCAGCGCGCCCTGCAAGTTCTTTATCAATGGGACATGACCAAGCGTCCGGTTGAAGAGGCCATCCGCTCGTTTTACGACACTCTGGAAGCGGACAAACTGGCCGAGGAGCCAGTAGAGGACAAGGAAGACCATCCCGACGAAGAGCCTCCGTTAACCGGTCGCGACGAGTTTATGGAAGAATTGGCCCGCGGCGCGTCGGAAATGGCGCCCGATATCGATCATCGCATCGCGGAGAAATCGGCGAACTGGAAACTGGAGCGGATGCCGGTGGTGGATCGCAACATCCTGCGCCTGGGCATTTACGAGATGAGCCGGTGCGAGACGCCGGCCGCCGTGGTGATCGATGAAGCGCTGGAGCTGGCCCGGCAATTTTCGGGCGAAGAGTCGGTGGCATTCATTAACGGCATATTGGACGCGGTGCACAAGGAACTCGGAAACTGAAATCGAAATCCTGCCGATAAATCCAACCAGCATGAAGATCCTGATGGTCGCGTCCGAGGCTGCCCCTTTCGCCAAAACAGGCGGCTTAGCCGATGTTTTGGGAGCTTTGCCCGCGGCTCTGGCCGAGCGCGGCGAACAAGTCGCCGTAGTACTCCCCGCTTATCGCGAAAATCGCTATCCAAATCCCACACGCGAGGCGTATCGGAGTCTGTGGATTCCAATCGGTCCTGGCTATATGGTGGACATCCAGGAGTCGGCGGATCGCGGGGTCACGTACTATTTTGTGCAATGCCGGCCGCTCTACGATCGCGATGGGATCTACGGAACCCCGGCCGGCGATTACCCGGATAACCATCTGCGCTTCGCCGTGTTGGCGATGGCCGCGGTCGGGGTGGCGCGGCATCTGTTCCGTCCCGACGTCCTGCACCTGCACGATTGGCAAACGGCTCTCGCGCCCGTGTACATTCGTGAACATTTTCACGGCGATCCTACATTCATTGGCATGAAGACGCTGCTGACCATCCACAACCTGGGCTACCAGGGGCTTTTTGGCCCCGCGGTTCTGCCGGAAATCGCGCTCCCGGCGACGCTGATGAATCCGGATCAATTGGAGTTTTTCGGCCGCGTCAACTTCCTGAAGGCGGGCATCGCCTGGAGCGACGCCATCAGCACGGTCAGCAAAGGATATGCGCGGGAGATTCAAACACCGGAATACGGATTTGGTTTAGACGGATTTCTGCGCGGCCACGGCCCCATCACCGGAATTGTCAACGGCGTCGATTACAACGAGTGGAATCCCGAACACGACCCGTACATCGCGCGGAATTACTCACCGAGCGATCTTTCCGGCAAGCGAGCGTGCAAACAAGCGCTGTTGGCCGAGTATGGCCTGCCGCAGGACAATCTGGACCGGCCGCTGCTGGCCATTATTTCGCGCTTCGCCGCACAGAAAGGCTTCGATATTCTGGCGGAGGCCGCATCCCGGCTGCTTGAGGAGGACCTCAATTTGGTGGTGCTGGGATCGGGCGATCTACCGTACGAAACGATGTTCCGCGCCCTCGCCGATGCCTATCCGCGGAAGGTTGGACTGCGGGTCGGCTACGACACCGGTTTGTCGCATAGAATCGAAGCCGGCGCCGATATGTTTCTTATGCCTAGCCGCTACGAACCGTGCGGTCTGAACCAGATTTATAGCCTCAAATATGGGACGGTTCCGGTAGTGCGCGCGACCGGCGGCCTGGATGATACCATTGAAGATGGTACCGGATTCAAGTTTCGCGACTATTCCGGCGACGCGCTGCTGGAGGCCGTGCGGCAGGCCCTGAAGGCCTTCCAAATGGAGCAATGGGCGCGCAGGATGCGGCGGGGCATGGAGCAAGATTTTTCGTGGAGCGCCTCGGCCGGCGAGTATGTGGACCTGTACCGGCGGCTCGTAGCGAGTTGAATCTTTTTAACCGGTAACTACATCAATTGAGGGGAGCGATTCAAAGAATATGGCTGGTGCGAATACCCTGACATTTACGGACGCGGGTTGGGATAAAGACGTTCTCAACTCTGATGCTCCGGTTCTAGTGGATTTTTGGGCGGAATGGTGCGGGCCTTGCCGCATGATGTCGCCGACTATCGACGCCATCGCCGAGGCTTATGCGGGGCGCGTGAAGGTCGGCAAGCTGAACGTGGACGAGAACGGCGCCACCGGCATGCGCTACAACGTGCGCGGCATTCCCACGCTGCTGCTGTTCAAAGGCGGCAAGGTGGTGGAGCAGAAGGTGGGCGCGGTCGGCAAGACCGAAGTCCAGAAGATGCTGGACGCTCACGTAGCGGCACCGGCGGCCACTAAGGCATCGTAAGCGCGGCCCTTACTGAACCGCGCGCATCGGCAAGCGGTTATTGCGCGGGCGTAGTCAGCGCCCCTTCCGAGGCCGATCCCACTAAAGCAACGTATTTGGCGAAGACGCCCGTCCGGTAACGCGGCTCGGGCGCTTTCCATTTAGAGAGCCGTTCACGCAGCGCATTCTCCGGAATCTCAAGATTGATGGTGCGGTTCGCGATGTCGATATGGATCGAGTCGCCTTCCTCGACGGCCGCGATCGGCCCTCCCACAGCGGCTTCCGGCGCCACATGCCCCACGCAGAAGCCACGCGTTGCGCCGCTGAACCGGCCGTCGGTGAGCAGAGCGACGCTATCGGATAGCCCCGCGCCGACGATCGCGCTCGTCACGCCCAGCATCTCCCGCATTCCCGGACCACCGCGCGGCCCTTCGTAGCGAATCACGACCACATCGCCGGGCTTGATCTTGCCGCCCGTCGCGGCGGCCATGGCGGATTCTTCGTTCTCGAACACTCGCGCCGGGCCGCGCTGTTCGGTGCGCTCGATTCCGGTCACCTTGATCACGCAGCCATCGGGTGCGAGCGACCCGCGCAGGATGACCAATCCCCCACTCTTCTTGATCGGCTTCGCGAGCGGATGAATCACTTCCTGACCCGGCGTTTCCTTGGCCTCGGCGGCCTCTTCGGTCAGCGTCCGTCCTGTCACAGTCATCGCGGACCCGTCCACATAACCGCCCTCGACCAGGCGCTGCGCGATCACGGGAATCCCGCCGGCTTTATCGACGTCCACCGCCACGAACTTGCCCGCCGGCTTCAGATCCACTAACAGCGGCGTACGCTCACTGATGGTCTGAAAATCGTCGATGCCCAGTTCGACGCCGGCCTCGCGCGCGATGGCGAGCAAGTGTAGAACGGCGTTCGTCGATCCTCCCGTGGTTGCCACGGACGCGATTGCATTGTCGATCGCTTTGCGCGTGACGATGTCGCGCGGCCGCAGATTGTTCTTCACCAGGTCCAGCACCAGGCGGCCGCAGCGCGCCGCGACGCCGTGCTTGCGCGCATCCACTTGGGGTACGGCAGCCGTTCCCAAGGGAGAGAGCCCGATCAGCTCCATGACCGTCGCCATGGTGTTCGCGGTGAATTGGCCTCCGCACGCACCGGCGCCTGGGCAGGCCGAATTCTCGATCTCCAGGAACTCCTCGTCCGACATCCTACCCGCGGCGTTCGCGCCCACGGCTTCGTAAACGTCCTGGATCGTAAGATCGCGCCCTTTATGATGGCCCGGAAGAATGGACCCGCCGTACAAAATCAGGCCGGGCGTGTTCAACCGCAACAGCGCCATCGCGGCGCCGGGAATGGTCTTATCGCACGCCACCAGCGCCACGATGCCGTCGAACATGTGCCCGCGCGCCACCAGCTCGATGGAATCGGCGATCATGTCGCGGCTAACCAGCGACGCCTTCATCCCTTCGGTGCCCATCGTGATGCCATCGCTGATCGCGATGGTGTTGTACTCCATCGGCGTGCCGCCCGCCTGCCGGATGCCTTCCGCGACGTCTTGCGCCAGCTCGCGCAACTTGAAATTGCATGGCATGGTGCCGATCCAGGTATTCGCGATGCCGATGATCGGCTTCTTCATGTCCTCGTCGGTGAGGCCGATGGCCTTGAGGAACGCGCGTGCCGGGGCGCGGTCTTTCCCCTGTGTGATGGTGTAACTATTCAGCTTCATGGTGAACTTACAGTGTAACCGCCTTACTGAGCCGCGCGCGTGAGCGAGCGGTTTTCCTATCATGAAAGCGTGAACGCCGCGGAAATCAAGCATCTGGCGCGCGAGTGTGGCTTCGAACTGGCCGGAATCGCGCGTGCCGAGCCGCTGGCTGACGACAGCCGCCGCTATCTCGATTGGGTAGAGCGCGGCATGGCGGGTGCGATGGGCTATCTGGCTGACCGTAGGGCGGACGTTAGAAGAGATCCCAAGCGGCTTCTGGCGAGCGCTCGTTCCATCATCTGCGTCGGCAAACTCTACAACGGTCCCCAGCCGCGATCCACCGAAATGGATCAAGCGGACCTTGGCTGGATTTCGCGCTATGCCTGGGGCGAGGATTATCACGCAGTGCTGCGCCGAGGGCTGGAACGATTGGCAGCGAAACTCGGGTCGGATCACGAGTACAAGATCTGCGTCGATACCGCGCCGCTGCTCGAACGCTCCTACGCGCGCGAGGCGGGCCTCGGCTGGATTGGCAAGAATACTTGCCTCATTAACCAAGAGATCGGGTCATGGGTATTTTTGGGCGAGATCCTGACATCGCTCGAAATTGACGCGGACTCACCGCCCCCCGACCGCTGCGGCACCTGCACGCGCTGCATCGATGCCTGCCCTACCCAGGCCATCGCGCCCGATGGCTATGAAATCGACGCCCGGCGCTGCATCCCGTACTTCACGATTGAGCTGCACGGCGCGGCCCCCGAGGAACTGCGCGCCTCAATCGGCCATCACGTCTTCGGCTGCGATATTTGCCAGGACGTTTGCCCGTGGAACACGCGCGCGCCGATGGCACAGGAGCCGGCGTTCGAGCCCCGCCACTTTGCGCCGCCGCTCGACGAACTGGCCGCGCTTACGGAGAACGAATTCCGATCGCGTTTTCACGCGAGCCCGATCCAGCGCGCCAAGTACGCCGGGTTTCTGCGGAACGTCGCGGTCGCGATGGGCAACAGCGGGCTGGAGAAATTCCGCGAGCCGCTCGAACGACTGGCGGGGTTTCCGAATGCGATGGTGGCCGAGCAAGCGCGGTGGGCCCTGGAGCGCATCGGGTTGGGAGTAGGCTAATTAAGGGTGATTCATGCGGCCATTGCTGGCATTCCTTCTTTCTTTTCCAGCTTTCGCTTGCGAATGCCGGCAGCCTAACGCCTGCGACATGCTTGAGCTTCCGGTTTTGTTTGTCGGGCAAGTCGTTGAGGGTGGCGTTTCGTCGATTCGCGTCGATCCCTGGTACAACAATGTCCAACATGTGCGCTTCAAGGTAATCGAAGCTTTTCGCGGATTACCCGCGGGCACGCAAACGGTCGACGTTGAGCTGCAGGGGCGAGCCGGCATGTGCTCCCCGGACATGTACTTTCCGGGCCACACGTACCTGGTCGCACCCTCAAACCGAGCCGGCAAACTCACGGACGTCGTTTGCTCGCCGAGCCGCGACGTAAGTGTCGCGCCCGACGACGTTCGTATCGTACGCGAGTACTTCGCGGGTAGGATGCCGTTAAATGTCCACGGGCGCGTCGCCGTTTCAAAAGCTCCCTCGCTGGTCGATTTTGAACTGGAATTAGGAGAAGCGAAGCCGTTAGGCGGGGTAATGGTAACGGCCACGCGCCGCGGGCAATCTTACTCCGCAATGACCACTTCCGACGGCCGATATACTCTGCCTCTGCCGAGCCAAGGGCAATATCAAGTCCGCGCTATCCTTGCTCCTTATTCCGCCGAACCCTCCGATATTTATGCTGGACAGGCCTGCGCAATCCAAAATCTGGCGCTGCATGTAGACAATACAATCTCCGGCAGTGTCTTCGATGAAAACAACCAGCCCGTGAAGAACGCCAGGGTCGGCTTGATCGATCTTGACCATGTGTCTACCGGGATAGAGCGGCATCTGTGGTTTAGGGAAGCCTACGCGGAACAGCCCGACATGACCTTCCTTTTGAAAAATGTTCCGATTGGCAGATACTTGTTGGTTTTCAATCCTGATGGACCGCGCACTGGCGGGCTGTTCGATCTGCCGCTTGAGAGCTCGTTCTATCCAATAGGCAGCTCTCGCGCAAACGCCGGAACCATCGAGGTGAAATCCGGCGGCGTTCACCTCACGGGAATGAACCTCACCGTCGGCAAGCGCGTCGAATTTCGAAAAGTAACCGTCCGAGTGCGGTTCCCCGACGGTACGCCGATGAACACGGCTCAAATCCGATGTGTCGGACTGCCGCCTCAAGAAGGCGATCTGCCCTGGGTCTTTGAAAAATACGTGATTCACGGGGAGAACGGAACGTTAGAGTTTTCGGCTCCCGCCAATCGCAAACTGCAACTCGATGTTACGGACGCATATGGTCGCGCCCTCAAAGCGCGCTACGCCTCCACGCACGAGCCGGGTAGCAGCCCGATCACGCAAGAGTTTATCGTTACGCCCTGACGGCCGATCCGAGGCGCCGCTCAATGCGAGCCTTTTCACTTTCTCGGTCATTTAAGACACGCGCTGCACCTGACCCGGTTGAATTGAATCAAGGACCGTCAGAACTGCTGGAATCAATGGCAGCAGATCGCGCAGGCGATTTGTCGCAGCGCTGATAATGACCACAGCGATTTTTCGATCGGCAAGATTTTGTTGATCGGGAATGCTCTGATCGACCGCAATGAGGACCTCGAAGCCTGCCGCTTCAGCGGCCGAAAGCAGCTCTCCATTCTTCAGACCAGCGAGCTTCGCGTAACGCGCAGTTTGACGCTCATGCTCCGAAAATGAATTCCGCAAGCGCTCATCAATGCACTCGTCGATGAGCACTTTCATCAGGCGCGCGCTAGCAGTAGCTGCTTGGCTTCTTCCAGCACCTGCAGCGTCAGATCGCGGGGGACGGTTGGGAAACCCTTCAGAAAATCCTCAAGAGTCTCGCCACCCTCGATGTAATCAAACAGCGTCTGGACGGCCACGCGGGTTCCGCGAAAGACGGGTATTCCATGCATGATTTCGGGATCGCGAACGATCGCTGGGGCCATGCTGCCATTGTCCCGCAAAATCGGGGTGTTTACCTCGTACTTTGCTTTAAACTGCCCGGCCCTAGTTCGCCGACCCCGCCTTGCCCCACAACTTATGCGACGCAATCCTCGCACCGTCGGCCAGCGACTTCAGCTTCAGCCACGCGATGTCCGGATACACAGCGCCGAAACCGGCGAAGGTGCCAAACCCGCAATCGGTGCCGGCAATCAGATGATCGCGCCCCACCACCTCGGCATAGCGCGTGACACGTTGCGCCACCAGGTCGGGGTGCTCCACGTAATTGCTATTCGATCCGATCACGCCCGGCACCAGAATCTTATCCTGCGGCAACTGGAACGCCTTCTTCCACAATTCCCACTCATGTTCGTGCCGTGGATTCGAGCCCTCGATCAACAGACATTGCGGCTTGGCCTTCAGCGCCACTGGCAGGATTTTCGACATCGCGATGTCGCGCGTATGCGGCCCCTCGTAATTGCCCCAGCAAATATGAAAGCGCGTCCGGTCCGCCGGGACATTGGCCAGCGCGTGATTCATCGCCTCCACCTGCAGTTCAGCGTTGCGCACGAATTCGTCGTCATCCACGCCGCGAAACTTGATATGCCGCCCCATGGCCAAGTCCGGGCAGTCCACCGAAAGGACCAGGCCAGCGTTCACGATGGTCTCGTACTCGCTGCGCATCGCTTCCGCCAGCGCCTCCAGGTAGGCCTGGTGCGTCGGATAATATTCGTTCGGCTGAAACACCGCGATGGTCCCGGGTGACGCCGCCGTCATGAAGCCGTCGGTTATGTTCGCGCCTGCCGCTTTGGCCTTCGCCAGCGCATCCTTGAACCGCGCGATATCCTGCTCGAGCGGTTCCAGGCTTTTCACTTTGATCGGACCCTTGCAAACAGGCCGGACATACTTCGGCGTCGCTCCCGATGCCGCGATCTTATCGCGATACTCCGGATAATCGTCCAAATCCTGGGGGGTAGCGCGCGGCACCTGGCCCGGCTCGAAGCCTGTCAGCCGATGCCGGATGTAAGTCGCATAGCTGATCTTCCCCATCTCGCCGTCGCTGACGATATCCAGCCCGGCTTGCACCTGCTTGTTGACAGCATCGGCAACAGCGTTGCGTATCGTCGCATCAAATTTCTTGGCATCGACGGGTTCACCGCGATCCTGCGCGAACAAAAGATCGACCACTTCCTGCGGCCTGGGCAGGCTACCGACATGGGTCGTAAGAATGCGGTCGGTACTCTTCATCTTCGTGTGTTTTCTCCCTTTGTGTAAGCTTAGTGACTACTGCAAACTCCGTACGAGCATATCACGTTGCTCCGGGCCGTAACCTTAAATACGCTCGCGGTTCCAGTTGGCGAGAAAAGACTCGGAAGCCAGCTCTTCCAGTTGCGCGGCTTCCTCATATTTCCACTCCCGCAGCCTTCGATCCTTGAGCTCTTCGAGCAGCCGGACCCT
>JBKQHJ010000037.1:0-22619 GCA_052148835.1 Bryobacteraceae bacterium
GTCGAGCATCAAGTTCGCGCTCTACCAGGCAGGCCGGTCGCAGCGCCTCCTGGCCGGAAAGGTGGACCGTATCGGCCTGGGCGGCACGAATTTGACCGTCCATGTCCCCACCGGCAAACCGCCGCCCGCCCTCCCCATCAGAGCCGCCAATCACGGCACCGCGGCCGGTTTCCTTGTGAAGTGGCTTGAGAAGCGGCCGGAGTTCCCATCCATCGCCGCCGTCGGCCACCGCGTCGTGCATGGCATGAAGCATACCGAGCCGGAACGCGTGACCCCGGCGCTGCTGGCCGAATTGCATCGCATCACCCCTTACGACCCCGATCATTTGCCGCGCGAAATGGAACTCATCCGGGCCTTCGACCGGCGTCATCCGGCCCTGCCGCAAGTAGCCTGTTTTGACACGGCATTTCACCGCTCCATGCCGCCCGTAGCCAAACTGCTCGCGATTCCCCGCCGTTACGCAGCAAAAGGAATGCAGCGCTACGGTTTCCACGGCCTGTCCTACGCCTACTTGTTGGAAGAACTCGCGCGCCTCGGCGACTCATCGGCAACGACCGGCCGCGTGATCCTCGCGCACCTTGGCAACGGAGCCAGTCTGGCCGCCGTGCGCGACGGCAAAAGCATCGACACCAGCATGAGCTTCACTCCCACGTCGGGATTGGTGATGAGCACGCGCACTGGCGATTTAGACCCCCGCTTGGCGCCGTATCTGGCGCGAACTGAGCAGATGACCACGGAGCAGTTTTACCAACTGGTCAACCACAAGTCCGGGCTGCTCGGAGTTTCCGAGATCAGTTCCGACATGCGAGACTTGCTCGCGCACGAAGCCGACGATATCCGAGCGGCGGAAGCTGTGGCGCTGTTCTGCTATCAGGCGAAAAAGTGGATTGGCTGCTTTGCCGCCGCGCTCGGTGGATTGGACACGCTTGTCTTCGCGGGAGGGATCGGCGAAAACGCACCACTCGTCCGCGCGCGCATCTGCGATGGACTGGGCTTCCTCGGCATCGAAATCGAAGAAGAGCGAAACGCGGCAAGTGAGGGCGTGATTTCCACCGACGCCAGCCGGGCCACGGTTCGCGTCATTCGAACGGATGAAGATCTAATGATTGCGCGCTCGGTGAGCCGCATTCTCAAAACCTACACCGTGAACAAAGGATTGATTCATGAAAACCAACACACTCACGTCTGAAGTGCTCGACAAGAAACCCGACGGGCTAAACGACAAGGAGTTGAGCACGAAAACCAACACCCTCGCTCCGGAACTGCTTCACAAAATCAACGCCTACTGGCGTGCCGCCAACTATCTGTCGGTGGGCCAGATTTACCTCTACGACAACCCGCTACTGAAGGAGCCGCTGAAGCTGTCGCACGTGAAGCCGCTGGTAGTTGGGCACTGGGGCACGACGCCGGGCCAGAACTTCATCTACGTGCACTTGAACCGGGTGATCAAGAAGTACGACCTGGACATGTTTTACATCGCCGGTCCCGGGCACGGCGGCCCGGCGATCGTTGGCAACGTTTACCTGGAAGGCACCTGGAGCGATATTTATCCGAACGTCACCCAGGACGAGGCCGGGATGAAAAAGCTGTTCACGCAGTTCTCATTTCCCGGCGGAATTTCGAGCCACGTTGCGCCGACCACGCCGGGGTCGATTCACGAAGGTGGCGAGTTGGGATACTCGCTCAGCCATGCCTTCGGGGCCGCGTTCGACAATCCCGGTCTCATTGTTGCCTGCGTGATTGGGGATGGCGAAGCGGAAACGGGTCCACTCGCGACCGCCTGGCAGTCTAACAAGCTTCTCAACCCGATCACCGACGGAGCCGTGCTGCCGATCCTGCACCTCAACGGCTACAAGATCAGCAATCCCACCGTGCTCGCCCGCATCGAGCACGAGGAATTGGAGCAGTTCCTGCGAGGCTGCGGCTGGACGCCCCACTTTGTGGAAGGCGACGATCCGGAAACGATGCATCAACTCATGGCCGCCACCATGGAAACGGCCATCGAGGACATCCACCAGATCCAGGACAATGCCCGGAACAACAACGACACCACGCGGGCGCGGTGGCCGATGATCGTACTGAGATCGCCCAAGGGCTGGACGGGACCGAAAGTGGTGGATGGCCTACAGATCGAGGGCACCTTCCGCGCGCACCAGGTACCGCTGCTGGTGGATTCCGAGCATCCCGATCATGTGAAGCAGCTGGAAAGCTGGATGAAAAGCTACAAAGCCGAGGAACTGTTCGATAAGAATGGCCGGCTTATCCCGGAATTGGCTGAACTGGCGCCGAAGGGCGACCGGCGCATGGGCGCCAATCCTCACGCTAACGGTGGAATTCTGCTGCGCGATTTGCGCATGCCGGACTTCTGCGTCCACGCGGTGAATGTACCAGCGCCCGGCGCGGTGAACGCCCAAGACACGCTCGTGCTGGGTAACTTCCTGCGCGACGTGGCCAAGCTGAATCAGGACCAGCGTAATTTCCGCGTCTTCGGCCCCGACGAGACGTTATCGAATCTCTTGGGCGCGGTTTTTGAAGTCACCAACCGCCAGTGGGACGCTCGCACGGTAAAGAACGATGAATTTCTCGCGCCCGCCGGACGCGTGCTGGACTCCATGCTCAGCGAGCATCAGTGCGAGGGCTGGTTGGAAGGATATCTGCTGACCGGACGGCACGGGTTGTTCAACAGCTACGAAGCCTTCATTCGCATTGTCGACTCGATGTTCAGCCAGCACGCCAAATGGCTGAAGGTGTGTCTGGAACTGCCCTGGCGGCGGAAGATCTCGTCGCTGAACTATCTGCTCGCCTCCCACGTTTGGCAGCAGGATCACAACGGCTTCACGCACCAGGATCCCGGTTTCCTCGATCACGTGATCAACAAGAAGGCCGACATCGTGCGCGTCTATCTGCCGCCCGACGCCAATTGTCTGCTATCGGTTTTCGATCACTGCCTGCGCAGCCGGAACTACGTCAACGTGGTAGTGGCCGGCAAACACGCCCTGCCGCAATGGCTGACTATGGACGCCGCGGTGGTCCATTGCACGGAAGGAATCGGCATCTGGCAATGGGCCAGTAACGATCAGGACGCCGCCGAACCGGACGTTGTGATGGCCTGCTGCGGAGACACGCCCACGCTCGAGATTCTAGCCGCCGTTTCCATCCTTCGCGAGCATCTGCCCGATCTAAAAATCCGGGTGATCAATGTCGTCGATCTGATGAAGCTCCAATCTGCCAGTGAGCACCCGCACGGACTGAGCGAATCGGATTACGACTCGCTATTCACGAAAGACAAGCACATCATCTTTGGCTTCCACGGATACCCGTGGCTAGTCCACCGGCTGACCTACCGCAGGACTAACCGTAATTTGCACGTCCGGGGCTACAAGGAAGAGGGCACGATAACGACGGCCTTCGACATGCGGGTGCAAAATGACCTGGACCGGTTTCACCTGGTCGAAGACGTGGTCGATCGGTTACCGCACTTAGGCTCCAAGGGCGCTTACCTGAAGCAGACGATGCGGGACAAGCTCATCCAGCACAAGCATTACATCGACAAGCACGGTGAAGACCTGCCGGAAATCCGGAACTGGAAATGGGACTGCGGCGAAAAGCAGTAAGGGGGAGTTCAAAATGTCCATTCAACTCAATGAAGAAAACGGCGGGAAGATTCTCGTCGTTCACATCAGCGGGAAGCTGGTAAAAGCAGATTACGAGCACTTTGTGCCTGAGTTCGAGCGACTCCTCCGGCAGCACGGAAAACTGCGCGTGCTGTTCGATATGACCGGTTTCCACGGCTGGGACGCCGGCGCGATGTGGGAAGACATCAAGTTCGACATTAGGCACTTCGCCGACATCGAACGGCTCGCGATGATCGGTGATAAGAAATGGCAGCACGGCATGGCGACGTTCTGCCAACCGTTCACGAAAGCGACGATCCGATACTTCGATCACGCCGATGCCGCTGAGGCGCGGAAGTGGTTGGGTGAAGTGTAGCGGGGAATCCGGAACTGAGAAAGGAGCAACCTCAAATGAATACGCAAGAGCTTACAAATACCGCGAGGAAAATGGTCGCCGATGACAAGGGCCTGCTGGCGATGGATGAAAGCAATCCAACCTGCAACAAGCGATTTGCCAGGTTGGGGATTCCCCAGACTGTGGAGGCACGGCGCGCCTGGCGGGAGTTGATTGTGACCACGCCCGGTCTCGGTGAGTGCATTAGCGGCGCGATTCTCTACGACGAGACGATCCGCCAACAGAAGAAAGATGGCACCCCCTTTGTCAAAGTCATTATCGGTGCGGGAATCATTCCTGGCATCAAAGTTGACACCGGTGCAAAGGACCTGGCGGGTCGTCCCGGAGAGAAAATAACCGAAGGCCTCGACGGATTGCGCGACCGGCTGGCTGAATACTTTCAGATGGGTGCGCGTTTTGCCAAGTGGCGCGCGGTGATTGCCGTCGGCGATGGCATTCCCAGCCGGGGTTGCATTGAGGCCAACGCCCAGGCGCTGGCTCGCTACGCCGCGTTGTGCCAGGAAGCCGGAATGGTCCCGGTCGTCGAGCCGGAAGTGCTCATGGACGGCGAGCATTCGCTCGACCGGTGCCGCGAGGTAACCGAGGAAGTCCTGCGAACGGTTTTCAACCAGCTTTACACGCAACGGGTGATGCTGGAGGGTATGATCCTGAAGCCCAACATGGTGCTTCCGGGTTTGACGTGCCCGAAGCAAGAATCGGTGGACGAGGTGGCCGATGCCACGGTGAAGTGTCTATTGCGAGCCGTCCCGGCTGCCGTTCCGGGGATTGCGTACTTGTCGGGCGGCCAACCCAGTGAACTGGCCTCGGCCCGTTTGAATGCCATGAACGTCAGATTCAAATCGGGACTGCCTTGGGCGTTGGCGTTTTCGTTTGCCCGCGCCATCCAGCAACCGGCCTTGGAGATTTGGAGGGGGAAGGAGTCCAATGTGTTGGCGGCACAGCAAGCTCTATCTCATCGAGCGAGGTGTAACCGGGCTGCGCGCCGTGGGGAATATAACGCCGCGACGGACAAGGATATGAGCGCGACAACGTTTAGCCCCGAAGTCGTGAAACCTGCGGCATAAGGCAACGGGCAAGTGATAGGGAGAACACCATGCAGATACAAATCAATACCGGCCATAACATCGAAGGTCACGAGGCTCTGGCTGCTCAGGTTAGTGAGGTGGTCGAGAGTGCGCTGAGCCGGGTTAGCGATCACATTACGCGAGTGGAGGTCCACCTGAACGACGAAAACAGCGACAAGCACGGCCAGAGCGATAAGAGGTGCAATATGGAAGCCCGCCTGGAACGCCGCCAAGCCATCGCGGTCACTCACCAGGCAGCGACCTTGGATCAAGCCGTCAACGGCGCCGCGGATAAGTTGACCCGGCTGATCGAGAGCACGCTTGGGAGTCGGCGGCATCAAGAAAGTCGTAGGACTGACCCGGCTCAGCATCGGCAGAAATACGCGGGCTAGTTTTGGGTGGCACTAAATTGAGGCAGCGCCGCAAGATTGACGGCGCTGGAGACTCCAATTCCGTCCACCGCGCCGGGGTCATTGGAAACGGAAGGCGCTACAGAAATGAATGAGACCAACTTTGGCCACCACGGGAACGAAGGGCCGGATCCAAGCAGTGTTCATCACGGCTCCGATCATGCCCCAGATCCCTACTGGAAACGTGCGCATCGCGATTGGCGAATCTGGGTTGCCCTGTTTTTTATGCTCGCGGCGATTACGATCTATGTCCTGAGCGACGACTTGGCTTTTCTCCCTCACCTCCAATAGGAGAGGACAGATTATGAGCAAAACGCCGCTATATCCACTGCGATTCGAACCCATCTACCAGTATCGGTTGTGGGGCGGACGGCACTTGGCCGACCTGCTCACAGCACCACTGCCGGGCGACGGCCCGATCGGCGAAGCGTGGGTACTGAGCGACCGTGATGACCATCCTAGCCGTGTTGCTGATGGATCTCTCCAAGGGCTGAGCATTGCTCAATTGCTGGACCAGTACCCGGAGCAGGTGACGGGAAAACTCGCCGGGCGTTTCCGCCGATTCCCACTGCTGCTAAAGTTCCTCGACGTACGGGAAATGCTCTCGGTGCAGGTGCATCCAACGGATCCTGCGACCGCCAAGACTGAAGCGTGGGTTGTGTTGGAAGCTGGGATAAAAAGCCGAATCTATGCTGGCCTGAAGTCAGGCACTACTGCGGAAGTTCTGCGGCACGCGCTCAAGGAGGGGACGGTAGCGGACCGTCTTGCGTGCTTCCATCCGAATCCTGGCGACGCTGTCTTCAACCCGGCTGGGACAGTTCACTCGCTGGGCGGCGGCGTCATGGTCTTCGAGGTCCAGCAGAACAGTGACGCGACGTTTCGCTTGTTCGACTGGAACCATGTGGACCCGAAGACAGGTCAGCCGC
This sequence comes from Bryobacteraceae bacterium, assembly GCA_052148835.1. GTDB lineage: Bacteria > Acidobacteriota > Terriglobia > Bryobacterales > Bryobacteraceae > Palsa-89. Next base: position 6,430 of record JBKQHJ010000037.1, read on the forward strand.
GGCCACTCCAGGTGGATCAGGCGCTGGCCTGCATCGATTTTGGCCAGTGTGCGGGCGGCTTGGTCGCGCCCGTGGTGGAGACGACATCGCCTGTTCGCCGCGAGAGGCTTTTCCACTGTGACAACTTCTGGTTGTCTCGCCTGCGCGGAGAATCGCCGTTTACGGTCGGCGCCGCGGGTGGCCCGCGAGTGCTGGTATGCATCGATGGCAAGGGGCAACTCAATCATGCCGGCGCGACATACGAAATCGGAAAAGGCGACGTACTTCTGTTGCCTGCGGTTCTCGCAGCGTGTACCTTGCAGCCTCAGGGACCAGTGAACGTGTCGGAAATCGAGATACCAGAATGAAAAAGCTGATTGTGTTCGATCTGGACGGCACCCTTGCGGAAAGCAAGTCGTCTCTGGATGCCGAAATGTCGCGACTGCTGGACGACCTTCTCGGCATCCTGAAAGTGGCCGTGATCTCCGGAGGCGATTGGCCCCAGTTTGAAAAACAAGTGCTCTCCCATCTGGCCCATGACGGCAGCCTGGTGAACCTCTCGCTCCTTCCAACCTGTGGAACCAAGTTCTTCCGCTACACGGGCGATTGGAAAAAGATCTATTCCGAAGACTTCACGAAGGACGAAAAAGAGAAGATTGTCAGCTCTCTCAAAAAGGCGGTCGCGGAGGCGGGATTCAAGGTCGAAAAAGTGTGGGGAGAGGCGGTTGAGGACCGGGGAAGCCAGATCACGTATTCCGCATTAGGCCAGGAGGCGCCATTGGAACAAAAAACAAAATGGGATCCCGATTTTGCAAAGCGGAAGAAGATCAAAACGATTCTTGACACTTTGATTCCCAAGTTCTCTGTCCGCTTGGGCGGCGCGACATCTATCGATGTCACCAAACCCGGCATTGACAAAGCTTACGGAATCGGAAAACTGAGAGACGTTCTTGGCATTTCACTAAAGGAAATGATTTTCGTCGGCGATGCCCTGTTCCCTGGCGGGAACGACTATCCAGCTGAACAAACCGGTGTCATCTCCATCCCCGTGCGAGGACCCCATGAGACGAAGCGGGTGATCGAAACGATTATTGCTTGTTTATCGGATCACGGCCAGGAAGTGCTGAAGTTATGAGTGCATTTAAGCTGCGGCGCCTGGGAATGATCATGGAGCCGGAACCGGGCAATCCCCAGGAGATCGAGGGCGTCCTGAATCCTGCGGCCGTTCGTGGTCCCGCTGGGGAGCTCTACCTTTTCCCGCGGCTGGTTGCGAAGGGGAACTTCTCGCGCATCGGCATTGCGCGAGTGCGGTTCAATGCAGCCGGCGATCCGGCGGGAGTCGAGCGGCTCGGCATCGCGCTGGAACCCGAAGCGGACTATGAGCTGCGGCCCAACGGCGGCGGTGGCTGCGAGGATCCCCGGATCACGTTTGTGGAGCCGCTCAAGCGCTACGTGATGGCTTACGCGGGATTTTCAGCCCGCGGTCCGCGCATCGCCCTCGCAATATCGGAGGATCTCTTCCACTGGAAGCGTCTGGGACTCGCAAAATTCGGCCCGTATCAGGGCATCGAATTCGACGACGTGGACGACAAAGACTCCAGCCTTTTCCCCGTCGCCATTCCGAATCCATCCGGGCATCCGGAAATGGCCATTCTGCACCGGCCGCTTTTCCCCGGTACTCGTCCGGAGGAAACCGCCTGCCACCCAGCGACCCGAGACGTGGACCTCAATCGGGAGAGTATCTGGATTTCCTACTGTTCGATGACGCTGGATGGCTGTGAGCCGCATTGTTTCGACAAGTTCACCTCTCATCACCGGCTGGCGACTCCCGTGTCGCCCTGGGAGCGGCTCAAAGTCGGCGGGGGCACTCCGCCCGTCCTGACTCGGCACGGCTGGCTAATCATTTACCACGGGGTGAGCGAAATGCCGACGCCGGGCAACTGCGCGCGCCAACTGTGCTACTCGGCCGGCGTAATGGTGCTTTCGAAGGAGCATCCACAAATCATCCGCTATCGTTCGGTGGATCCGGTGCTGACGCCTTCGCTCCCGCAAGAACGCGATGGGACCGTAGCGAACGTGGTATTTCCCACCGGCATTGACCGGCGGGACGATATCGGCTCGCCGGATCGTTTCGACATCTACTATGGGATGGCCGACAGCCGGATCGGCGTGGCACGTCTTGACGTGCCCGAATGCTTGCCGCCTGGAGGAGTTGCAGACTCTCCGGAAGCAAAGGTTTAACGATTCCAGGAATACAGAACAGGAGACGTCATCATGACACCAACCGCAGCTAAGCCCGAAGCAAAGCCCGAGGCGAAGTCCAAATCGAAGCCCGAAACAAAACCGGAAACGAAGCCGGCGGCGCCCGGAGCGAAGTCCGACGCGCAGAAAAACTTGAAATCGATTCCCATGGAGGAGCTCCAGAAAAAGCTGGGCTCCACGCCGGACGGCTTGAGCCAAGACGAGGCGAAAAAACGGCTGGCTCAGTATGGGCCCAACGAGATCGCGGAAAAGAAAGAAAATCCGTACCTGAAATTCCTGACCTATTTCTGGGGCCCCATTCCGTGGATGATCGAAGGCGCAGTGATCTTGTCCGCCGCGGTCCGGCACTGGCCGGATTTCTTCATCATCCTGCTCCTGCTGTTGTCCAACGCAGTCGTCGGATTTTGGGAAGAACACCAGGCGGGCAATGCGATCGCCGCACTCAGGAAGCAGCTGGCAATCAAAGCCAAAGTCAAACGCGACGGGAAATGGACTGATCCTTCGGCGAAGGAACTGGTGCCGGGCGACGTCATCCGCCTGAAGCTGGGCGACATTGTTCCAGCCGATGCGCGCTTGCTGCCGGGCGATCCGGTGGAGGTGGATCAGTCCGCGCTGACCGGCGAGTCTTTGCCCGCCACAAAAAAGCCCGGCGACGCGGTATTTTCCGGATCCATCATTCGCCAGGGCGAAAGCGAAGGAATGGTCTATGCAACGGGCACGGACACCTACTTCGGGAAGACCGCGCAGATGGTGCAGGGACCGGAATCGGTCAGCCATTTCCAGAAAGCTGTGCTGAAGATCGGCGATTACCTGATTGTCCTGGCTGTAGTTTTAGTGGCGGTGATCGTCACCGTCGCGCTGTTCCGTCACGATCCGGTCATGAGTACGCTCGAGTTTGCCCTGGTCCTCCTGGTGGCCGCGATTCCAGTGGCGATGCCCACCGTCTTGTCGGTGACTATGGCAGTGGGCGCACGCCTTCTGGCGAAAAAACAAGCCATTGTCACCAGGCTCTCCGCTATCGAAGAACTGGCCGGCGTGGACATCCTTTGCTCGGACAAGACCGGCACTCTGACCCAGAACAAACTGACATTGGGCGATCCATTCGCGCTGCATGGTATTCCAGCCGATCAAGTCATTCTCTGGGCCGCACTCGCTTCGCGCGCTGAAGACAAAGACACCATCGACCTCGCGGTGATCGGTGGAGTCAAGGATCCGAAGACACTGCAGGCCTGCCAAGTGCTCCATTTTCAGCCGTTCGATCCGGTCCACAAGCGCACCGAAGCCACAGTGAAAGGTCCGGACGGAAAGCAGTTTTATGTAGCCAAAGGCGCCCCACAGGTAATTCTCCAGATGTCCACCAATGCCGGTGAGGTAAAGCCCGCTGTCGAGAAGGCTGTCAAGGAATTTGCTGGACGCGGTTTCCGTTCTCTGGGCGTGGCGCGGGCAGAGGAAGAAGGCAAGTGGCAGATCGTGGGCGTGTTGCCCATGTTTGATCCTCCTCGCCCCCAGGCCAAAGCCACGATAGCAAGTGCCCGTCAGATGGGCGTAAGCGTGAAGATGGTTACCGGCGACCAGATGGCAATCGCTCGGGAAACTGCCCAGCAACTGGGGATGGGCACGAACATCCTGGATGCCAGCGGACTGGGCGATATCAAGCATCACGAGACGGCGCAGGCTTCGGAAGCGATCGAACAGGCCGACGGTTTCGCGCAGGTTTTTCCCGAGCACAAATTCCACATTGTGGATGTCCTGCAGCAGCGGGGCCACATCGTTGGCATGACTGGCGACGGAGTAAACGATGCTCCCGCGCTGAAGAAAGCCGATTGCGGCATAGCTGTTTCGGGTGCGACAGATACGGCCCGCGCGGCCGCTTCTATCGTCCTGCTGGCGTCCGGCCTGTCGGTGATTATCGATGCAATCAAGGAAAGCAGGCGCATCTTCCAGCGCATGAACAGCTACGCGATCTACCGAATCGCCGAAACGCTGCGCGTGCTGTTCTTCATGACGCTGGCGATCCTGGTATTTAACTTCTATCCGCTGACAGCGGTGATGATCGTGATGCTGGCATTGCTGAACGACGGAGCTATCCTGTCCATCGCTTATGACAACGTTCATTACAAAGATAAGCCCGAGGCCTGGAACATGCGCCTGGTACTCGGGGTTTCCACGGTGCTGGGCGTCATCGGCGTGGTGGCCGCTTTTGGCCTGTTTTATCTCGGCGAGCGCGTATTTCATCTCGACCGCGCGCACATCCAAACGCTGATGTATTTGAAGCTTTCCGTGGCCGGACACCTCACGATTTTCCTGACCCGTACGCGCGGTCCGTTCTGGTCCATACGCCCTGCGAAGATTCTGTGGATGGCGGTGCTCGGCACGCAAACCATTGCGACTTTGATCGCCGTCTACGGGCTGTTTATGACACCCCTCGGCTGGGGCTGGGCAGCATTCGTTTGGGGCTACGCGCTGGCTTGGGCTCTGGTGAACGACCGCGTGAAACTGCTTGCCTATCGGATTTTTGATCCTACTAAGGCCCCATTGCTGGCCAAGAAGACGCTCGATCTCACACCGCAGATCGCCGCGCGGGCCTATGAACTTTACGAGGAGCGAGCCCGCGGCGAAAGCCAGCAGGAACAAGATTGGCTTGAGGCGGAGCGGGAAATTCGAATCGAGCAGGCGCGGTCGAAGGGATAAAGATGAAAATCGAATCAAAGGATTTTCGTGTGACCGGGAAGAAGGTGAAACTCAATAAATGGCCGACCATTGTGAAGCCCGTTTATAAGTCGAAGGAGCAGTATCAGGAACTCCTGGCCGAACACGTCGAGAAGCTCAGCTCGCTGCAGCACCTTCACTACGCGTCCAACCGCTATGCGTTGCTGCTGATTTTTCAAGGGATGGACGCCGGCGGCAAGGACGGCGCCATCCGGCACGTCATGTCCGGTGTGAATCCACAAGGCTGCGAGGTTTTCAGTTTCAAACAGCCGAGCGCCAACGAGCTGGAACACGATTTCCTGTGGCGCACCACATGCGTACTTCCGGAACGGGGGCGGATCGGTATATTTAATCGTTCCTATTATGAGGAAGTGCTGGTCGTACGGGTGCATCCGGAGATTCTCCGCAGCCAGGGTCTTTCAAAAGAGTTGCGCGACGAGAAAACCATCTGGGAGGAGCGGTATCGTTCCATTGTGGATCTGGAATGCCACCTTTATCGCAACGGAACGCGGATCATTAAATTCTTTCTCCACCTTTCGAAGGACGAACAACGAAAGCGCTTCCTTGAGCGCATTGATGAACCTGATCACAACTGGAAATTCAGCACCGCGGACATTCACGAGCGGAAATACTGGAAGGACTACATGAAGGCCTATGAGGAATGCCTTAACGCGACCAGTACCCATCACGCGCACTGGTACGTCGTTCCCGCCGATGACAAGGAAAACGCGCGTTTGATCGTCTCCCAGATTGTCCTGGATACTTTCGATGACCTGAAGATGGCGTATCCCAAGACCACCCCGAAGCGCCGGCGGGAATTGGAATCTATCCGCAAGCTGCTAGCGAAGTAACGTTTGAATTATGGCCTCTTGTCTTGACGAGCGCTGCCCAGGGCGGACTCGAAACAGAACAAGATCGCCCATCCACAACGGGCAACAAACGGCGCCGCTACGCCCAAGAATGCCAACCGGGTGCCCGTCGGGAATACCGTCGTCGCGGGATGCTCCATATCTTGAGAACAAGATCACAATTTTTCGGGGCCAACAGAAAGGTTTGCGAAAACGTCATGTAACACGTGCCTTACTCGGACGAGCTTCACTGATCTTTCACGAATTGATCCGCGGCTTTCGCTCCCTCCACTTCGTGGGCCCGTGTGTCACTGTCTTCGGGTCGGCACGCTTCTCCGGGCGACACATTCCTACTATGCACTCATACGTGAACTGGGAGCAATAATCGCGCAGGCGAAATTCACGGTCATGACGGGCGGCGGGATCAGGTTGCCCAGCGGATCAAGCCCTGGTATCGGTGGCGGCAGTCAAATCTCCGACAATTCAGAAATTGTCCCCTGCGGTATCTTCGGCTGCAGGCCAAGAAAGGCTGAGATGACGCCCTTTAGCTCCTTACTAATGCCATCGAAGTCCCACGCTTTGTGCGAGGGCCTGCCAGCGATGCGTTGTGCAGTGAGATGGTGCAATTCCTTGCCTGCCTGTAATCGAGCACTTTCGAGAAGAGGAGTGGTCGCCGGGCGCTTGGCGTTCCAATCTGCAACGTAGTCGGCTGCGAGCACGTCGTCCGCGCCGGGATTCGACGGATAGAAGAATTCGATTAAGTTCTTGAGATGGAGCGCGAAGCCCTCGACTTTAAGGTTCGACTCGAACTGATCGCGCGGCTTCATTGCACGACAAATAACGAACATTCGAGCTTCATAGGAAAGGTGCTCCCCAGCGAAAGAGAAAAGGTCTATCGACGGGGCCACCCGCTTTGCTCGCGATTCTGTAGGCATGTCGGGCTCAATTTTACCATCGTCCGAAACCACCGGCGAGAAGGACCCGCAGCGTCGGAGGTCGGAGGCTTCGGCGCATCCGGCGGCAATTGCACGGCCTAACGCCTGCCGCCGGCCATCCGCAGCCTCTCGCGCGTATGCGCAGTCGCATGCTCGCGCGCGAACAACCTATACAACATGGCAAACGGACATCCGGCGGCCGCTCCGTCGATGAAGCCGCAAATTGCGCCCAGCACTCGATCAATTGCCGAAACGGATCGTCACGTCTATCCTGGGTTCCTCGCGGGAGTCGAACTTGCTCAGCTTTCGCACGTGGCTGCGTACGCCATCGTATTCGGCGGTAATCTGGTAATCGTCGTCTCCGTTCAGTCCCGCGAAGTGATACTTGCCGTCGGCTTGGGTAATGTAGGAACGAATCTGGAGAGTCCACTCGTTCTCGATTTGCACCGCTGCATGCGCTAGAGGATGCGAATGCTGATCCATCACCACGCCTTCAACCGTGCGTGTTGTCGGCTGCGCTCCCAGCAAACTTAGAGCTCCAAAGAGGAAGATCGTCAATCGCAGGGTGATTGAAGCGTCCTTCAATGCTCCTCCTTCTCCTACATTACACTGCGACTGGAGGTTACTTACCATCCCTTTGACACACTAGACCGTCCATAGCGAGGCTCTTCATCTAGTTCCGATAGCTACTTGTCCGCTTGGTGAAGACCATTTCCGGCTCGCGTAACATCTGCGTTGTAGTTAATTCCTGCTTGTATTGGGAGGGCAAACCGTGTCCCGGCTGCTTCAGCGGCTTCGAGAATTCGCACAAGAAGTTCTTCTTGAATCTGGCTAAACTCGTCGTCCGACGTGCGGATATAAGCGGATAGTCGAGATCTAACGAATACGCCGGCGTCACGCAAGCGATGGCTCTGGCTTGCCGGCACAGCAAGATGCTGATGGCGGCAGCGGGGGCGGTTTATTTCTGGCTGCACAAGCCTACAGCCAGGCTAACCACAGCTCTCGCGTTACGAATGTATTCACCCGATCATACACGCCTGTCTTATCCATGGCTCAAAAGGGTTCGGCGACGTGACTGTTCGCAAACTTAGGGAATGGTTGCTGTTGTTCCAGAAAGCCAGGACCAGGTTTACGAGACTAAAGAAGCCCGGCGCTGGGTAGATTTTCTACTATCGCTTCAAACTGACTGCCTTCAGTGGAGCATGGACAATCCTAAGGTGTCAAAGGGGCGATCGCGGAGCTGCCGGGTTCTCCAGATTAAAGGATAGACAGATGTCAGCCTCGTCCTTCCAGGCAACCCCGAGCAATACCACGCGTTGATCGCGGGACTGAGCTTGATCAGAGTCACGGCTGCCTTCATGGCGATACAACTTCAACGAAGGATGCCCAGTTTTCGCGACAAGGGTGGATGCCAGTCGCGAGATATGGTCGGCTACATTTCAACCGAAACGGTCTGACGGAAATACAGTGCTAACGGGATTCTTTACCGTGCTACACCTCTGTATTCTTTAACTACAAAACCTTAGGAGGCTTTGGATGAAATCCCGAGTATTGGCCTTCGCGGCCCTGACTGCGCTCTCGCTGGCTTTCTCCGGTTGTGCGAAAAAAGTTGCGGCGAAGGCTCCGACGACGCCGTCGTCTCAGCCCGTTGCGGCTGCGGTCCCGTCGAAGCCGGCGCCCGCGCGAGACTATTCGCGACCGTCTCAGGTGGCGTCGAGCACGCCCTCCCGCACGCCGGATGCCGCCACACGCGCGCGCATTCAAGACCTGCTGAGCCGCATCCAGGACGCCTATTTCGACTACAACAAGCACACGCTGCGTCCAGACGCCGAAGCTGCTCTGAAGACCGACGCCCAGACACTGGCCGACATCCTCAAACAGTATCCGGACTTCAAGCTCACCGTCGAGGGATTCGCGGACGAGCGCGGGTCGGATGAATATAACCTGGCGCTCGGCGATGCGCGCGCCAAACAAACCAAAGAGTATCTGTCTAACTTGGGGCTTCCGGGCAACCAACTCGCGATCATCAGCTACGGCAAGGATAAGCCGGTCTGCACGGAGCACGACGAAGAGTGCTGGCAAAAGAATCGCCGCACCCACATTACACAGGCGCAAGGCAACTAGAATTGGCTTTTATTGCCTCGACAGCCGTGCCAGTACGCGCTCAAAGGCCTCTTCATTGGGATTGGGCGCATGCGCGCCATCTCGAAGATCATGATCACCGACGTCAGCGGCACGCGCACGATGCCGGCGAATAGCGCACCCATGCCCACCAAGGCATACGCGCCGACGCCGCCAGTGAAGTCCGGTAAAATCTGATGCGCCACTGTCCCCACCGCGCCCCCGAGCATCGCGCCAATAAACAAGCTGGGGCCGAAGATGCCGCCCGCGATTCCGAGCACCGCGTACGTGATGAATTCGATCGGGCTGACAAGCTGGTACGACGGAACATGAAACAGCGGCTCATCGCCGAGCAGCAGGTGCAGCGTAACCCAGGATGTTGCGGAGCCTAGAACGATAGAGCCGAGCACCGGTGCGTGCAGATCGCCCATCACTTCTTCGAGCGTAAACAGCACGACCCCCCACCTGGACTGACGGCCCTTCACGTCCCAACGCGATGCCACTGGCAAGCGATGCCGAGCAGCATCCGAACTTCCGGCAACCGTGCGAAGGCTGATGAAACCATCGCGCAGAAACAGAGCCACCTTGGTCTGCGGGATACCGCTGCCGCGGGCGTTGGTGAAGAAACGTGACAGCAGATAACCGGTGATGAGCGCGCCGCCGGTGGGGATCAGAACGCGCCGCCAGGCTGCGCCTCCAGCCGGATACATACGGGCACCCAGATTTTCGGTGACGAAGATGAATGCCGCCACCACCAGCCCGACCACCGCTCCGATGATCAGCGTGAGCAGCAGCAGGATTTGGTCTTCGTGTTGGAGAAGTGCCTCGCCCTTTGTCCAATGGGCTAGACGGCTGCGCCAGTTTTCAGGAGATAGAACAACAACTGCAGTTGACGAAGACACCCGTTCTCAGAATATCAACCCGCTATCTCATGTAGCAGTACGTTTGCGTTGGGCTGGGTTTCGAGTCGATCAATCTCAGCGGCAAGACGATCGCGCTCTTTCGCCGAGAGAAAGCCGCTCGCTTTGTCGCCGAACGTCAAGCGCGGCTCTTCATAGGTCACCGGGTTTCGCGGCGAAAAACCCGAGCGTCACCAGGGACGCTGCCAACAGCGTCCCGCATTTACCATCAGCAGTTTCACCGAAAGCCACTCCAGTCGAGCGGTGGCTACTTCTTCTTGGCCATCATCACCTTGGACACGGTAACGGTGTCACCGTTGACATCGCCGGTCAAGCTGACGGATTCTCCCGCATCCTTCATCACGTCCGCCATGTCCTGGTTGGCAATCTGGTAAATCTTCCCCTTCGAGACGAATACGTACTTGGCGCCGCCTTTCACGCAACCCTGCGTACACTGGGCGTCGGTCATTCCGGGATGCGCGGCCATCATTTTCGCGTGGCTGGCACCGCACATGCTGTCGCTGATCTTGCCCTTCATCGTCATGGTGGCGGCCGAAGCGAACAGAGCGAAGCTGGCGAGCAAACCCGCACAGCACAGACCTCTTGGAATATTCTTCATGGTTCCTCTCTTCCTCGTGCCCATAGGGGCAGATTACACACTTCGCCATTATACTTCGCTCGACGGACCCACCGAGTTACGCTTTGGGTGTGAATTGACCCGACAGTGCAAAGTTACTGAAAAACCGTGCCTTATGGCCAGCGCCGGACCGAACACGCTTGCGCGATATCTCCAAGTTTAGGCGAACAGTAATAAGGATTCTGATGATGCCGAATCGGTTTCACCTCGTCGCGCACGACCGTTCACGGCTCAACCGAATTGTCGCTGTCACGGTGATCGATGAGAAATAGAACGTTGAATGATTGAGGAAGCGATAGATCGATGCCGGAGATGCCCCATAGCAAAACAAACGGAAGGCACCAGAACCCGAGAGCGCTGTGGAGATCCCAGGTAATTCGTGGGAAATGCGCGCGCCAACTCACCGTTAGCTGCGCCTCCAGTGTTTGATTCCGGGCCACCATATAACCGCACCCGTTAGACATAACAGCATCACGGAGATCGCTCCGATATCACTTATGATTCGGCCGATAGCGCCTGCCAAAAGCTGGCTGTGAAATCTTACGAGCCACTCCAGCGAGAACGTACGCGGAAATTCGTTACGGAAAACGATGGCAGCTCCGGAAATGCTCATCAACAGCACATATGGGGCGGCCATCGCCCCCACCCAAAAGTGAACCTGGAAGACGATCTCCCGGACGCGCGACTTCTCGGGGCGTTGCAGCCATTGCTGCCAGTGGTCCATGTTGTCTTCCTCAGCTGTAGTGTATATCTGCCGTTCGGTAGCAGGGGCACAGCGAGAGTATCCTGATATCAGCGATGCAGAGTTCCGACGGGTCTTCAGTACGCACGGCAGGATTCAAGAAAGATGCCGATTATGTTTTCTATGAACTTACGCGCAGCATCTGTCCCGTCTGCCGCGCGGTCATCGACGCACAGATTTTGATCCGCGACAACAAGGTTTACATGCGGAAGCGCTGCACGCGGCACGGGCCTTTCGAAGCCCTCGTGTACGGCGACGCAGGCATGTATACGAATTCTACGAAGTTCAACAAACCGGGCACTATCCCGCTGGAGTTCTCGACGGAACGGGATCGCGGCTGCCCGCTCGATTGCGGACTCTGCCCTGACCACCAGCAACACGCATGTCTGGGCATCATCGAGGTGAACAGCGCCTGCGACATGAATTGTCCTTTATGTTTCTCCGAAGCGGGCCCCGGCTTCAACCTCACGCTGGAAGAGGTGGAAGAGATTCTCGACCATCTGGTGGCGACCGAAGGCAACCCTGAAGTAGTGCAGTTTTCTGGCGGCGAGCCTACCATTCATCCAGAGATCGTTCGGATGATGAAGGCCGCCAGGGATCGCGGCATCGCGAACGTGTTGCTGAATACGAATGGCAAGCGAATCGCCACCGACGACCGGTTTCTTGAACAGCTCAGGGACGTAAAGCCGAACATCTATTTTCAATTCGACGGTTTTGAAAGCGATACATATCGCATCATTCGAGGCGAGCCCGACATTCTGGCCAAAAAACTACGGGCGCTCGATCGTCTGGCGGAGATCGGCTGTACGGTGATTCTGGTTCCCGCCATCGAGCGCGGCGTGAACGAACACGAAATCGGCAGAATCGTCCGTTTCGGCCTGGAACACCCGGCGGTGAAGGGCATCAATTTCCAGCCCGCGTTTCACGCCGGCCGGCACGGCGTGCACGACCCCATGCAGCGGATAACCAATCCCGATATTTTGCGAAGCATCGAGGAGCAAACCGAAGGGATGTTTCGCATCACGGATTTCGTGCCGGTGCCGTGTTGCTTCCCAACCTGCAACTCGGTGACCTACGCCTATATCGATGAGCAAAACAACGTCACGCCGCTGCCGCGCATTCTGAAGGTTGACGATTATTTGGACTACATTTCAAATCGCGTGATGCCGGACTTAGGCGCGGAGATCCGGCGGGCGCTCGAAGGATTGTGGTCATCCTCGGCGGCACTGGGTTCAGAAAAGGTAGCGCGGGAATTCTTCTTCTCCTGCTCGGCTTGCGGACTGCCGGAGGGCGGCCTCGACGTGAAGGGTCTCTCGAAGTTCATGTTCATGATCATGCTCCAGGACTTTATGGATGCCTGGACATTCAACCAGAAGAACCTGATGAAGTGCTGCAAGGAATTCCTATTGCCGGGCGGCCGGCAGATCCCGTTCTGCGCATACAACACGGTCGGCTATCGCGAGCAGGCCCGGGCTCAGTTGGTGGCTCAGGAAGGCGCGCGGCGCCAGGCCCGGCGCGATGGAGTGCGCTATCAGGTGCAGCCTGTCACGTTTCGCTTTCCGTCGTTGGTAGAGATCGGCACATGAACGACACTGAACTGAAGTCGTGTTGCGCCGCGGCATATCAGAGCGATTTCGCTCGTTTGCTGCTCGGCGATTCCTTTCATCCGGGCGGTCTGCCGTTGACTGAGAGGTTAGGGAACTTGCTGGCGCTTTCTCCACGCGACCACGTTTTGGATATAGCGTGCGGCCGGGGCGAAAGCGCGATCTTCCTGGCCACCCGATTCGGATGCCGTGTCACGGGAATCGATTTGGGTGAAACCAATATCACTTACGCGACCTCGCGCGCCGAAGCGGCGAACGTCTCAACTTTAGTGCGGTTTAAGCTGGGCGATGCGGAGAGGCTCGATGATCCCGACGCGAGTTTCGACGTCGTCCTTTGCGAGTGCGCGTTCTGTACATTTCCCGTCAAGCGGGAAGCCACGCGCGAATTTGCCAGGGTTTTGCGCCCGGGTGGACGACTGGGATTGAGCGATCTCACGCGATCCGGCGAGCTGCCAACGGAATTAGCCGGATTGCTGGCCTGGATCGCTTGCATCGCCGACGCTAGGCCTGTTGAAGAATACGTCGCGTATCTTGAACAGGCGGAGTTTCAATCAATGTCAGTGGAGCCGCACGGTGAGGCATTGGCGCAGATGGTGCGCGATATCCAAGGCCGGTTGCTTGCCGCGGAACTGATGGCTAGACTCGACAAAATAAGTCTGCTGGGCGTCGATTTCAGGGAAGCAAAGGCGACGGCGGCTTCCGCTGCGGACGCCGTACGGTCGGGGCTCCTCGGCTACAGTCTTATCACGGCGAAAAAACCATGTGGATGACTGCGCGGAATGCTGTTCTGGCGATATCCGGCATCAGCGCGCTGGCGATGCTTTACGTGGGAGCATATCAGATCCGCGCCGTCGAACATTTGAAGTGTCCTCTGCTGAAACACGGATGTGAGGCGGTGGCCAATGCGCCGTTTGCGCGTCCGTTCGGTATCCCCGACGGATTCATTGCGGCGGCCTTGTACGGCCTGCTGATTCTGCTTGCGTTGATCGGCCGCGATATACATTGGGTTCGATATTCCGTTCGAGCGTTCGCCCTGCTGGGAGTGATTGCCAACGTCATTGGCGTCGCTGACATGAGCCGCCTTGGGGCCTATTGTTTCTTTTGTCTTTTGACGACAGCGCTGTCGCCATTCCTGGCATGGGCGGCGTTTGCGTTTTGAACGGCCTTATAAACGCTTCCAATTCGCCCTTATTCAACACGCTGGTACTTCGGCATGAGAGGGCGAACGATTTGCAACTTCATTCTGAGATCGTCCACTGCGAATCGTTGAAAAACCGTGCGTCTCGTCCAGCCCAGGAGCTAACGCGCCGGTTCGCGCAAAGCAAAAATTCCTCGCCTTCCCGCCTCAAGGATTCCAAACAACCTGCTGGAATGCTTCTTGGCAAGGCCGGGCGGCGGCTGACGGCTGTTGTGTACACAGGGTACGCATCACGCATATGCAGACCGAAACGATTGCCATGCAGAGTTTCGGGAGAATTTAGCGGGTTACCAGTTGAGTCGTAGTTTGCGCTCACACTGCGGCTTGAAACTATGCTACTGCGTACACAAGGTACACACTGTGGAAACCGAAAAGATCGGCGTGCGTCAGTTTCGCGAGAACCTAACGGGCTACCTGGAAGGCGGGCGGCCGCTCGCTATCACTCGCCATGGCGAAACGCTGGGTTTTTTCATTCCCGCGCAGAAACGCAGCCGCAAGGCTGAAGTGGAAGCGATGCGAGCGGCCGCCAAGGAGCTCGATGCTATGATCGCGCAGTGGGGCGCATCCGAGGACGAACTGATGCAGGAGTACGAGGAGATCCGTCGAACTAGCCGCGAGGAAAAGCGGAAGCCCAAGTAGTTGGCATGGAACGTCGTGCCCTGGTTCTCGATGCCAACATTTTGATTCGAGCGGTCCTCGGTCAGCGGGTTCGGGCACATTTATCCTGGTCTTCTGAAAGCGCTCCCACAGCTTCTTTCTCACCGACAGAAGGTGGTCAGCGTAAGACTCTACAACGTAATTGGCATCTGCGGCCATGAACATCGATTTTAGACTACGGGCATGCCCGTGGCCGTGACTGATCGTTGGGCAGACAAGATGAAGATCTGCACAGCATGATCGCCAACGCGCCCCTGCGGTCAGGTCGGCGCGGCGTCTTCAACATGCGAAGTGCTGATCTCGGGCAGAATCCATCTGTTCCACTTCGAGTCGAGTCAAGTTTCCCGTAAGCCCAAATTGGATTTTGGAACGAAATGGAACAAACCGAGACGAAGGTGAGGCTATAAGTTCGGGCGTTGCCCAGTACCGGCACAAGAATGCGGATGGGGACGGCGGCGGGTGAATTGGAAATAGGGGACGTTCCCAGGACGCCGGTCTGACGATCGAAGACACTCAGTTTTTCATTAACCGCTCACAATCGAACCGTCGACCTTTTGATCACGAATAGCACGAAGGTTCTTGTTCGGAGGCGCGACGACGGCCTGCAAAGTGTCCTTCAATCCTATCCAGTTCCTTGTTTTTTCAAGATGGGAGTCTGTTTTCGCTTAGGCGACAACCCAAAGGATCGAACAGAAGGGGTTTGATACAGTTTCGATACCCTCGGCACGGGCATCGACGTCCAAGAGATCAACACATCGACCTCCGACTGAGAAGCTGACGCCGCAGGGGTATTAGCAGTACTTCAAGCCGGCGCAAGTTTCTGCGGCACAATTGAATCCTTCGGAGACTCGGTTGCGAAACTCAGTAGTAGCACTTGGGCAGAGGATGTGCTTCTTCTAGTCTCTCGTCAGAATAAATATCTGGCTTCGTTCAGCCCTGGCGACGAGGATGCTCTCAATGGCAGCACCTTCTGAGTACGTGTTGGAGCCAATCCGCGATAGCGCGGAATTCACACTTTAACGCGCCTGACAGCGCGGCAACCCAATACGCGGGCCCATGTCGCGAGGTTCCGGGGGAGCTTGAACTCAGACGCTCTCGCGGCTGTCACATCCGGCCCATCAGATCAGGCGGACTCAGCCATGGAACGGGCTGTATCGGTCCCTTGATTCACGAGGTACGCCACATCTCCAACTTGAAGCGACCCTGACCTAGTGACGGTCGCGTAGACCCCTAGGCAGCCACGATGGTGCTGCGCGGTGGTCCGAAGTATACTCAAGTCGCGCGGGAGATCTTGTTGGGCGAGCGTCGACGTCACGCACCACACCGTGGGCTGGAAATCCTCGACCCTGACCGCTCCACCTATGTTGAGCGCGCCGCCCAGCCAGGAGTCCTCAACAAAGCCACCCCATTCGGCCTCCGACTCGATGTAGATGTTCGGCCGGAACCGACGCCGGTCAATCTGCGCCGTACCCCCCTGGAGCTTGCTAAGGTGGTGTACGGAGCCGCTGGCTAGTAAATACACTGCTCCAATCTCAAAGAACGTACCCGTCATCAGATGGAAATAGTCGGGCATGGTCTCGGGGGTCCACTCCGCTTTCA
>JBKQHJ010000038.1:0-22196 GCA_052148835.1 Bryobacteraceae bacterium
GCCTGAAACTGTTCGGCTTCATCGCGGAATCGGTGTTCACCATCATCCCGGAATCCTGTTCGGGTTCATCCTGGAATAGCGTTCGGAATCATCCCGGAATCGCGTTCACCTTCGCCCGGATTCCTCACGATGCACTGGTCAAAGCCTTTCGATGATTTCGGACAGGCTAGAAGCCGCGAGGGCCGTTCTTCGGCGCGCACATTGAGCCGAACCGGCAAGCATAAGCTCGCGTGAATTCGGCGCCGAGGAAAAGAACTTGCGCCGAATAGTACACCCATACCCACAATCAGCAATGTCTCCAGGAACAAGCCGGAAGCCAGCACAAATGCGACTTTGTTCAGAGGGTCAATCTCTTTGAACGGAATGTGATTCATCGGCAATCTCCGGGGCTCGGTTACTATAGAACCTGAAGCCTATTCTGCCAATTCCTCCTAGAAAGAAACTCAGACGTAACCTCTTCGTGCTGATTGTCTTGGGGCTTGCGGTGTACCTTTTCTTGCCCCAGTTCGCCAGAATAGAGCACGCCTTTCGACTCGTTTCGACTCTGAAGGTTCCGCTGGTCATGCTCTCCATCGTGGCGCAAGTGCTCAGCTATCTCGGCAGCGGATATCTGTTGAGGACGGTCATTAAGCTGGCAGCCAAACCAATCTCGATAATCGACGGGGCACTCTTAACCACTGCGGCGAATAGCATCGGAACACTTGGTGGCGGCATACTTGGAACCGCCGGCATGACCTATCTCTGGCTTCGACGGCGTGGCGTGAATTCCGGCGCAGCGGGTCTCGGCGGTTGGCTTCCGATTTTCTTGAACAATGCCACGTTGGCTGTCGTATCGCTCGCGGGACTTGCAGTTCTCCTGTTCCTAAAGAAATCGTCGGGACTCCTCGTTGTGAGCTTGTGCTTCGCAATCTTCATCCTCGCCGGCGGCGCGGCGCTCCTGCTGTGGTGCTTAGCTTATCGAGAACAGCTCATGCCGATGGCAATGGGAATCACAGGCTTCATTGCAAGGCTGCGCCACAAGGTGCAAGACCGTCCGGCCACCGAAGCTGCGGTCGGGCGCTTGCTCCAAGGATGGGACGCCCTATTGCACGGCGGCTGGCATGGCCCCATCGTGGGGGCTCTGCTAAATACCGGCTTCGACATGTTGACGCTGGCCTTCCTCTTCCTGGCTGCTGGCCACGGCGTCAACGTTGCTGTACTTGTTGCCGGTTATGGCGTTCCACAGCTTTTGGGAAAACTTACGGTTATTCTCGGTGGAATCGGGGTTGTCGAAGCCACAATGATCGGCTTGTACGGCATTTTGGGAGCGCCACGGCCAATTGCGGTGGTCGTCGTTCTTGGGTATCGTCTGCTTTCGTTTTGGCTGCCGACGCTGGCTGGCATCGCGCTGGCCACCTATTATGAGCACTCGCTCTCTGTCAGGTCCGATGATTCTGATGAACCAGCTCGTGTATGAATCCCAGCTTGGCAATCGCCTGCGGCGATAAAACGAAAGGATAGAAATCCGGCTCGCCCATGCAGCGAACGATAGAGTTCACCGCGAATGTGAGTGGCAGCCAGGCGTCTATCAGACGATTGACGCTACCGGGTTCATGTGGATCGAAGTCGAGAATGACGCCGGGCCCAGACTTCTCCTCAATGCCCGGCCGGATGCGGATGCCGAACGCGAAGGCCATTTCGAGCGTGTCGACAATGTGCAGATAGTGCGCCCATGTTTCAGCGAAATCTTCCCAGGGGTGTGCCGCTGCGTAGCGGCTGATGTAATTCTGTTGCCAGTTTGGCGCTGGGCCCTTCGCGTAATGCACCTGGAGCGCTTCGGGATAGTCCCTGCGTTCGTCGCCGAAAAACTCGCGGAAGGTTTCCAGTCGGCCGGCATTACACACTAGCCGGTCCCAGAAGTAATGGCCGGACTCATGACGTAAATGGCCGAGCAGAGTCCGATACGTCTCACCTAGCGCCAAGCGCAGCTTCTCGCGCTCAGCATCGTCCGCCTCGGAAAGATTAACGGCAATTAGGCCATCCTCATGGCCAGTCATTACCCTATGGCCGACCGCGTCCGGAGAGTCGGCGAGGAAGTCGAACACGAGCGCCTGCTCCGGATCCTCGGCACGGCTGGGGAGCGGGAGGCCCAGCCTGATCAGCGTATAAAACAGGCGGTGCTTTGCGAGCTCAAATTTACGCCAACGGGTAAGATTGTCGCGCAACGTAAGGTCTGGGATCGTTCGATTGTGGCGACAGGCAGCACAAAAGGTTTCGGCCGAGTCGGCCGGAATTAACCAGTTACAGGTATCGTAGCTGGCGTTGGCGCAGAAGCGGTAGCGGCCCGTGCGACAGGCCAGGGCACGCCACACGCCACCGTCTTGCTCCATCGCTGAGAGCTCACCGGCCGCAGGCAGGTAACCGAGCCGGTGACGGCAGTTTTGACATTGCCGGTTTTCAAAATAGAGGAGTTGTGCGCACTGCTGGCAAAGGAACAGTTTCATTCAACCTAATGTTCCTAAAAAGCCGCGCTGGTTTTCATCCTGATGTAACCACTTTGGGAAGAGCGCGTTCTCGACCTCTACGTTCTCCCCGATTTCATCTGTCCAGACCTTGAAGCTCTGGAGGGCGCCCGAGCCGAACGTAGTAGCGATTGCTACATCGGCAGCGTCGCGGCCTCGCGCAATCAGGACTCGTCCCATGCGCGGCACGTTGTTGCGAGCATCGAACGTATACCATCTGCCCCCCAGGTAGGCTTCAAACCACGCGGCAAAATCCATGACGCCGTATGGCGGCGGCGTTCCCATGTCTCCCAGGTAGCCCGTGCAATAGCGTGCGGGAATATTCATGCACCGGCAGAATGCGATTGCCAGGTGAGCGTAGTCGCGGCAGACGCCCTTACGCTCGTTGAAAGCCTCCCAGGCAGTCTTGGTACGACGGGCGTCTCCGTAGCCAAAGACGATATGTTTGTGGGCATAGTCGCAAATCGCTTGAACGCGCTTCCAGCCTGGCGGCGTATCAGCGAACAGGGCCCAAGCCGCCTCAGATAGCAGATCCGTCTCGCAGTACCGGCTCCCCAACAAGAAGAGGAGAGCATCTTCGGGCAGATCCTTTATCTCGTGTTGCTGGGCGAAAGGAGCCAGAACGTCCGGTTTGCCAGAATCTCTGATGACCGCGTTGGCACTCAATCGAATCCGGCCGATGGGTGCAACGATTCGGTTGCACCAGTTCCCGTAGATATCGCGATGGACTGTGGTTGGCACGCACGGGTCCGTGGTCAGATGATCGGGGATGAGGATGTCCTCGGCGCGCGAATCATGGATTCGTACCATCATTATCATCGGCGTCTGTTCTGGGCAATAGTAGTCGATCTGGTAGCCGACTCGGATCAGCATTGTGAATTCCTTCCCTGAGTTTAGGTGAGCTTCTTAAGTCGCTAGCGATCGCGGCTAAGAGCCACCTCCCGCAGACGCCGCTCGAACTGTTCTTCGACCTCTTGCAACTCCAGCTCCAGCAGTTCTCGCCAGACAATGCGATTTTCCGTGGACCTTCCAAAGTACGGGTCTTTCCGGTTACCACGTGCGAGTTGGATGTTTTGCAGGTGAGAGAACGCCTGCTCGATCCGGGAGCGAGCAGCGCAACTAAGAACCGCAGTAGGCGGCGCCTCGCCAGCCGACAGATTCAGCGTACAGAATTGACTCTTCCGGGTCATGTCGCCGATGACATTGCAATTCATGTTCCGCTGAATTTAATCGTGTTGTGTTGCCGCACACCTCGACAACCTAAACCCAAGGGCGGCTCGCGCTTCCTCGGCTGCCCTGTCAAGAGCATCTTGTAATTGCTGACAGGCTTTTTCGAGCGAAGCAGCGTCGTCAACCGACGGGAATGTAAGAGTTTCGCCGCAAACAATTGCGATTCGCCCGTATGGCAGCGGATTTCGCGCATCGTCCCATTTGTGGCGTTCGAGCAGGGAAGGACGGCAATCCGCGCCAACCGGAATCACAGGCACTCGGGCCGCCGACGCCAGTGCCACGGCCCCAACCCTGGCGACAAACGGCGGACCGCTGCCATCGGGAGAAATCAGGGCCGCGGCTCCGCCATGCACATCGTTTGCGATCTCGAGCAGAGCCTTCCAGCCGCCATGTTCCGCGTCTCCCCGCACGATCTCGAAGCCTAGCCACTGGCAGAACAGCGCGACACAATCGCCTCGCGGATCGCGGGATACCATGAGCTTCACTGGAATAGGGGGACGCCGCGCCGTAAACGCCCCCAGCAACGAAGGTGCGCTGCCGTGCCAAATAGCCAGCACCGAGCCTTTAGGAATGTCCGGCCATCGGTAGCTACCGATTGTAACGATTTCCGCTGTCGCCCCAACCGCGCGCGCATATCCGTACAGCAGAAGGGCCAGGAATCTCACGGCCACCCAGTGGATCGGCGGCAAATACCGCCTGATAAACTCCAGAGCCGCATCAATCGTCCGGGTGATGCGATTTCGCCCTACTTTGTGAAATACCGCCGAGGAAATGGTTTTGGAAGCCCGGCGCAGCGCACTCAATCGCGCGATTTCCGCCACAAAATCGCCCAGTCCGTTCTGGGTGCTTCCGTATAATGAAGACTGATGAGTGGGTTGCATCAGCTTCGCTCCCGCCGGGTTGGATTGGCTCTGAGCGGCGGCTCGGTGCGAGGACTCGCCCATCTCGGCGTCGTTAAGGCTCTATCCGAAGTTGGAATCAACCCGAGCTTCATAGCTGGAACCAGCGCCGGCAGTCTGATCGGTGCGATGCTTGCCGCCGGCATCGAATGGAGGGAAATCGCGGCGCTGGCGCGCAAAACATTCTGGCCCAAGCTCCTGCACGGCCAGACGTTGGAGCGCTTTTGCGCGGAGCACCTGCCAGCCACGTTCGCCGATCTGAAGCTCCCGTTCGCAGCTGTCACCACGGAGCTGCCGATGAAAGTCGCCATGATGATCACGGAGGGCGAGCTTGCATCCGCGATCAGCGCCAGTTGCGCTTTGCGAGGCGTCCGGCGCCCAGTGAGACGCGAAGGGAAGCAGCTGAAAGATGGCGGCATTGCGTGTGTTCTGCCGTCGGAAGCATGCCGGACTCTCGGCGCTGACTTCATCATCGGCTCCGATGTCTGGGAAATCAGCTCATTGCTGCGCGGCGTCGGCATCGATCCTTCTCATCCCCGGACAGGCCGTACTTACCCTTCGCACTACCACTCTGCTATCCGTAGCACCGATCTTCTCATTCAACCGCGAATCCCTCTTGCAGGTTACATGCCCAGTCCTCTGGCGATTGAGCGAATGATCTCGGCTGGCGAGGCTGCCACGCGGCGCGCACTCAGCCGATTTGCAGCCCAAGCCGCCGGATGTTCAGCTCTAGTGGAACATGCCAAGCATGTATGCGATGAGGAGAATTATCAAAATTGTCCCCAGTCCTATGCCAGCCCCGCCGCCGGTACCCCAACGGCCATAGCCGTAGTACCCTCCACCGACGCCAAAAAGCAACAACAAAACAATAATTAGTATCAACATTGTCTTTCTTCCTTTCCATCTACCTTGAGCCGCGCACGGAGCAGCGGAAGTTATTCCTTCTTACGTGCTACCAAAAGCACAATGCCGCCAATGATCGCCACTGCGCCTGCGATAGGAGGCAGCGGTACATTGTGTTTCTCGTCGCGAGAAGCGTGAATCGGCCCGATGTCCACAATCTTTTCCCGGGTCGTATACGTAAACCCTCCCCAGGCAAGACCGATCAGGCCGACAGCGATCAGAATTATTCCGAGCGTCTTGTTCATGGCGGCGCTTCTTGGGACCACGGTAGCTCGATGTGACTGCGGACTTTCGCGCTGGGCAGTTCAATCACGCGAAAAAACACGCAGGGCACCGAGCCCGCCTTATCTATTTCTCAAGCACCTTTTCGATTTGGCCGACTTTCTTTTGGACTACGCCGCCGATTTTTTCGGCTTGGCCTTCGGCTTCTAGGTTGGGATTGTTCGTGACCTGTCCCACTTTCTGCTTGGCTTTGCCTTTCACTTCATGAAACTTGCCTTGGACTTGATCTGTCGTACTCGGTTTCATACTTCCTCCTGGTGGCGCCGGGTCTCCTTTTGGAGCCGTTAGCGCGCACCCCACCAGCAATCCTGCATCTCTTAGACCAATGTTTCTTAGGCTATTGTCGGCAATGGCTTCGAGCCGAAATGCCCCCGCGCGGGATTACATAGCACTCCTTTGGAACTCTGCTTGCGACCAAATACGGTCAGATAGCCAGAATCGAGTGCAAGCCTCCGAACTCAGGAAGGAGAGAAGCAGATATGCACGCCGCAGCCTCCCCAGCACAGACCGGCCCTCGGCTCCTTGAGGCGAAGGTTGAAAACGCGTACCGTAGAGACAATTTCGAGGAGATTGTCGGACGAAGTGCGGCTATCAAGCGGGTCCTGGCTGAGGTTGAAACCGTTGCTCCCACCGACGCAACCGTGCTGATTCTGGGAGAAACCGGTACCGGGAAAGAGTTGATCGCACGCGCCGTTCACAGATTGAGCGCGCGCAGGGATCATCCTTTCGTCACTTTGAACTGCGCCGCCATTCCCACCGGCCTTCTCGAAAGCGAGTTGTTCGGCTACGAGAAAGGCGCCTTCACCGGCGCCTTAGGGCAAAAGATCGGCCGGTTTGAAATGGCGCATCGGGGGACTCTGTTTCTGGACGAGGTGGGCGACATTCCGCTGGATCTGCAACCCAAATTGTTGCGGGCGTTGCAGGAGAAGGCGTTTGAAAGGTTGGGCGGCACCAGAACGATTCCTATCGACGTCCGGCTAGTGGCTGCTACCAACCGCAATCTGAAACGAATGATGGGCGACAAGCTCTTTCGAAGCGATCTTTATTATCGGCTGAAGGTGTTTCCGATCACGACGCCTCCGCTGCGAGACCACCCGGAGGACATACCAGTGCTCGCCCGGCACTTTACGCAAAAATACGCTCGGGAAATGAACAGGCGAGTGGAAACGATTCCGCCCGACACAATGCCAGCTTTGGTGAGTTGGCCGTGGCCCGGGAATGTTCGTGAGCTCGAGAACTTCATTGAACGGTCGGTCATTCTTTCGCCGGGCTCCACGCTCCGTGTTCCCTTGGCTGAACTGCGGCCCGACGCGGTGGAAGTTGAGGGTGGCACGCTCGCTGAAATGGAACGCGAATACATCATCCGCGTTCTAAGGAAGACTGGTGGCGTGATCAGCATCGCAGCCATCCGACTCGGGGTGCCACGCACGACCTTGAACGCCATGATGCGGAAGCTAAGGATCACCCGCAAGGATCTTTAGTCATGTGGATAAGAACCATAACTCCTCTGCTCGCGGCCTCCTTGATCCTCTTTGCTCAAAGTAACGATTTCCTGATCAAATCTCAAAGTTATTCCACCACGCCGGAGGTCCGTCAGATCGTGGCGGCATCAATCGCGGCAACTCAGCGGAGCTGGCAGGGGCGGCTCCAGTACACCTATATGGAGCGCGACGAGGATCGGCGCCTGGATTCGGAAGGGCGAGTGAAGTCCGAGGAAGTGGATGTATCGAGAATGATTCTCGTCAACGGCGTTCCGTTCGAACAACTCGTGGAACGCAATGGGCAGCCTCCGCCGGTCGCGGAGGAACGAAAACAGAAGGAGAAGCTGGAAAGGTTGCAGCGGGAAACTCCACAGCAGCGGGCCGGGCGGTTACGCAAAGAGGAGGAGGAGACTGCGTCACTCGTCGGGGAAATACCCAAAGCCTTTGACTTCGAACTCATGGGCGAACAGATAGTCAATGGCCGCCCGGCATATGTGCTGCAAGCGACGCCGCACCCCGGCTACCAAGCGCAAGGCAAGTACGGCAAGATGTTCTCCAAGCTGGAGGGCAAGCTGTGGGTGGACAAGCAAGACCTTGGGTGGATTAAGGCCGACGGGCAGGTGATCCAGCCGTTCTCGATCGGATTATTCCTGGCGCGCGTGTTGCGCGGTTCGCGCATAACCATGGAGCAGACACGGATCGGCGAAGGGATCTGGGTGCCGGAACACGTCGAAATACGAGCGGCCGCGAAAATCTTCTTTTTCAAGAGTCTTGTGATCGATCGGGTGTTGACCTATTCCGACTACAGGCTGGCGGAGGCCAGCATGCCCACGACAGGCGTTTCGGTGGTCCCGTGAATACGATGCAGTGTGCGCTATGAGGTGCGGTCCTCAGTTTCGAAGAAGTGCGAGAGCGGCGATCTTCCTGACGCTCGCCTGGGGCGCTTTTGTGCGCGGCCAGGAGGTTGCGTCCCCGGAGACCGCCATCGCGGACGATGCTCTGCCAGGCACGGCTTTACCGGATGACGCGCAAGAGGTTACGAAAGACGTGGAAGCGCCGTGCCTGGAGCCGGCGCCGCTCCTCAGCTGGGAAGACTACCACGGCCCATTTCAGAAGGTGGTGGGAGCGTTCGCCCGGAAACTGGAGCTTAAATCGGTGCATGCTCCGCATCACAAACCGGGAACCGTATTGTGCTCCCTCGAGGTGAAAGACAAATTCACCCTGTTCGTTCGGGATACATTCGATCCAATCTCTTTCTTTGAAGCCGCGTTCAACGCAGGTTTGGATCAGGCATCGAACCGGGACCCCACATTCGGACAGGGCGCCGAGGGTTACGGGAGACGTTTTGGAGCCGACTTCGCCGGGCAGACAACCTGGAGGTTCTTCACGGATTTCGCGTATCCAACGATTTTTTCGGAGGACCCTCGATATTACCGTCTGATCCACGGCAGCGGCAGGCAGCGTTTCTTCCATGCAGTCGAACATACCTTTGTGGCGCAGCACGACAGCGGCAAACATATGTTCAATTTTTCGCAATGGTTGGGAACGGTGACCGCTGTCGGTATCAACGACGTCTACCATCCGGGAAACGAACGCGGGGTTACTCCCGCCTTGAGGGTAAGTGGCTATGCCCTCGCGGCAGGCATGGGATTCGACGTGCTCCGGGAATTTTGGCCGGATATCGCTCGCAAGCTCCACATGCCCTTCCGCGATTCTCGTGAGCGGATGGCGACAGAGACCGGCCGCATTCGTCAGTGAGCACCGACCCTATTCCAGTGCCCCGCTTTCAAGATCGACGGAAGTATATTCGTGGGCCTTGTGGCATTCCGGGCATTTGATGACGCTCTTCCATCGCGGATTTTGCCACTGCGGATGCTTCGGATCGTAAACGAAAGAAGAATCCTGATCCGCAAGGGGCGTCTCGCACGTCTTGCAGCGTACAAACCAGCGCTCCGCCATCTTCAAATTTTATCCTGCTTCGGACTTTCGGCGAAGCGGTCCCGGCGATGCCGGGAGCTTGGCGTGGTCACTTTTGAACAGACACGATGCCTCCAAGAATGCGTTAATGATTCAAAGCTTTAGAAAGGAAGGCATTCAAGATGACAACACCTGTGGTGTCTTCGAGCGTATGGCTTTCCGGCATGCATCGCAATGAGAGCGCGCGAACCTACCGGACAAAGACTTCATTTGTCGCTGTTCATTTCGATCAAGCCGGCAAAGGACGAATCGTTTTTCTACCAGAAGGAGCGATGCTTCGCATTGTCGGACCGTCTTCCTGTTTGCGCGAAGCGTTTGAGGTAAGTTTTGAGAACGAGCTTTACAACGTATTCGAAATCGACCTCGTGGCCAGGTCGACTCTGATTTGTGAGCCAATCAGAGCCAGGAGCCGCGCCATTGCAGTTTGCGCTTAAGGATTGGTCGCGCGAATTTGGTATCATCGCACCTGCGCGGGGCACTCGCGTCCCGGCTGGAGATTGACTGTGCCTTGCTTGTTGCTATTCGTTATCCTGCTATTTCCACGCGTCGCGCTGGTGTTAATGTGGATTTTTTCGACATACTTGCAGCGCGCATTCCACGGTGGTCTGTTGCTGCCGCTGCTCGGCTTCATTTTCCTGCCGCTCACCACGATCGTATACGCATGGGAACTGAATAGTCGCATGCCGATGGCTGGCGTCAATCTTTTGTGGCTGCTGATCGCGGTGATTATTGATCTTGGCGGGCTCGGTGGCGGAGCGCATCGCCAATCGCGGCGCTGAATCGTTAAACGGCTAGTGCGTGCTCCAACGGGAGCCTTGGGAGGAAATTATTTGGACCTATTCAACGATCACAACTACCGGAGCCGTCTTGGCGACTCTGCTCTTCGCGTTCACCGCGTTCGCGCCTGACCGCCGATAGCGACAATAGCGCGACGATTCACAGCGGCAAGCAACTCAAAAGCAAGACCAAGTGGGATCACGACGTCCTAAAGGTGATCACCACGGAATCCGGCGCCGTGATTACCGAAAAGCATTCCCTTGCCCCGGATGGCACCATCCTAGTCGACGTCGCAAGGCCGGACCGCACGCCGATCGCACTTGTCTTCCAACGCAAGTAAAGCTAACCGCGCGGAGGAGAAGGGCCGGCGAGCCCGGGGCCCGGTGAGCCTCGGGCATTCGCCAAATACACTAACCGATGTTGATGGAAATATACACGCCGGGGTGGACGGGATCGCACAGGAAATAACCCCCGTTGATGTAGTCAACGTAAACGTCGTCAGTATAGAGCCACCCCACGGGCCATGGGTCCAGCACGTTGAACCAAAAGCCGCCGTATTGAAAACGTCGCGAGCCGCCCTCGAAGTCGGAACGGTTTACGTGAAATGTGTGCTGACGGCCAAAACTGGCACGGAAGCGGTCGTCAGGAATGCGCCCATGATTTCCCGTGGGCTGTGCACGGTTGGCCTGTTGCTGTCGTTGTGCCGGCTTCCCCTGCTGCTGGTGCTGACCTTGTTTCGGTTGCTGCGCCGGTTTGGCCTGCTGCTGGTGCTGAGCTTGTTGCCGTTGCTGTGCCGGCTTGGCTTGCTGCTGTCGTTTCGCCTGTTTCGGTTGTTGCGCTGGCTTGGCTTGCTGTTGTCGCTGAGCGTGTTGCTGTTGCGGCTTAGCCTGGTGCTGTGCCGGTTTAGCTTGTTGCTGCTTCTGCTGCGGTTGCTTCTCCTCCTCGTGTTCTTTCTGCGCGTACGCGGGAGCAATAACGCCAGGGAGCAGGAACAGAACTGTTGCACTTAAAGCTTTCATTAGTTTCATGAGTTACCTCGATTCCAACTCGACTTGACATGCAGCAATTCGAAGTCCGGAGCGATTGGATTCGAACCCATTTACAAGCGCTGTCGCAGCCTCAAGAGCAAATCGACCTTATTTGGTCATGTGACCTCTTATAGTCAATGCTGTGTGGCTGGGGCGCAAGCTGAAAAAATGCGGGGATACGATCAAATATCCCCGCCCATTTGCTAGTCTGCCGGAAAGATTCCTCGCGCCTATCGGTCCCGGTGGGCCGAGTCCCGATGCAGTGCCTTTTCAAAGTTTCTCGCTGCCGCCGGAGTCTTGAAGTCACCGGTCAGAATTTCACGATTCGTTGCTTCGCGGCCATAGAGTTCCCGGTTGGTATCTCCATCCGGACGAAGCGTCGCGCCTGACAGCGAAATGCCTGCGAACAGGCCGTGCGAACGGGAATACGACAGGATCTCCGCCTGCAGCTCCGCGTCCGTCTGAGCGGTCGCCGAGCGGCCAATCGGGCCGGCCGCCACGGATGCATCTCCGCCCAGCGTAAACTTATCGGATAACAGGTGCTTCATTGCGCCTTCGTTCATCACCAGCAACACAACATCGGTATCGGAAGCGCCAATCTGGAATCCGAAACTGCCGCCTTCCGAGCGCATGGCGGCTGGTGCGCTCCAACCTGAGCCACCTTGCCTTCGGCATACGGCGAACCCGCGTCCATACTCAGCGCCGAAGACGAATCCGGCCTTTTTCATGCCCGGTATTACAACGACGCAGTGCGCCTTTTCGATCAGATCGTGGGGGATACCGTGATCGGAAGCCCTCATCATGTCGGTCAGCGTTTCGGCCGAAGCATCCAGTCTGTCATCAGCCTTGATTGCTCTGTCCGACGCGAAAGCGGCGGCGGTCATGGTACCGGCAATTGCGAGTGCCCAGACACCGTGTTTTAGATTCGTTCTCATAAGTCTCATCCTTTCATCGTTGGCTCTAGGTCCAGATTCCTTTTGTTTGGTCACTATCGCTACGAACTTCTCCGAAACCGGACCCATGGCCGCTTTGGAAGTGGCACGCCGGTGACCATTCAAAGGGGTCAGCGCGAGTTGCGCCCCCTGGAAATCTGGCGGGCGAAGCCACTTCCTCTTTGGCAGCAAATCTGCACGGGTAAAAACAGGTTACGGCGATGAGCCGGCCTTGTTTTACACCGTGCGGTCGCTTGATGCGATCGCCGACGCGGCATTAGCCGCAGAAGGAGTCCTATATGACCCGTTTCGTTCTTGCAATGGCATCCATCGGATTGCTCGGAGTGGCTCTCGCACCGAGCGGCCGCGCGGACGAATGGAACAAAAAGACGACCTTGACCGTGGGTGAATCGTTTCAGGTTCCCAACAAAGTACTGCCCCCCGGCACGTACGTCATTAAGCTGCTCGATTCGCCGTCCGATCGTCACATCGTTCAAATCTTCAACGCGGATGAGACTCAGCTACAGACCACTATCCTCGCAATCCCAAATTATCGTCTTCAACCCACCGGCAAGACAGTCGTCACATTCTGGGAAACACCTCCTGGACAACCGAAGGCTTTGAGGGCCTGGTTCTACCCGGGCGATAACTTCGGCCAGGAGTTCGCTTATCCGAAGTCGGCCGCCGTGCAGATTGCCGCCACGGCGCATGAGGCGGTACCGACCACCGAAGCGACCCAGCCGGCCGAGTTGCCGCAAGCGGAAGTGACGCAAACGCAGCCTGAGCCGCAGCAAGTAGCGCAGGCTACTCCGCCGCCAGCACCGGTAGCGCAGGAGCCTGCTGTTGCTCCGGAAGCAGCGCCGGTTCCGGCCCCGCGGGAACTGCCGAAGACTGCTAGCCCGTATCCGCTGATTGGCTTGGCCGGCATATTATCGCTCGGCTTGTTCGCGTTATTGCGGTCTTTCCGTTTGTCGTAGCGTGACGATCGGAGAGTTGTGACGCGCGGCCGCGTAGTGGCTTTGTCGGTGAACGCGATAATTGTCGCCAGCGTGATGGCATGGGGTCAAACCAATGACCCCGCCATCGCGAAAGCTGAACAATCAGGCGAGTTCACTATACGGACTACTTCGCGGCTGGTTCTTTTGGACGTAAGCGTGAAGGATGCATCCGGCGGGTTCGTGGCCGGGCTTTCCAAGGACAGTTTCCAGGTTTACGAAGACGGCAAGCCGCAACAGATTACGCATTTCGCCGATGGCGACATTCCCGTGACGGTGGGAATCGCGGTGGATGAGAGCGGAAGCATGCGGCCGAAGCGGGCGGAAGTGATCACGGCAGCGCTTGCGTTCAACCAAGCCAGCAATCCAAGGGACGAGATGTTCATCGTAAACTTCAATGAAAAACCCCGGCTTGGTTTGCCGGATGATGTTCTATTTTCGGACAACGTACAACAGCTGCGGTCCGCGTTGTGGCAGGGCAAACCGGAAGGGCGGACCGCGCTCTACGACGCGATTGAGATGTCGCTGCGGCAGCTCGAATTCGGAAGGCAGGCCAAAAAGACGCTGGTGGTGATCAGCGATGGCGGAGACAATCACAGCACGCACACGCTGGAAGATGTAATGAGCGACGTGCTGACGTCGGCGGCGACCATTTATACGATCGGCATTTATGACGAAGACGATCCGGAGAAGAATGAGGGCGTGCTGCGGAAATTCGCGCACGTGAGCGGCGGCGTCTTTTACCACCCGGAAACGCTGGACGAGATCATTCCCATTTGCCGGCAGATCGCGAAGGATATTCGCTCGCGGTACACGATCGGCTACGTGCCATCCATCCAGGGCAAGACGGTTCGTGATCTCAAGGTGGCGGCATCGTCGCCGGATCATCCGAAGTTAATCGTGCGAACGCGGACCAGCTACGTGTTTCGGGATCAGGCGACGGAATCCCAATGAAGATGAGAGCTGCGATGGAGGATACCGCTCATGATTCAATCAATCTACAAGGGCATCGAGATTGAAATGGAGATGTGCACGGGTATTGGAAGTGCGATTACACGCTGATCAAGCATCCCGAACGAACTATCACGATTCATCACGCCGAGCAAGTGTTTCCCACCATGGATCTTGCCAGGGAATACGCGCCGCACGACGCTCGGGTCGCAATAGACCAGCCGGCGCCGGTCTGACTTGCGCTCGCTCGAAGCCGATCAACGATTTCACGCGGCGCATGATGCGGGTACCGGATCCCTCACGCGCATCGGTATTTCAGATGGGCTGGTTCGTCGAATCGCTGATGACGCAGACGCTGATCATCCACATGATTCGCATCAACAAATGCAAGTGTTCATAAGCGAGGGCGGCTATGTCGGCATGCCCGAATGCGGCAATCCCATGTCGAGCGGCCCGGTTGTGCTGATGGTTTTGACCATTTTTGGTCAGATGACCTTACCCGGTCGCGTGCCTGACAAGGCTCTAGGGCGGCGGCCGATAGTGTTGCCTAGTTGCCTCGCTGGGATAAGGAGGAGACAGCCATTCGGCCCTACTCATGCCTTAGCAAAGCCGTAGCGAGGAGCGTAGCTATGCAATGGATTGACGAAATGTTTGTGAACATGGAAAAAGACCGGACGGCGGCATCGGTCAAGAGAAGCGAAAAGGCGGCCAAGGTCGCCCGGCCAGAACGCCCGAAAAAGCCAGTCCCCGCCATACTGAACGCTTGGACTGGGCTAGTTTCCTCTATTGCGAATGATGTGAACGAATTTAACAATCACAAGGAGCGCGCCGGACAAACACCGGCCCGTATTTCGCAAAGGAATTTTCAATGCCAGGTTCACCTGCCTGGAATGCAGGGCAAGAGCTTGGTCCTGACCTTAGACGACAAAGACCTCCAAGTCTCGGTTCATCCTGAGTTTCCAAAACAGGCGCTGACCATCGCAATCGAACTCGATGGGGAGGGCCGGCATGGTTTCTGGGTTCTCGGCGAATCTACCAAAGAAAGCGCCAACAAGCTCTCGGACCAACAATTATCGGAGTATCTGCTGAAGCCCATTCTCTCTTCGGCCGCCATCAACTGACGAGGCCGGGCGGAGCTGGCCTTGCCAACGATTACACAACTCTGACAATCCGGCAGGCATTTGCGCCGTCCAATGAACTGGGCAGCCAATGGAAACTAACGCTAGGCCGTTCGTTAAACGAGATGGGATCAACTGGATAACGGTGACGGCTTTCACTGCCTTTCACGTTGGGGCAGTAGTTGCGCTTTTCTTCTTCACCTGGCCGGCTTTTTTTACTGCATTGGCGCTTTACTGGATTTCGCTGAGCTTGGGCATAGGAATGGGATACCACCGCCTGCTGACGCATCGTTCCTACAAACCGCCGAAGTGGATCGAGTATTTCTTAGCGATCTGCGGAACGCTGGCGTTGGAAGGTGGCCCCATGTTTTGGGTCGCCACGCACCGCATCCATCACCAGTTCTCCGATCGCGATGGCGATCCGCACACGCCGCGCGACGGCAAGTGGTGGAGTCATGTCGTCTGGATGCTGGTTGGCGACGCGACCCACTGTAACGTGGACGAGTGTTCCCGTTACGCACCGGATATCTGCAAGGATAGGTTCTTGGTTTGGCTCTCGAAGTATCATTATGTGCCGTTGGTTGTCGTAGCTATACTGTTGCTGGTTTTTGGCGGTTTGCCATTTCTGCTGTGGGGATTGTTTTTCCGCGTGACGGTGGGGCTGCATGCTACGTGGATGGTGAATTCTCTAACGCACTTTTGGGGAACCCGGCGGTTTGCTACTCGCGATGGCTCACGGAACAATTGGTTCGTGGCCCTGTTGAGTTTCGGCGAAGGCTGGCACAACAATCATCATGCCTACCCGACATCGGCCCGTCACGGACTCGCATGGTATGAGATCGACATGAGCTGGCTGGCGATTCGGTTTTTGCAGATGGTCGGCCTAGCCAAGTCTGTGCGTAGCGCCAGCCTCCAGTCCAAGCTCCAGCATGCCGGGTCTGTTTCAGCCGTTCCAGCGCGCTAAGCACGTTTCCAGATTCTCGCGTTCGATCCGTACTTCGGACAGTAACTACTGGCTCGTGGCGTCAGTCTAGCATCCTCCGAACCGTCCGCCGGAGTCCAGCTAGGCTCCGGCCAACGTTGCTTCCAAGGGGAGCCGCTCACACTTCAGGCCGCCAGTATTCCGCGCCGCATTCATCTCCGGCGTGTAGTAGATATAGTGAACGCTCGCGTCCGTTCCTTTCCAACATGAGGTAGCGGCGACCAGAGCTTTGCTCCTCTCCATGGACGAAGATCCTGCCTTCCATGGTCGTGAGGTCGCGAAAGTCGAGCGCCGCCATCTGTAGCCGTTCATCAGACATTAGCGCGCCTTTATGCGCCAACTCTTTTGGCCGGTGGATTCGGCCAGCCCCATAAATGTGAGAAACATCAGCCTCTCTGCTGCGCTCGGTTAGCGACATACTTGGCCCCACTCCGGCCCCGGCCGGGGCCCTTTTGTGACCGTGAAGAATTGGGAGTCTGGCCCTCGCCAGCACTGGCGCCATCGCGTTGAATTATGCGGTCCAGCGAGGTATAGCGGAGCTGACGGACGACCGGGTTGATCGAAAGCGAAAGAGCCGCGCGCTCGGTTTGGTCAAGGAAATATTCAAATCAGAGGCGCGGGCGGCGGTGGATCGGATTGTCCAGGCGATCACGCACGCGCAGCGAAGGAACGCTTCCGCCCCGGTCATCCGCAGCAGAATGGCCGCCGTGAGCGCATGCACTTGACGCTCAAAAAGAAGCCAAGCGCCCCGCCGGCGCCAATCTGCTGCAGCAGCAAGCCAAGTTCGACGCCTTTCTGGAAGAGTTTAACAACGAGCGCCCACACGAAGCCCTGAATATGAAATGTCCGGCGGAGATCTATACTTCTTCCTGCCGCCCCTATCAGGGCATCTCGGAACCGCACTATCCGTTTCACGACAAGACAGTAGTCGTCACCAACTGCGGCCCGTCTGTGTCGTATCGCAAAAAAGATCAATCTCAGCACTTGCCTGGCCGGCCAAGCGGTCGGCATCAAGGAAGTCGACGACGGCATCTGGCTCGTCAGCTTCATGGATTCCGATCTTGGTATCGATCTGGAGGAAGGAGGGTTTTTGGAGGGTTAAAGTCGACCTCGAGGAAGGTCGCTTGGACACCTTCAGCGCGGAAGGGCCGCGCGGACCGTCCGCACGTCGAGAAACATCTTTTGTGGTCCCGTCGCCGCAGCACCCTCGATGGGCACAAACCCGTATCGCGCATACCAGCTGACCCGATCCCGATAAGCGTCGGTGATGATCGCGCGACAGCCAACTTCATCGGCGACGCGCAAG
The DNA here is from genome assembly GCA_052148835.1 of Bryobacteraceae bacterium. Lineage (GTDB taxonomy): Bacteria > Acidobacteriota > Terriglobia > Bryobacterales > Bryobacteraceae > Palsa-89. The sequence continues at coordinate 17,363 of JBKQHJ010000038.1, forward strand.
CTGATGCGGAGCGCTTCTGAAATCAGTGCGTGTCCAAGTCCCCGGCCTGCGAATCGCCGATCCACGGCGAGCCTAGCCAGTAAAATCAGGGGCAAATCGTAAGAGGGCAGCCCGCGGACATACTTCTTTGGAAACGCCTCGCGAGGCACGCTTGCCATTGCCAGGCTAAAGAAGCCGAGCACAGTTCGTGGAGCGTCCTCATCGAGAGCTACGTAGCTTACACCGATCGAGCTCTTCTGCTGATTGGTCCAGGCATGACGCTTGAGATAATTGTTAAGGGCGTCGTCACCGCAATCGAAATTCCCCACCTCATCGTATTCTTCGAGGCGGCGAATGACAACGGCCATTCAGTCCCGCATCGCCCGAATCAGGGCATCAGTAGGGCGGTTCGCTTCCCCTGCGGCTACCAGTTCAGCAAGACTCTCCAGTTCGCGCCCAGTCCATTTAATATCCAGACGTGGCAGAACAAGGTCTGGAGCCACTCGTTCCAGCCGCGGAAAAAGCAGCACCTTGCGTTCCCCGTTCGCGCTCTCGCTCACAATCCGGTGCCCCAATTTCCGCTCCGATACGGCCCATCGAAACAGCGCTACGGCATCGGATAGGAAGTCGGTGTTGCTGCTAAGCTGCAATTCTTCTTTGAGCAACCGTACCGAGCGATCTTCTGCTGGAGCAAGGTCCGCCTGGAACTTGGCCTTCCGCCGCGGACTAGTCGCTGGAGCCTCAATTCGTTTTCTCCTGGTCTTCAGAGCCATTGCCTACCTCCGATTCCCGAGACGTGTTCACTCCTATTATACTCCTAATCCATATCATAATAGAGTCAAATCGGAGGGCACCTCTTTTTGGCCCACGGCAGGCCCAAGGGTATCGAGCCGGGCCACAGGAGCGCATGCGCCGACTGCTCTCCTAGTCAACTCCGGCGCCTTCTGCCCCAAAGCGGACCGTCCACTCACGAGCAGCGCGAGGCTACAAACGTACTTGGAGTCAGGAGGTTGCTGCGATCGCGGAAGCGAGGCGCGACGTACTCGTCAGTCTGCTGGCGGAGGTCGCGCGCAATTATTCGGACCTACGGGGCTTTCTGCCTCGCCTGGTGATTACGGATCAGAACGTCGCTCTGCAGCAGAGTCCTGTTTCCCGCGATTCGGAATTGCGAGGAAGCTTCGGATGCCGGTCGGCCCCTGCCCACTCACGCTGCGTCTGCGATACGCGACCTAATCCGTATAATGAAGCAGGATCAGTGGCGGCTCGTCACATTGTTCGACAAGGTACGTGAGCAAGCTGGTGATGATGAACTCCCAGAATTGAACGACCTGGAAGCCGACCTTCGAGTTTATATTCAACTCGAAAACACCATCCTCTTCGAGCGGGTGCTGCAACTGGTCTCGCAGGGGGCATTAGGACAGGCCGAGCGACGATAGTCAAATAGGAAGTTATATGAGCGCTACCCGGACTGAGTTGCTCCAGCGGATTCCTATGTTTGCAGGGCTGGAGCCAGAGGTCATCGATGCCCTGACCGAGCGAGCTGCGACTCGCCCCTTTGCGCCCGGGCAGGTGTTGTTCGACGAAGGGGACGGCTGTGAAGGCATGTTTTTGCTGGTCCAGGGCTCGGTCAAAATCTTCAAGAGTTAGCCGTCGGGACGGCAGTTGACGGTGGCTGTCGAAACAGCCCCGGCGACCGTCGCTGAGCTGCCGCTCTTCGACGGCGGTCCGTATCCGGCCTCGGTGCAGGCCGTCGACCAGGTAATCGCGCTTTTCATCCACAAGCGGGATTTTCGGGCGGTTTGCCTCCAGCACCCCCAATTGCCGCTCCAAGCTCTGGCGGTCGTCGGACGCCGGCTGCGCGCCCTCGTCGCGCTGATCGAAAGCATCACGTTCGGCAAGGTCCGTCAACGCTTAGCGCGCACACTGCTCGAACTCGCCGATCAAGCTGGAAGAAATTCGTTTTCCTTGCCTTGGACCCACCAGGAAATCGCCCTGAACCTGGGGACTGTGCGTGAGGTAGTTTCACGCAACCTCAACCGTTTCCAGGCTGCGGGACTGATCCAGGTGAGCCATCGGGAAATCGTTGTGTCCGATCGAGAAGGACTGCAACTCGAAGCCGAAGCGGAAATTTGATCCGTCCTGTGACTTCGGTCACTGCGATCCGGCGCTGCCTGCTTCAAGCTGTTACTTGATAGGAGATCCCATGAACTTAGCTTCGCGGACGACCGTGCGGGACATAGTCCTGGAAAACCCCCAGGCGGCCCGGGTGTTTGAGTCTTTTGGAATTGACTATTGCTGCGGAGGCAAGCGCTCCCTCGACGAAGCGTGCCGCCAGGCGAACGTTGCAGTGGACACGGTGCTCGAAGTGCTGCGACGTCCGGTGCCGGTCGATGTGGTGTCGGACGATCGCTGGAACTCCGCGTCCTTGGAGAAACTCGCCGATCATATCGTAGAGACACACCATGCTTTCGTTCGCCGGGAATCGCCGCGGCTGACCGGCCTGATCGAGAAGGTCCGGGGCCGACACGCGACCACCCATCCAGAGCTGTGTCGCGTTGAGGAGCTATTCGACGGACTCGCTTCCGAGTTGGCGGACCATATGCTCAAAGAGGAACGGATCTTGTTCCCCATGATCAAACGGCTGGAAGAGGCCACGCGAGCTGACGGAGCCAATGGAGCGAGTTTTCGCGGTATCGAGTTCCCGATCCAGCGAATGATTGCCGAACACGACGACGCGGTCGAGGCATTGACCGGGATCCATTCTTTGACTGCCGCCTTTCAGCCTCCGGCCGACGCCTGCACCAGTTTCCGCGCTCTCTATCAGGGACTGGAGGAGTTCGAACGAGATCTCCACCGGCACATCCATCTTGAGAACAATATCCTCTTCCCTCGGGCGGTGGAAATGACCAGGACGGTTCAGGAGAACGGCAGTGTCGTCCACTAGCCTCCCAATCGCCGTGGATGCGCAGTCCCAGCGGGAGGCACAACTCCAACGTTTGGTGAGTATCTATGTCGTTACCGGTCTGCTCTTCATGCTCTTGCCTGGAACATTGCTCGGTGTATGGAACCTGATCTCCATTAGTAGCCAGCGGTCTCTGTCGTCCCTGTCGGCATCGTGGCTCCAGGCGCACGGGCATGCGCAGATCTTCGGATGGATCGGTACGTTCGTCATCGGGATCGGTTATTACTCGCTCTCTAAGATGGGGAAGGTTCTTCCTTTTGCGGTCAGCTGGGCCTGGCTGAGCTGGGGCCTTTGGACATTCGGTCTGATCCTTCGATGGATCGCCAACGTCAACCTATGGCACTGGCGAGTGCTGCTGCCGGCTTCAGCGAGCTTCGAGTTGGGCGCATTTCTTATCTTCTTCCTGACGGTGAGCAGGCACAAGAGTGGTGGCGACCGGATGGCGGTGAAAGCATGGATGAAGCTTGTGATCGCATCGACCGTCGGATTCCTGATCCTTTTACTTGTTAATTTGAGCGCCGCCGTATACCTCGCGTTTCGAGCTGCGAGCCCGGTGTTCCCGCACTGGTTCGATCAACGCTTTCTTGTGTTGGCGACTTGGGGATTTCCAGTACTTGCGGTATGGGGGTTCAACGCGCGCTGGCTTCCCGTGTTTCTCGGGTTAGAGCAACCTTCGAATCGAGGGTTGATCGCCGCTTTGTCAATTTGCGCGGGAGCTGTCGTGTCCGCGCTGTGCGGATACTTTCGGCCTGCGGCCGCCCTGTTGGTGATCGCCTCGGTGACGGCGATCGCCGCGCTCAACGTCTTCGAACCGTCGAAGCACCCGGCTAAGACGCAAGGCATCCATCCTAGCTTTCCTTTCTTCGTGCGCCTTTGCTACGTCTGGCTGCTCGCCGCAGCGGTCCTTTCGATGTGGGCTGCCAGCGCAGACACAAACGGCGGCATCTGGGGCGCCTCTCGCCACGCTCTCACTGTGGGATTCCTGGCGAGCATGATATTCGCCATCGGCCAGCGAGTGTTGCCGGCATTCTGCGGAATGCGACAGCTCTTCAGCAGCCGCCTCATGTTCGCGGCATTACTGACACTGAACGTCGGCTGTCTGCTTCGAGTGTCATCGGAGATTCCCGCGTATGAAGGATATTCTCAAGCTGCCTGGCACGTTCTGCCCTGTTCGGCAATTCTGGAGCTGATCGCCGTGATCTTATTCGCGGTGAATATGGTTTTGACTCTGGCCCAGCCGCCTGCGCATGTGAAACGCCTGCGGCAAGCTGCGGCCTGAGCCCGCCCGGTCGCTGTGCGCGCGAGGGTGCGCAGCAGATGAGAATCCTCCCGACCTTTCAGCCTAATCGCTCTTTATTCTTGCTGAAAGTCGGCGAGCAGTCACGATTACAGATGTCCGCGTGACCGTGACGAACAGCCTATTGCGAGCTGAGGCGGTCTCGGTGCATACTTCCGTTGGCGGCGATTGGACGCCTGCTGCCCATTGGGGCCGCGCGGCGGCTCTTGCCCTGGCAAGCAGGATAAGGCGTGGCCCATCTTTTCTGAAGGGTGCCGACCCGTCAAAGAGCAAGTTGATAGAATGTGCCGGCCCAACCGAGTTGGAGCCCGGAAAGGAGACTATCATTGTGAATCCGACCTACTTCGTCACAACCGAGTTGATCAAGGAAATTGATATCCCGCAGCGTGGCATCCTCAGCCGAACGCTGTACGACGACAATGACGTAAAGGTGGTTCTGTTCGGCTTTTCCGCCGGGCACGAGCTTTCAGCGCACACCGCACCGATGCCGGCGGCGCTCTATTTCCTCGAAGGTGAGGCCGATCTTACCCTCGGATCGGATACCACGGCCGTGAAAGCGGGAGCCTTTGCGCACATGCCTCCATACTTGAACCACG